>CAVOUQ010000019.1:0-945749 GCA_963699635.1 uncultured Actinomycetes bacterium | reverse complement strand
GCCTTGTCCACGGTGATCCCGTGCACCTCCTGCCCCCGGAACAGGATCTGTCCGCTGTCCGGCTCGTGGACCCCGGTGACGATCTTGATCAGCGTGGACTTGCCGGCGCCGTTGTCGCCGAGGAGGCCCAGCACCTCGCCCGCGGAGAGCTGAAGGCTCACGTCCTTCAGGACGCGGACGCCGCCGAACGACTTGAAGATGTGACGAAGCTCGACGTGGACTTGTCCGTCTCCCCGCGCCGTCACGTCGGTCTCACCCGTCGTCAGTGTGGCATGCTCCGGCGCGGGCCGGGGCCGGCGAGCGCTCTGCTCGCCGGCCTCCATGCCGCCCGCCTCGGCGTCGCCGCCGGACATCACCGAATCTGCTGCTCCACCAACGGGGCGATCACGTCGATGTTCGACGCGTCCACGAAGCCCCCGCCCGTGTTCACGAACAGACCGCTGAACCCGTACATGTGCGTCAGGCAGAGCTGCTGAACCGCAAGGAAGCCCTGCAGGTACTGCTGTTGGTCGATCACGAGGTCGATGAACCCGTCCTGCACACCCTGCACCGTCGAAGGCGACAGGTCGAACCCGGCGGCGTACAGATCGTCCGGGCCGAGGTTCGCGGCCTCCATGTACGTCGGGATCGTCGATGTGAGGTTGCCATGGTCGATGAAGATGGCCTTGACGTCCGGATTCGCCGACACGTACCCCGTGAATGTCGAGACGCCGGCCGCGGGGTCGGCGTTCGTCGCGTCGTCGATCTCCTGGTAGTCGACCGTCAGGCCGGCCTCCTCGAGGGCGTCGAGGATGCCCTGGGTCCGCTCGCCGCGGCCGGGCTGGGCAACCAGGCCCCACACGAACGCCCGGTCTCCCGACTGGAGGCCGCCGCGCTCGATCGCCTCCTGCGCAAGGTCGAAGCCGGCGTCGTGGAGCACGGCGCCGACGTAGCCAGTGCCATCGGCGGCGTACTTCGCCTCGGCCAGCGGAAGCTCGGTGTTCATGACCGTCACGAGGACCCCCTGGCTCCTCGCGTCATCGATCAGCGAGTCGAAGGCGTCGTCGCCCGGGTGGCCCATGACGGCGATGCCGTCGGGGCTGGTGGCAACGGCCTCCTGGAACTGGGTGATCATCTTCTGGGGATCCCAGTCCGACCACGAGTACGTGACGTCGGGTCCGAAGGCCGCCTCCGCCGCCCTCGCACCGTTGTAGACGACGGTCTCGAAGCCGCCGCCCTCGGTGCCGCCCGGGAAGAAGACGATGTTGGTCCCGCTGCAGAACTGTCCCGCGCTGTCGCCGCCCTGCGCGGCCTCGCCGGTCGCCCCCTGCGCCTCCTCGCCGCCGTCGTCGTCGCCGGTGCATGCAGCGAGCACCAGGGCGAGGGCCCCCAGCACCGCGATGAACCGCCAGCGACCCCACACGTCGCGTGGTCGCATTCTCGTCATGACGCCCCTCCTTGCTCGCGAAGCTGCGGTCGGATCCTGTAAGCGGTGCCGTATCGCCCCCCTTCGATCCCCTCGGGAACCCCTCTTCGAGCCGTCAATTTCGAGGATTGCATTCGAGTGTATGCAAACGTATTCTTCCCTGTCAAGGAACGAATGAGCGCCGCGCCGGACGGATAGACGCGGCATGAGAAGCCTGTCGTTGAGCACCGGGGTTGGGTTTCGGCGCTCAACCGGCGCCACTGGGCGGAGGGGGTGAAGGCATGACGTCGTCCGAGCTGCGTGAGCAGGTTGCCGAGGCGAACCGAAGGCTGGCGGCGGAGGGCCTGGTGGCGTTGTCCTTCGGCAACGCGAGCGGCGTCGATCGGGACGAGGGCGTCGTCGTCATCAAGGCGAGCGGCGTGGCGTGCGACCGGGTCCAGCCCGCGGACACCGTGGTGGTCTCACTCGATGACGGCCGCGTCGTCGAGGGCTCGATGCGGCCATCCTCGGACACGCCGACGCACCTGGTCCTGTATCGGCGATTCGCATCGATCGGCGGCGTCGTGCACACGCACTCGCCCGTCGCCTCCGCATGGGCGCAGGCGGTGCGAACGGTCCCGTGCCTCGGCACGACCCATGCCGATCACTTCGCCGGACCGATCCCGGTCACTCGGGCGCTGACCGAACGGGAGATCGACGGCGACTACGAGGGGTCGACGGGCGAGGTCATCGTCGAGACGATCGACGGACTGGGCCTCGAAGCACTGCACATGCCGGCCGCGCTCGTTGCGAGCCACGGCCCCTTCACGTGGGGAGCCGACTCGGCCGAGGCGGTGACGAACGCGGTGGCGCTTGAGGTCGTTTCGGCGATAGCCCTGCGAACGCTGGCGCTCGATCCGTCGATCGGTCCCATCTCCGACGCGCTGTTGGCCCGGCACTTCGGCCGCAAGCACGGTCCCGACGCCTACTACGGGCAGACGGGCGCAGATGCCCGCCGCGGCGACTGAGGATCAGGCCGCCTCGCCGGCAAGCGGGAGGACCGATACCCCGTCGCTCGCCCGGCAGACGTAGATCTCGCCCGTGAGCCCGGTGCGTTCCCGGTAGGCCCCCGCGACCGCGAGTTCGAACGCAGGGGTCGCCGTCCGCTCGACGAGTGCGACGGCGCACCCGGCGAACCCTCCACCGGTCAGGCGGGCTCCGAAGCATCCCTCGGCCGCTTGGGCCGCCTCGACCATGGCGTCCAGTGCCTCGCTCGACACTTCGAAGTCCTCCCGCAGGCTGCGGTGACTCTCGTTCATGAGCCGGCCCACCTGCCCGGCGTCGCCGGCGCGCAGGGCACCGGCGGTCGCGAGCGTCCGCGCGTTCTCCGTGATCACGTGGCGGGCCCGCCGTGCGATCGTGTCGCCAAGCTCTGTCGAGCGCGATCGAAGGTCGGACTCTGACGCGTCACGCAGGGAGTCGACGCCGAGCGCTCGGGCCGCGGTCTCGCACTCCCGTCGCCGGTCGTTGTAGGCGGAGGTCTCGAGCTCGCGCCGCGTTCCCGTGTCCAGGACGACGACCGCGACGCCTTCCGGGATGGGGACCCATTCCGAGTCGAGCGACCGGCAGTCGAGAAGGATCGCGTGCCCTGCGCGTCCGCGGACGCAGGCGAGCTGGTCCATCAGCCCGGATGCGAGACCCACCCACGCGTTCTCCGCTCGCTGGCACAACCGCGCGATCGTCGTCGGCTCCCAGTCGAATCCCGAGCTGAGCTGAAACGATCGAGCCGTAGCCAGCTCGATCGCAGCGGAGGAGGAGAGACCGGCCCCGATCGGGATGTCGCTGGCCATCGCGCCGTTCCAGCCGGCGAGCCGATGACCAGCTTCCGACAGCGCCCACGCCACGCCCTGGACATAGACGCCCCAGTCGTTCGATCGCCGCTCGAAGCCGTCGATCGCGACGGTGGCGCTTGCGTGCCCCTCCGAGCGGACGTCGACGAGCGGGTCGGACCGGAAGCGAATCGCGACGCACAGGTCGCGATCGATGGCGGCGGGCAGCACGAAGCCATCGTTGTAGTCCGTGTGCTCGCCGATGAGGTTGACGCGTCCGGGCGCGCGCAGGAGCGCGTCGGGATCGCCGCCGAACTGCTCGCGGAAGAGTCGGACGGCGCGACCGCTCGCGTTCACGCCCTACTCGCCGCCGACCCGATCCGTGCCCGAGAGGAAGTGCACGTCGGGTTGGCCTCGCAGTCGTTGGGCCGCCTCCTCCGGCGTGAGCTCCCTCGCGGTCTCGCCGAACAGTTCGTAGCCCGCCACGAACTTGCGCGTCGTGGCCGATCGCAGCGGCGGGAAGACGTGCGCGTGGAGCTGCCAGTGCTCGGCGTGCTCGTCGTGTCCCGGCGCGCCGTGCCAGCCCATAGAGTAGGGGAAGAGCCTGCGATACAGGTTGTCGTACTTCGCGAGCAGCCGCCGGAGAAGCTCCGCCAGCCCGCGCCGCTCGTCGTCGTCCAGGTCGGTGAGGCGCGAGGCGTGCCGACGCGGCACCACGAGGGTCTCGAACGGCCAGAACGCCCAGAACGGCACGACCGCCACCCACCCGTCGTTCTCCACAACCACTCTGGCTTCGTGGCTCAGCTCGAGACGCGCGTAATCGAGCAGCAGCGGGCTGCCCGAGACCTCGAAGGCCGCTCGCTGCCGATCGTCCTCGATCGCGGGCTCATCGGGAAGGTGAGCGCTGGCCCAGAGCTGACCGTGGGGGTGCGGGTTGGACGCCCCCATGTCCTCGCCGCGGTTCTCGAACACCAGCACCGAGCGGTATCGTCGGCTGAGCTCGGCGACCTGCTCGACCCAGAGATCGACCACCCCCTCGATCTGCGATGTCGACATCAGCGCGAGATCGAGGTCGTGGCGAGGTGAGAAGCAGAGGACCCGGCACGTGCCGGGTCCGGTCCGCATCTGCAGGAGCGGGCCCGCCTGAGGCGAGGCCTCGGGCGTGTCGGGACCCAGGGCGGCGAAGTCGTTCACGAACGCAAAGGTCCGTTCGTATGCGGGGTTCCGTTCGCCTCCTGCCCGCTCGTTGCCGGGACACAGGTAGCAGCTCGGGTCGTATCGGGGCCGTGGCGTCGGGCTCGACGATTCCGTCCTACCGAGCCACGGGCGGGCCGTGCGGCCCGCCGACACGAGGACCCATCGCCCATTCAGCGGGTTCAACCTCCGATGAGGCGACGCCGGCACGTCGACGACGTTTCCTCGCGGCGATCCGAGTGGTCGCATCGAGCGACACGATAGCGGTGCTTGCTAGCATCCACGGGGCCGGTCGTCACTTCGAGGACTCTCTCGACCGGTGCGGGAGGGAATGTGGCGATCATCGCGGCCTCGATCCTGGACGCCGACTTCGCCCGGCTGGAACACGAGGTCACCCGCGTGGCCGCGGCCGGCGTGGACGCGTTCTCGCTCGACGTGATGGACGGTCACTTCGTCCCGCGCCTCACGTTCGGCGACCACGTCGTCGCGCGCGTGCGGAACTGGGTGGAGCTGCCGATCGAGATCCACCTGATGGTCGACCGACCGGAGACCTGGGTGCAGCGGATGTGCGACGCGGGCGCCGACATGGTCGTCTTCCATCTCGAAGCGGCCGCCGACCCGTTCGACGTGGTCGAGCGGATTCGCGCAGAGGAACGCTCCGCCGGCTTGGCGCTTCGCCTCGACACGCCGATCGAGCAGATCCCCGACGATCTCCTCGCCGCCGTGGACCTGGTGAACCTCGTCGCCGTCCCCCTCGGCTACGGCGGAAGCGACTCGGCTACGGACACCTTCGACCGTATCGAGACCCTCCGTGAGCGGAGCGAGGCCGCGCGCTTGCAGACCGCCATCGAGGTCGACGGAGGGGTGAAGCCGTCGAACGCTCTCCGATACGTCCAGGCCGGCGCCGACATGCTCACCGTGGGAACCGGCATCTACCACGCCCCCGACATGGAGGAGGCGGTTCGGAGCCTCCGCGAGACCACGCGCGTCGAGGGCGAGGGGGCCGGGGACCGCCTGCATCGCTTCCTGTCCGTGCCCAGCTCGGCTCCGGTCGACGACGCCTCGCGCCGCGCCCGGCTCGAGGAGGTCCGGACCCGCCTGGACATCCCGAGGAGGATCTGGGATCCGTTGACGACGCCTCGCTGACACGGCGGCGCCCGCTGCCACCGACCCGTCGGGATCCCGCCGAGAATCCACATCTGCCCGGGGTGGCGGAACGGCGAGACGCATCGCCCTTAAGAGGCGAGGGCCTCACGGCCATGTGGGGTCGAACCCCACGCCGGGCACCGAGCGGATCAGTAACGGACCACCGGCGGACCACACCCGTGCATGCAGCGATGCCTGCACCCGATGCATGCAACCCACTCGGAGCGCCTTGCGCGGCAATCCGTTCCGCAGTAGCTCGGTCGGCCGATTGACCAACCGGATCGTCCGATGATGCTGTCGAAGGGTCCCCGACCCAAGGAGGATGCCATGCAAGGTCCGCTGTTGCGACCGGGCCGGCTCGGCAAGACGGCGATCGTCGGATGGCTTGCGGCGCTGGCCGTCGTGTTCGTCGGCTTGTGGGGAGTGCCGGCCGTGGGCGGTCCCCAGCCCACCGCCGCGACCGTCGCCCCGAGCATCACCAAGACCTTCTTCGGGACGGTCGATGCCGAGGACCCGAACCACCCGGAGAATGGTCAGCCCGTCGACCTGTACACGCTGGACAACGGCCGGGGGATGTCGATCGCGATCATGACGTACGGAGGGATCCTCCAGGCGATCAACGTCCCCGACGGTAAGGGCCGGGCCGCCAACGTCGCTCTCGGGTTCAACAACCTCGATGACTACGTCGAGCGGAACCCCTACTTCGGCTGCATCACGGGCCGGTACGCGAACCGGATCGCGCTGGGGCGGTTCACACTCGACGGTGTCGAGTATCAGCTCGCCACCAACAACGCCCCGAACCACCTGCACGGAGGCAACTTCGGGTTCGACAAGCGGATCTGGGAGGCGACCGAGATCCACGATGGGTCGACCGTTGGCCTTCGACTCACCTACACGAGCCCGGACGGTGAGGAGAACTACCCGGGCACGCTCGAAGTGGAGGTCGTGTACCTCCTGACGAGGGACAACTCCATCGTCATGGAGTACCACGCCACGACGGACGCGCCGACGATCGTCAACCTGACGAACCACACGTACTTCAACCTCGCCGGGGAGGGGAACGGAGACATCTACGACCATCAGCTCATGATCAACGCCGACTCGTACACGCCGGTGGACCCGACGCTGATCCCGACCGGAGCCATCGATCCGGTACAGGGCACCCCGATGGACTTCCGCAAGGCCATCGCGATCGGCGACCGCATCCACGACGGGACGTTCGAGCAGCTCGTCATCGGTCGCGGCTACGACCACAACTGGGTGCTGAACCGCACCGGACCCGGCCTCGTGCTGGCGGCGATGGCGCGCGATCCATCGAGCGGACGCGTCCTGCGCATCTTTACCACGGAGCCAGGCATCCAGTTCTACGCCGGCAACTTCCTCGACGGAACGCTCGTCGGAACGAGCGGGCAGATGTATCGGCAGAGCTACGGCTTCGCGCTGGAGACCCAGCACTACCCGGACTCACCGAACCAACCGAACTTCCCGTCGACGGTCCTTCGACCGGGCGAGGAGTACGAAACGACCACCGTCTTCGATTTCGGCAAGTAGGAGACGGCGTGGCCCCTGGTCGCCTCGTCCCAGGCCGCCGGCCGGGACGAGGCGCGGGGGCAGATCTGGCCGCCGGCCGGACGGCGCTCCTCGAGTCCGTCGTCCGGCCGACGCGCCCGGTTGGCTACGAACCCGGGTGCGTCCCGAACCCGCGACAGCCGCCTCCGCTGTTGATCACAACCGAAGACCCATCAACCGATCACGCCGAGATCGGCTTCAGGGAGGAGCGCCCTCGCGTTCGCCCCTTTCTCCTGCGAGGTGATGGCATGAGCGGCATCGGCGACAAGGCGATGAAAGCGTCGAGGTCGCCTCGGCGTCGTGGCGGCGCGCTCCGCCGCCCGGGCCAACAATCTGGCGAACGCGAACAAGCCCGGGTTCCGCGCGTCGACGGTAGAGGTCGAGGAGGCCTTCGCCACATGGTGGAGGGTCGTGGCGAGGAGGTGCATGGGGGGTGACCCACGGCTGGCTCGGCCTGGGTCCGAGACCTCACGTCTCCTAGGTCGCCTGACGTCTCACAGCGCGCCGGTCCTGGCGGCCGCTCCTGGTGCGCCGGGACCCGCCGCGCGCGCCGCGGACTTCTTGACTCCGACGGAGGGTCGAGACTGATACTCCCTCTTCCAATGGAGACCCGCGGCATGACCACCGCGCTCGCACCCGGAGCCATTGACCTCTACTGGATCCCCCTGGGCGCGGGCGCGCACGTGGTCCGATTGAGTGGGAAGGTCTACGAGGGGATCACAGCCTTCATGGGACATCGCCCTCGGCGCGCCCTGTACCACACCGCCCTGGAGGTGGGTGTCTCCGACGGCCGGTTCGTGATCGAGTCCGCCCCGATCCGGGACAGCGAGGGACGACGGCGTGGTGTCGTCGCTGAAGGTCCGGTCGGGACGAGATGGGCCGGAGGGTTTCGGCTGTTCCGTTACGAGATCCGCCGATGGCGCGGAGGCTCGATTCCCGACGCCAACGAGGCCGTCTCGAGTCCGGTCCGCGTCGCGAACGATCTGGCTCGCGCGCAGCGTGTCCTCGATCTGGTGCCGTCCGTCCCAACCCCCGTGTGGGGCCGAGACGAGCTGCACACCGGGGACATGTGGAACTCCAACTCGCTGATTTCGTGGCTGCTCGCACGCGCTGGCGTGGACACCCAGGATCTCCAGCCGCCAACCGGCGGTCGAGCGCCCGGTTGGGACGCGGGTCTCGTGGTCGCCCGACGCGAGATGGGACGAGGGCGTTCGCGCTGACGCTCGTCGCGTCCCGTCGTGCAGCCATCTTGAGCGCGTGGATCCAGGCGTTACCCGGCGCTGACGCTACTGGCAAGGGCGATCCGGCCTCAATCTGGTCAACATCTGGTCAAGAGGAGTCGAGGGAACTACACGGTACTCCCGGTACTCCTCTGACATCCGAAACCACCTTCGACTTGCGAACGTGCTGGTCAGAGCATCGCCCGAGCCTTCCCTTACAAGGAAGAGGCGGGGGGGTTCGAGTCCCTCAGCGCCCACCTCGGTGCCGCCGCGGCCCATCCGCTGCTCACATTGAGCTATCGCATGCGACGGCCATGTGATCATTGGCTGCGCTTCGCCGCGACCCGCTCTCACGGCCCGCCGTCCACGTCCCAGATCCCGCCGATTGCCCGAACCGGCCGGACCCCATACAGTCTTTCGGACACTTCCCCGACGCGGATACGGGTGCCATGGTCAGCAGCGACACTCCGGTACCGAACGGGAGATCGCGGCGCGTCCAGCCGGCCGGTGAGCGAGTACCGGCCGCCGCCCTGACCGCCGTCGTCGAGGACCTCGCCGGCGAGCTCTCCCTCCGTCCGCTCCTCGAACGCATCCTCAAGCGCTCGACCGAGCTGCTCGGATGCGAAGCGGGTTCGATCTGCCTGGTGGACGAGGGGGCGGGTGTGTATCGGAAGGAGGCGGACATCGGGGTCGCCTGCCAGTCGGGCCGTGTCTTTCCGCTCAGCGAAGGGGTGACCGGCGCGGTCGTCGCCCGCAAGGGACCGGTGATGTTCGACGACTACGGCAATGTCCCCGGCGGCCACGTGCGCCTGGAGGACCGGGGGACGCTCAAGGGTGTGATCGGAGTCCCGATCTGGTGGCGAGGCGCCATCATCGGCTCCTGCGTCGTGTTCAGCCGTGACCCGAAACGCGCGTTCGTCCTCGACGACGCCGAGCTGCTCGAGCTCTTCGCCAAGCACGCGGCCATTGCGATCACCAACGCCCGCTTGCACGAGGCCGCCGAGGCCAACGCCCGCGCCGAGGCGGCTGCGGCTGAGCGCAACCGGATGGCGCGTGAGGTCCACGACAGCGTCGCGCAGGGGCTCGTGTCGGTCCTGCTCCAGCTCCGCGCGGCCCACGGCGCGATCGCCGGCGGCGAGGTCGACGAAGCCGTCGCCGCCCTCCGTGACGCCAGATCCGCCGCCGAGACCGCGTTCGAAGAGACACGGCGCAGTGTGCTCGGGCTCGCGCCCTCGCCGCTCGAGGGTCGATCGCTCGAGGAGGCGCTCGAGCTCGAGCTCGCTTGGGCGAACCGGACGGGCGTCGCCGACGTTCGCCTGGTGTCCGCGGGCACTCCGGTCGAGCTGCCGCCCGATCTCGCCCACACCCTTTTCCGAATCGCCCAGGAGGCGCTGATCAACGCCCTTCGCCACGCCCGCGCGCGGTCAGTCCGAGTCGGCGTCGTGTATGCACCAGCCGGGGTCATCCTCCTCGTCCAGGACGACGGCGCCGGCTTCGATCGGACTCGTGTCGCCCAGGACGGGGTGGTGCACAGTCTCGGGCTCAAGGGCATGACCGAACGCGCCCGGCTGCTCGGTGGCACGCTGGAGCTCGACTCCACGCCCGGGTGGGGGACCCGGGTCCGTGCGTTCGTTCCGCTGCCGTCCGCCGCTCCGACCGACGTCGATTCGCCGGCTCGGGCCGTGCGGGTCCTCGTCGTCGACGATCACGCGGTGACCCGCGCCGGCATCGTCCGCCTGCTGTCGGCGAGCGACCCGCCCGTGCACGTCGTCGGCGAGGCCGGATCGGGAGCCCAGGCGTTGACGGCCTGGCGCGCGCTGCACCCCGACGTGGTGCTGATGGATCTCCAGATGCCCGACGGCGACGGGGCCGACGCGATTGCCCGGATCCGCGCCGAGGACCCGAACGCCAGCATCGTCGCGCTGACCGCGTTCGCGACCGACGACTCCGTCAGCGCCGCGTTCCGGGCGGGCGCACGCGGATACATCGGAAAGAACGCGTCGGAGGCAGAGCTCACCGGCGCGGTGCTCACCGCGTCTCGCGGAGGGACGGTCCTGTCCGGCCCGGCGGTCGACCGGTTCCACGCCCACCTGAACGGGGCCCGGGGCTCCTCCTCACTCACCGATCGCGAACGTCAGGTGTTTGGCCTTCTTGAACGCGGATCCCCCGACCGCGAGATCGCGGCGACGCTGGGCATCTCGGTCAAGACGGTCGAGAAGCACGTGGGCTCGATCCTGCGCAAGACGGGCGCCCTGAACCGCACGCAGGCTGCCGCGCGAGCGCGGGAGGGCGCGGCGGGGTAGGGGATTCCCGACCACAGCGAACGGGTGATCTCCCCGATGGCAAGACGCGCCCGGGTTTCTAGCCTTGGCGCGTTCGAGCGATCGGGAGGGGTCACGGGGTGCCCGTCGTTCCGCTCAAGGAGATCCTCGACCGGGCCTACGCGGACAGGTACGGGGTCGCGGCGTTCAATGTCGTCAACGACCTGACCCTGGAGGCGGTCCTGGCCGCCGCGGTCGAGATCCGCGCTCCGGTCATCATCCAGACCTCGGTGAAGACGGTGAAGTCGATCGGGCGCGACGTCCTCTTCGGCATGTGGCGCACGATGACCGAAGGCATCGACGTCCCAGTCACCCTGCATCTCGATCACTGTCCCGAGCGCGAGGTCATCTCCTCGTGCCTCGACGCGGGCTGGAACTCCGTGCTCTTCGACGCCTCGGCGCTCCCCGTCGAGGAGAACCTGCGCCAGACGAAGGAGGTGGTGGCCGAGGCGCGGGGTCACGGGGCACACGTCGAGGGCGAGATCGAAGGCATCAAGGGCGTAGAGGACGACGTCGGCTCGGACGAGGAGGCAGATCGCCAGTCCCTGCCGGTCGCCCTCGACTTCATCCGGTCGACGGGGATCGACTGCTTCGCTCCCGCGATCGGGAACGCGCACGGCATGTACGCGAGCGAGCCCAAGCTGGACGCGCAACGCGTGTCGGACATCGTCGCTGCCGAGCCGATCCCGATCGCCCTTCACGGCGGGAGTGGCATGACCGACGCGCAGTTCTCCGACCTGATCTCACGGGGCTGCGCCAAGGTCAACATCTCGACCGCCCTCAAGCGCCGATTCATGAAGGCCAACCTCGCGTTCCTCCGCGACGCCGAAGCCGCCGACGCGTGGGATCCGCCGTCCCTGTTCCGTGCCGTTCGCGCCGAGATCGTCGACTTGGCCGCGGATCACATGCGGCGGTTCGGGAGCGGAGGCAAGGCCTGGTGACCGCCCTCATCTTCGACTGCGATGGCGTCCTGGCAGACACTGAGCGCGACGGGCACCTCCGTGCGTTCAACAGGACGTTCGAAGAGTTCGGCCTTCCCGTTCGCTGGAGTGAGGAGGAGTACGGCCGCAAGCTCGAGATCGCCGGGGGGAAGGAGCGCATGACCAGCCTGCTCACGGAGGATTTCGTCCGCGAGGCCGGCCTGCCGACCGATCCCGAGGGCCAGCGGGCGGCGGTCGCCGAGTGGCACCGCCGCAAGACGGAGATCTACACGGAGCTGGTCGCGGCCGGCGAGCTGCCGGGCCGGCCGGGGATCGCCCGGATCACCGCCGAGGCGCTCGACGCTGGCGTGGATCTCGCGGTCGCGTCGACCTCGGCGGAACCATCGGTGCGAGCCGTGCTCGAGCACGTGGTGGGGGCCGAGCAGGCGACCCGCTTCGCCCTGGTCCTCGCCGGGGACGTGGTCGAGAGGAAGAAGCCGGCGCCCGACATCTATCGCCTGGCCGTGGACCGGCTGGGGGCGAGCCCGAGCGCCACCCTGGTCATCGAGGACTCGCGGAACGGGCTGCTCGCCGCGGTCGGCGCGGACCTCACCTGCGTCGTCACCGTGAACGGGTACACGGAAGGAGAGGACTTCTCGGAGGCCGTGCTGGTGGTGTCCTCGCTCGGCGATCCGGGCGGAGAGCGAACCAAGGTGCTCGCGAACCGGGGCATCCCCGAGCCAGGTGACCATATCGGGCTGGACGATCTCAGGGCGTGTCTCGAGCAGCGCTGAGCGTGTCAGGACGGACGGAGGTGCGGATGGGGCGGTCGAGCCTCGAGGGGGTCGAGCTGGTGGTACGGACGATCGCCGAGACGGCGGTCCAGAACGAGAAGTACTTCGGGGAGCTCGACGCGGTCGTCGGCGACGGCGATTTCGGCTATTCGATGGCTCGCGGCTTCGAGTTGGTCCTTGCGGACTTCGACAACTTCGATCGGGCGGACATCGGGACGTTCCTGAAGAAGATCGCGCTCGTGATCACCGGACGGATCGGCGGGACGTCGGGCCCGATCTGGGGCACTGCGTTCCTGCGCGCGGGAGCGACCGCGGCGGGCAAGACGGAGCTCACGACCGACGAGACGATCGCGATGCTGCGGGCGGCGATCGAGGGCATCAAGATGCGCGGTCAGTCCGATCTCGGCGACAAGACGTTGCTGGACGCGCTCGTGCCGGCCGTCGACGAGCTGGAGGAGGCGCTCGGGCAAGGGGAGGACGCGGGTGGCGCGCTCGCCCGGGCGGCCATCACGGCTCGGGAACGAGCCGAGGCCACGCGGGAGATGCTCGCCAAGCGAGGCCGCGCTGCCTACACGGGCGAGCGCAGCATCGGAACGCTTGACGCCGGCGCGATTGCGGTGGCGGTGATGTTCGAGCGGCTCGCCGACGTGTGGGCCGACGACCAGAAAGAGGGATGACATGAAGAAGTTCGTCAACGACCCACAGCAGTTCGTTCCCGAGATGCTGAAGGGCATCGCGCTCGCGAACCCGACCACGCTGAAGTACGTTCCGGAATACAACCTGATCATGCGGGCCGACGCCCCGAGCGACGACAAGGTCTCGGTGGTGCAGGGCTCGGGGTCGGGGCACGAGCCCGCCCACGTGATGGCCGTAGGCAAGGGCATGCTCGACGCGGCGTGCCCCGGCGACGTCTTCGCGGCACCGCCGATGGACTACGTCCTCGAGACGACCAAGCTGCTCAACTCGGCCAAGGGCGTGCTGCACCTCATCAACAATTACACGGGGGATCGAATGGCCTTCGACATGGGCCGGGAGATGGCGGAGGCAGAAGGGGTCCGGATCGGGACGGTGATTGTCGACGACGACGTCGCCGTCAAGGACTCGACCTGGACGGTCGGGCGCCGTGGCGTAGCCGGCAACTTCTTCGTGATCAAGGCGGTCGGCGCCGCCTCGGAGCAGGGGGCGGAGCTGGACGACCTGGTCAAGCTGGGTGATCGCGTGAACTCGGTCACGCGGACGATGGGAATGGCCCTCACCTCCTGCACCCCTCCGGCAAAGGGATCGCCGCTGTTCGATCTGGGCGAGGACGAGATGGAGATGGGCGTCGGCATCCACGGAGAGCCCGGTCGCCGCCGCGAGAAGCTCGCCGGGGCGAACGAGATCATCGACGAGCTTGTCGAGGCGACCGCCTCCGACCTTCCGTTCAAGAAGGGGGACAAGGTCGCCCTGATGATCAACGGCCTCGGCGGGACGCCGATCAGCGAGCTCTACCTACTGTACGGGCGCGCCCACGAGCAGCTCGCGGACCGCGGGATCAGTGTGCATCGAAGCTACGTCGGCGAGTACTGCACCTCCCTCGACATGGCGGGATGCTCGGTCACGCTCGTCCGGTTGGACGACGAGCTGGTCTCGCTCTTCGAGGCGCCGGCCGAGATCGCCGCCCGCGTCTTCTAGCTCCTCGCAAGCGGACGCGCGACCGACCCGGCCCCGCGCACGCTCGCACACGTCTTCTACATCATCGCCTGCTGCAGGATCTCCATGGCGCGGGCGTTGTCGCTCGTGCCGAGCACGATGCGGCTCTTCGTGGCCATGTAGCCCAGCGTGACATTGATCCCGGCGTCGGCAAGCACCCGTGCCATCTTGCCGAACTGCCCGGGGGTGTCGACGTCGGTATCGGGCAGGGGGGGCCCGACGATCACGTCGGTTTCGCCTTCCACTTTGATACCGGCGCCCTCGATCGCGGCACGCGCGGCGCCTGCGTCTTGGACGAGCAGGTGCACGATCCCGCGGCCCTCGAAGACGATCGCCGTCATGCCCTCGATGTTCATGCCAGCGTTGCCGAGTGCCTCGCCCAGCCTCGCTCCTTCGCCGGGCTTGTCCTCCAGGCTGACCGTCAGATCTTTGGCCATGGTGCTGCTCCCTTCCTCTCGGAGAGGCTGGTCTACGCCTGTGCGCGGAGGTCGTCAACCTCGGTCTTCGCGATGTGGAGGGGACCCTGAGCCGCAAGCTGTTGGCTGGTGCTCGGCATCCCCTCGCCGAGGACGCAGACGTGCTTCGAAAGGATCGCCCAGCCCGTCTAGGGCCGAGCACGCGCTTGGCGTCGAGCTTCGATCGCCGGCACCGGCTCCGGTAGGTGTTCAGCGCGCCCACCGCTTCGTCGACGAGAGCATCCACCTTCGCCCCTCCGAGAACGGGCGTTCAAGTCCGGCGTTGATCGAGAAGCCCAGAGATCCCGAACCGAATCTCGGCGGCCGGTGGGCCCCGGGGGTACGCTGCCCGCCATGCCGACGGCCGTGTGGACCGGCACGCTGAGCTTCGGCCTTGTGAACGTGCCCGTGCGGCTCGTGAATGCAACCGAGCCAAAGGATGTCCGCTTCCACCTCTACGACCGCAAGGGCCGGCGCGTTCGCTACGACCGACTCGTCGACGGGCTCGAGGAGCCGGTGCCCGGGGAGCCGCCGAGCCCGGAGGAGCCAGCCGCGCGCACGACGAGCGCAGAGCCATGCGCGCGCGAGAACCCTGACGTGCTCGGGACGCCGGGACGGCCGGAGCCGGCGACGATCGCCTGGGACGACGTCCAGCGCGGGTGGGAGAACGAGGCCGGCGAGGTCGTGCTGCTCTCCCGAGGCGAGATCGAGCAGGCCCGCCCCCAACGGAGCCGCACCATCGAGGTCGAGGACTTCGTGGACCTCGCTGACATCGACCCGGTCTTCTTCGAGAAGACGTACTACGCGATTCCGCAGTCGCTCGGGGCAGCGAATCCGTACGTCCTGCTCCACGCCGCCATGCGCGAGGCCGGCCGCGTCGGGATCGGCCGATTCGTCCTGCGGACCAAGCCGCACCTCGTCGCTATCCGGCCGATGCAGGACCTGCTGGCGGTGGAGACGCTGTTCTTCGGCGACGAGGTCCGCGATCCCGCCACGCTGGTGCCCGGCCTCGGCGGCGCCCGGGTCGACGAGCGCGAGCTCGCGCTCGCCACACATCTCATCGAGATGCTGAAGACCGAGTGGGATCCCGCCGCCTACGCGGACACGTATCGCGAGGACCTGCTCCGGATCCTGTCAAAGAAGGCGCCCACGCCGAGGGCGTCGGCGCCGGCGCACGAGCCCCCCGCCGCCGGTTCCTCCGCCGTCGAGCAACTCATGATCGCGCTCAAGGAGAGCGTCGAGGCGGCTAAGGCCAAGCAGAAGCCGAGCCGGCGGCCGCGTTCGAAGAGGGCCGGGTAGCCCGACGCGATCGGCGGGTCAGAGGAGGGACCACCGCCTAACCATGTCGAAGAAGCGGTGCGCTTGACGGGAGACGGGGTTGGGACATGATAACGCTCGGCGACGATCCCGTCAGCACCGTCCGACATACATGTCGGGGCGCCCTGTCGAGCGGGCATCGCCGGGTCTCGGGACCTCGGTCCCGGATCCAGCGGGTCAGGGCTCCCTTCAGGGCCGACACCCGCTCCCTAGGGTGACTGAGAGCCGAGTGATGAAGCGGACGAGCGTCGGCAAACTGGTAGTCGGCGGGCGTGGTTGTTCGGCGTTGCTTGGTGCTTGCGGACTCCCGGGGCGAGACACTGGGGGAGACCTCACGAGATGGTCGACGAGACGGGAGGGAGCCATGGCAGCGATGGACGAGCTCGTGAAGGGCCACCGTGACGCGATCACGGTCAAGAAGGTCTTCGGGGACCCGTACGAGAAGAACGGCATCACGTTCATCCCCGCAGCCAAGGTCATTGGCGGGGGTGGAGGCGGCGAAGGCGAGGCACCCGAAGGACAGGCGGGAACAGGAGTGGGCAGCGGGTTTGGGATTGCGGCACGCCCCGCGGGGGCGTACGTCATTCGTGGCGATGAGGTCAAGTGGCAGCCCGCGGTTGACGTCAATCGGATCATCGCGGGCGTCTTCGCGGTTGCGGCCTTGGCGTTGTTGGTGGCGTTTCGGAGGTCGAAGTAGAAGCTGGTTCAGGCGACGGTTGCACGTGCTCCCCGCTGTGTCCGGTCGTGACGGGCGCGGCTGCGGTCCTGCTGATCATCGCGGTCCTAGGCTGAGCGACACCGGCCTCTCCGAGGCTGTTGCGCGCGGTGGCGAGCGTTCGAGTGACTGTGCGCGTGGCATGGGTGCAGCGAGCTGACTCGCGATCTTCGGACCCCGGGCCCCCAGTCCGTCCATAGGCGGGAAGGAAACGGGTCCGGATGAGGCGGAACATGGAACGGTCGATCGGCAAAGGCTAGAGACGCCTCAGGGCCTCGACGAGCCGGTCGACGTCGTCGCCGTCGTTGTAGACGTGGAGGGAGATCCTGAGCCCGCCCGCTCGACCGCCGCAGATGATCCGGGACTCGGAAGCGAGACGTTCCGCGGTCATCCCCGGATCGTGATCTGCGTGCCGCAGGGACACGATGTGGGACGCCGCCGATGGATCGCTCAGCGGCCGGAACGGGCGCCATCCCAGCTCGGCGACCCGATCGATGAGGTGCGTCGCCAAACGCCGCGCATGTTGGTCGATGCGCTCGAACCCCAGCGACGAGAGCATCGCTATCGATGACTCCAGCCCGATGGCGGATGCGTACGACATCGTCGAGAGCTCGAAGCGGCGCGCGTCGTCGGCTAGGCGAAGTGTCAGCGGATCGAAGGCGAACGGGCGGTGGGCTCCCTTCCAGCCGACGAGGCCGGGGAGGCGAAGCACCAGATCTGGAGCGAGCGCCAGCAGCGCCACGCCTCCGTGGGCCGACAGCCACTTGTAACCGCTCGTCACCAGCGCGTCCGCACCCCATCCGATCGTGTCAACGATCCCCGCACCGGCGAGCTGCGTCGCGTCCACGACGACGCGGGCGCCGACCTCGTGCGCCCGCTCCGCCACCCGCCCGGCGTCGACCCGCGTGCCCGTCGCGTACTGGACCACGCCAAAGGCAACGACCACCGTGGTCGAATCGACAGCTTCGACGAGATCCTGTGTGAGGTCTCGGTCGGCGCTGTCGTCGATGAACCGCAGCGAGATCCCACGACGCTCGGCGGCCGCGAGCCACGGGTACGTCACGCTCGGGAAGTCTGATCCGACGAGGAGGACGGTCCCATGTTCGGGCGCGAGCAGCGACGTCACCTGGCCCAGTCCCTCGCTCGCGCCTGCCACGACGGCCACCGCACTGGATGAGGTTCCGAGCACCTCGGCGCCGGCCGAACGGACGTCGTCCAGGATCGCGGCCTCCTGGTCGTCGCTGAGATACAGGTTCCCGAACTGCGCCGTCTGCCTCAGGAAGGCGTCCATCGCCTCGATGGTCGGAACGGGTATCAACCCCAGCGCCGCCTGGTTGAAGTAGGTGCAGTGATCGAGGGCGGCGTAGCGATCCCGCGGAACGAGGGAAGGGCTCGAGCCATCCTCGCTCCAGGTGCCGCTCATCGGGGCAGCTACTCGCCAACACCGGTGAGTCGGAGCCGCCGGATCTGGCGCACGGCGAGCAGGACGAACACGGCGGTGAGCAGGGCGAGGCGTCCGACGGCGGCCCCCCCGGTGGGCATGCCCGCGCGCTCGAGCCCACCGGCGTCCGGAACGAGCCCGGCGTACACCATCGTGGCCAGCCACTGCGGCGAGAGTTGCGCGATGCCGGTCAGCACGGCGCCGAGGAGACGCTCGCCGAGCAGGACGATCGCGAGCGACCACCACGCCGCCCGGCGGAAGGTGGCGCCGATGAACACGAACAGCGCCAGGTAGGCGGCGCTCCCGGCGATCGCCGCGAGCGCGATCGGGGCGATGGCCTCGGGCACGCCGGCGATGGCCGCCGACAGGGCCATGGCCGGAGCCAGAGCGGCGGCGGCCACGAGCCAGCCGGCCGACCAGCGGGCCAGGACGATCGTGGAGAAGCGCACGGGTGACAGCCACGTGAGGCCGAACGTCCCGGCTCGCACCTCCGCGCCCAGCACCGCGTCGCCGACCACGAGGCAGGCGAGGGGCAGGATCAGCCCGAAGAGCGCACCGCTGATCGTGTTGAACCGGCCGGCGGGCGTCGGATCGTCCACGGTCCGGGCGAGGAGCCCGAAGAGCACGGCGCCCGCGCACGGCAGCGCCAGCAGGGCCGCTCGCTTGGGCGGCACGCAGATCCGCAGCGCGTACACGAAGGCGGCGACGAAGGGCTTCGGCAGGGCGCGCGCGGCGGCGGGCGCGGTCACCGGACCAGCTCCCGGAAGGCCGACTCCAGCGAGTCGTCGAGCGGGCGCACCTCGAGGAGGCGGACGCCGGCGCGGCGGGCGAGCCCCGGCAGCGCATGGGCGAGGTCGAGGGCGCGCAGCGACGACACGACCACGTCGCCGCCGTCGATGCCGACCCCGCTCACCGCCTCGACGCTCACGAGGGCGGCGGCCAGGCGGCGGGGATCGGACGAGCGCAGGAGCACCTGCCGGGGGCGGTCGGCGATCGCGCTCCGAATGGCGTGGTGATCGCCGGCCGCGGCGAGCCGGCCGCGCACGAGCACGATCTGGCGGCGGGCCAGGCGCTCGACCTCGTGCAGCACGTGGGAGCTGACGATCACCGTGCGACCCTCGTCGCCCAGGTAGTGGAAGAGCTCGATGAGCGCCACGCGCTGGACGGGGTCGGCGCCGTTGAGCGGCTCGTCGAGCACGAGGATCGTGGGGTCGCCCACGAGGGCGGCGGCCACCCTCGTCCGCTGGCGCATCCCCTTGCTGAAGCCGCCGACCTTGCGGTCGGCCTCGTCGAGGAGGTCGACCGCCGCGAGGGCTCGCTCGGGCGCCGCGCGGTCGCGCACCCCGTGGAGGGCCGCGGTGTACCGCACCAGCTGGCGGGCCGAGACCACGCCCGGGGAGGCGTCCTCCTCCGGGACGAGCGCGAGGGCGCTCTGGGCCTCGCGCTGCGTGCGGGGGTCGAGCTCGCCCACGCGGACGGTGCCGACGTTGAGGGGCAGCATCCCGCAGATCGCCCGCATGAGCGTCGTCTTGCCCGCGCCGTTCGGGCCGATGAGGCCCGTCACCCCGGGGCCGAAGGAGCAGGAGACCTCGTTGAGCGCGACCTTCGGGCCGAACCACACCGACGCGCCGCTGACGACGACCGTCGCCTCCTCGGCGAAGGCCGGATCGTGCGGGGGCGCGGGCAGCTCCGGCGCGGCGCTCATGGGACCTGGCGGTACCGGTAGACGAGGAAGCCGAGGGAGCCGGCGACGACGGCAACGTAGAGAAGGACCACGCCGATCCCCGCCCCTTCGGCCCCGCCGACGAGCGACGTGGGATCGACGTGGCCGAGGAACACGAGGTCGCTGATCCGCAGCGGGAGGTCGATCGCGCTGAGCAGCCCCCACAGGCTGCCGTTCTCGAAGATCCGTTCGGTGTCGGCGCCGCCGGCGGAGACGAGGATCCCCGCGACCGCCCCCGACACGAGGACCGTGGCGAGCAGGGCAACGCCGCCGACGACCCGGCGGGTGGTCGTGGCGGAGACGGCCAGCGCGAGCGACGCCCAGTAGAGGGAGAACAGGATGACGGCCAACGGCACCTGCCACAGGACCTCGGCGTTCTCGGTGAGGAAGTCGAGCGCGCCCTCCTGCACCACGAGCATCTGGCCGACGAACAGCACGACCTGAGGCAGGAAGCTGAAGCCGAAGAGGATGGCGGTGAGGGCTCCGACCTTGGCGAGCACGTAGTCGTTGCCCGTGAGCGGACGGGCGAAGATCAGCGGCAGGACGCGGTTGCGCCGGTCGGGACACACCATGTCCGGCGCCGTGATCGCGACGAAGAGCAGCAGCGTGGTGGACACGCCCACGTAGTCGCGGAAGGTGATCAGGTCGATGTCGGCAGCCGGGGTGTTTCGGGTGATGTACTTCACGCCGACGTTCACGACGGCCGGGATCGTGGCGATCGCGAGCAGCGACCACGGCAGCACCTTCTGTCGCCACGACCGGCGCAGGCCGAGGGCGCGGCGGATCGAGACGCGCACGAGGGCCGCACGGGATGCCCCCCGGCCCCCGAGCTTGCCCTCGTAGGGGCGGTAGCCACGGTCGTAGACGGCGCCGGCGCGAGGGACCACCGGTGCGCTCATGTGGGCTCGTCCAGGAAGAGCTCGTCGAGGGAGGTGCGCCGGGTGGTCAGGGCGTGGAGGGCGAGGCCGAGGTCGTCCGCGCCGTCGCGGATGAGGTCGAGCACCTGACCCCCGTCGCCGTCGACCCGTACGTCGAGCGTGGCGTCGTCGACGACGGTGACGGCCACGCCGGCGGTGCCGAGGAGGTCGGCGAGGCGTCGCGGCGCCGTCGCTGACCTCGACCCGCACGGCGCCGGTGCGGTGCAGGAGGGCCTGGGTGGCGCCGGCATGCCGCAGCTTGCCGCCGTCGATCATCACCACCTGGTCGCACACGCGCTGCACGTCGTCGAGCAGGTGGGTGGCCACGAGCGCCGAGATGCCGAAGCCGGCGAGCCGGCCGACGAGGGCGAGCATCTCCTCGCGCCCCATCGGGTCGAGGCCGGCGGTGGGCTCGTCGAGCAGCACGACCTCCGGGTCGGCGACGATGGCCTGGGCCAGCTTCGTGCGCTGGCGCATGCCCGTCGAGAAGCCGCCGATCGGCCGGAACCGAGCCTCGTCCAGGCCGACGAGGTCGAGCACCTCCGAGGCGCGCTGGCGGGCGGCGCGGGGCGGCAGGCCGGCCAGCTCGCCGAGGGTGGCGACGACGTCGGCGGCGGTCTGGTCGGGAGGAAGGCAGTCGTGCTCGGGCATGAAGCCGATGTGGGCTCGCACCCCGACCGGGTCGTCGGCCACGGCCCGCCCCGCGACCTCGATCGTGCCCGCGGTGGGGCGGAGCTGGCCCAGCGCGAGGCGCAGCAGCGTCGTCTTGCCGGCGCCGTTGGCGCCGACCAGCCCCACGGAGCCACGGGGGACGTCGACGGTCAGCTCATCGAGCGCGAGGGTGCCGCTCGGATACCGGAGCGAGAGCCCCTTTGTGCGTAGCAGATCGTCGACCATGTCGGCACTCCGGCGTGATGCTACACGTGCGTTCCGGAGGTGCTCGGCGAGCCCCGAAGGGTGCAAAAGCCCCCCGGATCCGGCTCTGGAGCGGAAGTCCGTCCTGGTCAACATCGGCAAGAAGCCGACGGAATCAGGCGGTACTCCACGGTACCTTGTGATGATCAGCGCGTGGCGAACCGCGCGTAGTCGGCGCGCACGAGCGGCACGACGTTCAGCACGTAGAGGCCTCCGGCGCAGCCTCGACACCACGCCGAGGCGTTGATCGCCGCGGCGGTCGACTCGGCGGGAGCACACGCCGCGAGGCTCGCGAGCACAGGCCCGTATCCGTAGGTCGGGCTCCCGAGCGTCAGCGTGTCGATCGTGGCCTGGATCCCATCGCCGAGCGACGGGTAGTTCTTCACGCCGACGGCGTTGAAGTCGGTCGCCCCGGGGTAGTCGTGCTCTCTCCTAGAGGAGCCGCTGCAGCTCGTCCGGGTCGTGGCAGCGATCCAGCGCCGCGTCGAGCGTGACCCTCCTCGCCCTGACCAGCTGCGCGAGCGCCATGTCCGTCGTCTGCATCCCGAACTCCCCGCCCGTCTGCATCGCTCCCAGGATCTGCGGCACCTTGCCGTTGCGGATGAGGTGGCGCACTGCAGGGGTGACCACGAGAACCTCGGCGGCGACCACGCGACCGCGACCATCCGCGGTCGGGAGCAGCTGCTGGCTGACGATGCCCTTCAGGGTGGTGGAGAGCTGGACTCGGACCTGCTGCTGCTGCTCGGGAGGGAAGACGTCGATGATGCGGTCGATCGTCTGCGGAGCGTCCTGCGTGTGCAGCGTCGCGAAGACCAGGTGGCCCGTCTCGGCAGCCGTGAGCGCGGTCGAGATCGTCTCCAGGTCGCGCATCTCCCCGATCAGGATCACGTCGGGGTCCTGGCGCAGGACGTACTTCGCGGCCCGGGCGAAAGCGTGCGTGTCCTGGCCCACTTCACGCTGGTTCACGGCCGACCGCTTGTTCTTGTGGAGGAACTCGATCGGATCCTCGATGGTCATGACATGCGCCGCCCGCTCTTCGTTCACCACGTCGACCATCGCGGCGAGCGTGGTGGACTTCCCCGAGCCGGTGGGACCGGTCACGACAACGAATCCACGAGGGAAGCGGGCGAGGTCGCCCACCACGGGCGGCAGGCCCAGCTCCTCCACCGTCTTGATGTCGCACGGGATCAGCCTGAACGCTGCTCCGACCATGTCGCGCTGCTGGTAGACGTTCACGCGGAAGCGCGCCTTGCCTGGGAGCGCATAGGACATGTCCAGCTCGAGATCCTGCTCGAACCGCTCGCGCATCTTCTCGGGAAGAATCGCGTAGACCATCGCGCGCACGCCCCCGGGCAAGAGCGGTGGGAACCGCTCCAGTCGCTCGAGCTCGCCGCGGATGCGGATGAATGGCGGCGACCCCGCCATGAGGTGAAGGTCGGAGCCACCCCGCTCGATGAGCTCGAACAGGAGCTCGGGAACCGAAAGGTTGCCCTCGTCGGGTGCTTCGGTCTGCTCGAGTGCGTTCGCCGGGACATCCGTGGCCTGCTCTGTCGTGTCGACGGCAAAGGAGAACCGTGGCTGCTCGATGAAGGATCGCATAGGCTGTCAGCTCAAGTATCGAGGCTCGGGCGGACGACAAGCGATACGCCAAATGGGGCACTATCCGAGTCACCCGCCCATCCGATCGAGCTGCGGCTTCGGACTAGGACCATCGGTCCGCAACGGGTACTCCTGTGACTCTCCTGACTACCTCTGACCTGCGAAGGCGCTGGTTCCGCGGGTCACAGAACCCTCCCGAAGGCCCGGCGGGTGGTGCGCCGCACTTGACCAGATTGATGAAGTTCGAGGCGGCCGGGTATCCAGCGATCAGGAAAGCGTGGACATCGGCGTCTTCGCTGGATTCCCTCTGGGGTTAAGGAGCGCCGGGCGGAACGGCCCCCGAGGGTGACTACCATCAGGCGGGTTACACGCGCCGAGTATCGACCCTGTTGGACTTGGCGCCAACGCAGGGCCCCGGGAGGAATCGAACGTGCGACTAGCGGCATCAGGAAGCCGCTGGCTGGTAAGGGCCTTACGTGGTCAACATCTGGTCAAGGAGCCGACGGAATCAAACGGTACCGGACGGTACTCCCGTGCTCCTCCGGATCCCCGTCGTCGCTCACGGGTGGATCGACAGGATCAGCGCGCCGCGAACCGCTCGTAGTCGGCGCGCACGAGCGGCACGACGTTCAGCACGTAGAGGCCTCCGGCGCAGCCTCGACACCACGCCGAGGCGTTGATCGCCGCGGCGGTCGACTCGGCGGGAGCACACGCCGCGAGGCTCGCGAGCACAGGCCCGTATCCGTAGGTCGGGCTCCCGAGCGTCAGCGTGTCGATCGTGGCCTGGATCCCATCGCCGAGCGAGGGGTAGTTCTTCACGCCGACGGCGTTGAAGTCGGTCGCCCCGGGGTAGTCGTGCGTGGTCGCGAGCGGGTTGTATGCGGCCGCCGTGCCCTCGGCCGACTCCCACGCGACGACCGCGATGAGGTTGTCCCCGCAGATCGGCGCGCCGAGCCGCGACAGCAGCAGCTCGGCCCATCGTCCGAAGCTCACGCCGGCGCCCGTCACGTTCGGGTCGGCCGAGATCCCGAGCCGGCGCACGAGCGCGGCGGCCTCGGCCCTGGCGTCCGCGAGCTGCGTGAGCAGGTCGTTCTGCGCGAGCAGCTCGGTCGTGAGCTCCGCCTGCGAGAGGCGCAGGTCGAGCTCGAGCGCTGCCTGCTGCGTGGACAGCGCCGCGAGGCCGGCGCGGATGGCGGCCAGCTGCCTGGCATGGACCGCCACTGCATCCGCGGCCTCGGCGTTCGCCCTCGCGATGGCGTCGAAGTACTGCAACCGGTCCGCGAAGTCGCCGAGCGAGCCGGCCCCGAGCGCGACGGCGACGGGTGCCATCGGCCCCCATTGGTAGGCCGTCGCCGCCGCGGCGTTCAGCCCTTCCTGCAGCTCCCGGTACCGATCGTTCACGTCGGCGAGTGCCAGTTGCGTCGCCACGAGCCGCGCCTGCGTCTGGTCGTGGGAGGCCTGCAGGTCGGCGATCCTTGCCCCCAGCGCCTCGAGCCGCGCGTGCGTGGCTTCGATCGCGGCCTGGTCGAGCGCGATCTGCCGCTCCAGCTCGGCCAGACGCTCGCGCGCGTCGTGGAGGCTTCCGGCCGTGACCGGAGGCGCAAGCGTGAGCGAGACCGCGAGCGCGCACACGAGCGCGAGGCTCGCGCGTGCGAACCTGCCGTGGGGAGACGCGCTCAGGGGTGTGCTCACCCTTCGCGTATCGGCGCCGGGGCCCTGGCGGTGTAGGGCCCACGATCCGGAGAACCGCAGCCGCCAAGGCCGGCCGGAGAACGAAGGACAGCGATTTCGACCGGGCGTCTCCCTCGGTGTACCGTCCCACGCGGCGAAAGGGGAGGGAGCCATGCGCTTGCGGAAGGTCATCATCGGCGTCGCCACGTTCGGGGTCGTGCTCGGATCCGTCGCGACGGCCACCTCGAGCGCCGAGCCGGCGCCCGGCAGGACGTACCTCGCGCTCGGCGATTCGGTCGCGGCGAGCTACCAGCCGAACGGCGACCTGCGAAGCGGCTACGCGGAGCAGATCCTCCAGCTCGAGCAGGTTCGGCTGCCGGATCTGCGGCTCGTCAAGCTCGCCTGTCCCGGCGAGACCACGCGCACGATGGACGTCCCGAAGGCGCGCTGTCCGTACGCCGAGGGCACGCAGCTCGCGCAGGCGATCGCGGTGCTGGAACGCCGGGACGTGGCGTTCGTCACGCTCCAGATCGGCTCGAACGACCTATTCCGGTGCTTCAGCTTCACCGATGTCGCCTTCGATCAGGCATGCGTCGACGAGCTCCTACCGAAGATCTCGGCCCGCCTGACGTCGATCGTCGAAGCGCTGAGGGAAGCAGCCGGTCCCGACGCGCCGATCGTGGGCGCGAACTACTACGACCCGTTGCTCGTGGCGTGGATGATCCCCGGGCTCGACCACGACGCCGTGGTGGCCATCGCGAACGTGTGGACCACGTTCAACGACGCGCTCGAGCAAACGTACGCGGCGCTCGGCGTGCCGGTGGCGGACGTGGAGGCGACGTTCTCCGCGACGGACTTCGACACGATCGTCCACGTGCGCGGGATGGGCGACGTCCCGATCAACGTCGCGCGAACGTGTCAGTGGACCTACGCGTGCTCCGAGGCGTTCGATCCGCATCCGAACACCATCGGCTACGCCGCCATGACGCGGGCCTGGGAGGCGACGCTCGCCACGGTCCTCGGGGCGCCTTCGTCCTAGCCGTCCCGCACACGAGCCGCTCGTAGCGCGGACTCGGCATACGGCTACTCGCCGCGCAGACGTGTCGCGAGCGACTGAAGCAACTCCCATGCGACGTCGGGCTCGGTCATCAGGAGCTTCCGCAAGGAGTCTTGATCCATGACCAGGCATCGCATGGATGTCTCGGAGATCACGGACGCGGCTCGAGGACGGCCGTCGATCAGCGAGATCTCACCGAAATACTCGCCGGGTCCTCGGCGGGAGATCGTGCGTCCGCCCCGGACGACCTGCGCCGAACCCTCGAGTACCACGAACAGCGTCGCGGTGCGCCCTCCTTCCCGAACGATCGTTGTGTCCGGCTCGTAGCGATGCTCGACGACGCTTCTCTGGAGCTTGCGAAGCTGGCGCGGAGAGAGTCGGGAGAAGAGCGGGATCGTCGATAGCACTTCCGGCGCCGACGGTGGCATCGCAACCGTCATAGCGGAAGCGCGCGCGGGGCGTCAAGGCAGCGCACCACCCCGCCAGAGCCATCGAGACGACCTCATGTCCGAGGACGTGAGCACGGTATCGAACCCCGGTCGTCTTCGTGCATGGTCTCTGGCTGCTCCCGAGCAGCTGGGAACGCTGGGCGGAGCTGTTCGAGCACGCGGGGTACGCCTCGCTCACCCCTGGCTGGCCCGACGACCCCGCGACCGTCGAGGAGGCGAAGGAACACTCGGAGGTCTTCGCGGGCAAGTCGATCGGGGAGGTCGCCGACCACTTCGAGGAGGTCATCGAGGGGCTCACCAAGAAGCCGGTCGTGGTCGGACACTCCTTTGGCGGACTGCTCACCGAGATCCTCGCGGGTCGTGGACTCTCCTCGGCATCGGTGGCCATCAGCCCGGCGCCGTTCCGCGGCGTGCTCCCGCTCCCGATCTCGGCGCTGCGCTCCGCCTCGCCGGTCCTCCGCAACCCGGCCAACAAGCATCGAGCGGTCCCGCTCACCTACGAGCAGTTCCGTTACGCCTTCCCGAACGCGGTCGACGAGGATCAGGCGAAGCGGCTCTACGAGCAATTCTGCGTCCCCGCGCCCGGCGAGCCGATCTTCCAGGCAGCGGCGGCCAACCTCAACCCGTGGTCCGAGGCGAAGGTGGACTCGAAGAACCCCGACCGCGGGCCGATGCTGATAATCGCCGGCGGCAAGGACCACACCGTCCCGGTATCGATCTCGAAGTCGTCGTTCAAGCACGAAGAGGACAACGAGGGCGTCACGGAGATGATCGAGATGGCCGATCGCGGCCACGCCTTGGTCATCGACGACAACTGCCAGGAGGTCGCTGAGACAGCCCTGAAGTTCGTCGAGCGATTCGTGTCGTAGGTCGGGTCGGACGACCCCGTCCAACAGTCGCGACTAGATCGCAGGATCGACGCTGATCACGACGTTGCCGATCTTCTGCCCCGTTTCGACGTACCTGTAGGCCTCAACGATCTGGTCTAGGCGATATCGCCTGTCGATGACCGGCTTGAACGCTCCGGACTCGAGCATCTCCTTGAAATGTCTCACCCTCTCCTGGTCGTACTTGGGCGGGATGGGGAACATGACCCTCTTCCCGCCGAAGAGCGGAGTGATGAGCGCCAGGATCGGGTTGAGGGACAACGGACCCAGGTCCGACGAGAGGTAGATTCCGCCCCGTTTCAACAGTCGCCTGCATCGGCCGAACGAGCTCTTGCCGACCGCGTCAAGGACCACGTGGTATGTCTGCCGGTCCCTCGTGAAGTCCTCGGCCGTGTAGTCGATAACTCGGTCGGCCCCCAAGCCCCTCACCAGCTCCATGTTCTCCGTATCGCAGACCGCGGTCACGACGGCGCCGAGATGCTTCAGGAGCTGGACCGCCGCCGAGCCGATCGCTCCGGTTGCGCCGTTGACGAGCACGTGTTGCCCGCTGTGGATCTTCGCACTCCTGATGAGTGAGAGGGCGTAGTGGGAACCCTCGGTACTGGGAGCGGCTTCCTCGAAGGTCACGTTCGCCGGCATGGTCGCGAGCGGACTGTCTTCGGGGATCGACAGGTATTCGGCGTGAGCACCGAACCGCCACTCGTTGAATCCGAACACCTTGTCGCCGACCTCGAAGGACGTGACGCCTCTGCCGACCGCATCGACCACTCCGGCAAACTCACACCCGAGAACCGTCGTCTTCGGCCGAAGAAGTCCGCTGAAGAATCGCACGAAGAACGGCCTGGCCGCCCGGAAGCCGCAGTCCGTGCGGTTCACGGTCGCCACGTGAACCTTGACGAGCACGTCGTGATCCCTGACCGTCGGCTTGTCAACGTCCGCGATCCGAACGACTTCCGGCGGACCGTACCTGGTGTGAACGGCGGCCTTCATGGGTGAACTGTAGCGACAGCACCAGTGTCGCCTCCAGCCCGCCTAGGCTTCCAGGTCGAAGGTCACCTCAACCTATGCCTCCACGTTGAGCTCACCGGGATCCACCTCCACGGCGGGCTCGGCCATCCACCAAACGCCGTGACGATGTTCGTGGCTCGGAACTCCCGATGGACCTGCTTGCCCTCGAGGTAGTCGAATTCCACACGGACGGTCACGCCGCTGGTGGAGCGCTATGTGGTTGGTGCGCCCTCATTTGACCGTCGGGAGGGTTCGTGGAACAGTCTCGGCGGAACGAACGGCGAACAGAGTCTGAGGATGCGATCCCTCGAAGGCCAGGAGGGGCGCTTTTTCGCGGAGGGCATACGCGGGTGGTGACACCCCACGACCCCAAGCGCAAGGATTCCGAGGAGCTAGCAACGTTTGTGGATTCACACAAGTACTATCGAGCCTTCGTCGGCCCAGCGGCTCTCTACGACACCCAAGGGGCTATGCAGTTCAGCCTCCTAACGCTCGGGGGTTTGCGAGACCACCACAAGCTGCTGGACATCGGTTGCGGATCTCTTCGGGCGGGTCGCTTGTTCCTCCCCTATCTCAAGCCCGGCAACTATTTCGGCATCGAGCCTGAGAAATGGCTGATCGAGGATGGCATCGATCAAGAGGTTGGTGCGGATCAGGTTGTGATCAAGAGGCCCGTTTTTTCGCACTCGTCCGACTTCGCGCTGTCTGAATTCGGAGTCGACTTCGACTTCTTGCTCGCACACTCGATCTTCGCGCACGCTACAAAGCCCCAGATCGAACGCTCCCTCGCCGAGGCGAGGCGAGTCATGAGGCCGACCTCGAAGTTCTTCGCGACATTGCACATCGGGCGCGACGACTACGAGGGGTCAGAATGGAAGTACCCCGAGCCAGTGCCGTACACCAAGGGATGGTTCGAGGGATCATCCGCCCGACACGGGCTCGCGTGCCGCTGGATCGATTGGCCCGCTCCCCACCGTCAGTGCTGGGTCGTCCTGACCCGGAGCGACGCTCCTCGCGATGTTGCGCCGTCGGCCGACGCGAGTCGCGTGCTGAAACGGGCGGCCCGGAGGGCGAGAATGCTCCGAACCCCGGGGATTCGGGCCCTTCTCGCACATCGCCGGAACCTGATCGGAGCAAAGCGCTAGACGCGGTGCGGATCCTCCGTCTGATGACCGGCCCCAAGCCTGATCCATTGACCACAGAAGCCGCGCAGAGGTTCTCGGCGGCGCGAGGGAGGCCGGCGCGACCGTCGGTGTCAAGAGTCGCCCTCGAGCTCTTGGAGCTGTCGGTGGAACGCTGCATCTTGCCAATCGTCCCGAAGCGCTAGACAAACGAACAACTCGTACGCAGAGGAATCCAAGAACGCACGTGCACGAGGTGGGTGGGCGTCTCGTTCCGTGGTAGACAGTGGGGCTTCGTCACCCGCGAGGGGGAGCGTCATGAAGCGAATCATCTGGCCGGCCGTGGCCGCCGCTCTGATCTTCGCCGCGCCCGCCATTCCGGCTCCCGGCCTTTCCGGACCCGACCCCGACGACGCGCCGAAGAGGTTCGAGATCTTCGTGCGAGAGCTCGATGACGATCACGAGATCTACGAGGACCTCGGGTTCTCTCGCTCGAACGGGTGGGACTTCGGCGATCGCGCCGCGTACGCCTGCGCCTGGGTCGAGTACGTGTCGGACGGCAAGGTCCAGTTGCGCATCGACTTCGAGCTGGTCGTCGGGCGCGACTACGAGCCCGGGTCCCTACAGATCAACGATCGGAACGGGGTGGAGGAGAAGCCCGATGGCCAGACGCGGTGCGGAAACGGCGGCGGCCCCGGTGCGGACCTGCGCCACGACGGATCGCCGTTCGTCGAGGGCGGCGCTCGGTGGGACGTGTACAAGCACAAGCGGCTCCTCGTCTCGTACCGGCTTCCCGCCGTTTCCAATGACAACGAGGAGGCGTTCTGGTCGGTCGGCGACCAGCACCGCGAGGCGTATCTCTGGTACGAGGAGGAGGGAGGGGACCCCGTGCCGGTGATGCGGGCGTTCATCAAGCCCGTGGCGGGGCACGTCTCGGTCGTCGCCGCGAGCTGAGAGTCGCGGGAGGTTGTGTCCTTCCGCCTACGCGTGCGTGATGTGTGACGTGCCCTTCATACAGATGTCATCGCCCTTGGTCATCTCCTGAGCGACCGCTCGATACCTGCCGGGTTCGTCGATGCCGCCGGTCTCGAAGGTACCGCCACGGCTCGTCATCAGGCGGGCGACCGTTCGCCACTCGCCGTTGACGGAACGCTGCACCTTCACCGGAACGCGCGACGCGCACCGGGCGAACCCGTCGGACACGAGGACCTCGCCCCTCGCCTTGCTGCGGGGGAGGTTGAGCACGACCCTCCTCTTGTGGGTCGGCGTGGTGACCTCGAAGCTCGAGGAGCTCACGGCGGTTCCGTCCGGGGTCGTCACCGAGACGGGCCCGGTGGAGGCGACCGGGACCGTCGCCGTGATCTGCGTGGCGGAGCTCGAGGTGAAGGCGGCGGGGACCCCTCCGAAGCTCACCGAGTGGGCCTCCGAGAAGTTCGTCCCGGTGATCGTGACGGAGCTGCCGACCGGTCCGCTCGTCGGGCTGAAGGAGGCGATCGTCGGCGGCGGGAAGCGGTCGACGCACATGTCGCCGTCCAGAGCGTCCTCGACGCACACGCCGACGCCGGGGGCCCGGTGCATCACGAACGCCCGAACGACCGCGACCGGCTCGGCGGGACCGCCGTTGCAGTCCCCCATACCCGGCATCATGTCCTGCGGGCCGTCCACGTCCCACCACAGCCACGCCTCGCCCGGCTCGTCTCCCGGTGTCCAGTAGCCGTTCGTGCACATCTCGTCGTGATAGTCGAGCGTCGCGATGGGCTGGGCGTCGCGGTAGAAGGTGAACATGGTCCCGTGCGGAAAGTGATCGGTCCCATCGTCGGGGTGATGCTCGCCTCTGGTCCGATGCCGTCACCGCATGGGCCGAGCGAGCCATCCACCCGCTCGTGCGCCGCAGCGGTGTCGTTGATCTGGATCTCGGTCGGATAATCCTTGACCATCTCGTAGTGGACCTCGAACGCCAAGTTGCCGCCCTGGAAGAACTCGACGTACGCACAGGAGTAGGCGGCGCGCAAGCCCCAGTCCCACCCCTGTGAGGTGTCGAAGTGCGTGCGGTCGTAGTCCTGCCCCGCGGGGAGTTCCCGGGTGAAGATGTCGAACGAGCCCACGTCGGGGTCGGGGCCGGGCTGGGCGAACGCCACGGGCCCGATGCCGAGACCCATCGCGCACGCGATGAGTGTGGCGATCACGAGGGACCGGGATCTCTTCATGGCTCCATTCATCATGCCCCCAGGGATTCAGCTCTTAGGAAATCCGACCCCGTCATGAGGATCAAGTCGGCACATCAGGGTAACCCGGTCGGCCCCTGGACAAACCACCTCCTGCGAAGACGCTGGTCAGAAGCGCCAAACTTGTCGCTCTGTAGGACGGCGAGGCGGGTCCGAGGCCCCTGAGCCCTACGGCGAGCATTCGCGGTGCATGTCGTCACCACGACGATCGCGAGGGTGAGCGACTGTTGGGTCACGCCGGCGGCGTGAGGTCCTCACATCTTGAGAGGGTCTCCTCCAGCCATCCGCCGCCCTCGGCACCCCGATACTCGACCGTCGCGATCACCCCGTCGTCGCGCACGAGACGGACGATCGGTTGGTCGCTCTCGGGGTAGCCGGCTCGCTCCACGACGTCGTCCGGTTCGAGGCCGCCTTCGAGCGCAGACTCGAAGTCCCGGCGCGCCAGCTCGACGGGATCGCCCTCCGCCCCCAGCGCGTCCTGGACGTAGTCGGAGATACCGGTGGAGACCATGTCGCAGTCGAGCTCGACAGAGCGGTAGATGACGTCGTCGTCCACGAGCTCGAGCTCTTGGAGATCGGGCTCGCCGAGCGCGTCGTCGTCCGGGTAGCACCCGATCTCGATCGTTCCCCCGCTCCGGGTCCGCGCACCCAGCCAGCGCGAGCGCCGCACCGACGGCAACCCACGTCGGGCTCCGGATCGTCATTCCGGATCCCCGATCCTTCCGTCGCGGATCGCGAGCGTGCGGTTCAGGAACCGCTTCGAGGTCTCGTCGTGCGTGGCGACCAGGCACGCCGTCCCCTCGTCGCAGTGCGACCGTAGCGCCGCGAACACCTTCTCGGTCCAGCCGCGGTCCTGGTGACCGGTCGGCTCGTCGGCGACGACGAGCCTGGGACGGAGCAGGAGCGCGCGCACGATCGCCGTTCGCTGCTGCTCGCCGACGGAGGTCTCGAACGGCCGGCGTTCGGCGAGGTGCGTGAGCCCAAGCTCCTCGAGCAGTCCGTCGATCCGATCCGCGTGCTCCTCGAGCGAGCCCTCGAGCTTGGCCGGGTACGAGACGTTCTCTCGCACCGTGAGCTCGTCGATCAGCCCGAGCTTCTGCGGCACGACCGCGAGGTCCTTCCATGCGGGGGTGCCGGTCACACCGTCGATCTGGCCGCGATCCGCGTGCTCCCAGCCGGCGATGAGGTTCAGCAGCGTCGTCTTGCCCGAGCCCGACCGCCCGACGAGGCCGACCATCTCGCCCTCGCGAACCTCGAACGACACGTGGTCAACGGCGTGCACCTGGTCGCCGCCGCGCTCGAAGGTCTTCACGACATCGGTCAGCGTGAGGACCGAGAACGCATCGGGCTCGAGCTCGTCCGTGTAGTCGATGCCCACCATCCCGTCCGCGGGCGCACGGCGAGGCTCGACGACCTCGCCGTGGTCCAGGCGCAGCAGCACGTCGGCGGCCCGCATCACCGCCGGGTCATGCGTCGCGAGCACGAACGTGACCCCGCGGCCGCGGAGCTCGCGGATCGCGCCGAGCACGGCCTCGCCCGAGGCGGTGTCGAGCTCGGCGGTCGGCTCGTCGGCGACGACGACCCGCGCCCCGCTCACGAGCGCCTGCGCGAACGCGGCCCGCTGCTGCTCGCCGCCCGAGAGCTCGACCGGCCGGTGCCCCACGCGGGCCGCGATCCCGAGCGCCTCCAGCACCTCGTCGGCGTGGCCGTCGCGGGCGACGCGGTCAAGGTGCTCGCCGACGGTCAGGTGCGGGAGGAAGTTGTCCGAGGGCCGCTGGAACACGTAGCCGACGGCGTGCCGGCGCATTCGGCGGCGGGCGCGGGAGGACGCTCGCCCGATTGTGACGCCCGAGACGACCACCGTCCCCGAGCTCGGCCGGTCCATGCCGGCGATCAGCCGGAGCAGCGAGGACTTGCCGCTCCCGCTCGGGCCCGAGACGGCCACCAGGGCCGCGGCCGGGAAGGTCGCGCTCACGCCGCGGAGGGCGCGCACCTCGCCGGTCGCCGTCCGGTACGTCTTCGCGAGGTCCTGGAAGCGGACGGCGATCTCCTCACTCGGCAACGCGCATCACCTCCCCGAGGTCGATCCCGCGCGCCCGGCGATTCGTCGCGGCGGCGCCGACCCACGCGAAGCCAGCCGCGAGCAGCCCCGTGACGACCAGCGACCCGAGCGGCAGGACCAGCAGCGGACCCGGCGGGATCGTCGCGATCGGGTCGAGCAGCGGCACCGTGAACGACGCCGCCGCGATGGCCAGCCCGGCACCGACGGCGAACGCGAACAACAGCATCGCGCCGAGCTCGATCACCAGCGCGCGCCGGTGCTGTCCGTGGGACATCCCCATGCGCGTCGAGAGCGCGTACGACACCACGCCGGAGCGCTCGCGGGCCTGGAGGTACATCAGGATCCCGACGAACGTGAGCGCCGCGGCCACGATCCCGAGCACGTTCAGGACGACGAACGTGTCGAGCACCGCCGCGACCTGCGGGATGTCCTGCACCTGCTCGGCGGTGACGACAAGGTACGTCGGGATGTCGGTCTCCGCGAGCGCGGCGGTCACGGCGTCCGGGTCTCCTCGGATCCAGAGCTCGGTGCTCGATCCCGCCTGGGTGAGCGGGTTGATCAGCACCCCCGCGCTCTCGAGGCGCTGCGTGAGGGCCGACTCGTCGATGACGATGAGCGGGTTCTTGGATCGGAGGCCGGGGAACGACGTGGCCCTTCCCACGACCCCGACCGGAAGGACCGCGGTCCCGATCTGAATCTCGTCGGGGTCGACGGCGGGACCCGCCACGACCGCGATCGGCAGGGCGCGGTCCCCGGCATCGCCCAGTCGGGCGCCGATCTGCTCCAGGGACAGATCCGAGAACCCCTCATGCCAGTAGGCCGCGCCGGCGAGCGTGCTGGAGTCGACGGCCAGCAGGTCGACCGAACGACCCGCGATCAGCGCGCCTCCGTCCACCTCGACGACGCGGGTTACGGGATACGGGAACTCCTCCGGGGCCAGCCGATTCCACAGGATCTTGGCGCCGACGTCGCTCCCGACGAAGACCCTCGCCTTGGCGTCGACCGTGGTCTCGAGCGACGCCGACACGATCTGCGCGTGCAGGAACGTCCCGAGACACAAGCCCGCCGCGCCCAGGAGCAGCACGGTGAACGTGCCGCCGCCCGCGAGCCGCCGGATGGCGAGGTAAGGGGCCGGTCGAGCGGACGCCGTCGGACCCCGGAGTCGCCCGAAGCCGAGGCGCGCGAGCCGCGCCGCGGCGATCGCGAACCCCGAAAGCAGCAGGAAGGGGAACGACACGAGCGCGAGGCTCGGCCGGACGACGTCGAGCCGCTCGTCGGTGACGAACGCGCCGCCCGATCGCAGCTCGCGGAGCGCGAGGAACGCCAGCGCCGCGATGCCGAGCTCCCACGGGATCAGCGACGCGAGCCGCGCGAACCGCCGGCCGTGGGGGTCGACCACGCGCACGTAGGTTCGGGCTGCGACCACCGAGATGAGCGCGACGGCGCAGGCGACGGCCGCCAGCGTCGCGAGCGCGGCGCGCGCGAATACCGACGGGTCGACGCGGCCGTCCGGGCCGAGCGCGGCGACGGCACCGCACGCGAGGCCGAACCCAAGCAGCGCGCCGACGACGCAGGGGAGCGCGGACTCGAGGGCGGCCTTGAGGCCGACCGTGCCCGCCGAGGTCCCGCGGGCGAACAGCCAGGAGGCCTCGACTCGCCGGGCGCGCACCGAGAACGCGCCCGCGGCCGCGATGACCACGAGCGCCACGGCGACCCCGGCGATTCCGAGCACGCGTGCCGGCCCCTCGACGGCGACGATCCGACTCTCGGCGTCGTCGACCGCGTACCCGATCGAGGAGGCGAACACCGTCAGCGACGACCCCGCGATCACGGGCGCGCCGTTCACGAACCCGCCGTAGAACCACCGCTGGCAGCAGAGGAACCGGTCTCCGAGATCGTCCCGATCCCCGATGCGGGCGCCGACGTCGAGCTGGTAGGCCTCGAAGGCTCGCGCCTGCTCGAGGCTGACCGAGCCGGGATCGGCGATCGGCGCCTGCCAGCGGAACGTCGCGGACCGCTGCTCGAGGTCGTCCAGGAGCTTCAGGACCTGATCGCGATCGCCGAGGATCGGCTGCGGCGGCGGGTCGCACTCGCAGCCGATCCCCGTGAGCCGGAACTCGTTCGACCACGGGAACCAGTAGCCCTCGGGGTTCAGGTAGAACGCGCGGTAGACGCCGTCGACGGCCACCGACGCCGAGGGCCCCCCGTCGACGTCGCGCAGCTCGATCGTGTCGCCGGGCTCCACGCCGAGATGGTTCGCGACGAGATCGGGGAGCCAGACGCCGTCCCCGTCCCGGCCGGCGATCGCGTCGACCTGCTCGAGCGCCCCCGTCCCGCTGAACAGGCGTCCGACCTCCGTCTCCCGGCCGCCCGGGAGCGAGACCTCGAGGTCGTCGCCGAGGATCGCCTGGATGGGCTCGCCGAGGATGGGGCTGGCGGCGGCGAGCCGGCGGAAGGGCTCGTCCAGCGCGCCGACCTCCGGGGATCGGAGCTGACGCTCGAGCCGCACCGATTGAAGGGGGAGATCGCGGAATGTGAACGTCATCCCCGCCGCGTACCGGGTGATGCTCGGCCGCTCCACCGCGTTGCGGAAGAGCTGGCTGGCCGAGGCGGACGTAAACAGCGGGTAGGCCGCCACGGCCAGGGCGAGCAGCAGCGCCCCGATACCGATGGCCGCGAACAGCGCCCGGTAGCGAAGCAGCAGGAAGGGGGACGCGCGCCACAGGGCATCCCCCCGTCGGCGGCGCACCGGCGCCGGGGCGGGAGTCCTGGTGATCGTCTGGGCCATCATCGAGACCCTACGTTCGGGCGGGCCTCGGAGGTTCCCGGGAGGAGTTGCCGGATCCTGTCGTTGCCGAGGTGAGGACGATCGAGGGCCGAGATGGCCCGATCAGCGAGGGGGCTCCCGTCGCCTGAGGCGACGGCGCGCGAGACCCGAGGTCGCGAGGAGCAGCACGATCCCCGGCGGAACGACGTAGATGGTTCCGGCGACCGTGTGGCTGTCCTCCTGCGCCAGCTGGTCCGCCGAGGACTCGCAGTGGTGCGCGGGGGCGGCGCCCTCGGGACAGGGGTTCTCGGATGGCTCGCAGTGGTGGTCCGACTCCGTGCCGCCCTCGGGGCAGGGGATCGGACTCTCGGTCTCCGTCGGGCTCGGCGTCTGCGGCCCCGGGCTCGGCGTCTCCGTCTCCGTCGGCGACGGCGTCTCGGTCTCGGTCGGCGAGGGAGTCTCGGTCTCCGTCGGGCTCGGCGTCTCCGTCTCCGTCGGCGACGGCGTCTCGGTCTCCGTCGGCGAGGGAGTCTCGGTCTCCGTCGGGCTCGGCGTCTCCGTCTCCGTCGGCGACGGCGTCTCGGTCTCGGTCGGCGAGGGACTCTCGGTCTCCGTCGGGCTCGGCGTCTCCGTCTCCGTCGGCGAGGGACTCTCGGTCTCCGCCGGGCTCGGCTCCTCCGATGGGCTCGACTCCTCCGACGGCGCCGGCTCGGGAGGGGGCTCCGCGTTGGCCTCCGGTGCGGGCTGCGGGCTCGGGCTCGGCTCGGGGGACGGCGGCGGCGGTGGAGAGCCGCCCGTGACCAGGTCGCCGAGGATCGAGAGGATGGCCTGGGCGACGGGGTCCGGGAGGGTGTCCAGCAGGGGCCCGAGCGTCTCGAGGATCTCGGCGTCGAGCGTCGTCAGGTCGGCACCCAGGATGTCGGCCGCGGTCCGCTCCTTCATCAGCGTTTGCGCGAGCTGGATCACCTGCGACGCGCTGGCGTCGGGGAGGCTTTCGACGAGCGCGGCGAACGCCCTCTGTGCCGCCACGAGATGCACGCGCGCCTCGCCCGACCCTGCCGCGTCCGGCGGCGGGCCGACCCCGCGGGCGAGCACGACCGCGAGCACGATGATGGAGGCGGCAGCGGCACCCTGGAACCGCTCGACCCACCCCCGCTCCCGGAGCGCTGGGCGGGGACCAGCCGCGGCCGCCGCGAACGCGATCGGGCCCGCGGCCGATCGCGCGACTACGGAGCGCCCCGTGTGTGGGGACAGGGCCGATTCGAGCTCCTTCAGCCCCGGCCCCTCCTCCACGACCGCATCGGCGGAGGCCACGATCGCGGCGTCCGCGGCGAGGCGATCGGAGGTAAGGACGATGACCCTTGTCTTCGGGGACGAGGACCGAACCCCGGGGACGATCGATTCGCCCTGCTCGGCGACGACGTCTTCGTGGACGAGGAGGACGTCCGGCCTGTGCTCGGCGACCGCGCGCGCGACGTCGGCCGACGTCGCGGCCTCGGCGGCCACGGCGAAGCCACGCTCCTCGAGGAGGAAGCGTGCGAGGTTCCGCTCCAGGGGGCGGCGGTCCCCGACGACGGCGGATCGGCGAGCCGTGCCTCTTTTCATCGCTCCTGTTTCCGCGCAACATCAACAGCGCTCGGGCCACCTCATGTATAGCCCATCGATTCGCCGGCCACAGCTACCCAACGGGGCTAGCCCGTGCGGGGCAGACGAGATCGGTCACACGGCCGACAAAGCGGTTGCGCCACGACGAAGAAGGGCAGGCGGCGAAGCCGCGCTGGGCTAGATTCGGGGTCGATGCGGGTGTGCGTGTTCTGCGGGTCGTCGATGGGCGAGCGAGGGGCGTACTCGGCTCCCGCCCGCGAGCTCGGAGCCGTGCTCGCGGCGCGGGGGATCGGCCTGGTGTACGGGGGCGGCCACGTCGGGCTCATGGGCGAGGTCGCACAGGCGGCGCTCGAGGCGGGCGGCGAGGTGATCGGGGTGATCCCCGCGGCGCTCGTGGAACGCGAGCTCGCGATGCCGGAGATCTCGAAGCTCCATGTCGTGGAGACGATGCACGAACGCAAGGCGATGATGGGAGACCTGTCCGACGCGTTCGCTGGGCTTCCCGGCGGTCTCGGCACCCTCGAAGAGCTCTTCGAGGTGTGGACGTGGGCGCAGCTCGGCCTGCACGTCAAGCCCCTCGGACTCTTGAACGTCGAAGGCTTCTACGACCCGCTGCTTGCCCACCTGGATCGGGCGCGCGCGGAAGGGTTCGTTCGGAGCGAGGACATCGATCTCCTGCACGTGGCCGGAAACCCCGCCGAGCTCGTCGAAGATCTCGTCGCCCGGCAGGTCGGTGAGGCTCCCGCGTCTCCCCGCGACCTCCGCTAGGACTCGCGCGCATCGGCGGTGGCGCCGGGCTGAGCCTAGACCGGAGGGCTCCTGCGTTGGCCGATGCCCCGACCCGACCCCCCGAGCAGTCCCAGGTCCAACACGACGCCCAGGACGATGACGATGATGCCGGCCGCCTCGATGCCACCGGTCGCGGTCGTGAACTCGTTCTGGGCGATCGCGTAGGCGATCGCGGTGGTGGGGAGGAACACGAAACCCAGGATGCCCCACCAGCCGCTTGAGAAGGCGATGTTCAGGTAGTTCGTGAACAGCCACAGGATGAACAGGATGAAACGAGGGGTGATCAGCCCCACCAGCACCAGGAGACAGCCCATCGACGGATGCTACTCGGGGTGGATGTGAGGGGTTGCGGGGACTCGAACGTATGTTCTAGTGTGCTCGGGTGGACCAGCTGTTCGAGATCGCCCGACGGACGTTCGACACGCCCGAGTTCCGCGGGATCGAGTTCATCGAGGCCGAGTGCAAGACGATCATCAACCGCGTTCCGGGCAACTTCCTCCCGTTCCGCTGGAGCATCAACCCCTATCGGGGATGCAGCCATTCGTGCACTTATTGTTTTGCTCGGCCGACCCACGCCTTCCTCGACATGAACGCCGGTCGCGACTTCGAGACCAAGATCGTCGTGAAGGTGAACGCCCCCGAGGTCCTGCGCCGACAACTCGCCGCCAAGCGATGGAAGGGCGAGGGGATCGCGATGGGGACCAACACGGACCCCTATCAGCGCGCTGAGGGCCGGTATCGCCTGATGCCGCGGATCATCGGCGCGCTGACCGACTTCCGGAACCCCTTCTCGATCCTCACGAAGGGGACGCTGATCCTGCGGGACCTCGACCTGCTGGTCGAGGCGTCGCGGGTCACCGACGTCGCCACCGCCTTCTCCATCGGCACGCTCGATGAGGAGGCCTGGCGTCGCACCGAGCCCGGCACGCCGCACCCCCGCAAGCGCATCGAGGCCGTCGCGGCCCTGAACGCCGCGGGCGTGCCGTGCGGGGTGCTGATGGCGCCGATCCTGCCGGGCATCACGGACGACCCGAGACAGCTTCGCGAGGTCGCACGGGCGGCGATCGATGCCGGGGCGATCCACGTCTCGCCGATCCTGCTCCATCTGCGGCCGGGGGTCCGCGAGGAGTTCCTGCCGTGGCTCGCCGAGCAGTACCCGGAGCTCGTCGAGCGCTACGAGCGGATGTACGCGAAGCCGTATGCGCCGTCCTCCGATCGAGCGGCGCTCGGGGCGACCGTCGGCGGGATCGTGCGGGCCCTGGGCGGGACCCGGCCGTCCGTCGCCCCTCCCGAGCGGTGGGGCCGGGGGACGCCGAGGCCGGATCGCGCCGGCGAACAGCTCACGCTCGCCTGATCGTTCAGACGGCCGCCCGATCGAGCGGCGGGCGGCCGGTGAGCGACTCGTACGCAAGGAATAGGCTGTCCGCGTCGTCGCGGTCCGGGAGCAGGATCCGCGTCGCGCCGTCGCCGACCCCCCAGGTGAGCACCTCGGCGGCCTGCTCGAACCCCCGGAGCCCCCACGGCTGGTCCCAGGAGTTCCACGTCTGGAGGCCGCGCAGCCGCAGGAAGCGAGCGCGGTCCGCGGGCGAGAGGTTGGCCTCGCTCCATGCGTGGGCGAGCTCGTGCACCATGACCCGTCGCGCGTACTCGTCGGCCTGATCGGCGATGCACATGTCCAGGTGGAAGTCCCGGTAGAAGCCGGAGTTGTCCCGGCACCCGGCGCCGGTGGGGTGGAACTCGATCTCGACGGCCGGCAGCTCGAGACCCGCGCTGCGGTACCGGGCCAGCACCCAGGTCGTGAGGGCCCGCTCTCGCGGCGTGCCCTGAATCGTGGGCGTGGGCGCCTCCGCGGAGCGCATCCCGAGGGTGGAGGCGAGCAAGGCGAGGGCGATGGTGCGGCGGATCCGGTGTGACCGTCGGTTCGTCGTGGTGTCCATGGGGCGACGCTGCGCCCAGGCCCTTGCGGCCGCGGTTCCGAGCCCTTGCAGGTCGCTGTCAGGTGACGGGCGTCACCTCCGCTCGTGACCGATTGGCTTCCCATGAAGGGCGGCCGGGACGTAGCGTTCCGGCCGATGAACTTCCGGATCCTCGGACCGATCGAGGTGGACGGGGAAGCGGGCCCGGTTCGGCTGGGGGGTCTCAAGCCGCGCGCCGTGCTCGCGCACCTGCTCATCCGCGCCAACCGCGTGGTTCCGGCAGAACTCCTGATCGACGAACTGTGGGGAGAGGAGCTGCCCGAGGACGCCCGCAACGCGCTCCAGACCCACGTCTCGCGCCTGCGCGCGGTGATCGGCGATCGGATCGAGAGCCGCCCGCCCGGCTACCTGGCTAGGGTCGAGCCGGGGGAGCTGGACGCCGCGCGGTTCGAGTCGCTCGTCGCCGACGCACGCGCCGATCTCGCCGAGGATCCCGCCGCCGCGGTTCGCGTGCTCGAGGAGGCGCTCGCGATCTGGCGGGGATCCGCGCTGTCCGATCTCGCCGCGGAACCCTCGCTCGCCGGGGAGATTGCGCGCCTCGAGGAGCTCCGGCTCTCGGCCATCGAGGACCGCATCTCCGCCGAGCTCGCACTCGGGCGTCACACGGTGGTCGTCGGCGAGCTCGAGTCGCTGACGCGAGGGCACCCGCTTCGTGAGCGCCTGTGGGGCGATCTGATGCTCGCGCTCTATCGCTCGGGCCGTCAGGCGGACGCGCTCGACGCATACGGCCGCGCCCGGGAGATCCTGGCCGAGCAGCTCGGCATCGATCCCTCGCGCCGGCTCCAGCGCCTGCACGAGCAGATCCTCGGTCAGGACCCGGCGCTCTCGATGGCCTCGAGGCCGATGCCGGTCGTGCGGCCCGCGCCGCTGCCGGGAGAGCTCGCTCCCGACACGCAGATCGCCGGCTATCGCATCGAGGACCTGCTGGGTCGCGGCGGGATGAGCACCGTGTACCTCGCGGAGGACCTGCGGCTGCGCCGGCGGATCGCGCTCAAGATCCTGTCGCCCGAGCTCGCGCAGCACCCGGGCTTTCGCGAGCGCTTCGTGCGCGAGTCGCAGATCGCCGCCGGCATCGAGCACCCGGGCATCGTCCCGATCTACGAGGCGGGCGAGGCCGAGGGCGGCGTTCTCTACATCGCGATGCGGTATGTCCGCGGCACGGATCTCGGGCGGCTGCTCTCGGAGACGGGCCCGCTCGAGCCGGAGCGCGCGGTGCGCATCGTGTCGCTGGTGGCCGAGGCGCTCGACGCCGCCCACGCCGAGGGGCTCGTCCATCGCGACGTGAAGCCCGGCAACATCCTGATCGTCGAGGGTGCCGGAAGCCGGGGCCGCGACCTCGTGTATCTGTCCGACTTCGGCCTCACCAAGCGCCTCGAGGGCGAGAGCGGGGCGCTCACGCGGACGGGGCAGTTCGTCGGGACCGTCGACTACGTGGCGCCCGAGCAGATCGAGGGCAAGACCATCGACGCCCGGACGGACGTCTACTCCCTCGGCTGCGTGCTGTTCGAGTGCCTCGCGGGCAAGCCCCCGCATGCTCGCGAGACCGAGGTGGCGACGCTGTACGCCCATCTCTCGGACGACGTGCCGCGCCTCGAAGACGCGCGGCCCGATCTCCCGCCCGCGCTCGGCGCCGCCGTGGGGAAGGCGCTGGCGAAGGATCCGGCAGGCCGCTATCCGACCTGCGGCGAGCTCGCCGCGGCGGCAAACGAGGCGCTTGCGCCGCCGGGCGCAGGAGCGCTACCCGCCGCGGGACGCCGGCCCGTGGCGCTGATCGGAGCCGGGGCCCTCGCGCTCGCGCTGGCGGCCATCGTCGCGTTCTCGCTGTCGCGATCCGGCACGCCCTCGACCACGCCGAGCGACTCCCCCGTCGGCGTCCGCGTCGCCCACCGTGGCGCCGGTGTTCACCACGCTCGACCGCGATCCTTCCGCCGACGAGCAACGCTTGCTCGCGCTCGTGCCCGAAGGGCTCCGCGCCTCGTGCGAGCCTGCCGAACCGCAAGCGCCTCGGCTCGATGCCGACGACGCGCTCGCGGCGGTCGCGTGCTCGGACGGTCCCGTGCAGTCCCTCTACGAGCTCTTCGGCAGCCGCGACCAGATGGACGTCTCCTTCGGCAACCGGGTGAACGACGCCAGCACGTTCGGGGGCGACTGCGCGACGGACCACGATGCGCAGAACGCCTACGCCGTCGGGGGTGACGATCGGGGCCGGGTCATGTGCTACCGAAAAGCCGAGAGCTCTGTGATCGCGTGGACGGACGAGAACCTGCTGGTCCTCGGCCAGGCCGTTCGAGGCGATCTCGGCGACCTGTCGCTCTACGAGTGGTGGCTCTCGGCCGGTCCGGCCGACGCGGAGACGCCCCCGGAAAAGGACGGGGGCGCGGCGGCCGTCGATTTCCCCCAGGGGACGTTCCTCGCGGAGGTGACCGACGAGCAGGACTTGCGGGAGCTCGGGGTGTCGGGACTGCTGTCGGCGACGGCGGGGATCCGACTCGACGACGGCGTCTACCGGGACACCTACGGCGGCCCCGCGTACCAGTACCGGGACGGGACCTACGTGCTCACGAAGGGCCCGACGGTCGTGTTCACGGAGACCACCACTACCGTAGGCACTACCGTAGGCTGCTCCGGCAACTCCGCCACCTATCGCTGGACCGAGAAGCCGGACGGATCCGTTCGCTGGACGTTCCTCGAGGGCGACAGCCCCTGCCGCCCCGGACCGTTCCCCACGACGTCCGAGCCGTGGGTGCCGGGTCCGGTCGGCGAGATCGCGTTCGGGCAGTACGGGGAGATCGTGGTCGAGAGCGTCGACCAGCTCACGGCGCAACGACTGACGAACACGCCGCTCCTCGCCAACGCGCAGCCGGTCTGGTCTCCGGACGGCGCCCGAATCCTCTTCAGCAGCAACCGGCCCGACCCCGACTCTACCGTCCACCTGTACGTGATGGACCCGGACGGCTCCAACGTCCAGCAGATCACGGATGCCCCCGGCAACGAGTGGGACCCGGCCTGGTCGCCCGACGGTTCGAGGATCGCCTTTCACGCCGAGAGCACGGGGATCCGGGACGAGCCCTTCCCGTCGAGCCTCACGCTGATCGATCCCGACGGCTCCGATCGCGTGGACCTGATCACGCGGGAGGACCACTACGTGGGGTGTCCGTCGTGGTCGCCCGACGGTACTCGGATCGCCCTCTGCATCGACACGTCGATCTACCTCGTCAACGCGGACGGGACGGGACTCCGCAAGCTCGCGGCGAATCCCGGCGTCGACCTGACCTACACGACGTGGACGCCGGACGGGGACCGGATCGTGTTCTGGGGCGACGACGGCGAGGGTGCCGAGACGATCCTCACGATCCGGCCGGACGGCTCGGGGCTGCAGGCGCTCAGCCGCGAGCTGCCGGACGCCGACATCCTCATCCCGTCCTGGTCCCCCGACGGGCAGTGGATCGCGCTGGCCGGCGACTTCCTCGCCGCCGCGCCCCTGTACCTCTTCCGCGCGGACGGCGGGCCCTTCTACACGTTCGGACTCAACGCCTCCGCACCGTCGTGGCGGCCGGCGCCGTAGCCGACCTCGTCGGCTACGCTCTTGCTCGATGCGCGGCATGGACCGAATCCTCGAGCTCCAGGAGCTTGATACGACGACCGATCGCCTGGCACACCGTCGCGAACAGCTCGAGGTGGGGGAGGATCTCGCGACCGCCCGAAAGGCGTCCGAGGAGACCGAGGCCCGGCTCGGGGAGCTGCGGCTCGCGATCGACGCGGTCGGGGTGGAGCAGCGGCGCCTCGAGCACGAGATCGACTCGATGGGCTCCAAGCTCGCCGCCGAAGAGAAGCGGATGTACGACGGCACGATCGCGAACGCGAAGGAGCTCGAGGCGCTCCAGCACGAGATCGCGAGCCTGAAGGACCGCCGCTCGCGCACGGAGGACGACCTGCTCGACGTGATGGTCCGGCGCGAGGAGCTCGAGTCCCGGGTCGAGGCGTCCGAGGCCGAGGTCGCGGCGGCGCGGCAGCGCGTCGAGACGGTCGGCGGGGACGCGTCGAGGGAGCTCGACGAGGTCGTCGAGCTCCTGGCCGAGCAGGCCACCGCGCGCGAGGCGATCGTCGGCGCGATCGACGAGGAGCTTCTCGAGCTCTACGAGGACCTCCGAAGGCAGAAGAAGGGGATCGGGGCGGCGGCCATCGTCGACGGGGTGTGCCAGGCGTGTCACGAGAAGCTCTCGGCCGTCGAGCTCGACAAGCTGAAGCACACGGACGGCGTCAAGAGGTGTGAGTACTGCCGGCGGATCGTCGTCTTCGCCTGACCGTCGCCTGCGACGGCGCCTCCCGCGGCAACCCGGGGCCGGCGGGGATCGGGGTCGTGATCACCGACCCGGACGGCGAGGTCGTGGCCGAGATCGCGGAGGGCATCGGCATCGCGACGAACAACGTCGCCGAGTACACCGCCGCCATCCGAGGGCTGGAGCGTGCGCGAGCGCTCGACGCCGATCGCGTCCTCCTTCGCTCGGACAGCCGCTTGCTCGTCGAGCAGCTCGCGGGGCGATTCAAGGTCAAGAACGCCGTGCTCCAAGGGCTGCACACGCGGGCCCGTTCGATTGCCGAGGGGTTCGCGGAGGTTCGGTTCGAGCACGTGCCGCGAGAACGCAACACCGCCGCGGACCGGCTCGCGAATCGAGGGGTCGACGAGTGGCTCGCGCACGAGGGCCGGTAGGGCCGGAAGCTCGAGCGCAGCAGTGCCTATACTCGGCTCGGAGGAGCCGGCCGGGCGGCCGCGGGCGGAAACGCTCGAGGAAAGTCCGGGCTCCGCAGGGCAGGGTGCTGGGTAACCCCCAGGCGGGGCGACCCGCGGAAAGCGCCACAGAGAACAGTCCGCCGCGAAAGCGGTAAGGGTGAAACGGTGAGGTAAGAGCTCACCAGCGGGCCGGGTGACCGGTCCGGCTCGGCAAGCCCCACCCGGAGCAAGGCCAAGCAGGGAGCGTTCGGTTGGGGGCTCACGCAGCGATGCGATGGCCCCCTCCGAGGAGGACGGCCCGTCCGAGCTCCCGGGTCGGCCGCACGAGGGCATCGGCCCCGGGGTCCCGCGAGGGATCCAGAGAGATGGTCGCCGGGCGGTCGAGAGACCGCCGCACAGAACCCGGCTTACAGGCCGGCTCCTCCGCTCCTCACACCGGCTCGGCCGGATCAGCGGGCGAGCGCGGCGTTCGCGTCGAGCGCGCGACGGAGCTGCTTCCCGGCGTGGTAGCTCGATCGCACCAGTGGCCCCGCCTCGACGTGGGCGATCCCAAACGACTCCCCGACGCGCCTCCACTCGCCGAACTCCTCGGGGGCGACCCACCGGTCGACGGGGAGGTGGAACGGCGTCGGCCGCAGGTACTGTCCCATCGTCACGATCCCCGCGCCGGTCTCCGCGAGGTCTCGCAACGCGCCCGGGACCTCCTCGGGGCGCTCGCCCATGCCGAGGATCAGGTTCGACTTGGTGACCTGTCCGACGCGGAGCCGCCTGGCGATCCGCAGGACCTCCAGCGTGCGGTCGTAGCCGAACGCCGGCCGGATCTTCGGGTGCAGCCGTCGCACCGTCTCGAGGTTGTGCGCGAACACGTCGGGTTCCGCATCGATCACCGTCGCGATGTCGCGCTCGCCGCCCTTGAAGTCCGTGGGAAGCACCTCGACGCCACACCCCGCGACCGCGTCGCGCACGGCCCGGATCGTGGCCGCCCAGATCCGAGCCCCACCGTCCGGCAGATCGTCGCGCGCCACCCCGGTGATCACGACGAATCGCAGTCCCATGTCGCGCACGGCCTCGGCGACCCGATGTGGCTCGCCCTCGTCGACCGGATCCGGCTTCGCCGTCATCACGTCGCAGAAGCCGCACCGCCGAGTGCACTTGTTGCCGAGGATCAGGAACGTGGCCTCGCGCTCCTCCCAGCACTCGCCGATGTTTGGGCACATGGCCTCCTCGCACACCGTGTGCAGTGATCGGCCGCGCACGATGCCCTTGAGATCCGCGTAGTTGGGGCCTGTCTGAAGGCGCACCTTCAGCCACGGCGGCTTGTGACCCCCGGAGGCCGGGCCGCCGTTCGTCGAGACGATCGGGAGGTGGAGGAGGCGTCCGTGCGGGTTGTGGTCCCGGTTGGGCATCCCGGAAAGTCTAGCCCGCCCTCGCGGCATCGACGGCGGTGTTCTTGCGACGGCGCGAGACCTTGTGCTCCACCACGTCATCTTCGGGTGGCTCGCCGGGAAGGAACACGCGGAACGACGCCCCGCCGCCCTCGCGATCCTCGACCCAGGCCCGCCCGCCGTGCAGCTCCGTGAACATCGCGACGAGCGAGAGGCCGATGCCCGTGCCCGGCGAGTGAGGCGTGGCGGTCGGCCCCTGGCGGAAGGGCTCGAAGATCGCGGCCTGGAGGTCTTTGGAGACGCCCGGCCCGTCGTCCTCGACCGCGAGGAAGGCGCCCCCGCCGCCCGCCCACACCCGAACCCAGATCGACACGTCCGGCCCCGTGTGCCGAACGGCGTTCATCACCAGGTTCTCGACGATCCTCTCGATCTTGGGACCGTCCACGGGGATCAACACCTCCTCGGCCTCCATCGTCACGTGGCGCTCGCCGAGCTCGAGCGAGTCGACCGTTCCGCGGACGAGCGCGCCCACGTCGGTGGGCCGCAGCTGCGGGGTGACGTTGCCACGCGAGAGGCGATCGATGTCGAGCAGGTCCTTCAACAGGCGATCCAGCTTCCGAGCGTTCTGCGCGACCCTGCGCGTGAGGTCGCGGCGGTCGGTGACGGACAGTCGTTGCTGCTCGAGCGTGAGCGAGAGGCCGAGGATCGAGGTGAGGGGACTCCGCAGCTCGTGGGAGACGGCGGCAAGAAACGTGTTCTTCATCTCGTCGAGGGCACGCAGCCGTTCGGCCGCGTCGCGCTCGCGACGCTCGCTGTCCTGGAGCGCCTGCTCGGCGAGCTTGCGCTCCGTGACATCGAACAGGACGCCCTGGAGGAACAGCGGCGTACCGTCGTCGTCGGTCACAAAGGCCGTCTCGTCGTGGACCCAGACCTCGCGCCCGTCGGGGGTCACGATCTGGTACTCGCCACGCCACGAGCGCCGGTCCTCGAGGGCCGCGAGATAGCTGGCGCGGATCTCCTCTCGGAACTGCGGCGCCATCAGGTCGAGCCAGAGGTCGGGCTCGTCGAGGTAGCGCTGCGGCTTCACGCCCATGATCTCCTCGATCTGCGGGCTCACGTAGACCGTCTTCATCGTGCCGTCCGGCCGATCGACGTAGATCGCGGCCGGGACGTGCTCAACGATGGCGCGGTACCGCGCCTCGGCCTCGCGCAGCTGCTCCTCTGCCTGGAGGCGCTCCGTGATGTCAAGCATGACGCCCTGAGAGAAGCGGCTGGTTCCATCCTCGTGCGGCACCACGGTGGCGTGGTCGCTCACCCAGGTCCACCGCCCGTCCTTTGCACGAAGCCGGTACTCGATGTCGTACGGCTCGCCTTCGCGGTTGTGCCGTTCCACCGCCGCGAGGACCCGCTCCCGGTCGTCGGGATGCAGCGCGGCGGCCCAGACCGCCGGGTCCTTCCACTCGTCCTGCGAGTACCCGAACATCGCCTCGATCTGGGGGCTGACGTAGACGGTCGCCCACTCCTGGTCGATGGTGTCGATGTAGGTCACGGCGGGCATGCTCTCCACCAGCGACCGATATCGCTGCTCGGCCTCCCGCATCTGCTGCTCGGCCGTCCGTTGCGCCGTGATGTCGAATCGGATCCCCTGCCAGTACAGCGGGACGCCGTTGCCGTCGCGGATCAGCACCGCCTCGTCGCGAACCCAGACCCAGCGGCCGTCCTTGTGGCGCTGGCGGTACTCGACGACGAACGGTTCGCCGGTCCGCTCGGCGCGCTCGTCGGCCTCCGCGATCCGCTCCCGGTCGCCGGGATGGATGCTCTGGAGCCAGCGTTCGAAGCTCGGCGGCTGCCACTCCTGGATCGTGTAGCCGATCAGGTCTTCGAGCTGCGGGCTCATATACGAGACGTGCCCGTCCGGACCGACGTCCTGGATGTACGTGACGGCGGGGATGGTCTCAACGAGCCGCCGGTACCGCAGCTCGGCCTCGGCTCGAAGCTCCTCCGCCCGCGCCCGCCCGATCGCGGCACCGAGGGTGTCGGCTGCGGTCTTCAGCGCCTCGATCTCGGCCGCGGGCCATTCGCGCTCGCCCGCGCAGTCGTCGAACCCCAGGAACCCCCACCACTCGTCGCCGACGAACACGGGCACGAGCGCGCGAGAGTGGACGCCCTCGTTGAGACGGCCGACCCGCTCGCCGGCCGGGAAGTTGTTGGTGGATCCGTGGATCGTGCGACCCGCCGAGAGCGTCGCCTGCCACCGGACGAAACCCTTCGCGTACGCGAGGCCCTCGCCCGCGTCCGGATCGAGCGGGGGCACCTCCCCGTCGAGCCACTCGCGGAGCAGCCGCATCCCCTGGCTGCCGTCGTGCAGGACGGCGTTCTCGAACACGTAGACGCGGCTCGCGCCCGAGGCCACGCCGAGGCGCTCGAGCACCTCCGGGAGCGCCACCTCCCACTCGAGGCTCTTCAGGAATCGCTCGGCGGCGAAGCCGGTCGCCTCCAGGACGGCGTCCCGGCGCGAGAGCGCCTCCTCCGCGACCTTGGCGTCCGTGACATCGATGAGGACCCCCTGCCAGTGCTTCGGCCATCCGTCCCCATCGCGCAGGAGGACGGCCTCGTCGCGGACCCAGACGACGCCGTCGCGCCCGAGGAACCGGTACTCGATCGAGAAGGGGTCGCCGGTCTCGTTCGTGCGCTTCGACTCCTCGAGCACGCGCTCGCGATCGTCGGGGTGCAGGTGGTTCACCCAGAATGCGGGGTCATCGAGTCGCGCCTCGGGCGGGTAGCCGAACATCTGCTCGTACTGCGGGCTGATGTAGAGGCCCGTGCTGAGATCGTCGATCGCGTCCTGGTACACGACCACCGGTAGCTGCTCGACGAGCGTTCGGTAGGTCTCCTCGGCCTCGCGGAGCCGGAGCTCGGCCTCCTTCCGGGCGGTGATGTCCATGCACACGCCCTGCCACACGCTGCGATCGGGACTGGGGCCGTGCTCGACCACGCGCGCGTCGTCGTGAACCCAGACCACGCGGCCGTCCTTGGCGATCATCCGATACTCGAGGCTGCGGGGGTTCCCAGTCGTCTCGGCGATTCGAGTCTCCTCGAGGGCGCGCTCGCGGTCATCCGGATGCACCACGCGGTGCCAGATGTGTGGATCCGCGAGCCACTCGTGCTCCGTGTAGCCGAGCAGCGAGCGGATACCGGGGGAGATGTAGCGCCGCTCCGGATCGGTCCGGTAGTCGTCGAGGTAGGTCACGACCGGCATGTGCTCGACGAGGGAGCGATAACGCTGCTCGGCCTGCGCCACCTGCTCCTCGGCTCGCTTGCGCTCGGTCACGTCGAACATCAGGCCCTGGACGAGGGAAGGGGCTCCGTCGGCGTCGCGGCGGACGACGATCGCCTCCTCGCGCACCCAGATGACCGAGCCGTCCGGCTTGATGTGTCGGTACTCGATGCTGAACGGCTCGCCGGTCCGGTCGGCGCGGTTGGAGGCGCGGACGACGCGGTCGCGATCCTCGGGGTGGATCTGTTCGATCCATAGCTTGGGATCGGCCTCCCACTGTTCGACCGAGAAGCCGAGGATCGATTCGACCTGGGGGCTCACGTAGGGGGGAGGGATCGTCCCCGCCGGCTCGCGAGGGTCCCACGTGTAGGTCACCGCGGGCATCTTCTCGACCAGCGTGCGGAAGCGGACCTCTGCCCGGTCGCGCGCCTCGGCCTCCCGCCGGGCCGCGCGCCACTGCAGGAGACTGAAGACCGCCATACCGACGGAGACGAGGATCAGGCCGACGAGGATCTCGTCGTCGGCGAACCCGAAGCGGCGGCGGAGCCATTGCTGCGCCCCCTCGAAGACGTCCGTTCGTGCGCCGAACCAGAGCACGCCGGCCACGGCGAGCGAGATCAGCAGCAGATCTCGCAGCGCCATCCACCCACGGCGAGGCTGCGTCTCCGAGTCCTTCATCTGGTTGGCGAGATCGTTCTGGGGAGTTATCGGCCTTCTGGAGGGACACCTGAGGCCAGGGTGGGGGAGGTCGGATAGACGCGAGCCGAGGGGGGTCTCAGAAGCGAGCGAGCTCGAGCATCCGGTCGTAGATGGTGTCCGCGTCCGGCATGAACGCGTGCTCGAGGTTGGTCGCGAACCCCATGGCCGGCACGTCCGGCCCCCCGATGCGCACGATCGGGCCGTCGAGCTCGAACATCGCCTCCTCGGCGATGGTGGCCGAGATCTCGGCTCCGGCGCCGTACGTCCGGTTGTCCTCGGAGACGATCATCGCCTTGCCGGTCTTGCGAACCGAGGCGAGGACCGTTTCCCGGTCGAGCGGGCTGATGGTCCGGACGTCCACGACCTCGGCCGAGAATCCCTCCTGGTCCCGGAGCCGGGAGGCCGCCTCGAGGCAGAGGTGCAGCATCAGGCCGTAGGCGATGACGGTCAGGTCCCCGCCCTCACGCTTCACGTCGGCCGGACCGATCGGCACGACGAACGGCTCGTCGGGCACGTCGCCCTTGATCAGGCGATACGTGCGCTTGTGCTCGAGGAACAGCACCGGGTCGGGATCCGCGATGGCCGCGCGCAGCATCCCCGAGGCGTCGTAGGGGGTCGAGGGCACGACGACCTTGATCCCGGGCACATGCCCGTAGAAGGCCTCGATGGATTGAGAGTGGTAGAGCGCCCCGTGCACCCCGCCCCCGTACGGGGCCCGGATGACCATCGGCAGCCCGAAGTCCCCGTTCGTCCGGTAGCGCATCCGCGCGACCTCGGACAGGATCTGGTCGAACGCCGGGTGGATGAAGTCGGCGAACTCGATCTCGGCGACGGGAATCAGGCCGTGGAGCGCCATCCCGACCGCGACGCCGACGATGGCGCCCTCGGCGAGCGGCGTGTCGATCACGCGCCGCTCGCCGAACTCGTCCAGGAACCCCTGCGTCACGCGGAACACCCCCCCGCGCGTGGCGATGTCCTCGCCGAGAACGACCACGCGCTCGTCGGCCGCCATCTGCTCGTGGAGCGTGTCGTGGATCGCGGTGACGACGTTCTTCTCGGTCATCCCGCCTCGCCTTCGAGGTACAGGTGGCGAAGCAGGCTCTCCGGTTCGGGGTCCGGGGCGTTCCACGCGAGGTCGATCTGGACGTCGACGTCGGTCTTGATCTCGGCCGCGACCGTCTCGGCGCCGTCCTTGTCGAGGATCCCGGCCGTGCGGAGGTAGTGCTCGAACTGGTGAACCGGGTCGTGGTGTTTGGCCTCCTCGACCTCCTCGCGGCTGCGGTAGGAGCGGTCGTCGTCGTCGGAGGTGTGCGGGTAGAACCGGTAGGTCTTGGCTTCGATGAGCGTCGGGCCCTCGCCTGCCCGGGCGCGCTCGACCGCCGTCTTCATCGCGCCGTAGCACTCCAGCACGTCGTTGCCGTCCACGACCACGCCCGGAAAGCCGTAGGCGGCGGCCCTGTCCGCCACGTTCTCGATGGCCATCTGCTTGGTCTGGGCGACCGAGATCGCGTAATAGTTGTTCTCGCAGACGAAGATCACGGGGAGCTTGTGGATCCCCGCGAAGTTCAGGCCCTCGTGCCACGCGCCCTCCGACGTGGCGCCCTCGCCGAACCAGCAGCCGACGACCGCGTCCTCCCCGCGATACCGCGCCGCATACGCAACGCCGGCGGCGTGCGGCACCTGGGTGGCGATGGGCGATGAGTGGCTGATGATGCCGAGCCGGCGCGAGCTCCAGTGGCTCGGCATCTGCCGACCGCCGGAGCACGGGTCGTCGGCCTTGGCGAACAGGCCGAGGAAGATCTCGTACGGCGTCATCCCGGCGACGAGCACGACCGCGACGTCGCGGTAGTACGGCACCCAGACATCGTGGCCGGGCCGGAGCGCCCACGCGGTGCCGGTCTGGCAGCCCTCGTGGCCGGAGACGGGCACGACGAACGGGGCCTTGCCCTGCCGGTTGAGCCGGAAGGCCGCCTCGTCGACGAGACGGGCCGTGAGCATCGTTCGATACATCGAGAGGAGGTCGTGTTCGCCGAGGCCGAGTCCCTCGTGCGAGGTGTCCGCAGTCACTCGGGTCGCCACGCCCTCCTCCTCGCCGGGCATCCTAGCATCGGGGGTCCGCCCGACCGGTCCGGCGACGCGCCGGCGTGGAGGTGAGCGCCTACGCGGGGAACGCCTGCTCGAAGAGCGCGGCGTTCTCGTCCGAGTACGCCATCGAGAAGCCGCAGCCCCACAGGAACTCCTCGTCTCCGGAGGCGAGGACTCGGTCGCCGACGGCGAGTCCGAGGTCACCGGCCAACGACGTCCCGCTGACGTCGTAGGTCCGGACGATCGTCGTGGGCGCCTCGCCGCCGTGGAACCACCGCGCGACCTCGAACACGACCTCGTACGGAGCGTCCATGGCTGCCGGCTCGCGGATCTCGGTGACGGTGCCCTCGAAGGCGAATTGACGTTCGGCCAGCGTGGCCACGCTGAACTCGAAGGCACAGCTGCCGAGACCGTTGCCCTCGGCGATCATCGGGTCCACGATCGCCTCGTCGCCGGCCGCCGCTCCTCCGGCACCGGCGTCGGTTCCCGCGCCGGGCCCGGACTCGCCGCCGGAGCACGCGGTGAGCGCGATGCCGGCGAACGCGACGAGCAGGATCGCCTTCCTGAGCATGGGAGCCCCTCTCTCTGTGGGTTGGCGCCTTCGACGCCCGCCCGCCCCGCCGGGGTTCCGAACCCCGGTTGCGTCTTCCTGCCGTGGTGGAGCGCTCTCCCATCCAATCCTCGCGGGTACCCTGAGAGGGAGCGGCGGAAGGACGAACGAGATGGTGCAGCTGGAGGAGAGGGAACCGGTCGTCGTCGAGGCGACCGATCAAAACTTCCTCGACACGGTCGTCGAAGAGTCCAAGCGGCGGCCCGTCGTGGTCGACCTGTGGGCGAGCTGGTGCGGGCCGTGCCGGACGCTCGGGCCGATCCTGGAGAAGGTCGCGGACGAGCGGGGTGGGCAGTTCCTGCTCGCGAAGCTCGACGTCGACGCCAACCCGTACACCGCGGGGCAGTTCGGGGTGCAGAGCATCCCGACGGTCGTCGCGTTCCGCGACGGGAAGCCGGTCGACGGGTTCGTGGGCGCGATCCCCGAGCCGATGGTGAACGAGTTCGTCGACCGGCTCGTGCCGAGCGAGGCGGACCGCGAGGCCGAGGCCGCGCTCGAGGAGGAGCTCGAGGGCGACCTGTCCGACGCCGAGGCGAAGTACCGCGAGGCGCTCGAGAAGGACGCGGGCAACCGCGAGGCGCGGCTCGGCCTCGGCCGGGTGCTCGCGGAGACGGGGCGCGACGACGAGGCGCGTCAGACGCTGATGCCGTTGCTGCCCGACGCCGATGCGGATCGCGTCCTCTCGGGGATCGAGGTCCGTTCCTGGGCCGGGATCGAAGGCCCCGGGACGCTCGCGAGCGCCAAGCGGCTCGCGGCGGGGGGGAAGTATCGGGAAGCGCTCGACGGCATGCTCGGCGCGCTGGGCGACGACCCGGACGCGCGCCGGGCGATGCTCGAGCTCTTCGCCGTGCTCGGCGACGAGGACCCGCTGGTGTCCGAGTACCGGCGCAGGCTCGCGAGCGCGCTCTTCTGATGGCCGACGTTCACCACCGGATCCGCGACTTCTGGGATGCCGACGCGCACACGTACGACTCGGCGAAGTCCCATGCGATCTCGGACCCCCTCGAGGCCGCGGCGTGGCGTCAGGCACTCCGGGATGCGCTCCCCGAGCCGGGCGCCACGGTGCTCGACGTTGGCGCCGGGACCGGAGCGCTCTCCCTGCTCGCCGCCGAGCTCGAGTTCCGGGTGACCGCGCTCGACCTGTCGCCGGGCATGCTCGGCCATGCCGAACGCAAGGCGAAGGAGCGGGGGCTCGACGAGCGCATGACGTTCGTGGTCGGCTCGGCCGCGGAGCCGCCCGCAGGACCGTTCGACGCGATCATGGAGCGGCACGTCCTCTGGACGCTCCCGGACCCGGTCGGTGCGCTTCGCTCCTGGCGCGGGGTGGCAGGGAGTCTCGTGCTGTTCGAGGGCGTGTGGGGCCAGACCGACCCGGCGACGCGAGCGAAGGATCGAGCCGCGCACCTGCTGGGCAGGATGATGCGGACGCAGCCCGATCACCACGCGCCCTATCCGGAGGAGGTCCTCGCCGAACTCCCGCTTGCGCGGCAGTCCTCGCCGGTGCCGATGATCGACGCCGTGCGCGAGGCTGGGTGGCGTGCCGTTCGCATCAAGCGCCTGCGGGACGTCGAGTGGGCGGCCAAGCTCCACGAGGGATGGCCGCTCGGCTGGCTCGAGCAGCGGCCGCGCTACGCGCTCGCGGCCGACGCGTAGCTCAGCGCCGGAGGCTCCAGAAGACGTCGGTGCGATAGGGCATCAGGACGACCTCGCGGCCCGCGAGCTCGGGATCGGTCTCCAGCAGCTCGTTCACCTCGGCGATCACGCGCTCGCGCTCGTCTTCCGGGGCGCTCGCGACGTAGCTCACCGACAGCACTCGGTCCAGGAACCCATCCCGCGTGACCTCGTGCACGTGGTACGCGACCTGGTGGTGGAGCGGCCCGAACAGGTCGGTGCGTTCGAACCCGGCGCGCCATCGCAGGTCGCGGTATCGGGGACCGTCGCCGGACAGGCGATCGAAGATGGCCGTGAGCCGCTCGGACCAGTCGCTCGCCTCGTCGCGAGCGTTCCAGATCATCCCCAGCCGGCCCTCGGGGCGCAGGACGCGATGGATCTCGGCAAGCGCGCGGTCGGCGTCGAACCAGTGGAACGCCTGAGCCGCGACCACCGCGTCGGCGGTCGCGTCGGGGACCGGGATCTCCTCGGCCGTGCCGTCGATCACGGTCACCGTCGGGCAGTTCTTGCCGAGGGCCTCGCGCATCCCCGACAACGGCTCCGTGGCCGTGATGCGCGCCCCCGTGAGCGCGATGAGCTCGGTGAACTTCCCCGTCCCCGCGCCGAGCTCGAGCACGTCCCGGCCCTCGGTGATGTCGAGCTCGCGCACCAGATACGACACGGCGTCGTCGGGGTAGCCGGGGCGGCCCCGCTGATAGCGCTCGACCGCTGCCTCGAACCCGCGGGCGGCCGCCTCATGGATCCGGTGATCCATCACGCGGAGATCTCCGCGACGAGCTGGCCGAGCACGTCGAGGTAGTGGTCGACATCGGCCTCGTTCACCCCGACCGAGACCGCCGGCCCCGCCCACTCCATCGCCTCCCACACGCCGCGGTTCGCCATCCAGAGCCGAAGGAGTCGCCAGAGCGGGGCGTCGTGGGCGCCGCGAGCCGCGGCACCGGTCCGCGGAAGCTCGCCGTCGAACGCGTAGCCGGAGCGTGGGAAGAGCCGGTGGGCCTTCCAGGGCAGCCCGGCCGAGCCGGCGATCGCCTCGATCCCGTTCGCGATCCGTCCGCCCAGGGCGGCGGTCCGTTCGTACGCGTCGTTCGTCAGCACCTCGAGAAGCGCCGCGCGCGCCGCCGCCATCTGGAGTGGGTTCCCGAACAGGGTCCCGCCGGTCGCGACCTCCTCCTCGCCTCCGCCGGGCCCGCCGTACTCGTCGATCGCCTGCAACCGCGAGGCGATCTCCTCGCGCATGCCGTAGGCCCCGATCGCCACGCCCCCGCCGATCGACTTGCCCAGCGTGACGATGTCGGGGTCGAGGCCCCACACCCCGACGAGGCCCCCGGGTCCGCAGATCAGCGTGTGGGTCTCGTCGACGACGAGCACCGTCCCGGTTTCCCGCGTGATGTCGCGGACCGCCGCGTGGAAACCCTCGTCGGGCATCACCACCCCCACGTTCGTGAGCGCGGGCTCGATCAGCACGCAGGCGACGTCCCGCGGCTCGAGCGCCTCCGCGAGCCCGTCTGCGTCGTTGAAGGAAACGATCCGGAGCCGAGCCTCGACGCCGGGGGGAAGTCCGGGGTTCTCCGGGACCGTCCGGCCGTCCTGCAGGGTCACGAGCATCTCGTCCCCGTGGCCGTGGTACTTGCCGTCGAACGTCACGAGCATCGGCCTGCCCGTCACGAAGCGCGAGAAGCGGATAGCCTCCGTGTTCGCGAGCGTGGCCGAGAGCGTGAACTGCCACTTGGGCAGCGCCCACCGCCGCGCGAGCTCCTCGGCCACGACGACCGCGTCCTCGTTCGGCATCAGGAACTGCGATCCGAGGCGGATGCGCTCGCTCACGGCCCGGACCACCGGTTCGGGCCCGTAGCCGCAGAACATCGACGTGTCGGCGATGTTCATGTCGAGGTATCGGTGCCCGTCGACGTCGAACACGTGCGCCCCCTCCCCCCGATCCATGTACAGGGGGGGATGGCCGTGCAGCGACGCCATCCACGCCATCGGGACGCCGAGCGGCATGGAACGGGCCGCTCGCTCGAGCAGCGAGGCGTTCCGTGGGCGTTCGTCGAGGAAGCGGGCGAGCTCGCGCTCGGTCAGCTCGCCGACGCGGCGGCGATCGACGGTCTCGGCGAGGGCCACGGCGTCTCCTCGGTCTCCAACCGCAGGTCGAATACGTCCTCGAACCGCCGGGCCACGGCCGGCGCCATCTCGGCGACGGTGACCGTCCGTCCGGCCAGCTCGGAGAGCGAGGTTACCCCCTCGTCGGCGAGGCCACAGGGCACGATGGCGTCGTACCGGGCCAGTTCGGTGGTGCAGTTCACGGCGAACCCGTGGAGGCAGACGCGCATCCGCATCAGACGGACGCCGATCGCACAGACCTTCCGCCCGCCGGACCAGACTCCGGTCTGGACGTCGCTGCGGTGCACCGCGACGCCGAGGTCGGCCGCCGCGCGGATCACGACCTCCTCGAGGTCGCGAACGAACCGAAGGGCGTCCGGCCGCGGCCCGAGGTCGAGCACCGGGTAGCCGACGAGCTGCCCGGGCCCGTGGTAGGTCATCGAGCCGCCCCGGTCGATGAAGCGAAGCTCGGCGCCGGCGACCCGGATCCGATCCTCGCTCCACACGAGGTGATCGGGCTTCCAGCGGCGACCGGCCGTGTACACGGGCGGGTGCTCGAGGAGGATGAGGGTGTCTCGCGGCTCGGAGCCCCGGAGGCGCGCCTCCGCGAGCTCGTGCATCGCGCCGTTTGCCTCGTCGTAGTCGATGAGGCCGGCCGGTCGGATCAAGCGGCCGAGGCGAGGCATCGCGTCAGACGCCGAGATCCTCGGCGAAGTCCCAGGACTCGAGGTTCTGCTTCACCCGACCGAGGAATCGGGTGGCCACCTCGCCGTCGATCACGCGGTGGTCCCAGGACATCGAGATGTTCACCATCGAGCGCACCGCGATGGCGTCCTCGATGACGATCGGCCGCTTGACGATCGCGTCGAGCGACAGGATGCCGGTGTTCGGCGTGCTGATGATCGGGACCGACGCCACCGACCCGTACGGACCCGGGTTCGTGATGGTGAACGTGGAACCCTGCACCTCGTCGGGCTTCAGCTGGTGCGCGCGGGCCCGGGCGGCCAGATCGGCGATCGCGCGGGCGATGCCCACCGAGTTCATCCCGTCCACGCCCTTGATCACCGGCACGATGAGCCCGGCGTCGTAGGACACGGCGATGCCCATGTTCACGTAGCGATGCCGGACGATGTTCTCGCCGTCCAGGCGCGCGTTCACGTCCGGGTGCTCGAGCAGGGCGTCGGCCGTCGCCCGCACGACGAACGGCAGGTACGTGAGGTTCACGCCGTGCTTGTCGCGGAACGCGTCCTTCGCGCGCTCGCGCAGCTTCACGAGGTGGTCGACGTTGACCTCGACCATCGTCCACGCGCGGGCCGTCGTCTGGATCGAGCCGAGCATGTGCTGCGCGATCGCCTTACGGATGTGGGTGACGGGGACGATCTCCTCGCCCTGTCCGGCGACGGCCGGGGGCATCGGCGTCGGAGGAGGCGTCGGGGGCGCCTGCGGCATCGGGGCGACGGCAATCGCGCCCGCCGGCGCCGCGCCACCGCCCGAGGCGACGAAGGTCATCACGTCGTTCTTGGTGATCCGCCCGCCGGTCCCCGTCCCGGGCACCTGCGAGAGGTCGACCCCGTGCTCGGTGGCGAGCTTCCGAACCAGCGGCGACAGGATCTGCGACCTCGGCCCTTGGTCCGCCAGAGCCACCGACGGGGTCGCGGCGGAAGGGGCCTCGGCGCTCCCCACGGAGCCGACCTCCGCCGGAGCCTTCGCGGCGGTTGCCGCAGTGAGCTGCGCCGGGGCCCCCGGCGCCGCAGCCCCGTCGGCGCCACCCACCTCCGCGATCTCCGCGAGCTCCGTGCCGACGGCGACCGTCTGGCCCTCCGGGACGAGGATCTTCGTCAGCGTCCCCGCGGCCGGCGAGGGGACCTCGGTATCGACCTTGTCGGTCGAGATCTCGAACAGCGGCTCGTCCTGGGCGATCTCGTCGCCCTCCTGCTTCAGCCACTTCAAGATCGTGCCCTCGATGACGGTTTCGCCGAGCTGCGGCATCTTGACCTGCATCAGCGGTGTCCTCCCGACTACCAGGCGGAGAGCTTGCGGACGGCGTCCTCGATGTCGGCGATCTGCGGCAGATACGCGTCCTCGAGCGCAGGGGAGAACGGCACCGGGACGTTCGGCGGCGCCAGCCGGACGACCGGCGCATCGAGGGATTCGAAGGCCTCCTCGGCGATCAGGCTCGCGATCTCGGCGCCGATGCCGAGGAACCGGTGGCTCTCGTAGAGCACGATCGCGCGGCTGGTCTTGGCGACCGAGGACAGGATCGCCTCGGTGTCGAGGGGGACGATCGAGCGCAGGTCGAGCACCTCGACGTCGACGCCCTCCTGCGCGAGCGCGTCGGCCGCGTCGAGCGCCTGGTGGACCATCATCCCCGTCGCGACGATCGTGACGTCGCGTCCCTCGCGCTTCACGTCCGCCTTGCCGAGCGGGATGAGGAAGTCCGGGTCCTCGGGCACCTGCTCCTTGATCCGCCGGTAGATCCACTTGTGCTCGAGGAACACGACGGGATTGTCGTCGCGGATCGCCGACTTCAGAAGCCCCTTCGCGTCGCTCGGAAACGCGGGGGTGACGACCTTCAACCCGGGCGAGTGCGCGAACCACGGCTCCGGGTTGAAGGAGTGGAAGCTCGATGCGCGGACGCCCCCACCGGACGGGCCGCGGAGCACGACCGGGGCAGGGACGCCGCTGCGGTAGTGGTAACGGCCGAGCGCGGTCGTGATCTCGTCGAACCCGCTCGACATGAAGTCGGCGTACTGGAACTCGGCGACGGGGCGGAGCCCCTCCATCGCCGACCCCAGGGCCATGCCGACGATGGACTCCTCGGCGATCGGCGTGTCCATCACGCGTTGGGGGCCGAAGCGCTCGATGAAGCCCTCGGTCACCTTGAACGCGCCGCCGTACACGCCGATGTCCTCGCCGAGCAGGAACACGCGCTCGTCGCGCTCCATCTCCTCCCAGAGCGCCTCGGCGATCGCGACGAGGTACGTGGCCTCGCCGTTCTCCGAGCGCTTGCCGCGCGGCTCCGCGCCGTGCCCGGCGGCGCCCGCCTCGAGGGTCTTCGTCGCCATCAGGCCCCCGTCCCGCCGCCGCGGCCCGGCTCGCTCGTCCAGTACCCGTCCTCCACCCACAGACCTCTGGTCACGTCGCCGGGCTCGGGGAGCGGGGACGCCTGCGCGTAGGCGTAGCCCTCGTCGAACTCCTCCTTGATTCGGTCGTCGAGCGCCTTCAGGTGTGCGTCATCGACGACCTCGTGCGAGCGGAGCAGCTCCTCGAAGCGCTTCACCGGGTCCTTGTTCTGCATGTAGTCCTCGAGGAGCTCCTTCGGCACGTACTTCGCCGGGTCGTGACCGGCGTGCCCGCGCCAGCGGAGCGAGACGCTCTCGATGAGCGTCGGCCCGCCGCCGGCGCGGGCGCGCTCGACGGCGTCGCGAGCCGCCGCGTACACCTCGAGCACGTTCGCGCCGTCGACGCGGACGCCCGGCATCGCGTAGGCGGAGGCGCGCTCGGCGATCGTCGGGACCCTGAACTCGAGCGAGTTGGGAGTCGAGTACGCGTACTGGTTGTTGTTCACGACCCACACGACCGGCAGCCGGAAGATCGACGACACGTTCAGCGCCTCGTGCCAGCGCCCGTTGGAGGTCGAGCCGTCGCCGCAGATCGCCATCGCGACGCGCGGCTCGCCCTTGCGCTGGTAGGCGAGCGCGGCCCCGCACGCGACCGGATAGGCGATCGGCAGGTGCGACATCACCGTCCACGTACGGTTGCCGAACCAGTCGCCGATGTGGCTGTTGCCGTCGCGGCCGCGCGTGTAGCCGTCGATCCGGCCCCAGAACTGCGCCATCACCCGGCGGAGCTCGAGACCCTTGGTGAGCTGGGCCGAGAGGTCACGGTGCGTCGGGAAGAGCGAGTCGTCGTCGCGGAGCGCGGAGACGACGCCGACGTGCGTGCCCTCCTGTCCGCGGCCCGAGTAGATGGCCCCGGGCAGGCGCCCCTGCCGATACAGGGCCTCCATCCGCTCGTCGAAGTACCGACAGAGCTTCAGCATGTGGAGCATGGCTCTCAGCTCGTCGTCGGAGCGGCCGGCGCGCCAGTCCTCGGCCGCGCGCTGCTTGTCGCTGACTCGGGTCGCCATCCTCACGCTCCGTGCAGCGGCTTGCCGGCGAGGGCGAGGAACGCCTCGCCGACGCCCTCGGACAGGGTCGGGTGGGGGTGGATCAGGGCCGCGACCTCGGCCGGCACCGCCTCCCAGTTCACGATCAGCATCGACTCGGCGATCAGGTCGGTGACGTGCGGACCGACCATGTGCACGCCGAGGACCGGCCCGCCGTCCTTGGTCGCGACGACCTTCACCAGGCCGCCCTCGCCCACGATGTTCGCCTTGCCGATGCCCTGGAGGTTCAGCCGCTCGACCTCCACCTCGTGCCCGCGCTCGACCGCCTGGGCCTCCGTGAGGCCGACCGAGGCGATCTCGGGCGAGCAGTAAGTGACGCGCGGGATCCCCGCGTAATCGATCTCGGGGACCGGCATGCCCGCCATCCGCTCGGCGACCGCGTACCCCTCGGTGAACGAGACGTGCGCGAGCTGGAGCGGCGTCGCCGCGACGTCGCCGATCGCCCATACGTGGGCCGCCGTCGTCTGGAGCTGTCCGTCGACCTTCACGAACCCGCGATCGGTCTCGACCCCCGCCTCCTCGAGCTCGAGCCCGTCGGTGACCGGCCCGCGTCCGACGGCGACGAGACACACGTCCGCGCTCACCGTCTGGCTGGCGCTGCCGGCCTCGAACGTCACCTCGACGTGATCTCCCGCATCCTTGACCACGGTGACCGAGACGCCCGCGTGCGTGGTGATCCCGCGCTTGCGGAAGGCCCGCGCGATCTCCTTCGAGACGTCGTCGTCCTCCAGCGGCGCGATCCTCGGGAGCGCCTCGACGAGGGTGACCTCGGCGCCCATCGATCGGTAGAAGCTCGCGAACTCGAGCCCGATGGCCCCGGCGCCGATGATGACGGCGGTCGACGGGATCGATCCGTACCACAGGGCCTCGTCGCTGGTGATCACGCGCTCGGAACGCTCGATGCCGGGCAGGAGCCTCGGGCTCGAGCCGGTGGCGAGGACGACGTCGGTCGCCGAGACCGCCCGCCCGCCCACCTCCACGGCCGGACCGGGCTTCAGCGTCGCCGTCGTGCCGATGACGTCGATCTCGCGCGCCCTGACGAGGCCGGTGAGGCCGGCGACGAGCTTGTCGACGACCTTGGTCTCGAACGCCCGGATCTTGGACCAGTCGGGCTCGCCGGTCGCCGTGATGCCCCACTCCTGAGAGCGCTTGACCGTGTCCATAACGGCCGCGGACTGCAGGAGCGCCTTCGTGGGGATACAGCCGCGGAGCAGACAGGTGCCGCCGAGGCGCTCGTCCCGCTCGACGATGGCAACGCGCTTGCCGAGTTGCGCCGACCGAAGGGCACAGGAGTACCCTCCCGTTCCCGCGCCGATCACGACTACGTCATAGGCGTCGGACATCCGAGCGACCATGCTACCGCGGTTCCGCGGTCCGCCTTTTTGCCGGCGGGCTCGGGATCAGATGGGACCGAGGACCGGGACGGTCACGGCTTGGGCCGCGTCGATCAGGTCCGCCACGCTCGCCTCGCCGAACCGAGTTCGCTCGAGCATGAGGCCGAGCTTGTGCACCACCCTCGGTGAGTCGCGCATCACGGCGACGACGAGGTACAGGCCAGAGCTCGGGATGCCGATCTCGCGGACGGGCCCGTAGCCCGGCGCGGCGACGAAGTACGCCCACCGGGTCGGCTTCCGCCCGACGGTGCACGTGCCCCGGCCGGTGGCGACGAAATCGCCCGGCGAATCCGGTTCTCCGGCCGCGAACGCGGGCCGATGGTCCGCGATCACGTGCTGACGCGTCGCGCTGCACTCGGCGGAGCCCGTGATCAGGTCGAGCGCCGGGCCGGTGGCGGCGAGGTAGTAATAGTCCGAAGGAACGCCCACGCGGGTTCCGTCGACCCACATCGCGGCGAACCCCTCCGCGGGCGGGCGGTCGCCGCTCCAGGTGTTCGGGCGCGGGCCGGCGACGAGCCCTTGTCTGGGGTCGTCGCTGGGGCCGGCGAGCTGCGGGCTCCAGGTGTCGGGTAGGACCGCGGTGACCGGGCCGGCCGTGACCTCTCGGTACGGGCTCGGTGACTCCGTGATGAGCAACGTGGGGGCTTCCGCCGGGGGTGACGGGACCACCGCGCCGCGGCACCCCGCGGCAACGAGCGCGACCACGCAGACGCCCAGGATCCTTCGCACTCCGCCGATACCCGGGCGAGCATAGACCGCGCTTGCGGTTCTTTGCCACCTCCGCCGTAGGACCGTCGGCCCACGCCTTCGGCCGCGATCTCGACCCGTTCCCCGGGCCGGCCGAGGTACGATCTCGCGACAACTGAACAGTTCGTGCCCTCGAGGTGCGCCGGGCGGGCAGGTTCGTCGTCCGGACGGAGGCGGGGCGGGCGGATCTCGTCCCGCGAAGAGGGAAGCCGGTGAGAATCCGGCGCGGTCGCGCCACTGTGACCGGGGAGCGAACCCGACGGAACCACTGGGCCGAGAGCCCGGGAAGGGTCGGGGGAGCGTCGATCCGGGAGCCAGGAGACCTGCCTCGGGGGAACGCACGGGTCGTCCTTCGCACGAAAGGAGACGCGTTATGGACCACCTCGGGGCGGACGTCCCCCGCGCGCACCGATCGGGGTGGCGCGTCGTGTACCTTCCGATCTCGATCGCTCTGGCGATCGCGGTCGCCCTCTCGGGTTCGGCGTCCGCGCTCACGCCGACGGAGCGAGCCGACCGCGCAGCCGGGTTCGTCTCCGCGCAGCAGGCCCCCAACGGCTCCTTCCCCGCGTTCTCGCCGGTCGGCTCGACGGCCGACGCGGTGGTGAGCCTCGTCGCGGCCGGGCAGGGTGGCCGCGAGATCGAGAAGGCGCTCGGCTTCCTCGAGCGACGGGTCCGACACGGAGAAGCGGTCGGCGTCGGCCTGGAGGCCAAGGTGGTGCTCGCCGTGGTCGCGGCGGGCGGGAACCCGCGACGGTTCGGGGGCGAACGGCTCGTGTCGGCGATCCGCGGGAGCGAGCAGCCTGACGGGCAACTCGGCGTCGGGACCGCGGTGTTCGATCAGACGCTGGGGGTTCTCGCACTGGTCGCGGCCGGTCGCGAGCCCTCGCCCGCGACGCTGGAGTGGCTCGTGGCGGCGCAGTGCGGCGACGGTGGGTGGCAGTACGACGCTCCGACCGGGCCGGACGACGACTCGCACTGCCAGGATCAGGGCGATCCCGGATCCGATTTCTTCCTCTCCGACACCAACACCACCTCGCTGGCCGTTCAGGCCCTCGAGGCGGCCGGCGGGTCGGTCGAGCCGGGAATCGACCCCACGGCCTTCTTCGATGCGATCCGCGACGCAACGCGCGGCGGGTGGGGATACACGTGGGGGTTCGAGACGACGGACGCGAACTCGACCGCGCTCGTCATCCAGGCGTATTCGGCGCTCGGCGACGCTCCCCCCGAGGGCGCCGTCTCGGCCCTCAGGGCACTCCAGTACCGAGCGTGCGGAGCGTTCGCCTTCACGTGGGTGGACGACGACGGGGCCGAGGTCCGAAGCGGTCCCGACCTCGGCGCGACGATCGGCGGGATCCTCGGGCTGTTGGGTCAGCCCCTGCCGGTGGGGCCTCGTGACGTCTCCGATTCCGCGCCCGCCACTCCGTCCTGTTCGGGATGATCCGGTTCGGAGGCGCCCGCCGGGCGCTCACCGCCGTCGCCCTCACGTCGGCGGTCGTGGCGCCGGTCGGCCTCGCGTCGACCTCAGCATGCGCGCGGGAAGGGGATCGCGCCGCGCTCGTCGTCGACACCGGGGAACGGGTTCGCACGCTGTGCGTGCAGTTGCCCGACTCCGAGGTGAGCGGGATCGAGCTGATCGAGCTCGCGAGCGACCAGCTCGGCCTCGACTACACGCTCGGGTTCGGAGGGGAGGCCGTCTGCCGGCTCGACGGCGTGGGGGTCGAAGGCGGCGACTGCTTCGCGGACTTCCCGCGGTTCTGGGGTTACTGGCGCGGCGACGGCTCGGGCGGCTGGGAATGGTCGTCCGTGGGAGCCGGATCGACGACCGTCTCACCGGGCGACGTCGAGGGGTGGTCCTGGGGCGAGGGAACGGACGGACAGACGCACCCCTCGCCCCCCGCCGCGACGTTCGATGGCGTGTGCACGGGCGCCGACGCAACGCCGACGCCGTCGACCGAGAGCGGCGGAGCGGGGGGCGAGAACGACGCGTCCGGAGGGTCGGCCGTCGGCGGTTCCGAGACGCCGGACGCGGACCCGGGCGAGCCGTCGCCCGGCGGCGCACGGGCCGCGGACGGAAAGGACGACGAAGCGAAGGAGGGCGACGGCACGGTCGGGGCCCGTGACGAACGCGATGCCGACGTCGGAACGACGCCCGTGTCGTCTCCCGCTTCCTCGGGCCTGCGGGCCGCGGCGTCCGTCGAGGGCGGCTGGGCCGGTCGGGTGGCCGCCATCGGAGTCGTCCTCGCGCTCGGCGTGGCGGCGGCTGCGCTCGGCCGGAAGCGTCGACGGGGGACCGAGTGATGCACCCCCTCGTGTGGATCGTCTGGGCGGGCGCGTGCACGATCGCTGCCGTGACGACCAGCAACCCGTTCTACCTGGTGGTGATCGGCTTCGCGGCGTGGCTCGTGCACGCGACGGGCGGCGGCGACTCACCGACCCAACGCTCGTTCCACGTCTTCGTGATGGCGGGGGCGATCGCGGTGGTCCTTCGGACGACGCTCGTGGTGTTCGGGCCGGTGACGGTCGATCGGCTGGCGTACGCAGCGCTCGAAGGACTCCGGCTCGCGACGATCCTCGTGGTCTTCGGCGCCTTCAACGCGGTCGCCGACCCGTTCGGCGTCCTTCGTCTGGCGCCGAGGCGGCTGCACGAGCCCGCGCTTGCCGCCGCGCTCGCCCTGTCGATCGCGCCGCGAACCGTCGCCGCGGTCGGACGGGTTCGCGAGGCGCAGGCGCTTCGCGGGATCTCGGTCCACGGGCTCCGGACCCTGCCGGCGCTGGCGGTGCCCGTGCTCGAGACCGGGATGGAGGACGCCATGGTGCTCGCCGAAAGCATGGACGCACGCGGCCACGGCCGGGGACGACGGTCAAAGTACCGGGCGACGCCGTGGGACCTTCGATCGGTCCTCGCCGTCGCGGTCTCCCTTTGCGCCGCGGGAGTCTTCGTGGCCGCGGGGATCGCCGGCGCCGGCGATCTCGTTCCGCCGACCATGCCGCTCCGCGTGCCCGACGCGTCGCTCGCGCTCGTCGCCGCCGCGGCCGCGTTCGCCGTGCCGGGACTGCTCGCGAGGCGCGACCGGTGAGCGGCGTGGTCCGGTTTGACGGCGTGACCTTCGCGTACCCGGAAGCGGACCGGCCCGCGCTCGACGACGTGACGCTCGAGATCGCCGAGGGCGTCTTCGCGTTGGTCGTCGGGCGCACGGGCTCGGGAAAGTCGACGCTCCTGCGGGCGATCGACGGCCTGGTTCCCCACTTCACGGGCGGGACCTTCTCCGGCGCCGTGCGGGTCGCCGGACGCGACACGACGACGTCGAGGCCCCGCGACCTCGCGGACGTCGTCGGGTACGTGCCGCAGGATCCCGAGGCCGCGTTCGTACTCGATCGCGTCGAGGACGAGATCGCGTACGGGATGGAGAACCTGGGCCTGCCCGAGGGCACGATGCGGCGACGGGTCGAGGAGCTTCTCGACCTCCTCGCCCTCGAGTCCGTCCGGGCCCGCCGCCTCCGCGACCTGTCCGGGGGCGAGCGGCAGCGGGTCGCGATCGCCGCGGCGCTCGCGCCCGGCGCGAGGGTGCTCGTCCTCGACGAGCCGACGAGCCAGCTCGACCCGCAGGGCGCCGAGGACATCCTCGCCGCGCTCCAGCGGCTCGTGCACGACCTAGGGCTCACCGTGATCATGGCGGAGCACCGGCTCGAGCGCGTCGCGGGCTTTGCCGATATCGCCGTGCTCTGCGAGGAGGGACGGATCCGCGCGGGCGATCCCGCCTGGGCGCTGGAGCGGCTCGATGCGGGTCCGCCCGTGTCGCGTCTCGGTCGCTTGCTCGGATGGAGTCCCGTTCCGCTCACCGTCCGCGAGGGCCGCGCGCGGGCGCACGGTCTGACGCTTCCCCCGCCGGCGCCCGGGCCCACCGGCCACATCGGCGGCCTGCTCGTGGCGGCTCGCGGTCTCGAGGCCGGCTACGGGCGCGCTCTCGCGCTTCGGCGGGTCGAGTTCGAGCTTCGGCGCGGGGAGATCACCGCGCTGATGGGCCGGAACGGCTCGGGGAAGACGACGCTGCTCCGCTGCCTCGCGGGACTTCATTCGCCCGAGAAGGGGGCCGTCGTCTTCGAGGGCGGTTCCGCGCCGAGGACCGGAATCGACGTGGCCCTGTGTCCACAGGAGCCAGCGGCGGCGCTGTTCTGCGACAGCGTTGCCGACGAGGTCCGGGCGACGCTGTCGGCTCGCGGCTTGGGCGACGACCCGTCGGGCGTACTGCGCCTGGTCGGGATCGAGGATCTGTCCGCACGACATCCTCGGGACTGCTCGGTCGGCCAGCGCATGCTGGTTGCCATCGCGGCGGTCGTCGCCTCGGACGCGCCTCTGCTGCTGCTCGACGAGCCCACGCGCGGCCTGGACGCCGAGACCAAGCAGCGTCTCGCTCGGTTCCTGAGACGCGCCGCCGAACGCGGATCGGTCCTGTTCGCCACGCACGATGTCGAGCTCGCGGCCGCGGTCGCGCGCCGCGTCGTGCTGCTCGCCGGCGGCGAGGTCATCGACGACGGTCCGCCGTCGCGAGTCCTCGCCGACTCCGCGGTGTTCGCTCCGCAGATGTCCAGGGTCTTCGGCCCAGGATGGCTCACGCCCGAGCAGGTGGCCGCCGCGCTGGTGCCGGCATGAGGCGGCTCCGAACGCGAACCGTCGCGCTCGTCGTCGCCAACCTCGCGGGCGCGGCCGCGTTCGCCTGGCCGTTCATCGCGCCCGGCGTGCTGCCGGGCGAGCTCCACGAGTCCGACGCTCCGTGGTTCCTGGTCCTCGTCCTCGCGAGCCTCTGTGTCGTCCTTTTCGTCGACCTCGATCGCGGGATGGGCCCCAAGACCGTGGCGCTGCTCGGCGTGCTCGGCGCCGCGATGGTCGCCCTTCGGCTCCCGGGCTTCGTGGCCGGCTTCTCGGCGATGTTCATCGTCGTGCTGGTCGGTGGCAACGCCTTCGGCCCGACGTTTGGCTTCCTCCTGGGCGCCGTCGGGATGTTCGCCTCCGGGCTGTTCGTCGGTGGGCTCGGGCCGTGGCTCCCCTTCCAGATGGTCGCGGTCGGGTGGATGGGGGCCGGCGCGGGCATGATCCCGCGTTCGGGCCTCGGCCGGATCCCGCTGCTGGCCGCCTACGGGTTCGCGGCCGGGTACGCCTTCGGCGCGGTGATGAACCTGTGGTCTTGGCCGTTCGTCGCGCAGGGCACGACCATCGGCTGGGTGCCCGAGGCCGGAGCGGTCGAGAACCTTCGTCACTACGCCGCGTACTACGCGGCCACCTCGTTCGGCTGGGACACGTTTCGAGCGGTCGGCAACGCGGTCCTGGTCCTCGTCCTCGGTCGCCCGCTGCTGCGCACGCTCGACCGGGCCGCGAGGCGCATGCGGATCGACGTGCGGGCCGACCCTCCGGAGCGAGGACCCGCTTACGAGGAGGTCCCGGTCCCCGTCCGCTGAGTGAAGGGCACCACGTTGCTGCCGCCGCCCGACTCGGGCACCCGCGCGGCCGGTCCAGCCGTGCCGGGCTCGGGCGGCTCGACCTCGACCAGCCGCGGCGGCGCGGTGAGCGTCTGGCCCGCGTGGGCCGGGATGACGAACGAGACACGAGATCCCCCCGCCGGGAGGGGATCCGCCCACATGATTCCGCCGTGCTGGAGCACGATCTGTCGAGCCATGTGGAGCCCCACGCCTGCCCCCGCGCGCTCCTTGCGCAGGATGTCCTCGCCGGCGGTGAATGGCTCGTTGAAGGCCTTTGCCACGACGTCGCGCCGGATGCCCTCCCCGTGATCGGTGACCGAGACGACGACCCCCTCGGACATCGCGCGACCCTTGAGCATGACGGACTGTCCATCGGCCGAGTAGCGGCACGCGTTGTCGAGCAGCTGCCGGACGACCTCGGCGAGCCGGACGGGGTCGGAGGGTCCCACGAGCCGATCGGGGACGTCGCGGCGGATCTCGACCTTCGGGTACTGGCGCGCGATCTCGTCGGCGACGTGGGCGAGGATCGGCGACAGGTCGACCTCGGTCAGCTTCAACGTGAGCGTGCCGCGGTCCAGGTCGGCGATCGTCAGCATCTCGTCGATGAGCATCATGAGCTTCTCGAGCGAGGACTCGAGCTGACCGAGGAACTCCTGCTGCTCCGCCTCGGGCAGCCCTCGGTTCTTGAGGACGTACGCGATGCCCTTGGCAACCGTGACGGGGGTCCGAAGCTCGTGCGAGATGTTCGCGAGGAAGTCGGCCTTGGCGTTCGTGAGCGACTCGAGCCGCTCCGACACCTCGCCCAACGCGATCTCGAGGTCCCGCCGCTGGGTCGACTCGGCCACGAGGCGATCGCCGAGCTGCACGCCGACGCGATGGCTCAGCGCGACGTTGCCGTCGATCACCGCGCGGATCGCGCGGAGCACGGCGTCGGGGCCGTCCTCCTTCAACAGATAGGCGGAGGCGCCCGAGTGAAGCATCTGCGCCGCAAGCACGGGCGAGGAGACGTTCGTCCAGCAGATGACGGACGTCTCGGGGACGATCGCGAGGAGTCGCCGGACGAGGTCGGTGCCCGACAGTCCCTCGAGCCCGATCTCGGCGACCACGATCGCCGGTTGGGTGCGCGCGGCGACCTCGACGGCGCGAAAGCCGTCCGTGACGACCTCCAACTCCAGCGGGGCCCCCGATTTCAGGAGGGAGTACTGGAGCTGGGCAAGGCCGTCCGCGGTGTCGCACAGCAGCACCCTCGTCGGCACATCCAAGGTATCGGCGTTCGGCGGTGCGGGTTGAGCGCGGCGGGGGACCGCCGTGTCCCCCCCGTGGGCTACTCCACCAGGCCGCTGCGGATCGCGATCGCGACCGCCTGGGCGCGGTCGTTCGCGCCCAGCTTCTCGAAGATCCGCTCGAGGTGCGTCTTGACCGTGTGCGGCGAGATGCCGAGGTCGTGTGCGACTTCCTTCGTCGTGGCTCCGTAGGCGACCTTCTGAAGGATCTCCTTCTCGCGTTTGGAGAGCGGCGGCGAGTCCACGCGCTTCTCGGCGAGCTGGACCTCCTCGATGAAGGCCCGAGTGAGCTGCGGGTGGATCACGGCCTTGCCCTCGAGCGCGAGGCGGGCGGCGTTGACGAGCTCGTCCGCGGACGCGTCCTTGAGCAGGTAGCCGGAGACCCCGGCCTGGATGGCCTCGGAGATCGAGCTTCGCGACTCGTCCACCGTGAACAGGATGACCCGGGTGGTGGGCGAGGTCTCGCGGATCGCCTTCGTCGCCTCGATCCCGCTCATGCCGGGCATCCGAACGTCCATGAAGACGATGTCCGGGGTGAGCTCGCCCACCTTTGCGACCGCGTCCTCGCCGCTGTCGGCCTCGCCGATGACGACGACGTCGTTCGCGAGGTCCAGGGCGGCGTGCAGTCCCTCCCGGGTCACCGGGTGGTCGTCGACGATCAGAATCCGAATCGGGCTCATCTCGCTCATGGAATAGGTATCGGCCGCAACACCCTTAGGATAGAGGGTGCACTTCCCCGAAGGAACTAACCTTGACCAATGGATGAAACCCGGATCGACCCGCCGCTCGTCGATGCGAGTCCCGACCCCGAGGTGACGGACGCCCCGTCCCCCACCTCGGGGGAGTCGCTCGCCGAGGACCAAGTCCGCGATGCCCTCAAGCACGTGATCGACCCGGAGCTGGGCATCAACATCGTCGATCTCGGGCTCGTGTACGACATCGACATCAGCTCCGACGGGGTCGTGCATGTGGAGTACACGCTGACCACGATGGGCTGCCCGATCGGGCCCCTCATCGAGCAGCAGATGCAGTCCCTGCTCGAGGGTGTGCCTGGAGTGACGCAGTTCGAGGCCGAGATGGTGCTCCGCCCCCCGTGGAGCCCCGAGATGATGTCCGAAGAGGCGAAGGCGGCCCTCGGGTACTTCTGAGCGGCCTTGACAGAGCTCGGTGCGGGCTGTTGACTTGCACCTGCAAATCCGAGTTCTGGAGTCGGAATCAGGTGATCCGTACGCGCTGCCGGGGGTTGGTCGGGGCGATGATCCCGTCCCGGCTGTGCTGTATCGGGCCGCGGCGCCCGTCCGGGGGCGCCTAGGGTCGGCGAGCGGTTATCCCAGAGTCGGAAACAAGGGAGCCAGGGCCGCGAGGGCGGCCCTTTGCTTTTCCCGGAACGACCAATCAGGCGGGGAACGAGAAGGAGGATCCGATGGCGGAGTACGCAAACCCGAACGCGCTGGTCGAGACCGACTGGCTCGAAGAGCACGTCGACGACGCGGCGATCCGCGTGATCGAGGTCGACGAGGACACCCAGGCCTACGAGAAGGGGCACATCCGCGAGGCCGTGGGATGGAACTGGACCACCGATCTCCACACCAAGGTCGGGCGGGACTACGTGAGCCAGCCCGAGCTCGCGGAGCTGCTCTCGCGCGCAGGAGTCGGGCAGGACACCACGGTGATCCTGTACGGCGGGAACAACAACTGGTTCGCCGCGTACGCGTACTGGATCCTGAAGCTGCGCGGCTTCGACAACGTGAAGCTGCTGAACGGCGGGCGGAAGAAGTGGGAGCTCGAGAGCCGTGAGCTCACCCAGGATGTCCCGAGCTACGGGGCAACCGGGATCACGATCGGGGCCGCCGAGCGTCCCGGGATCCGGGCGCTCCGGGACGACGTGCTCGGCAAGCTGGACGCGTCCGCCTTCGTCGACGTCCGCTCGCCGGAGGAGTACCGGGGCGAGAAGCTGGCGCCGGACCACCTGCCGCAGGAGCAGGCCCAGGTGCCCGGCCACATCCCCGGCGCCGCCAACGTCCCATGGGCCAAGGCGGCGAACGACGACGGCACGTTCAAGTCGGCGGACGAGTTGAGGGCCCTCTACGACGCGGAGGGCGTGACCGGCGACAGGGAGGTCATCGCCTACTGCCGGATCGGCGAGCGGAGCTCGCACACGTGGTTCGCGCTGACCGAGCTGCTCGGCTACGGAAACGTCCAGAACTACGACGGCTCGTGGACCGAGTACGGCTCGCTCGTGGGCGTGCCGGTGGAGAAGGGGTAGGCGTGGGTGCCCGCGAGGAGCTGATCGAGGCAAACCGGGCCTTCGCGTCCGGATTCGACCAGGGGCAGCTCGAGATCCCGCCAGCCGAGCCGGTCGTGGTGCTCACGTGCATCGATGCCCGGCTCGACCCCGCGAAGGCGCTGGGGCTCGAGATCGGCGACGCGCACGTGATCCGAAACGCGGGAGGCCGGGCTTCGGATGACGCGGTGCGGTCGTTGCTGATCTCGAGTTGGCTGCTGGGGACGCGCGAGTTCTTGGTGATCCACCACACCGACTGCGGGATGACGATGTTCACCGACGACGTGCTTGCCGGCATGATCAAGGAGGGCACCGGCGAGGATGTGTCGGGGCAGGAGTTCCTGTCCTTCTCCGACCTCGACCAGAGCGTCCGCGACGACGTGGAGCGGATCCGCGGGTTGAAGACCCTTCCCGAAGGCGTCTCGGTATCCGGTCACGTGTACGACGTTCGCTCGGGCACGATCCGGGAGGTCGTGCCCGCCGGTTAGAGGTCGAGGTGGTCGGAGACCCGGGCAGGAGCTGCCCGGGTCTCCGGGTCGTTTCCGAACGGCGCTGTGACCTGCGGGAACAGGCTTCCGGCCAGCGGTGCTATTCCGATCGCACAAGTAGACTTTGAGTATCCGTCGCGGGTATCCTCACCTTGACGGGTTGGAACCTCGTGCGACGCACCGGGAAGGATCGTCATGGCCGTCAGCCAGCAAGAACACCTCGAGGAGCTCTCCAAGGGCTACCGCTTCGACTGGAAGGACCCGTCGCACTCGGTCTTCACGCCGAAGAAGGGGCTGAACGCCGCGGTCGTCGAGGAGATCTCCGCGCTGAAGGACGAGCCGGAGTGGATGCGAAAGTACCGGCTGAAGGCGCTGAAGCACTTCGACCGGCGTCCGATGCCCTGGTGGGGCGCCGATCTGTCGGGCATCGACTTCGACGACATCTACTACTTCATTCGCTCGACCGAGAAGCAGGCCGATAACTGGGACGACCTGCCCGAGGACATCAAGGGCACCTGGGACAAGCTCGGGATTCCCGAGGCCGAGAAGAAGTACCTGGGCGGGGTCTCCGCGCAGTACGAGTCCGAGGTCGTCTACCACAAGATCAAGAAGGAGCTCGACGACATCGGCGTCCTGTTCACGGATATGGACTCGGCGCTTCGTGACCACCCGGACATCGTCAAGGAGTACTTCGGGACGATCATCCCGCCCAACGACAACAAGTTCGCCGCGTTGAACTCGGCCGTGTGGTCGGGCGGGTCGTTCATCTACGTCCCGCCTGGCGTGCACGTCGACATCCCGCTCCAGGCCTACTTCCGCATCAACGCGGAGGCGATGGGGCAGTTCGAGCGGACCCTGATCATCGCGGACGAGGGCAGCTACGTGCACTACGTCGAGGGGTGCTCGGCTCCGATCTACACGCGCGACTCGCTGCACTCGGCCGTCGTCGAGATCATCGTGAAGAAGGGCGCGCGCGTCCGGTACACGACGATCCAGAACTGGTCGAACAACGTGTACAACCTCGTGACCAAGCGCGCCGCGGCCTACGAGGACTCCGTCATGGAGTGGATCGACGGCAACATCGGCTCCAAGGTCACGATGAAGTACCCGTCGATCTACCTGCTCGGCAAGGGCGCGCGGGGCGAGGTGCTCTCCGTCGCGTTCGCGGGCAGGGGCCAGCACACCGACGCCGGCGGCAAGGCCGTCCACGCGGCGCCCTACACGACGAGCGTGATCAACTCGAAGTCCGTCAGCAAGGACGGCGGGCGGACCGGCTATCGCGGCCTCGTGCGGGTCGAGCCCGGCGCCCACCACGCGAAGTCGATGGTCCGCTGCGACGCGCTGATCCTCGATGAGATCTCGCGCTCGGACACCTATCCGTACGTCGAGGTCGAGGAGCAGACCGCGCAGCTCGGACACGAGGCGACGGTCGCGCGCATCGGCGAAGACCAGCTCTTCTACCTGATGAGCCGCGGCCTGTCCGAGGCCGAGGCCTCCGCGATGATCGTGAATGGCTTCATCGAGCCGATCACCCGTGAGCTCCCGATGGAGTACGCCGTCGAGCTGAACCGCCTGATCGAGCTCCAGATGGAAGGCGCGATCGGCTAACGGTCGAGCCGGTAGAAGCGAAGGAAGTCGTGCTCGATCGGTAGGACCGAGACGACGTCGAACCCGGCCTCGCTCGCGTATCCCTCGAAGGTCGTCCTTCGCATGACGGTGCCGGTCGCCGCCGAGGTGTGGTCATCCATCGCGGACGGCAGGCAGCACAGGACGCTGTAGGCGTAGAACATCCGCTCCGTCTCGCTGGCGGGCGCCGTGAAGGAGTCCTCGGTTCGCTCGTCGGCAACGATCAGGGTCCCCTCGGGCCTGAGCATCTCCCTGATCGCGCGCAACACCGCGACCGGTTGTGACAGGTCGTGGATCGACTCCACCACGATCGCGAGGTCGTACCGGCTCTCCAGCGAGGGATCGGCCGCGTCCTTCACCTCGAAGTGCACGCGATCGGCGACGCCGGCTTCCTCGGCGTTCCTCGTGGCGATCTCGATCGACGGCTCGTCGAGGTCGAAGCCGTCGACGGTGATGCCCGGATAGGCGCGCGCCAGCGCGATGGCGGCCCAGCCGACGCCGCAGGCGACATCGGCGACCCTCGCTCCCGGGCTCGAGAGCCGTTCGTGAACGTCCGGGATCGAGGGAAGGTACTCGGTGCCGAGGGAACCGACGAGCCACGGCCGATTGAAGTCACCCTGCGCCTCGATCATGTCGCGGCCGTACGCACTCCAGGGGACCGCCCCTCCAGAGCGGAACGCAGCGACGAGGTCCGGCATGGCCCCGGACACGGCGACGAACGACTTGCAGAACGGCGCGATCGAGTACGGGCTGTCAGGATCCAGGAGCGGCTCGATGTGACCCGATGGGAGCAGATACCGGCGTTCGCCGGCCTCCGCCGACACGTCGTCGACTGCCAGGATCCCGGCCGCGGCCTGCTGCTCGAGCCACTCTCGCGCGAATCGCTCGAATGTCCCCGTCTCCTTCGCCAGCTCGGCGGACGTCATCGAGCCCGTTCGTTCGAGGGCCCGATAGAGCCCGAGGGTGTCTCCGAGATAGACCGTCAACACCTCCGCCATCCCGAGACCCGCAGAGAACAACCGCTCCACGAGCGCGTCGCGCTGACGGTCTGCATCGATCATTGAGGCTCCTCCTTTGACGCTCAGGACTCGACCGATACTACGGCGGTGCTCGATCCTCCAGGAGCGACCCGTCCGGCCGTCTGAACACCGGCCGACCTTCCTCGAGCTCCAGCCGGAATCCGCTCGGCTGATGGAGCATCCGGTGGTGTCGTCGGCAGAGGAGGAGCAGGTTCGGAAGGGCGGTGGGTCCGCCGTCGGCCCAGTGCCCCGCCATCACTACGCGCATGAGCGACGCGTCGCACGCCAGTCGCCGCGCCTCCTCCGGATGGACGGGGCCGACGTGGTCCATCTCACTGGTTCCACCCGAGGCGCTACGCATTGATCCGCGAGGCTGTGGATCGGTACCTGGAGGAGCGGCCCGATCCGGAGGAGATCCTTCGGCAGACCTTCGGCATCGCGCCGGACTTCGAAGTGCCCGACCGCTCCGAGTGGAACCGCAGCTTTGACTGACCTCTTGGTCGACACCGACATCCTCGTCGACCACCTGCGGGGTCGCCGGGAGTTCCAGGTGGGGCCGGACCACCTCATCACTCCATCCTCACGCGGGCGGAGCTGTTCGCCGGCCGTCCTGAGCAGGAGGAGGAGGTTCGCTTCCTGCTGGAGGGCTCGATCGAGGTGGGGGTCGGGCCCGAGGTCGCCGAGCGCGCGGGTCGGATCCGTCGCGAATCGGGGCTCGACCTGGCCGACGCGGTCATCGCGGCGACCGCGCTCCATCTCGGGGTGCCGGTCCTCACTCGGAACCGCCGCGGCTTCGACCGCGTTCCGGGGCTCGAGGTTCGCGCGCCCGCGTAGCGGGTGGCGAATCCTACTCCGTTGATAGGATTTCGAGCATGACCGGGCAGGCGACGAAGACTGGGTTCGACGAGGAGGCCCTCGGCGCGCTGCCGGACGCTGCGGCGTTCGTCCAGGCGATCCGCAAGCAGGCCTTCGCCGAGTTCCTCGCCCTGCCCATCCCGTCGCAGGAGACCGAGGAGTGGCGCTACACGGACCTCGAGGACCTCGACCTCGAACTCCGGCCTTTCGCCGAGGGCGGCCGGGCCGAGAATCTTGATGAGGTGCCCGACGACGTGCTCGCCGCGGCGGGCGCCGTCGGCGAGCGCGCGGGCCTGCAGATCCAGCGGAACTCCGAGGTCATGGTCACGCACCTGCTGCCGGAGCTGGCGGCCAGGGGAGTCTGGTTCGGTGACCTGGACGTCGCGGTCGCGGAGCGCCCGGAGCTCGTCGAGCCGTATCTCCACGGCCTTGTCGCCACCGAGCGCTCGAAGTTCACGGCCCTGCATGCGGCCTTTCGGAACGGCGGGACCTTCCTCTTCGTCCCCAGGGACCTCCGCATCGAGCTCCCCATCCAGACGTTGACCTACCTCGACGCCGATGGTGCCGCGATCTTCCCGCGGACGCTGCTCGTGGCCGGCGAAGGCTCGGAGGTCACGTTCATCGACCGGTACGTCTCGCCGGCACTGGGGCGAGCGCTGAGCGACGCCATCGTCGAGATCTACGCCGGGGACGGCGCGCGCGTGCGGTACGTCGCCTTGCAGGAGTACGGGGAGGGCGTGACGCACCTGTCCGTGCAGCGAGCGCGGGTCGGCAATGACGCCGACCTTCGGACGCTCGGCGTGGCCTTCGGCGCCACGCTCGCCCGCGCCGAGGTCGAGACGGTTCTCGACGGCGAGGGCGCGAGGAGCGAGATGCTGGGCGTGTACTTCGGCGACGGCGACCAGCACATCGACCACCGCTCGATCCAGGATCACATCGGCTCGCGGTCCTCGAGCGACCTGCTGTACAAGGGCGCGATGCGCGATCGCTCGAACGCGATCTACACCGGCACCGTGATCATCGAGCCGGGCGCCCATCGCTGCGACGCGTACCAGACGAACCGCAACATCCTGCTGTCGGAGTCCGCGCGGGCGCACTCGGTCCCGAACCTGGAGATCCTGACGAACGACCCGACGCGTTGCGGCCACGCGGCGAGCGTGGGCCCGGTCTCCGACGAGATGCTCTTCTATCTCATGAGCCGAGGCATCCCGGCGGAGGAGGCCGAACGGTTGATCGTGTTCGGCTTCTTTCAGGAGGTCCTGGACCGCGTCGAGATCCCGGAGATTCGCGACGGGCTGGTCGCCGCGATCGAAGACGAGCTCGCGAGGGGGTGGTGACGGTGACGCTGGTGCGGGTCTGCGGCGTCCGCGACGTCCCCGAGGGCGAGGTCCGGCGGTTCGAGCTCGATCACCGGCCGTTCGCCGTGGTGAACCTCGGCGAGGAGGGCTTCCGCGTGGTCGACGCGATCTGCTCGCACGCGCACTACTTCCTGGACGAGGGGGAGGTGGACCCGGACCTCGAGACGATCGAGTGCCCGAAGCACGGGTCGACCTTCGACCTGAACACGGGCAGGCCGCGTTCGCTGCCGGCGATCCAGCCGGTCGAGGTGTTCGCGGTCAAGGTGGAGAACGACGACGTCATGATCGAGGTGTGAGAACACGATGACCGAACCCGCGACGCTGGAGATCCGGGGGCTCGAGGCCTCCGTGGAGGACAAGCCGATCCTGAAGGGGATCGACCTGGTGGTGCGCCAGGGCGAGACGCACGCCCTGATGGGCCCGAACGGCTCGGGCAAGTCGACGCTCGCGAACGTCCTGATGGGCCGGCCGGGCTACCGGCTCACGGCGGGGAAGGTCCTGTTCAAGGGCGAGGACATCACCAAGCTCACGGCCGACAAGCGCGCCGAGCGCGGGCTGTTCCTCGCGATGCAGTATCCGGTCGAGATCCCCGGGGTCTCGGTCGTGAACTTCCTGCGGACCGCGTACAAGAACGTGAAGGGCGAGGAGATCAACGCGCTCGCGTTCCGCAAGCACATGAAGGCGAAGATGGAGCTGCTCGGCGTCGAGGACGCGATGGTTCAGCGATACGTGAACCAGGGCTTCTCCGGCGGCGAGAAGAAGAAGAGCGAGGTGCTCCAGCTCGCGGTGCTCGAGCCCGAGATCGCCGTGCTCGATGAGACGGACTCGGGCCTGGACATCGACTCGTTGCGGGAGGTTGCGACCGGCGTGGCGCAGCTGATCGGCCCGAACCTCGGCGTCCTGCTCATCACCCACTACCAGCGGATTCTCGACTACATCGCGCCCGACTTCGTCCACGTCATGATCGACGGGCGTATCGTGCAGTCGGGCGGCATGGAGCTCGCGCAGGAGCTCGAGGCCAAGGGTTACGAGGGTATCCGCAAGGAGCTCGGCCTCGGCGAGGCCGTGGCGGCGACGTGACGCGAGAGGAGGCGAACGCACGATGGCGGTGACGCAGGAACGTCGCTCGGACCGTCTGGATGTCGGTCGGGTCCGGGCGGACTTCCCGATCCTGGAGCGGGCGATGCCGGACGGCACCCCGATCGTCTACCTCGACTCGGCCGCCACGTCGCAGAAGCCGCGCCAGGTCATCGACGCTGAGGCCGACTTCTATCGGTATCACAACGCAAACGCGCATCGCGGGCTGTACCTGCTGGCCGAAGAGGCCACCGACCTCTACGAGACGGCGCGGGCCAAGCTCGCGCGGTTCGTCGGCGCGCCGCAGCCCGAGACGATCGTCTTCACGCGGGGCACGACCGAGTCGACCAACCTCGTGGCGCACGCGTGGGCGCGCCGGTTCGTGGGGGAAGGCGACGAGATCCTCCTCACGGACATGGAGCACCACTCCAACATCGTTCCGTGGCAGCTGGCCGCGCGGGACACGGGGGCGGTCCTGCGGTACGTGCCGCTGACCGACGACGGGCTGCTCGACCTTTCGGAGCTGGGCTCGCTCCTGACCGAGCGGACCAAGCTCTTCGCGGTCACCGGGATGTCGAACTCCCTCGGCACGCTGCCGCCGCTGAAGCAGCTCGTGGAGGCAGCGCACGCGGTCGGCGCCCTGGTGCTCGTGGACGGGGCGCAACTGGTTCCGCACGTGCCGGTGAACGTCGCCGAGCTCGACTGCGACTTCCTCACGATCAGCGGGCACAAGATGCTCGGCCCGACCGCCTCGGGCGGGCTGTACGGCAAGCTCGAGCATCTCGAGTCGATGGACGTGTTCCTCGGCGGCGGGCACATGATCGACGAGGTCTTCCACGACCGCTCGACCTGGAACGTGGTCCCCTACAAGTTCGAGGCCGGCACGATGAACCTCGCGCAGGAGGTCGGGCTCGGGGCGGCGATCGACTACCTCGACGTGCTCGGGATGGACGCCGTCCGTCAGCATGAGGAGGAGATCAGCGCGTACGCGATCGACCGGCTGCTCGACGCCGGCGCGACGGTCTACGGGCCGACGGACGTGAGCCTGCGCGGCGGCGCGGTGTCGTTCTGGTACAAGGAGGTCCACCCGCACGACCTCGCGACGATCCTGAACGAGGAGGGGGTCGCGATCCGGGCCGGGCACCACTGCAACCAGCTCGTGATGCGGCGGTTCGGAGTCGCCGGCCACCGCGCGCGCGAGCTTCTACGTCTACAACACGAACGAAGAGGTCGACGCGCTGATCGAGGCCCTTGCCAAGGCCGAGAGCGTATTCGGCTAGGGGGAACGCGTGGCGCTCGACGAGATCTACAAAGAGGTCATCCTCGACCACTACAAGAACCCGCGGAACAAACGGGAGATGCCCGACGCCGAGCGAACGTGCTCGAAGAACAACCCGCTCTGCGGCGACGAGATCACGGTGTTCGTGCACGAGGAGGGTGGCAAGGTCCTCGACGTCTCGTTCGTCGGCCAAGGATGCTCGATCAGCCAGAGCTCGGCCTCGATGATGACCGAGGCCGTGAGCGGCAAGACCGTCGAGGAGGTCGACGCGCTCTCGGGAAGCGTTCGCGCCATGCTGAGCGGCGAGCTCGACCCCGACGAGGAGACGTTCGGCGAGCTCGTTGCGCTGAAGGGCGTCGTGAAGTACCCCGTCCGCGTGAAGTGCGCCGTGCTCGCGTGGGACGTGCTCCAGGAGGCGCTCGCCGGCGAGGGCGCCGCCGCGGGCACCTCGCCGCACTAGCGGCGCCGAACGCTATCGCCTCCACGGTTCGCCGGTTCCGAGGCCCTAGGCTCGCGTCATGCCCCGGCTCCGACCCTCGCTCGACTGGCTCCTCGTGCTCGTTCCGGTCTCGATCGTCCTCGAGCTGGCGGGGGGCAACGACCTGTTCGTGTTCGTCACCGCGGCGGGCGCGATCCTGCCGCTCGCCGGGCTGATCGGACGCTCGACCGAGCAGCTCGCACTCCACACCGGGCCTCGGATCGGCGGGCTCATCAACGCGACGTTCGGCAACGTGACCGAGCTCATCATCGCGATCTTCCTGATCATGGACGGCGAGATCGAGATCGTGAAGGCGTCGCTCACGGGCTCGATCCTCGGCAACCTCCTCCTCGTGCTCGGGCTGTCGTTCCTGCTGGGGGGGCTCAAGCACGAGGAGCAGGAGTACAGCGCGCGGGCGGCATCGGTGCACGCCACGTCGCTCGTGCTCGCCGTCACCGGGCTGCTCATGCCGGCGTTGTTCGCCCACGGGGCGGTCGGCGACACGTTCCTCGAGCGCGAGGTGGTGAGCGGCACCGTGGCCGCGGTCCTCATCGCCCTCTATCTGGCGGCGCTCGCGTTCATGCTCGTCACCCACGAGCACCTGTTCCGAACCCCGGACGAAGGGGAACGGCCGGCCTGGTCCCGAAGGCGGTCGATCGGGCTCCTCCTCGTGGCGACCGCGTTCGTGGCCCTCGAGGCCGAGCTCCTGGTCGGATCGCTGGAGCCGGCGCTCGAGGACCTCGGCCTCTCGAGGCTGTTCGTCGGGCTGATCCTCATCCCGATCATCGGCAACGCGGCCGAGCACAGCTCGGCGATCCGGTTCGCACTCCGAGACAAGGTGGATGTGACGCTCGAGATCGCGATCGGCTCCTCGACGCAGATCGCGCTGTTCGTCGCGCCGCTCCTGGTCTTCATCAGCCTGTTGGTCGGTCACCCGATGGACTTCGTGTTCAGCACGTTCGAGGTGGCCGCGGTCGCGCTCTCGACCGTGCTCGTGTTCATGATCTCGATCGACGGACGGTCGAACTGGTTGGAGGGCGCCCAGCTGACCGGGGCATACGTCATCATGGCCATCTCCTTCTTCTTCTTGGAGGCGCTGTGAAGCGGGTCGTCGCGCTGGTCGGGCTCGCGGTGATGGGAGCGCTCCTGGCGCCCGGCACCCCGGCCTCGGGCCAGGGGTTGGCGTTGGAGTCGACGCCGCGGTTCGACGTCCGCATCGTGATCGAGGCGGGGGGCTCGCTCGTGGTCACCGAGACCATCGAGCAGGACTTCGGCGACACGCCGCGGCACGGGATCTTCCGCTACATCCCCGACCGGCTGCGATACGACGACCGATATGACCGGGTCTACCCGATCCACCTCGTCTCCGTGGATACCTCCGAGGGGACGCCCGACGACGTGGAGACCAGCGAGGAGAACGGGAACTTCGTGATCCGGATCGGGGATCCGGATCGGACGGTCACCGGGCGACACACGTACACGATCGTCTACCGGGTCGAAGGCGCGATGAACGGGTTCGACACGCACCAGGAGCTGTACTGGAACGCGATCGGCACGGACTGGGAGCAGCCGATCTCGCAGATGCGTGTTCGCGTGGAAGGGCCGGCGCCCGTGACGAGGGTCGCGTGCTTCCAGGGGCCGTTCGGATCGACGTTCGGCTGTTCGAACGCGCAGATCAAGGACGGGGCCGGGGTCTTCCGTCAGGACGACCTCGGCGCGTACACGGCGATGTCCGTGGTCGTCGCCCTGCCCGCGGGGACCGTCGCGAGCACCGCGCCGATCCTGGACGAACGGTGGAGCCTCGACCGCGCGTTCAGCCGGACCCCGGCCTCGGTCGGCGGGTCCCTCGGCCTGCTGGCGGTCCTGATCGGCGGGTTCTCCTGGCTGGTGTGGAGGCGGGGCCGCGACATCCGCTTCGCCGGCTCGCAGGTCGACCAGGTGATGGGCGGGCCGGTCGGGGCCGAGACCCAAGCCGTCCCCCTGTTCGAGAAGGGCGAGGGGCCGGTCGAGTTCGCGCCGCCGGAGGACCTGCGGCCGGGCCAGGTCGGGACGCTCGTCGACGAGGAGGCGAACACGCTCGACGTCACCGCCACGATCGTGGACCTCGCGGTCCGAAAGTTCCTGGTGATCGAGGAGATCCCGAAGACGTGGCTCCTCGGCAAGCCCGACTGGAAGCTCACGCGCCTCGAACGGGACACCGCAGGAGCTCCTGCCCTACGAGCGCTCGTTGCTGAAGGGGCTGTTCGAGGACGGCGACCAGGTCGAGCTCTCGGGCCTCCGGAAGAAGTTCGCGACGCGGCTCCAGACGGTGAAGGACCAGCTCTACAAGGACCTCGTCACGAAGAAGTGGTTCGTGGGCCGGCCGGACAAGGTTCGCCAGACGTGGGCGGGGATCGGGTCGTTCGCGCTCGTCGTGGGCATCGCCGCGACCGTCGCGCTCGCGCTGTTCACGCACGCGGGGCTGCTCGGCCTGCCGCTCGTGATCGGCGGGCTGCTGTTGCTGATCGGCGCCAAGCGAATGCCGAGGCGCACGGCGAAGGGGACCGCGATCACGCGGAGGGTGAACGGCTTCCGCCGGGTGATCGAGACCTCCGAGGAGCACACGGCGAGGTGGGCCGAGCAGGAGAACGTCTTCACCCGATACCTGCCGTACGCGATCGTGTTCGGCGTGACCGAGAAGTGGGCCAAGACCTTCGAGACGCTCGGGCAGACGCCGTCGGACGACATGAGCTGGTACGTGAGCGGCCGGCCGTTCGCGTATGCGGCCTTCGCCGACAGCGTGGACTCGTTCTCCGTGACCACGAGCGGCGTGATCGCCTCTACGCCCTCGGGTTCGGGAGGGAGCGGGTTCGGCGGCGGCGGCTTTTCCGGCGGCGGTGGCGGCGGTGGCGGCGGGGGGTCCTGGTAGGGTCGGGCCTCCGGCGCAGGCAGGTCCGAGACCCACCGGCGAACACCATCGTGGACATCATCTTCTCCGAGGACCCGCGCGACTTCGCCCGGCGCGACTGGTCGACGCTCGTCACGGCGGACCCCTCGGGCACGTTCTTCCACACTCCCCAGTACCTGAAGCTGTACTGGGAGGAGTTCGGCGCCGAGACCGAGCACCTCCTGTTGGGGTTCGCCGAGGAGGACGGGGGACAGGTGGGTGCGGCGGCGTTCGAGCTCGTCGGGACGACGCTGCGATTCCTCGGCGGCACCGAGGTGACCGACTACCTGGGACCGGTCGCGCTTCCGGAGACGCAGCAGACCGTGGCGAAGGAGCTGTTCGCGGCGCTTGCCCACATCGACGGATGGGCCGACGCGGACCTGCGCGGCCTGCCGGAGGACCGGGCGTGGCTCGGGCTCCTGGCGGCGGCGGCCGAGGCTCAGGGCTTCGGGGTGCAGGTCGCCGACGAGCCCAACGGCGTCGCGCCGTTCCTGTCGGTTCCCGGCTCCTACGAGGAGTACCTCGAGCAGCTTCCCCCCAAGCTCCGTCACGAGATCAAGCGCAAGGCCCGGAAGCTGGAGGCCGACGCCGGTCCGTGGCACCTCTGCCTCGCCACGCAGGAGAACCTTGACGAGTTCCTGGACCGGTTCGTCGAGCTCCACCACACGAGCGAGGGGCCGAAGGGCGTGTTCCTCCAACCCGGAATGGAGATCTTCTTCCGGCGGCTCGGGGAGGCGTTCCTGCCGCGCGGGATCTTCAACCTCACGTTCATCGAGCTCGAGGGCCACCGAAAGCTCGCCGGGACGATCGGCTTTCGGTTCGAGGGCACCTACTCCCTGTACAACTCGGCCTTCGATCAGAGCTACCAGTCCGTGTCGCCGGGCATGGTGCTGGTCGCCGAGGACATCCGGATCGCGATCGAGGCCGGCTGCTCGGCGTTCGACCTGCTGAAGGGAAACTACGCGTACAAGTATCGGTTCGGCGCGGAGCCGCGCGTCGTAAGGCGGCTGCTGGTGACGCGATGACGCCCGCTACCCGCGCCGGACGTCGGCGCTCGCGATGAGGCCGCTCTCGTCCCAGACGTTCACCCGGTTGTAGCCCGTCAGGTCCGACGCCGTGACGAGCCACGTCGCCGCCTCGCCGCCGGGGCCGAACTCCATCTCGTGCAGGTCGATCGTCTTCTCGCCGCCGGCGAGCATCGTGACGTTGGCCGTTCCCTCCCAGCCGGGGGCGCGGACCAGGACGAGCACCCAGGACTGTCCGACCTTCGAGTCGTAGATCACCACGCTGCCCTGGAGCTCCTGCGAGCCGGCGCCGCGGAGCTCGCCGACGCGGACGTCCTCGCCGCCGAGCACGCCGAGGAGCGCCTCGTACTTCTCCGCGGATTCCTCGAACCGCGTTGCCCGGACGGTGGAGAACCCGCCCCAGGCGAGCGCGGCAACGAGCGCGGCGATCGCCGCGGCACGCCAGAGCCACGGGGACCGTCGCCGGGCCGGGGCCTCGGGCGCCGCGGCGGCCCACTCGTCCCGCAGGACGCTCAGCACGCGGTCGCCGAGCTCCTCCGGGGGTTCGATGTCGTGCGCGGCGGCCGCGAACGTGCTCACGCCCTCGGCGAGCGCCGCCATCTCGACCCTGCAGGAGGAGCAGCCGCGGAGGTGCTCGCGGACCTCGGCGTCGACGCGCTCGTCCAGCGTGCCGAGCAGGTGCTCGGCGAGCTGCTCGCGAACCACCTCACACTTCACGGGTCTGCTCCTTGAGGGCCTCGCGCAGCTTGAGCAGCGCGGTGCGGATCCGGGTCTTCGCGGTTCCGAGCGGGATGCCCTCGAGCTCGGCGACCTCGGCGCTGGTCTTGCCGCCGAAGTAGGCGAGCTCGAGCGCGGCGCGCTGGCCGTCCGTGAGCGCCGACATCGCCCGGCGGGCTCGCTCGGACAGGTCGGCCGTCTCGGCCAGCTGGTCCGGCCCCGGCTCGTCGGAGGCCTCGCGCGTGGGAGCGCTCCGCTCCAGCACGCGGGACTCGAGCACGCGGCGGCGGAGCGAGTCGATCGCGAGGCTCCTCGCGACGAGGAGCACCCACGTCTCGAGCTTCCCGCGGGCCGGGTCGTATCGGGCCGCGCTCCGCCAGAGCTTCACGAACGTGTCCTGCACCAGATCTTGGGCCGCTGCGTCACCTCCGAGCATCACGATCCCGAGCCCGTACACGCGCGAGGCGAAGCGGTCGTAGAGCTCGCCCGCCGCCGAGGGCTCGCGCTCGGCGAAGGCGCGCATCAGCGCCGCGTCGGAGCCCGGCATCTTCGAACCCACGATCAGCACGGTACCGCAGGGTGTACGAACCGGAACCGCGTGCGGCTCGCGGCCTACTCCACGAAGGCGCGGAGGTTGGCGAGCACGGCGAGCGCGAGATCCTCGTCCCCCCCGACGACGAGGTTGCCGTCGTCCAGGAACACGGCGGGCTCGTGTCGGCGCCCGGCCACGAGTGCGAGGGCCAGCCCGCGGCCCTGGATGAACGCGTCGGGCTTCTTGTCCTCGGGGGGCGTCTCGCGCGGCGCGAGGCCCCAGTGCCACGAGCCCTCGCCGACGCCCTCGAGGTCGACCTGCACGCTCAGGCCGGGGAACGAGAGCCCGGCCAGCCCGAGCGAGTAGGGGAGCATCCGGATCGCGAGATCGTTCGCGAGGTACACCGGCCAGTGCTGCGGGTTCTCCTGCTGCCCCGAGCCCTCGCGCAGGTCCTCGCCGTGAAACCACCACTCGATCGCGCGCGACTGGACGAGATAGCGCACGCCGATCTCGCCGGCCACCCAGTCGACGCGCCTCGCCTGCCACTCCTCCTCCGAGAGCCGCGCGACGAGCGCCAGGAACGCGTCGGCGGCCCTGCCCCAGTCGCCGATCACCTCACGCACGGGCCGCTCGGCGCGAACGCGGATCGCCCACTCGTTGAAGCCGTTCACCCACAGATCGCCGTCGTTGGCCTCGCGGAACGCGTCGAACTCGACCGCCCGCTCGCCCGCCGTCAGCTGTGCCGCGGCCGTGTCCTGCGCGGCGAGATGGGCGATCAGGTCGGCGTTCCGCCAGCCCGCGCACACGCTGTCGCGGTCCCAGGTGTCGGCGGGCGCGTACTGGATCGTCCGTCCGAGACGCGCGCGCTCGGCGTGGGCGACGCCGAGCATCGTCGTTCGGTCCACGGTCACGTCGGCGGATTGTACCCTCGGCCGATGCGCGTCCTGGTGGCGCCCGACAAGTTCCGGGGCACGCTGTCGGCCGCGCAAGCCGCTCGGGCGATCGCCGTGGGCTGGCGGCGCGAGCGCCCGGACGACGAGGTCGTCGAGGTCCCGATGGCCGACGGGGGCGACGGCACGCTCGAGATCCTCGTGACCGCGCTCGGCGGGGCGATCCGTCACGCGCGCGTCTCGGGTCCGCTCGGCGATCCGGTCGAGGCGGCGTTCGGGGTCGTCGAGGCCCCCCGCGGCCGGACGGCGGTCGTCGAGCTCGCGCGAGCCTCGGGCCTTCGACTCGTGAGCGGGGCTCGCCGCGACGCCCTTCGATCGTCGACGCGAGGCACCGGCGAGCTGATCCTGGCCGCCCTGCGCGAAGGGGTCGGGGAGGTGCTCGTCTGCCTCGGCGGGAGCGCGGCCACCGACGGCGGTGCGGGACTGGCGGCCGCGCTCGGCGTCCGGATGCTGGATTCGGGCGGGCGGACGATCCGCGACGGCGGCGCCGCGCTGATCGCGCTGGATCGCGTCGACGTGGCCTCGATCGCGCCCGAGACACGAACGGTTCGTGTGGTGGCCGCGGGCGACGTCGACAACCCGCTCGTGGGGCCGAGCGGTGCGGCTCGCGTCTTCGGCCCGCAGAAGGGCGCGTCGGCCGAGGACGTCCTGCTGCTCGATCGGGCGCTCGCCCACTACGCCGCCGTGCTGCATCGCGACCTCGGGATCGACGTGCGCGAGATGCCCGGGGCGGGGGCGGCGGGCGGGACCGGGGCCGGGCTCGCGGCCTTCCTCGGGGCGCATCTGCGCCGGGGCGCGGAGGTCGTGATGGAGGCCGTCGGGCTGCGGCGCCGGATGGCCGAGGCCGACCTCGTCCTCACCGGCGAGGGCCGGTTCGACGCCACCTCGCTGCGCGGGAAGGTGCCGACCGGCGTGCTCGCGGAGGCCCGGCTCGCGGGGGTCCGGGCGGCCGTGCTCTGCGGGCGCGCCGACGTCCGTCCGCAGGGAATCCCGGTGGCGAGCCTGGTCGAACGGTTCGGCGAGCGTCGGGCGCTCGAGGACCCCCGGGGAGCGCTCGAGGACCTGGCCGCCGAGGCGGCGCGCCGGCTCGGCGGGCTATCGTCCGGGCCGTGAGCAAGGCGATCGAGCGCTTCCTCGAGGCCGCGAGGATCCTTGGCCACCCGGTCGAGGTTCGCCGCTTTCCACAGGGCACGAAGACGGCCGAGGACGCCGCCCGCGCGATCGGCTGCGAGGTCGGTCAGATCGTGAAGTCGCTGGTGTTCGTGGCCGAGGACCGGCCGGTCCTCGCCCTCACGAGTGGTGCGAACCGGGTCGACACGACGCGGCTGGCGGCGGTGCTGGGCGCCGCGAGCGCGCGGCGGGCGAGTCCGGAGGAGGCCCGGGCCGCGACCGGCTTCGCCGTCGGCGGGACCCCGCCGTTCGGCCACCCCCAACGGGTCCGGACCTTCCTGGATCGCGACCTCCTCGGCTACGAGGAGGTCTGGGCGGCCGCGGGGACCCCCGATTCCGTGTTCCGGACCACCCCCGGCGAGCTGCGCCAGACGGCGCTCGCCGAGGTCGTCGACCTCAGGCAATCCTGACCTGCCGGGTCGGATTCGGGCGGTGAGCGGCTACAATCCCTGAAACGCCCCCGCGACGGAGGAATGATGATCCAGCTGACCGAGAACGCCGCCGGCAAGGTGAAGGAGCTCCTCGCCGAGGAGGGCCGCAACGACATCGCGCTGCGGGTGGCCGTCCAGCCGGGCGGATGCTCCGGTCTCCGATACGCCATGTACCTCGACGACCAGCTGTCCGAGAAGGACGTCGCCGAGGAGCAGTTCGGCGTCCGGGTCGTCATCGACAAGATGAGCGTGCCGTACCTGTCCGACGCCAAGATCGACTTCGTGGACAGCCTCGAGGCCTCGGGCTTCACGATCGACAACCCGGTCGCGCAGGGCTCGTGCGCCTGCGGGAACTCCTTCCACTAGGCCGCGGCGACCAGCTCCAGGCCCGCGCTCAGCCCGTCTCGCAGCTCCTTCGTTCCCGCGTCGTCGAGCACGAGCGCGGGCGAGACCTGGAGCGCGCCGCCGGCCAGCGCTCGGGTCAAGACCCCCTGCTCTCGGCAGCCGGCGACGACCCTTGCCGGCAGCGTCGCGTCCGCCTCGATCGCCTCCCGCGACAGCTGGACGGCCGCGAGCACCCCCGTGCCGCGCCGAACCTCCTCGACGAGCGGGTGGGCCTCCAGTGGGGCCAGGGCGTCGCCGAGCGTGACCTCGAGCTGCAGGGCCCGAGCCGGCAGCGCCTCCCGCTCGAGGATGTCGAGGTTGGCGAGCGCCCCGGCCGCCGCGGCGGCGTGGCCCGAGTAGGTGTAGCCGTGCCGCCACATCCCCGCGGTCGGCTGCCAGAAGGGCTCCGCCACCCACGGGGCGGCGATCACGCCCCCCATCGGCAGGTAGCCGCTCGTGATGCCCTTGGCGCAGGTGACGAGGTCCGGGTCGAGGTTCCACCGGCCGCTCGCGAACCAGTCGCCCACCCGTCCGAAGCCGGTGATGACCTCGTCGGCGACGAACAGGACCCCGGTCTCGCGGCAGATCGCCCGGACCTCGTCGAGGTAGCCCTCGGGCGGCGCGAAGACGCCGCCTGCGCCGAGGACCGGCTCGCAGAAGAACGCCGCCACGCGCTCGGGACCGGCGTCGCCGATCGCCGCGCGCAGCGCCTCCGGCGAGTCCCACGCCACCCGGATGACGTCGCCGACGAGGGGACCGTGGCCCGTCGCGTTCGCCTCGATCCCCGCGAGGCTGGTCCCGGCGACGTGCATGCCGTGGTAGGCCCGCTCCCGGGTCACGAACAGGGTCCGCTCGGCCTGCCCGAGGAGATACCAGTATCGACGCGCCATCTTTGCGGCGGTATCGATGGAGTCGGACCCGCCGCTCGTGAAGAAGACCTTGCTGTCCGGCACCGGCGCCAGCGCGGACACACGCTCCGCGAGCTCGATGCGCCGGCCGGTTCGACAGGTCGCCGAAGGTGGAGTACGCGGGGAGGCGCCGGATCTGCTCGGCGACGGCGTCGGCGATCTCGCCGCGCCCGTAGCCGACGTTGCAGTACCAGAGGGCCGCGGTCGCGTCGAGGTACCGGCGCCCGCGCTCGTCCCAGACGTGGACGCCCTCGCCCCGGTCGATCACGAGCTCGCCCCCGGACTCCAGGGCCGCCATGTCCGCGAACGAGTGCCAGAAACGCATCAGGTGCGCCGACGCTACCAGTCGGCGACATAGACTCGCGCCGGACGCAACCCACAGGAGGCCGTGAATGAAGGTGGGCATCGAGTACAGCCCGGCGTTCGCGATCGCGAACCTCGCGCTCGACGCGGGCGAGGCGGTGCGGGCGGAGGCGGGCGCCATGGTCGCGATGTCCTCGAACGTCGCGATGGAGACCACGGCGCACGGCGGCATGATGAGCGGCCTGAAGCGGATGGCGCTCGGCGGCGAGAGCTTCTTCCTCAACACGTACTCGGCCCAGGGCGGTCCGGGAGAGGTCACCGTCGGGCCGTCGCTGCCCGGCGACGTGATCCACCTCCCGCTCGCGGGTCACACCGTGTTCGTGCAGTCGGGCTCGTACCTCGCCTGCGGGACCGGCATCGAGGTGGACACGAAGTGGGGCGGCGCGAAGACCTTCTTCTCGCGCGAGGGCCTGTTCCTGCTGAAGTGTACGGGCACCGGCGACCTGGTCCTGTCGAGCTACGGGGCGGTGAAGACGCTGGATCTGGCGCAGGGGCAGACCTACGTCATGGACACCGGCCACATGGTCGCGTTCAGCGAGGGCACCGGCTACGACGTGCAGAAGGTGGGCGGCTGGAAATCGACGCTGCTCTCGGGCGAGGGTCTGGTCGTCAAGCTGACGGGGCCCGGGCGGGTCTGGATGCAGACGCGAAGCCCGAGCGGCTTCATCGCGTGGCTGGTCCCGCAGCTCCCGACCCAGAGCTCCTAGCGGTCGCTCAGACCGGGTCGTAGGCCAGGTTCGGGCGGAGCCAGGACTCGGCCTCGCGACGGTCCATGCGGCATCGGTCCGCGTACTCCTCGACCTGGTCCCGACCGAGACGGCCGACGTTGAAGTACCGCGCGGCCGGGTGAGCGAGGTACAGGCCCGAGACGCTGGCGGCCGGCGTCATCGCGCACGTCTCGGTGAGGGCCATGCCGATCGCGCCGGCGTCGAGGAGCTCGAACAGGGTCCGCTTGCGCGAGTGGTCGGGGCAGGCGGGGTAGCCGAACGCGGGGCGGATCCCCCGGTACCGCTCGGCGATCAGCTCCTCGCCGCTCATCTGCGACCCGGTCTCGTACCACTCGCGGCGGACCGTCTCATGGAGCCACTCGGCGCTCGCCTCGGCGAGCCGGTCGGCGAGCGCCTTGACCGTGATCGCCGAGTAGTCGTCGTGCTCGGCCTCGAACTCCGCGGCGAGCGCGTCCGCGCCGATCCCGGCCGTGCACGCGAACGCGCCGACGTGGTCGACGAACCCCTCGCCGGCCGGCGCGACGAAGTCCGCGAGCGAGCGGTTGGGGCGGTCGTCGCCGTGGTCGGCCTGCTGCCGCAACATCGGGAACCGCGAGCCGTCCTGCAAGACGATGTCGTCGCCCTCGGCCCACGCCGGCCAGTATCCGAAGGCGGCCCGCGCGGTGAGCAACCGGTCGCGGATGATGCGGTCCAGGAGGGCGTTCGCGTGCTCGAAGAGCTCGCGCGCCGCCTCGCCGTGCTGGGGGTGGTCGAGGATCTGGGGGTACCGACCCTTCAGCTCCCAGGCCGTGAAGAAGAACGTCCAGTCGATGTACCCGCGGAGCGTCGCGAGATCCGGTTCGACGGTGCGGACGCCCACGAACGGCGCCGCCGCCAGGTCCTCGGCGTGCCAGGCGATCGGGGTCCGATGCTCCATCGCGATCCGGTAGGGGAGCAGGGGCTGTTCCTGGCGCTCCGCGTGGAGGGCGCGCAGCCGCTCCTGCTCCTGTCGGTTCCCCCGATCGAGCTTCTCCCGGCGCTCGGGCTCGAGGAGGTCGGAGACGACGCCGACGACCCGCGACGCGTCGATCACGTGCACGACCGGCGGCGTGTACTCGGGCGCGATCCGCACGGCGGTGTGCTGCCTCGAGGTCGTGGCCCCGCCGATCAGCAGCGGCAGGTCGAGGCCGCGGCGCTCCATCTCGCGCGCGACGTTCTCCATCTCGCCGAGCGACGGCGTGATCAGGCCCGAGCAGCCGACGATGTCGCAGCCCTCCTCGATCGCCGTGTCGAGCAGCCGATCCGCGGGGACCATCACGCCGAGGTCGATCACCTCGTAGTTGTTGCAGCCGAGGACGACCCCCACGATGTTCTTTCCGATGTCGTGCACGTCGCCCTTCACGGTGCAGAGCACGACCTTGCCGTTGGCGCGATCGGCGCTCGGCCCGAGCCGGAGCTTCTCCTCCTCCATGAACGGCTCGAGGTAGGCGACCGCCTTCTTCATCGCGCGGGCGCTCTTCACGACCTGGGGAAGGAACATCTTCCCCGCGCCGAACAGGTCGCCGACGATCTTCATGCCGTCCATCAGCGGTCCCTCGATCACGTCCAGCGGACGATCGTGCGCCCGGCGGGCCTCCTCGGTGTCGGCCTCGATGAAGTCGTCGATGCCGTGCACGAGCGCGTGTGACAGGCGCTCGCCGACGGGCGCCTCTCGCCACGAGAGGTCGAGCTCCTTCTTCGTGCCCGCGCCCCGAACGGTCTCGGCGAACGCGACCATCCGCTCGGTGGCGTCGGGCCGGCGGTCGAAGATGATGTCCTCGACGTGCTCGAGCAGGTCCGGCGGGATGTCCTCGTACAGCGCGACCTGGCCGGCGTTCACGATCGCCATGTCGAGCCCCGCCGCGATCGCGTGATACAGGAACGCCGAGTGGATCGCCTCGCGGACGTGATCGTTGCCTCGGAAGCTGAACGACAGGTTCGACACGCCCCCGGAGACCTTCGCGCCCGGACACCGCTCCTTGAGGATCCGGGTCGCCTCGATGAACGCCTTGCCGTAGCCCGCGTGCTCCTCGATCCCGGTCGCGATCGCAAGGATGCAGGGGTCGAAGATGACGTCCTCGGGCTCGTAGCCGGCCCGCTCGACCAGGAGCTGGTAGGCGCGCTCGAGGATCTGCACCTTGCGCTCGACGGTGTCGGCCTGTCCGCGTTCGTCGAACGCCATCACCACGACCGCCGCGCCGTACCGCTTGATCCGGCGGGCCCGCTCGAGGAACTCTTCCTCGCCCTCTTTGAGGCTGATCGAGTTGACCACGCCCTTTCCCTGGAGGCACTTCAGGCCGGCCTCGATGACCTCCCACCTCGACGAGTCCACCATGACGGGCACGCGCGCGATCTCGGGCTCGGTCGCGACGAGGTTGAGGAACGTGGTCATCGCCTTCGGGCCGTCGAGCAGGTCGGCGTCCATGTTGACGTCGATGAGATTCGCGCCGCTTCGGACCTGGTCGGCCGCGATCTCGACCGCGCGCTGGTAGTCCCCGGACTCGATCAGGCGCCGGAACCTCGCCGAGCCGGTGACGTTCTGGCGTTCGCCGATCATGACGAACCCCGTGTCGGGGGCGATCTGGAACGGCTCGAGGCCGCTGAACGAGGTGAGGCGCCCCGGCGCCGGGAGGCGGCGCGGCGGCAGGCCCTCGAGCGCGCTCGCGATCGCGCGGACGTGCTCGTCCGTGGTGCCGCAGCAGCCGCCGAGCACGTTGCCGAGGCCGCTCTCCGCGTACTCGCGCAGGTACCTCGAGGTGGCCTCCGGGCGCTCGTCGTAGCCGCCGAACGCGTTGGGAAGGCCTGCGTTCGGATGGCACGTCGTCCACACGGGCGCCGTCCGCGCGAGGACCTCGAGGTAGGGGCGCATCTCGGCGGCCCCGAGCGCGCAGTTCACGCCGACGCTGAACGGCTCGGCGTGGCGCACGGAGAGCCAGAACGCGTCGATGGTCTGCCCGGAGAGCGTTCGCCCGCTGCGGTCCGTGATCGTCACCGAGATCATCAGGGGCACGTCCGGCGCGACGTCCTTGGAGGCGGCGATCGCGGCCTTCGCGTTCAGGGTGTCGAAGATGGTCTCGACGAGCAGGAGGTCGACGCCGCCGTCGACCAGCCCGCGAATCTGCTCCGCGTAAGCCTCGCAGAGGGCGTCGAACGTGACGGCCCGGTACGCCGGGTCGTTCACGTGCGGCGAGAGCGAGAGCGTCTGGTTCGTCGGGCCGACCGACCCGGCCACGAAGCGGTCGGGGCCGAAGGGGCCGACGGCGCGCCGGGCGATCTCGGCGCCGGCGCGATTCATCTCGTAAACGACGTCCTCCAGGCCGTAGTCCGCCTGCGAGACGGAGGTGGCGGTGAACGTGTTCGTCGTGAGGATGTCGGCGCCGGCGGACAGGTACGCCCGGTGGATGTCCTCGACCACGTCGGGACGGGTGAGGTTCAGGAGGTCGGGATCGCCCTTGACGTCGCGGGGATGGTCGCGGAACCGCGCTCCCCGATAGTCCTCGTCCGACAGGCCCCGCGCCTGGATCGCGGTACCGTACGCCCCGTCGAGGACGAGGATGCGCTCGGACAGGAGCGCCTCGAGCCGGTCTCGCATGCCGAAACGCTACCGGCCGCGATCCCGTGTGACCAGGACGACCCCGCCGGGAGCCGGGTGGGGTAGGCTCCGCAGGTTCGGTTCATGCATGGAGGGGCCCGTGACCAAGGACGCGTTCGATGGGCTGTCGGAGGTCGTTCCGCGCTCGATCGCGTCCGCTGGCGTTCGCGAACGCCGCGCGCCCGGACATCGCCGCCCCGACCGCCCTCTCGGGAAGCAGGGCATCGACCTCCTCGCGCAGGTGCCGCTGTTCTCCGCGCTCTCGCGCCGGAATCTTCGGCAGCTCGCCGAGCACGCGGACGTCGTGTCGTTCCGGGAGCGAGAGACGATCGTCGAGACCGGCCAGCCCGGCGGGACCTTCTACGTGATCCTGCAGGGGGCCGCGAAGGTCGTGCGCGGCACCAAGACGCTCGGCCGGCTCGAGCCGGGCGACTTCTTCGGTGAGATCTCCCTGCTGGACGGCGGGCCGAGAACGGCGACCGTGGTGGCCCAGACGCCCGTGACGGCGATCCGCATCTTCAAGCGATCCTTCGACAAGGTCGTGGCCCAGGAGCCGACCGTCGCGGCCAAGATCCTCGGGGTCGTGGCCCGCCGGCTTCGCGAGGCGGAGCGGTCGATCAGCAGCTGATGCTCGGCCTCTCGATCCCGTACAACTGGTGGAAGTTCCTCCACGTGATCGGCGTGATCGGCTTCGTGCTGTTCCACGGGGTGTCGGTAGATCGCCGGGCTGCGCCTGCGGAAGGAGCGGGACCGCGCGCGCATCGCGGCGCTGCTCCAGTTCTCCGGCTCATCCACGCTGGGGATGTACGTCTCGCTCGGCTGGCTGATCGTGTTCGGGGTCGTGGCCGGCATCAAGGGCCTCTACTGGAACGACGGCTGGTTCTGGATCGCCGTCGCGATCCTCGTGCTCGTCGCCGGCGAGATGACGGCGGTCGCCAAGCCGTACTACCGGCGCGTCAAGGAGGCCGTGGAGGTTCGGCCCTCGGGGGTCCCGCGGCGCAGCGACGAGGAGCTCGACCTCATCCTTCGCTCACGGCTGTCGGTGTGGAACGCGGCGATCGGGTTCGCGGCGCTCGTCGTGATCACGTGGCTGATGATCTTCAAGCCGTTCCAGTCCCTCTAGCGCCCCGCGAGGCGGCTACAGGTCCGTCGGTTGAAGGGGGCGCTCCGCCGGGCCGTTCACGACCTCTCCCGTGGGCGCGAACCTCGAGCCGTGGCAGGGGCAGTCCCACGTCTGCTCGGCCGGGTTCCACTTCACGGTGCATCCCATGTGGGTGCACTTGGCGGACACGGTGGTCGCGTTCCCCTTCTCGTCCCGGAACACCGCGACCTTATGGTCGCCGGTCGCGACGATGCCGCCCTCACCGGGCTCGATCTCGGACAGGTTCTGGGCGATCGTGCGGGCGACCAACACGTCGCAGGAGGCGTTCTCGGCGACGTCCCGGGGGACCGAGCCGAGGACGGCCGCCCGGGCGCCGGTCATCCCCCGGTTGCCGACCACGACCAGGTCGAATCCCTCCTGCGAGGCCGTCGCGGCGATCTGCTCCGCCGGGTCGCCGTCCAGGATGACCAGGCCAACCGGGTCGCCCTCGCCGATCGTCGCGGCGGTGTCGCCGAGGACGAGCTCGCCGGTCTTCGGGTGGCCGACGAACACGAGGGTCATGGAGGCCTCCAGGCGCTTGGCGAGCGCGTACGCCTTGCGGGCGGCGCGATCGGCCGTCGCGGAGCCGTCGGTCGCGAGGAGGATCCGGCGATAGGGCGGCGAGCCGTGCGGGCGGTCGGCCTCGTCACGCGCCCGCGTGAGGAGCACGTCGCAGGGGGCGTGGGTCACGATCTTGCGAACGACGCTTCCGATCAGCTGCTCGCCGTGGAACAGGCCCCGGCTGCCGGTCACGATGACCTCCGCGTCGGTCTCCTCCGCCGCGTGGATGACCGCGTCCGCCGGGTCGTCCGCAGAGAGCGTCACCTCGGTCCTCACCCCCTCGCGCTCGGCGATCCGGAGCGCGCGGGCGACGGCCTCCTCGGCCCTGGACGGGTCGGCGTAGGCGTGGGCGACGGTGAGCCTGCCCTTGGTCGCGGAGGCGAGGGCCGCCGCGATGTGCTCCGCCGTCTCGGCGGAGGGCGAGCCGTCCGTGGCGAGGAGGATGCGTTTGTAGGCCATGCGGGCGTTCCCTTTCGAGGCTCGACCGGTCGCTACGCGGGCGGGGGGCCGAGGGAGAGTATCGCGTCCAGCTCGGCCAGGGTTCGGGAGTCCAGCTCGACGTCCCCGGCCGCGGCGTTCGCGCGGACGTGCGCCGCGTCCCGGCTGCCCGCGATCGCCGAGGTCACCCCGGGTTGCTCCACGTTCCACGCGAGGGCGAGCTGTGCGAGGGTGGCGCCGAGCCGTTCGGCGACCGGTCGCATGGCGTCGACGACGGCCAGGCTCCGCTCGAGGCTGCCCCGCGAGAACAGGCCCGCCCGATGCGCCCGGTGGTCGCCCTCGGCGAACCGCGTCTTCGTCGTGATCGCGCCGGTGAGCAGGCCGTAGGCGAGCGGGCCGTACGTGACCACCCCGGTCCCGTGCTCCCCGCACCAGCGGATCAGGTCGCGGTCCTCGAGCACCAGCATCGAGAACTCCTGCTGGAGGGAGTCGACATGGCGGACGGCCTCGCAGCGCTCGATCAGCTCCCGGTCGAAGTTCGACACGCCGATGCACCCCACGAGGCCCTCGTCCACCAGCCCGGCCATCGCGCCCCAGGTGTCCTCGATCGGGACCCCGCTCTCGTCAGGCCAGTGCAGCTGGTAGAGGTCGAGCCGATCGGTCCGGAGGCGACCCAGGCTCGCGGTGCACGCTCGGCGGATCTCCTCGGGCCGAAAGCCCGTGCCCTCCGGGCGCGGGCCGACCTTCGTGGCGATCAGCACGTCGTCGCGCCGGCCCGAGACGGCCTCGGCAACCAGCTGCTCGGAGCGCCCGGACCCGTAGACCTCCGCGGTGTCGATCCAGTTGATGCCGCTGTCGAACACGGTCCGGATGGCCTGGACGGTCTGTTCGTCCGGCGGGGACTCGCCCCACTCGCGGCCGCCTCCCGCCTCCCACGCGCCGAACCCGATGACGGACAGCTCCGGGCCGCTGGAGCCGAGCCGGTTGGTCCTCATTCCGCCTCCTTCGATGAACGTTCCGGCCCAATCTAGCGCCGGCTTGGGTCCGGTTCGCGGGGGGCGCGGTACCCTAGGTGCGATCCCGGTGCGATGGGCCGGTGCCGGAGGATTTCGAGCAAGGAGGCGGCCGGGCCACGCCCGGCGAGGAATGACCAAGCAGGTCGAGGAGAAGCAGCGCGTCGTCATCCGCTTTGCCGGTGACTCGGGCGACGGCATGCAGTTGACCGGCGACCGCTTCACCAACGCGACGGCGGTGCTCGGCAACGACCTGGCGACCCTTCCCGACTTCCCGGCCGAGATCCGGGCCCCCGCCGGGACCGTGCACGGGGTCTCGGCGTTCCAGATCCAGTTCGCCTCCACCGACATCCTCACGCCCGGGGACCATCCCAACGTCCTCGTCGCCATGAATCCCGCGGCCCTGCGTGCCGAGCTGGCCCAGGTGGAGAAGGGCGGCACGATCATCGTCAACGAGGACGCCTTCACGGAGCGAAACATCCAGAAGGCGGGGTACGGCTCGGATCCCCTGTCCGACGGCACCGTCGACGGCTACCAGGTCTACCGGGTGCCGATGACCTCGATCACCGTTCGCGCGGTCGAGGAGCTGGGGTTGTCGCGCAAGGAGGCCGAGCGCTCGAAGAACATGTTCGCGCTCGGCCTGCTCTCCTGGATGTACGGGCGTCCCACCGACGTGACGCTGAACTGGCTGCACAAGAAGTTCGGCGACAAGCCGCAGGTCTACGACGCGAACGTGGCCGCGTTCAAGGCCGGGTACAACTTCGGCGAGACGACGGAGCTCTTCGCCACCTCCTATGTCGTCAAGCCGGCGCCCGCCCGGCCGGGGACCTACCGCAACATCTCGGGCGCCACCGCGCTCGCGTGGGGTCTGGTGGCCGCCGCCGAGCGCAGCGGCCTCCGCCTGTTCTACGCGAGCTACCCGATCACGCCCGCGTCCGAGCTCCTGCACGAGCTCTCGCGGCTGAAGAACTTCGGCGTGGTCACCCTTCAGGCCGAGGACGAGATCGCGGCCGCGAACGTCGCGCTTGGGGCCTCCTTCGCGGGCGACCTCGGCGTCACGGGCACCAGCGGGCCCGGGATGGACCTGAAGGCCGAGACGCTCGGCCTGGCGGTCGTGCTCGAGCTCCCGATGGTCATCGTCGACGTGCAGCGGGCGGGCCCGTCGACCGGCATGCCGACGAAGACAGAGCAGAGCGACCTGCTGCTCGCGTTCTTCGGGCGTCACGGCGAGTCCCCGCTTCCGATCGTCGCGGCGAAGTCCCCGGGCCACTGCTTCGACGCGGCTCTCGAGGCGGCGCGGATCGCCGTGAGGTTCCGCACGCCGGTGATCCTGCTCTCGGACACGTTCCTGGCGAACTCGTCCGAGCCGTGGCCGATCCCCGACGTGAACACGCTGCCGACGATCGACCCGGGTTTCGCGGAGGGCCCGAACGCCGGGCAGGAGTTCCTGCCGTACCTGCGCGACGAGCACCTCGCGCGCCCCTGGGCGATCCCGGGGACCAAAGGCCTGCGTCACCGGATCGGCGGCCTCGAGAAGGAGGACGGCACCGGGGATATCAGCTACGACCCGCAGAACCACGAGCGCATGACCCAGCTGCGCGCCGCGAAGGTGGCCAAGGTCGCCGAGGATCTCGAGCCGCTCGAGGCCGAGGACCCCGACGGCGACGCCGAGATCCTGGTCCTGGGCTGGGGCTCGACGTACGGAACCATCCGGGCCGCGGCCCGGCGAGTGCGGGAACGGGGTCGCAAGGTCGCGACGGCGCATCTCGTGCACCTGAACCCGTTTCCGCCGAACACGGAGGAGCTGCTCCGTCGATATCCGAAGGTGCTGATCCCCGAGCTGAACCTCGGGCAGCTGGCCCTGCTGATCCGCGGCCGGTACCTCGTGGACGCGCGAAGCCTGTCGAAGGTGCAGGGGCAGCCGATCTTCGCGGAGGAGCTGGAGAGCGAGATCCTGAAGGTGATGGACGAATGAGCGAACCCGAGACACACACGTCCGAGGGCAACGGCGGCGGCGCGGTCGGCACCCTCACGAAGAAGGATTTCACCAGCGACCAGGAGGTCCGGTGGTGTCCGGGATGCGGCGACTACGCGATCCTCGCGACCGTGCAGTCGTTCATGCCCGAGCTCGGCATCGAGCCCGACAACACCGTGTTCGTCTCCGGCATCGGGTGCTCCGGGCGGTTCACCTACTACATGGACACCTACGGCGTGCATGGGATCCACGGGCGCGCGCCGGCGATCGCGACCGGCATCGCCACCGCCCGTCCGGAGCTCTCGGTCTGGGTCGTGACCGGCGACGGCGACGGCCTGTCGATCGGCGGCAACCATCTGATCCACGCACTTCGGCGCAACGTGAACCTGAAGATCCTGTTGTTCAACAACCAGATCTACGGCCTGACGAAGGGGCAGTACTCGCCCACGTCGGAGGAGGGCAAGGTCACGAAGTCGACGCCCTTCGGCTCCGTCGACCACCCCTTCAATCCCATCGCGCTGGCGCTCGGCGCCGAGGCCAGCTTCGTCGCGCGGACGATGGACAACGACCGCCACCACCTCACGCAGGTGCTGCGGCAGGCGGCCATGCACCGCGGGACGGCGTTCGTCGAGATCTACCAGAACTGCAACGTCTTCAACGACGGCGCGTTCGATCTCCTCCGCGAGAAGCCTCAGGGCGCCCATAACCAGATCCGGCTCGAAGATGGCAGCCCGATCGTGTTCGACGAGGGGACCCGATGCGTCGCGGTCGGGGAGAACGGGAGGCTCGTGATCGCCAACGTCGGCGAGGTGGACGAGGCCGACATCGTCGTGCACGACGTTCACGGCCGCCCCTCACTCGCGTTCGCGCTGTCGCAGCTCGCGCGCGGGCCGCAGGACCCCACGTGCATCGGCGTCTTCCGTGAGGTCGAGCGCCCGGTCTACGGCGAGGCGATGATGGCGCAGCTGGACGCGGCAACCGAGCGCCTCGGCCGGGGCAACCTGGAGAAGCTGCTGCACTCGGGCGACACGTGGACCGTCGCCTGAGCTAGGCGCCCGACCCCGTCCCGTAGCGGGCCATCGCCGCCTCGGCGACCGACCCCACCTGCCGCAGCTCCCGCACGAGCGTCGGGAGGGCCTCGAGGAGGCGGTCGATATCGGCGTCGGAGGTCTCGCGGCCAACCCCGATCCTGAAGCTCACCGTCCCCGGGTATCCGAGGTGTTCGAGAACCGGCGAGGGATCGCCGGGGGCTCCGGAGCAGTTGGAGCCGGCGGCGATGCGAAACCCGCGGTCGTCCAAGGCCATGCTGAGGATCTCGGCGTCGAGATCGGGGACCGAGAACGCGACCAGGTGCGGGACGCGCTGCATCGGGTGACCGTGGACCCGGGCCTGCGGCACGCGCGCGGCGATCTCCGCGCGGAGCCGATCCGTGAGGGACCATTGCCGGGCGGCCTGATCGGCCATGTCCTCCATCCTGGCCGCGAGCGCCGCCGCCATCGCCGCGACGCCCGGCACGTTCTCCATGCCGGAGCGCCGGCGGCGTTCGCGATCGTCGCCGCAGGGATATGCGGCCACCGGCACGCCACGCCGCACGTAGAGCGCGCCGACGCCGGCAGGGCCCCCGAACTTGTGTCCCGACATCGAGAGCAGGTCGACGTCCAGCGTGTGCACGTCGACCGGCAGCCGGCCGACCGTCTGACACGCGTCGGTATGGAACAGGACCTTCGCCTCCTTGCAGAGCAGCGCCGCCTGGGCGATCTGTTGGATCGTCCCCACCTCATGGTTCGCGTGCTGCACCGATGCGAGGAGCGTGCCGGGCTTGCGCACCTCGGAGGCGAACCGGTCGAGGTCCACGCGACCGTCACCGTCCACCTCGACCAGGGAGGACTCGAAGCCGTCCATCTCCAGCGTGTGGAGGACCCCGCCGACCGCCGGGTGCTCGACGGTCGTGGTCACCACGCGGTTGCCGATCTCGCGGACGGGGCGGACGCCGCCCCAGATCGCGAGCGCGACGGACTCGGTCCCGCCGCTGGTGAACACGATCTCGTCCGGCTGGGCGTGAATCGCGGCCGCGATTCGTTCCCGCCCCTCGTCCAAGAGGTGCCGGGCGGAGAGCCCGTTCCGATGCAGGCGCAGGGGGTCCCCGAACTCGTCGAGCGCCGCCACGATCGCCTCGCGAGCTCGAGGATCCAACGGCGTCGCGGACGCGTGGTCGAGGTAGGTCTCGCTCATCGTGAAACCATAGCGCGTTGGTAGTATCCGGCCGATGGACGTCCTCCTCGTTTCGCCCGATCCCGAGTCGCGAGCGACGATGCGGCTCGTCGTGCGAAGCATCGAGCGCGCCGTCGGCTCCCCCCTGCGGTTCCTCGAGGCGACGAACGGGGAGGAGGGGGCTCGGGTCGCGCTCGCCCGACGTCCGGACGCGATCGTGGCCGACGAGATCGCCTCGCGGGCCGGGGCGTTCGCGCTCGCGAGGGAGGTCCGCGGAGACCCCGAGCCCTACCTCGGCGCCATCGTGATCCTGCTCGAGCGCCGCCAAGACGAATGGCTCGCCCGCTGGTCGGGGGCCGACGCCTGGTTCGTGAATCCGGTCGACCCGTTCGAGGTCGCGGACCGGCTGCTCGACCTGGTCGAGCGGCGGACCGAGAAGGAGAGCGCGTGAAGATCAAGGGAACGTGCCGGAGGTGCGGCCGAGAGTTCCTCGTCGAGCAGGTGTTGCAGAACGGCGGCGAGTGCCCATGGGACGGGAAGCCGTTCCAACCCGACTACGCGGTGGTGCTGGTCGACGCGCTGCGCGACGCGGAGAGCGCCGGCAGCACCCTGGAGAATGCGCTCGAGAAGCTCGCGGATCTCGAGCCGGAGTTCGTGCTGCATTCGGACACGGTGATCGACCGGCTGCGCGAGCACCTCGAACGGCTGGAGCGGACCCACGGCGGTCATCGCCCCTGACGGGCCGAACCGATACGGCGTCGTGACGCATCGCGACGACGAGCGTTGGCGCGTCGCGATCGTCGACGCGGCGGGTCGAGAGGCCTCCTCCCGGGCGTGTCGCGACGAGGTCGAGGCCCGCACGTACGCCTCGACGGTCCGCCAGCACCTGGAGTGGCTGTCCGAGTCCAAGTTTCGCGAGTACTACCGGCTTCCCGAGGAGGCCTGACGTGGGCTTCAACGCGATGCAACCGGGCAAGATCAAGCGGGCCGATCTGCTGTACCTCCTTGCGGCGATCGTGGTGATCGTGGGCCTCGTCGTCTGGGCCGTTCGGTAGTGGACGAGGCCGAGCTCGCGGACCTCGACTTCTGCCACGTCACGACCACCGGCCGGCGCTCGGGCAGACCCCACACGATCGAGATCTGGTTCGCGATGCACGACGATCGCGTGTTCCTGCTCTCGGGCGGTGGGGAGGGGAGCGACTGGGTGAGGAACCTGAAAGCGAACCCGACCGTGGGGCTCCGGCTCGGTGACCGCGACATGATCTGCCGAGCCGGACCGGTCGAGGATCCGGAGGAGGACGAGCTCGCCCGACGGCTGCTGGTCGAGAAGTATCGGCCGAGGTACTCGGGCGACCTGGAGGAGTGGCGGCGCACCGCGTTTCCGGTCGCGATCGAGCTGCCGAGGACGTAGCGAGCTAGGCCTCGTCGAAGCCGATCGAGAAGAGGCGCTCGAGGTCGTGCTTCGAGTAGACCTGGAAGGCGATCAGCGTCTCGGTCCGCGCGACGCCCTCGACCTTGGAGATTCCGCCGGGGATTACCGTCGCGAGGTCGTCGTGGTTCGCGACGCGGACGATGGCGACGAGGTCGAACTCGCCGGCGACCGAGTAGACCTCGGAGATCCCCTCGATGTCCGCGATCGCCTGGGCCGCCTCGGGGATCTCGTCGATCTCGCACTGGATCAGGACGACGGCGTGAACGGTCACGTGCGCACCCTACGCTCGTTCCAGAATCACGGCGAGCCCCTGGCCGCCGGAGATGCATAGGGTCGCGAGGCCGAGCGAGGCGCCCCGCTCGCGCAGCTGGTCCCCGAGGCTGAGGATGAGACGTGCGCCGCTCATCCCGATCGGATGACCGAGCGAGATCCCGCCTCCCCGGACGTTCAGCCGGTCGCGGTCGAGCTTCAGCTCGCGTTCGCAGGCGATCACCTGGGCCGCGAAGGCCTCGTTGATCTCGATCAGGTCGATGTCGGCGAGCGAGAGCCCGGTCCGCTCGAGCACCTTCTTGGTGGCCGGCACCGGGCCGATCCCCATGATCTCGGGGGGAACGCCCGCCCATGACATGCCGACGATGGTCGCGAGCGTCTCCCTGCCCTCGGCCCTGGCGCGCGACTCGCTCATCAGGACCATCGCGGCGGCACCGTCCGTGATGCCGCTCGCGTTGCCGGCGGTGACGCTTCCCTCGGGGCGGAACACCGGCTTCAGCTTCGCAAGGGCCTCGAGCGTCGTATCGGGCCGCGGATGCTGGTCCTCCGTGAGCGCGACCGTTCCCGAACCGGGCCCAACCGGAGCCTCGACGGCGAACATCTCCCGGGCGCGCAGGCCCTTGGCCTCCTCGGCCTTGCGCTGCGACTCGAGCGCGAACTCGTCCTGCTCCTCGCGGGAGATGTCGTACCGGTCGACGAGGTTCTCGGCGGTCTCGCCCATGATGAGGCCGCAGAGCGGATCCAGGAGACCGTCGCGGTACATCGCGTCGTACACCTGCGCGTCGCCCATGCGGTAGCCCGTGCGCATGCGGTCGAGGATGAACGGGACCCTGGACATGTTCTCCATGCCGCCCACCAGGACGACCTCGGCGTCGCCGAGCTGGATCTGCTGCGCCCCGAGCTGCGCCGCCTTCATCCCCGAGCCGCACGCGATGTTCACGTTGTAGGCGGAGATCTCCGTTGGGACCCCGGCCCCGACGCTCACCTGGCGCCCGGTGTTCGGGCCGTTGCCGGCCTGTCGCGCGTGGCCGAAGATCGTCTGGTCGACCTGCTGGGGCTCGACCCCCGATCGACGCATCGCCTCCTTGGAGGCGAGCACGCCGAGCTCCACGGCCGTGACCTCGCTCAGCGAGCCGAGGAAGCGGCCGATCGGCGTCCGGGCGCCCTCGAGGATGACCGCGCGCTCCATCGCATCCAGTCTAGCCACGGCCCCAGTCCGCGACGCTCTGTGACGCTATGCGCGGTCGAGGGCTCGCAGGCGCGCGCGGATCCGGTGCAACGCCGCCCCGCCGTCGACCGGCTCGGCGGGCGGAACGTCGGCCGCCACGACCGCGACGGGGTTCCGGCAGAGCCAGGCCCGAACCGCCGAGAGCTCGTCCGCTCGCTCGCGCGGGCAGGGGGCGCCGATCGCCTCCGCGACGTCGGGGCCCGCGAGCGTCCCGTGTCGCAATCGGAGCCGCAGGCCCTCGGCGTCGCGCACCACCAGCTCTCCAGGGGTGAGGAGCCAGCCGTCGACGCGCGATCGCCAGAGCGCCTCGGCGAGCGCGCCCAGCCGATCTCGAGCCGATGCGGCCTCGTCGAACCGCTCCTGTTCCGCCAGCTCGCGCATCCGCCGCTCGAGCGCTCCGAGGAGCCCGCCCGGAGTGGAGAGGGAGGAGATCACGGACCGGACGAGCTCCCCGTAGCGCTCGGCGTCGGCGCGGCCGTCGCACGGGGCGACGCACCGGCCCATCTCGGCGAGCGCGCACGGGGCGAAGCGGGTCGACGCGCGCATCGGCGTCGTGCACCGGCGGATCGGGACGACGTCCTCGAGGGCCTCCTTCGCCAGGCGCGCTTGGGCCGACGAGGGGAAGGGGCCGAGGAAGGCGCCGGCGCCCTTTGGCTCGCGCACGACCTTGATCCTCGGGAACGCCTCGGACGGGTCGATCCGAACGTAGGCGTACCTCCGCCAGGTCTTCCCGCGCCGGTTGTACTTCGGCTCGTGAAGACGGATCAGCCGGGCCTCGAGCACCAGCGACTCGAGCTCGGATCCGCACGCGATCCCGTCGACGGAGGCCACCTCCGCCAGCAGGTCCCCGACCTTCTTCCGCGCGTCGCCGTAGAAGTAGCTCTTCACCCGGCCGCGCAGGTCCTTCGACTTGCCCACATACAGCACCCGGCCGTCGCGACCGCGGAACAGGTAGACGCCGGCGGAGCGTGGAAGGTGCTCGGCGAGCCGGATCTTCCCGTAGTTCGGGCGGCCGCGGGCGCGAACCGCGGCGTGGAGCTCGCCGAGCGTCAGGATGCCGAGCCGCCCGCCGAGGTCGAGCAGGCCGTGGAGCACCTCCGCACACGCCTCGGCGTCGGCGAGGGCGCGATGGGTCGGCCGTGCGGCCGTTCGGAAGTACTGCGCGAGCGTCTGGAGCCGGACGTTCGCAACGTCGGGCCAGACGATGCGGCGAGCGAGCCGGGCCGTGCAGACGGGCGGTGGCGGGAGCGGCCCGTAGTCCAGGCGCTGGAGCGCGACGTTCAGAAACGAGAAGTCGAATCGGGCGTTGTGCGCGACGAACACCCCGCCGCGAGCGAACTCCGCGAAGGAGGGCAGGACCCACTCGATCGGCGGGGCGCCGGCGACCATCGCGTCGTCGATCCCGGTGAGCCGGGTGATCGGTCGGGGGACGGCCACGCCCGGGTTGACCAGGGTCTCGAACACCCCCAGGCGTTCGCCGCCGCGAAGCCTCACGGCGCCGATCTCGGTGATCCGCGACTCGGTGGGCGAGCCCCCGGTCGTCTCGAGGTCGACGACGACGAACTCGACCTCGGACAGGGGGACACCGTCGTCGAGGGTGGTCTGGATCGCGTCCGCGAGCACCGGGCGTTCGCCTCCGCGGGGCCGCGCGGGGGGGTCCGACGCTACCCGAACAGGTGTTCGATGGTCAAGAGGGTTCGGCTCGCCCCGATCTCACCCGGACACGCCGAGGCGATAGATCGTGGTCGAGGCGTATCGCTCGCCCGGACGAAGCACCGTCGAGGGGAACTCGGGCCGGTTCGGCGAGTCGGGAAAGTGCTGGGTCTCGAGCGCGAGCCCGGCCCCCCGTCCGTAGGGCCGGCCGCTCGTGCCGATCAACGTGCCGTCGAAGAGGTTCCCGGCGTGGAGCTGGATGCCGGGCTCGGTGGTCAGGACGTCCAGGGTACGGCCGCTCCCGGGGTCGAAGACGCGGGCGGCGAGGAGCAGGTCCGTCCCCCGGCGATCCAGGACCCAGGTGTGGTCGTAGCCGCCGCCGATCGCGAGCTGTTCGAAGGCGAGGTCGTCGACGCGTTCCCCGATGGCGCGAGGCGCGCGGAAGTCCATCGGCGTCCCGGCGACCGGATCGATCGCGCCCGTCGGGATCTGGCTCGCGTCGACCGGGACGTAGGAGCTGGCGTCGATGACGAGCTCGTGGCCGTAGACGTCGCCGGTCCCCTCGCCGGCCAGGTTGAAGTAGGTGTGGTTGGTCAGGTTCACGATGGTGGGGGCGTCGGCGCTCGCCCGGTAGTCGATCCGGATCGCGTCGTCCGCCGCCAACAGGTAATCGACCTCGACGTTCAGCGTCCCGGGGTATCCCTCGTCGCCGTCGGGGCTCGAGTGCGTCAGCCGGATCCCGGCGCTCGCGCCGCCGTGGAGCGCGGCCGCGGACCAGACCTGTTTGTCGAACCCGACGGTCCCGCCGTGCAGGTGGTTCGGCGGGTCGTTGGTGGCCAGCCGGTGCTCGACGCCGTCGAGCGTGAACCGGCCGCCCGCGATGCGGTTGGCGTACCGCCCCGTGATGCAGCCGAAGTACGGGTTTCGGGCCACGTAGGCGTCGAGGTCGGGGAGTCCCAGGACCACGTTCGCGAGCTCACCGCGCCGGTCCGGAACGTTGAGCGATCGGACGATTCCGCCGTACGTGAGGATCTCGACCTCAAGGCCACGATCGTTGCTCAGCGCGTAGCGCTCGACCGCGCGGCCGTCGGGGGTAGTGCCGAACGGCGCGCTCGCGATGGTCGGCACGTGGGTCACCGGGCCCGCTCGGCCTCAGGCGGGCGGGTGCAGCTCGTCCTCGACGAGGAAGGCGATCAGCTGACCGACCGCGATGTGGGCCTCCTGGACGTGCGAGGTCTCCTCGGCCGGCACTCGGATCTCGACCTCGGCCAGGGGGGCGATCTTGCCGCCGGACCCGCCGGTCAGCGCGACCGTGCGGAGCCCCTGGGTCCGGGCCTGCTCGAGGGCGCGCACGACGTTCTCCGAGTTCCCGCTCGTCGAGATCGCGAGCAGGACATCCCCCTCGCGGCCGAGCGCCTCCACCTGGCGCGCGAACACGCCCTCGAACCCGAAGTCGTTGGAGATGGCCGTCAGCAGCGAGGTGTCGGTCGTCAGCGCGAGCGCCGGGATCGCGGCCCGGCGGCGGTCGACGGTGAGCGCGCTGACGAACTCGGTGGCCAGGTGCTGCGCGTCGCCGGCGCTGCCGCCGTTGCCGCAGATCAGGAGCTTGCCGCCCCCCCGAACCGACTCGACGATGGCGGCCGCGGCGCCGAGGATGTCCTGCGCGCACGCGTCCGCCGTCGCGGACGCGGTGCGCGAGGTCTCGAGCAGGTAGTCCCGGACGCGCTCGACGTTCACCGCCCGGCTCCCGCGAGAACCTCGCCACGAATGACCGCTACCGCCGCCAGGAGGTCGTCCACGACGTGGTCCGCGAACGGTTCGGCCGCGGGCAGCTCCTCGTCGCCGTGGCCGGTCATCACGAAGACCGTGCGCGCCCCGACCGCACGGCCCATCGCCATGTCGCCCGCGTGGTCCCCGATGACGAAGGACTGGCTCGGGTCGAATCCGAAGGCGGCGACGGCCCGCTCCACCATCCCCGTCGCAGGCTTCCGACACCGGCAGCCATCCTCCGGCGCGTGCGGGCAGTGCTCGATCGCGTCGACGTCGGCCCCCTCGGCCCGCAAGAGCTCGCGAAGGCGAGCGTGGACCGCGTCGAGCTCGTCCTCGGTGATCCACCCTCGGCCGACGGGCGACTGGTTGGTGACGACGACGAGCCCGAGGTCGAGCTCTCGCAGTCGGCGGATCCCCTCGGCTGCGCCGGGGATCAGGCTCAGCTCGTTGGGCGAAAGGACGTATCCGATCTCCTCGTTGATGGTCCCGTCGCGGTCGAGCAGGACGAAACGACGGCTCACGAGGGCCTCCAGACGCGGTCGCCCGATCGCGCCTCCACGCCGTGCTCGCGGAAGGCGAAGTCGGCGATCTGCCCGCCGAGCGACTCGAGCGCGGCGCTGACGGCCGGCTGCCGAGCGGGCTCGCAGGCCAGGAGCAGGTACCCGCCTCCCCCCGCGCCGCAGATCTTCCCGCCCGAGGCGCCGGCCGCCCGGGCGACCTCGAGCAGCCGCTCGATGGGCGTCCCTTCGGCGATGTGCGGGTTCATGCGGCGCTTGCTCTCATACGCCTCGTTCAGAAGGCCGCCGAGCGAGCCCAGGTCGCCCGATTCGAGCACGTCGCGCATCTGGTACGCCATCTCGTGCAGCTGCTTCATGCCGACAATCGTCTCCTCGCGTCCCTCGGCGTACATCCGGATCTGCGCCTCGATGAGGCCGAGGTCGGTCCGGACGTGGCCCGTGTAGCAGAGCAGCAGGTGGGCGCGGAGCTCGGCCAGGGCCTCCGCCCCGAGCTCGAGCGGCGTGATCGCGACCCCGTCGAGGGAGAACTCGAGAAGGTTGAAGCCTCCGAAGGCCGCCGCGTACTGATCCTGCCACCCCCCCGCGATCGCGAGGTCCTCCCGCTCGATCTCGTAGGCGATGCGCGCGACCTCGAACGCCGACATCAGGCGGTCATCGAGCGCCGCGAGCGCCCCGACGCACGCCGTGACGAGGGCGCTCGAGCCCCCCAGGCCGCTCCCGGGCGGCGCGTCGGAGGCCACGTCGACCTCGACGCCGTGCTCGACGCGCAAGCGTGCGATCGTTGCCTTGGCGAGGTCGAGGAGGCCGTCGTAGACGGGGTCCTGCTCCAGGTGGTACTCGACGATGTGGCCGAGGTCCAGGGACCGGATCGTGACCTGTCGATCCTCCCTGGCCACGACCTGGACGTGCGCGCAGTGGTCGATCGTCGCCGAGAGTACGGCGCCCCCGTGGCGCTCGAAGTAGTGGGGGAAATCGGTCCCGCCGCCCACGAAGCTGATTCTGAGCGGGGCGGTGGCGCGGACCGTGACGTCGCTCATGGGCCCGCCCAGTATGGGCACGCGACGCCGGGCGTGACCAACGCCGGGCGTCGCCATTGCGGTGGGGCGTTCAGGCGACGAAGCGGACGAGACGCCTGCGCTGTTGCTCTGTCAGGCCACCCCAGACGCCGTAGCGCTCGCCGTTCTTGAGCGCCCACGCGAGGCACGTCTCCCGGATCCCGCACGCGCCGCAGTAGGCGAGCGCCGGGCCGGCCTCCTCTTCCGACGTCGGGAAGAAGACGTCCGGGTCGATGCCGTGACAGGCCGCCTTCTCCTGCCACATGTCCGGGGGGGAAGGGTTGGGGGGAAGGGCTCTCAGGTCGATGCCGGCAATCCGCTCCTTGCTCACCCAGTTGCTCCTGCCTCGGGAGGGCCGATGTTCCCCTGGCCGCGCGCGGCCATCGGGCCACCCGGGTTGTAGCAACCCGGGGGCCGTGGAAAACAGTCTTGAAAACTCGGGGGCGGTGGAGTAGGTGTCCGACTCAGCGTCGGCGAACGGGGGCCCCGGAGGCGGTCGACAGCCGCCCTTCGCGCGCCGACCACGCGACCCGGGCGATGCCCTCGGTGCCGCTCGCGCTCGTCACGGAGCCGACGGCGGTCCCGTCGTCGAACAGGCCGTCGCCGGGCCGCAGCGGCACGTCGGCGGCGACGGCGAGGACGAGCCGGGTCGGGTGGCCGAGGTTGGCGACCTTCGCGACGGCCTCCTGCCCGAGGAAGCACCCCTTCGTTCGATCCGTCACCGGCGGGCCGTCCCATCCCGCCTCGGCCGGGAGCGAGTCGGCGTCCAGGTCGACGGGGAACCGCGGCTCGCCTCGTCTCACGCGGCGCGCCTCGACGGCCTCGCGCCCGAGGGACACGAGGCCGCTGGATTCCAACCGGTCTCGAAGATCCTGGAAGACGTCGTCCTCGCTCGCCCCCGCGAGGACGTCGACGCCGTCGCCGAGCACCGAGGGTCGGAACGCATCGGGCAGCCACTCGGGCGGGTCGATCGCCGGTGCGAACGCGAAGATCCGCAGCCGCGAGGGACCCAACGTCACCTCGGAGGAGAGCACGTACGGGGCGAGGAGGTCGGCGATCGCGCTCGGCTGATCCGGGCCCTGCGCGAGCAGCAGGTCGCGCTCGCCCAGGCCGAGAACGTGGAAGCTCGCGCGGATCCGTCCCGTGGGGCCGAGCAGCAGCGAGGGCCGCGTGTGGAAGCGGGCCAGCGACTCCACATCGGTGGTGACGAGATCGTGGAGCCAGGCTCGGGCGTCGGCGCCGGAGACCAACGTGAGCGCCGTGTCGTCCAGCTCGACGTAGCCACGCTCGTCGTCCAGGGGCCGGGCCGGTTGCTCGAAGGGGGGAGGCCGCACCTCTGAGAGGATAGGCGCCCGTGGACGTGCCGAAGACGCTGCTCGTCACGAACGACTATCCCCCGCGCGTCGGCGGCATCCAGCGGACCCTCGAGGCGCTGGTTCGGCAGCTCCCGCCCGACCGCGTGTCCGTCCTGTGCCCCGCCTGGGCGGGCTCGGATGTCTTCGACGCGAACGTCCGCTACCGGGTCCTGCGGCAGGCCGAGCGGTTCCTGTGGCCGACGCCCGAGACGGCGCGTCGCGTCGGCGCCGCCGCGTTGGACGTCGGCGCCGAGGTCGTGCTCTTCGGGGCGACCTATCCGCTCGCCCTCCTCGGCCCCGGGCTGGCGAAGGGCGGGACGCCCTACCTGGCCGCGGCGCACGGCTTCGAGTACTGGCTGTCGATCGCACCGGGAGCGCACGCGCTGATGCGTCGGGCCACCTCGAAGGCCACACGCGTCCCGGTCATGTGCAGCGACTTCGTGGGGCGGGTGGTGCGGACCGCCGTGCCCGATCGCGTTCCGGTCTCCGTGATGTATCCGGGAGCCGACGTCGAGGCGTTCAACCCGGAGCTCGAGGTTGACGACCTCCTCGTCCGGCACGGCCTCCAGGGGCGCCGCGTCGTCGTCTGCGTCAGCCGGCTCGTGCCCCGCAAGGGTCAGGACGTCCTGATCCGTGCGATGTCCAGGATCCGGGCCCGGGTGTCCGACGCGGCGCTGCTGATCGTCGGCGGTGGGCCGTACCGGGACTCGCTCGAGGCGATGGCGAGCGCGGAGCTGGCGGGATCGGTGGTGTTCGCCGGACAGGTCCCGGAAGAGGACCTGCCCCGCTACTACCGGTCGGGAGAGGTGTTCGCGATGCCGTGCCGAACGCGCCGAGGAGGGCTCGAGGTCGAGGGTTGGGGCAACGTGTTCATCGAGGCCGCCGCGTGCGGCCGGCCTGTGGTCGTCGGGGACTCGGGCGGGGCGCGGGAGGCGCTCGTCGACGGGGCGACCGGCCTGCTCGTCGACGGCCGGGACGTCGCGGCCGTCGCCGAGGCCGTCGCCTCGCTGCTCGAGGATCCCGCTCGCGCCCGGGCCATGGGCGCGGCCGGCCGTGCGCGCGTCGAGCGCCACTTCACGTGGGAACGGGCCGCGGCGCAGCTCGTCGGCTGGTTGGGCGAGGCGGTGGGTGGTTCCTGAGGCCGGAAGCGACCCGGGGGACTCAAGCGGGTGGGCGGTCGGGCCGAACGAGGCATGGTGGGGCAGGAGTCGTTCGATGGCTCGCCCGGGCACGGGCGCGACGGGGGTCAGGCGGTCACCGAACCGCGCTGCCCTGACTGCGGCGGTCTGGTCGCGCCGAGCGCCGAGTGGTGTGGGCAGTGCTTCGCGCCGCTTCGCCGGACGCATCCTTCGGTGCTGCCGGAGGGAGTCTCCTCGGGGGCTCGGATCGGGGCCGTCGCCGCCGTCGCGACGCCGGGCGGCGGCAAGGTCGAGATCAACGAGGGCAAGGCCGCCTGGGACTGTCCGGTCTGCGGGGACCGCAACCCGATCGAGGCGAGCGTCTGCGGCGCCTGCCAGACGCCGTTCGCGCGCCTGTTCGAGCAGCCCGAGGACCGCCCGCGGGTCCGGCCTCGGACGGCGGCGCTCTGGTCGCTCGCGTTCGCCGGGCTGGGACACTGGAGGGTGGGCCAGCTGCCCGACGGCATCGCCCGGATGGTCCTGTTCGCGTGGACGCTCGGCACCGTGATCGTGGTGCTCGTCTCCCGGTCGGGGGCCGGCTTCGGCTCCTCGATCTCGCTGTTCGTCCTGTACCTGGGCGCCGCCACGGCGATCTACGTCCTTTCGGCGATCGACGCCTATCGGGCGGCCGACGGGCTGCCGGCGATGGTCTCCTCTCGCGTCCTGCTCTGGGCGTCTGCGGCTCTCGTGCTCGCGTCGATCGCGCTCGCGACGCTCGTCACCTTGCCCGCCGCTCGTGGGTAGCATCTTCGGGACATGACCGAGCAGACGGAGGGGCAGGTCGTCATCGAGGCCTCGGCCGCGGAGATCATGGACGTCCTCACCGACTTCGAGGCCTACCCGGAGTGGGCCGACGTGAAGACCGTTCGGGTCGTGGAGCGCGGTGAGGGCGGCGTCGGTACCCGCGTGGCCTTCGAGGTCGACGTGCCGCTGCTCGGCAAGGCGAACTACACCCTCGCCTACCGATACGCGCCGGCCGACGGCGGGATGTCGTGGGTCTCGACCGAGGCGCGCGGTGCGGTGTCCGACATCTCCGGGGAGTACCTGCTCACCGAGATCGACGAGGACGAGACGAAGGTGATCTACCGGCTGGCGGTGGATCTCGGCGTCCTGCTGCCGGGCTTCGTCCGGACGCAGGGCGAGAAGCGCGTGATCGAGAACGCGCTCGAGGGGCTGAGGCGCCGAGTCGAGTTCGGCTGATCCGGACCGCGGGCTCCGGGTCGGGACGCCGACCGTTAGGCTGTCGTTTCAGATGCGGGTCCTCCTGTTCACCGGGAAGGGCGGCGTGGGCAAGACCACCGTCGCCGCCGCGACCGCCGTGCGTGCCGCCGAGGCGGGCCACCGGACGCTGGTGATGAGCACCGACCCGGCGCACTCGCTCGGAGACTCCTTCGACGTGGAGATCGGCGAGTCCGCGACCCTGGTCATGCCGAACCTGTGGGCCGAGCAGATCGACGCCCAGAGCCGGCTCGAGACCAACTGGCGCGAGATCCAGGACTACTTCATCCAGCTGATGAACTGGGCGGGCGTCGACACCATCCAGGCCGAGGAGCTTTCGGTCATCCCCGGGCTCGACGAGATCTTCAGCCTGATCGACGTGAAGACCCACGTGGAGAGCGGGAAGTACGACCTGCTCATCGTGGACTGCGCGCCCACCGCGGAGACGCTCCGCCTCCTCTCCCTCCCCGAGATCATGAGCTGGTACATCGAGCGCGTGTTCCCGGTGCAGCGCCGCGTCGTGAAGGGCGTTCGGCCGATCGTGACGAGGATGACCACGCTCCCCATCGCGGGCGACCGTTTCTTCGCGGCGGTGGAGCGGCTGCACCGCAACCTGGATGCGGTGCACCGGATCCTGACGGACGAGGCCTCCTCGACGGTTCGCCTCGTGGTGAACCCCGAGAAGATGGTGATCGCCGAGGCGCGACGCACGTACACGTACCTCGGGTTGTTCGGCTATCGCGTCGACGCCGTCGTCGTGAACCGGATCATCCCCGACGATGTGAGCGACCCCTACTTCGCGAAGTGGAAGGACATCCAGGCCGAGCACCTTCGGACCGTCCACGAGTCCTTCGAGCCGGTCCCGATCCTCACCGCCCGCCTGTTCGATCGCGAGATGGTCGGCGTGTCCCTGCTCGGAGAGATGGGACACGAGGTCTACGGCGAACGCCCCGTCACCGAGGTGTTCTTCGCCGACGATCCGATCCGCGTTCGGCGACGCTCCGGAGGGTACGTCCTCGTGATGCGGCTGCCGTTCGTCTCGCGTGAGGACATGGACATCCACCGACGCGGCGACGAACTGTTCGTTCGCGTCGGCAGTTACAAGCGGAACCTCGTGCTGCCCCAGTCCCTCCAGCGACTCGAGGTCCGCGGCGCCAACTTCGTCGGGAATCATCTCGAGATCGCCTTCGTACGGACGTCGTCGGACGCCCCCGAGGCGGGGAGGAGGAAGCGTGGCTGAGACAGGGAGGAAGGCGCGATCGGCTCGGGCGCCGGCGGAGGCTGCCCCTCCGCTCCACGAGAGCGAGGGAGAGGATGCCGATCGGAAGCCGCCGGTCTGCAACGTGGCGTTCTGCCCGATCTGCATGGTCGTGACGGCCGCTCAGGGCGCGGCGCCCGACACGGTCGAGCACCTGTTGAAGGCGGCTCGCGAGTTCTTCTTGGCCGCCCGCGCCGTGATCGACGTCCGAGCGGACGACCTGAAGGGAGAAGGACGGGCGGGGCCCACGAAGCTCGAGAAGATCGAGATCGCGTGACCGAGCTCGATCCCCTGCTGCGCTCCTGAGAGGGTGGGGGATGCCATGAGCGGCGGCGAGGCGGTCGGCATCGACGTCGGGGGAACGAAGATCAACGCGTTGCGAGTCGCTCGCGACGGCGAGATCCTCGATCGCAAGAACGTCCCGACACCGGCGGGGAACGAGCGGGCAGCCCTCGTGGCGATGATCGACGTCGCGCGCGCGCTCATCACCGACGACGTCCTGGCGATCGGCGTCGGCGCCGCGGGACTGATCGACGCCGCCGACGGCGTGTTGCGCTTCGCGCCGAACCTCGCGTGGCGCGAGCTGCCGATCGCCACGCGCATGCGCGAGGCCCTCGGCCTCGCCTGTCAGGTCGACAACGACGGGAACGTCGCCGCCTACGGCGAGTACCGCTTCGGCGCGGGCCGCGGGTTCCGCCACCTCCTGCTGGTGGCGGTGGGCACCGGGATCGGTGGCGGCATCGTGTCGGACGGGCGGCTGTTCCGCGGGGCGAACGGGTTCGCGGCCGAGATCGGACACGTCGTGGTGGAACCGGACGGACCGCTCTGCGGATGCGGCAACCGGGGCTGCTGGGAGCAGGTTGCGGCGGGCCGGGCGATCGACCGCATGGGCCGGGAGGCCGCGCGTGAACACGCGGGCTCGATCCTGGCTGCCCTGGCGGGCGGCGACCCAGAAGCGGTCAGCGGCCGACTGGTGACCGAGGCCGCGCGGCAGGGCGACCGGGTCTCCCTCGGGATCCTCGCCGAGGTCGGGCGACGGCTCGGCGTGGGGATCGCGGGGCTCGTGAACGTCCTGGACCCCCAGATCGTGGTGGTGGGCGGCGGCGCGATCCTCGCCGGCGACCTGCTGCTGGATCCCGCCCGGGCCGCGTTCCTGCAGGCGGTCGAGGGTCCGGACCATCGCCCTCGCGTCCCGATCGTTGCCGCGCAGCTCGGCAACGACGCCGGGGCGGTCGGCGCGGCGGCGCTCGCCCTCGAAGAGCTCGGCCGCACGCGACCGTGAGCCCGATGCGGATCGGGCTCGTGCTCCCGAGCGCGTCGAGCGACCCCGGACGCGTGCTGTCGTTCGCGCGCCGCGCCGAGGAGCTCGGATTCGACGGGCTGTTCGCGTTCGACCATCTCTTCCCGCCGGGCGCGCCGCCGGATCGGCCCTGCCTCGAGGCGTACGCGATCCTCGCAGCCGTGGCGGCGACGACGGACCGAGTGAGGATCGGCACGCTCGTCACGAGGGCCTCGCTTCGCTCCGCCGGCCAGCTCGCGAGGCAGGCCGCCGCCTTGGACGACGTGAGCGGCGGGCGGTTCGTGCTGGGGATCGGCACGGGGGACGAGCTCAGCCGGGCCGAGCACGTCGCGTTCGGCCTGCCGTACCTGGGGCCGGGCGTCCGCAACCGGCATCTCGTCGAGACGGTGCGCGCGGCCCAGGCCCTGTTCCGTGGGGAGCGGTACCCGGGCGGCGAGCACGTGCCGCCGATCGACGGACCGCTCCTTCGCGCATCGCGAACACCGGGCGGCCCGCCCGTCTGGATCGGCGGTGCGTCGAGCGCGGCGGTGCGCGTGGCCGCCGCGGAGGCGAACGGGTGGAACGGGTGGGCGCTCGACGTGGAAGCGTTCTCCCGGCGCGTCGCGCTCCTGCGCGCCGAGGCCGGCGACCGAACGGTCGAGCCGACGTGGGGCGGCGCCGCGGTCGTCGGGCGCGACGCCGCCGAGGCCGAGCGGCTGTCGGCCCGACGCCGGGAACGCGGGATCGTCGGGGATGCCTTCTCCGGGGACGTTCCGGAGGCCGTGGCATGGCTCGGACGCCTGGCCGAGGCCGGCGCGACGTGGGCGATCCTGCTCGCCGCGGGCGGTGCAGACCGGATGGAGCTCATCGGCGAGCGGGTCCTGCCCGAGGTCGCGGCGCGGTCCGCGGCGTGAGCGATCTCCCGGCCCACCGGCTGAAGCAGGCCAAGCGCGCGATCCGGCGCGAGGTCCTCGCCCGGCGCGACGCGATCGCCCAAAGAGAACGCTCGGAGCGGAACCTGCGCGTGGCCGAGCGGGTGCTCGCCCTGCCCGAGGTCCGTGAGGCGCGAACCGTGATGGGGTTCTGGTCGTTCGGGTCCGAGGTCGAGACGGCGCCGCTGATCCGGCGGCTCCACGAAGCGGGCGCGCGCGTCGCGCTCCCCAGGATCCGCGAGGGCGACGTCGTCGCGGTGGCCTATGCCCCCGGCGACCCGGTGACGCCGACGCCCTTCGGGGCGATGGAGCCGAGCGGCCCGGAGATCGTCGAGCCCGCGGACCTGGACGCGGTCCTCGTGCCGGGCGTGGCGTTCGATCGGCGCGGCGCCCGGGTCGGGTACGGCGGCGGGTTCTACGATCGGTTCCTCGCCGGGACGCGCCCCGGCGTACCGGCGATCGGGATCGGGTTCGCGCTCCAGGTGGTCGATGCGGTGCCGCAGGGTCGCATGGATCGCCGCGTCGACGCGATCGTGACCGAGGACGAGGTGATCCGGTGCCGGACCCCTTGAGGCGTCCCGCCGCGCCGGCGCGATCGCTCCGCCGGAGCCACTGGCGGCGCGCGCCCTTTGCCGCGCTGGACTTCGAGACGACGGGCCTGGACTACCGGCGGGACTCCGTCGTCTCCTTCGGCGTCGTCCCCGTGCGCGCCGGGCGGGTCGTGGTGGGGGAGGGTCAGCATCAGCTCGTGACGCCGGCCGTCGCCTCGTCGACGGCGTCGATGAAGATCCACCACATCCTGCCGAGGGACCTGGAACGGGCGGCGTCGCCGGACGCCGCGGGGGCCACCCTGTGCGACGCGCTCGAACGTCGGTTCCTCCTTACCTGGTACGCCGACGTCGAGCTGGCGTTCCTCCGAAGGACGTTCGGCGGACGACCGAAAGCATGGTCGAAGCGGACGGTGGACGTGCTCCGGCTCGCGCTCGAGCTCGAGCACGCCGACCCCGACTCGCGTTTCGGCCTGTCGGCCACGGCCGATCGGTACGGCGTGCCGGTCGCGAACCCGCACGAGGCGCTCGACGACGCCCTCGTGACCGCGCAGCTCTTCCTGGTCCTCGCCTCCAAGCTCGAGGAGCGGGGGTTCGGCAGCGTGCGGAGCTACCTGAGGCTCACGCGCTCCTGAGGCGGGTTGAACGGCGAGTCAACGCCGTGGGAGGATGCGTCCGCGCCGGATCCTGAGGCGCGTCGAAGGAGCGATCGATGGGCGACGACGAGGCGATCAGGACCGCGTTCCACGAGGTGACGGAGTCCCAAGGTGGCGGCCACGTCGCCGACGGCGGCTGGCTGTGGCTGGAGGGCTTCGGCGACCTCCAGAAGGAGTACTCGGCCGTCCGCGACGACGTCGCCGTCTGGGACGTCTCACCGCTCAACAAGTGGGACTTCCGGGGCGCGGACGCCCTCCGTGGGGCGCAGCACCTCTTCAGCAACGACGCAATGGGCCTCGAGGTCGGGCAGGCGCGCTACGGCGCCTTCCTCGACGACGATGGGCTCATGGTCGACGACGGCACGATCTTCAACACGTCGCGAGAGGATCACTGCTGGGTCATGACGAACGGCAAGGACCACCAGGTGTACTTCGGGGAGATGCTGAAGGGGTTCGACGTCGAGTTCGAGTGGATCGCGCCTGCGATGCCGCACCTCGGCGTGATCGGACCGCGCTCGCGCGAGGTGGTGCAGAAGCTCACCGACGTCGACGTCGGCTCGCTCCGGTATTTCCGTTTCCTCCCGGAACCCGTTTCCGTGGGCGGCGTCGAGGTCACCGTGTCGCGCACGGGCTTCGGCGGAGAGCTCGGCTACGAGCTCTTCCTCACCGACCCCGCGAACGCCGCCGAGCTCTGGAACGCGGTCGTCGGCGCCGGCGCAACGCCGTTCGGCGTGGAGGCGATCGAGATCCTGCGGATCGAGGCCGGGCTCATCGTGACCGACTACGACTACGAGGCCCACCGGCGGACGCCGTACGACTTCAACCTCGACCGGCTGGTCGCGCTCGACCGCGACGTGGAGTTCGTCGGCAAGCAGCGGCTCCGCGCCGTGGCCGCCGATCCACCCAACCGACTTGTCACGCTGAGGCTCGAGGGCGAGACGCTCCCCGAGTACGGCGCCGCGGTCGCGAAGGACGGCGAGGCGATCGGCGTCCTCACGAGCCCGACCGACAGCCCCCGATACGGCAAGATCGGCATGGCCGTGGTGCGGAGCGGACACGCCATGCCCGGTACGGAGGTCACCGTCGCCCTCGGGGACGCGACGACGCCCGCCACGGTCGACGCCCTTCCGATCTACGACACGAACAAGCAGCGCCCGCGCGCGTGACGCGCTCCGGGCGCCGAGAGCGAAAGGAACCCGCGTGACGAAGGACAAGCGCTCGCCGCTGCACGAGTGGCACGTCGCCCACGGGGCCGACCTGATGTGGGAGGACGGCTATCCCTGGACGAACCACGAGGGCGGCGACCCGATGGCCGAGTACGAGGCGATCCGCACCGCGACCGGCATCTGGGACCTGTTCTCGACGTGCAAGTACGAGGTGACCGGCCACGACGCCGCCCGGCTGATCCAACGCCGATTCACGAACGCGGTTGGCGCGATGGGACCGGGGCAGGTCCGGTACGGGGCGTTCGTGAACGCCGACGGCCACATGGTCGACGACGGCAACGTCTACCGATTCGCCGACGACCGGTTCTGGATCTTGATCAACAGCGCCGGCATCGAGGACTGGTTCCGCGAGACCGCGGGCGGGCTCGACGCGCGGATCGAGCACCGGACCGACGAGCTCGCGATGATCGCCGTGCAGGGCCCCACCTCGGAGGAGACGCTCCAGCCGCTGGCCGGCCGCGACCTCGCCGAGCTCTCGTACTTCCGCTTCTGGCCCGAGGCCACGACCGTGGCCGGATCCGACGCGTGGGTGTTCCGGACCGGGTTCTCGGGCGAGCACGGCTACGAGCTCGTCACCGCGCCCGAGGACGCACTCCGGGTGTGGGAGGCGCTCGTCGAGGCGGGAGGCGTGCCGTTCGGGCTGACCGCGGTCGACCTCGCGCGGATCGAGGTCGGGCTCGTCATCATCGCCCTCGACTACCAGCCGGGCGAGCTCTCGCCGTGGGACCTGTCGATGGATCGGTTCATCAAGACCGACACCGAGTGCGTGGGCGCCTCGGCGCTCGCCGATCGCGGCACGGCGCCTCCGAGGCGTTTCAAGACCTTGAAGCTCGATTCGGAGACCGCGCCCGAGTCCGGTGCCGCCGTGACGCGAGGTGGCGAGGGGGTCGGGGTCGTGACGTCGCCCGCCGTGAGTCCACGGGTGGGGACGATCGCGCTGGCCATCCTCGACGCGGAGCACGCGACCGAAGGGGAGAGGCTCGAGGTCGAGCTCGGGGACGGCGCCGCCGGGGCGACGGTCGCGCCCCTTTCGATCCTCGACCCAGGGAAGGAGCGCCCCCGCGCCTGATCGAGCCTCCCGGCCCGCGCCGGTGGGTTACACTCCCGTAATCACACGCCTGTGATTCGGAAGGGAGGCGCGATGCCGCTGCACACCTGCGCACCGCCGCGGGGGCACGAACCGAGGACGATGTCGCTCTGGGTGTGTCCGGAGTGCGGGGCGACCTGGGAGGCCGTGCCGTGGAACGACGTCTTCGACTTCGATCGGACCGAGGCCGTCACGAGGGCCGAGTGGATCCTGGTCGAGGGCCCCGCACAGATGGCGGGGTGACGGCGTGGCCGTCCAACTCCGAAACGTCGACCGCCTCGCGCCGCCGCCCGGCTACTCGCACGTCGCGGTCGCGCGCGGGGGGACCATGGTCTTCACGGCGGGTGCCGTGCCCCTGGACGCCGAGGGGAACCTCGTCGGCGAGGGCGACCCACTCGAGCAGACCGAGCGCGTGATCGGCAACCTGCTCGCGGCGCTCGAGGCGGGCGGGGCCGGTCCCTCCGACGTGGCGAAGACCACCGTGTACGTGGCCGGCGCCAGCCACGAGACGCAGTCCTTGGTGTGGCAGGTCGTCCGCTCCTCGCCGATCGGGAGCGCGCCGAGCACGCTCGTCGGGGTTCCGACCCTCGGCTACCGCGGTCAGCTCGTCGAGGTCGAGGCGATCGCCCTGCTCGACTGACCGCTAGAAGAGCCCGACCGTTCGACCCCGCTCGTCGATGTCCACGCCCATGAAGTTGGGCGTCTTCCCGAGGCCGGGCATGCGCTGCATGTCGCCGCAGAGGACGACGACGAACCCGGCCCCGGCGCTCGGCACCACGCCCCGCACCGGAAGCCGAAAGCCCGTCGGGCGATTCAGCATCGTCGGGTCGTGCGAGAGCGAGAGGTGGGTCTTCGCCATGCACACGGGAGCCTCGCCCATCCCGAGGGCCTGCACGCGCGCGAGGTCCCGCTCGGCCTGGGGCAGGAGGTCCACGCCGGCGGCCCCGTAGAGGCGCGTCGCGATCGCCTCGATCTGCTCGCGGATCGGCGTGGCGTCGGGGGTGAGGTGCGAGAAGGCGCTCGGCTGCTCGCACGCCTCGATGACCGCGTTGGCGAGGTCGGTCGCCCCGTCGCCGCCTCGCGCGAACCCGTCGTTCACGACGACGCTCTCGGCGCCCGCCTCTTTCGCGAGGCGCTCGATCAGCTCGAGCTCGGCCTCCGTGTCGGTGGGGAACCGGTTGATCGACACGACACACGGGACGCCGTAGGTCCGGACGATCCCGATGTGCGCCGACAGGTTCGGGATGCCGCGCTCGAGCGCGTCGAGGTCCTCGCGCCCGAGCTCTTCGAAGGGCACGCCGCCGTGCGACTTCGTGGCGCGAACCGTCGTGACGAGCACCCCGGCGCTCGGCGCGAACCCGCCCAATCGGCAGACGATGTCGCAGAACTTCTGGAACCCGAGGTCGGCGCCGAACCCGGCCTCCGTGACGACGTAGTCGGCGAGCTTCAGCGCAACGCGGTCCTCGATGATCGAGTTGTTCCCGTGCGCGATGTTCCCGAACGGCCCCGCGTGTACGAGCACCGGCTGACCCTCGAGCGTCTGCACGAGGTTCGGGTTGAGTGCGTCCTTCATGATCACCGTCATGGCGCCGGCGACCTTCAGGTCGTCCGCGGTGACCGGGTCGCCGTCCCGGTTCTGCCCGACCACGATCCGGCCGAGCCGCTCGCGGAGGTCGGCGAGCCCGGCGGCGAGCGCGAAGACCGCCATGATCTCGGAGGCGGCGGTGATGACGAACTGGTTCTCCCGTGGGATCCCGTGCACCTTGCCGCCGAGCCCGACCACCGTGTAGCGCAGCTCGCGGTCGTTCACGTCGAGCGTCCGGGGCCACGTGATCGTGGACGGGTCCACCTCCAGCGGGTTCCCGTGGTGCAGCGACGCGTCGAGCGCGGCCGCGAGCAGGTTGTGGGCGGCCGCCACCGCGTGGAAGTCTCCGTTCAGGTGGAGGTTGATCTCCTCCATCGGCACGACCTGCGCGTGCCCGCCGCCGGTGCCACCGCCCTTGATGCCGAAGACCGGCCCCATCGAGGGCTCGCGGAGACAGAGCATCGCGCGCTTCCCGATCTTGCCGAGCCCCTGCGTGAGCGAGATCGAGGTGGTGGTCTTGCCCTCGCCCGCCTTCGTCGGCGTGATCGCGGTGGTGATGACGAGCCTGCCGTCGGGCCGCTCTTCCAACCGATCCAGGATCGAGGTCGAGACCTTGGCGCGGTAGCGGCCGAACGGCTCGAGCTCGTCCTCGGCGATCCCGGCCTCCGCGGCGACCTCGGCGATCGGGCGTAGGACGGCCTCCTGCGCGATCTCCAGCCCGCTCTTCATCCCGCCCGGCCCTCCGGTTGCGTCGCCCGCGGGAGGATACTCGGAGGGGTCGACCGCCGGCGGGCGCCGCGGCCGGGCCGCGTGGACCCGGCGGTCGTCCGGCCGGATACTGGGGCGGTGGCCGTTTCCGAGCCGATCCGAAAGAGCTCGACGCCCGCGCGGGTGGTCGTCGTGCGCGACGGCGTCCGCTCCGAGCGCACCGACACCCTCGCGACCGAAGAGCCGCTCGAGATCCGGGTCCAGGGGCCCGGACAGGAGCAGGCGCAGGTCGCGGTCACGATGCGGACCCCGGGCGGGGACTTCGAGCTCGCCGTGGGGTTCCTGTTCACCGAGGGCCTGATCGCCCCCGGCGAGGTTCGGCGCGTGGCGTACTGCGACAACTTGCCCGGCGAGGACCAGCGGTACAACGTGGTCTCGGTCGCGCTCGACCGCCCATTCGACGCGGAGCGCCTGCGGCGCAACTTCTTCGCGAACTCCTCCTGCGGGGTGTGTGGTAAGGCGGCGCTCGAGGACATCGAGGTCCGGTGCGAGCCGGTCGGTCCCGGCCCCGAGGTGGAGCTCGCGGTCCTGCTCGCGCTGCCCGAGCGGCTGCGCGCCGCCCAGAAGGTGTTCGAGCGGACCGGGGGACTGCACGCCGCCGGCCTGTTCACGGCGGCGGGCGAGGTCGTCTCGGTTCGCGAGGATGTGGGCCGGCACAACGCCGTGGACAAGGTCATCGGCGAGCGATACCTGGCGGAGGACCTCCCGGCGTCGAGCTCCGTCCTCCAGGTCAGCGGGCGCGCCTCCTTCGAGATCGTCCAGAAGGCCGGGGTGGCCGGCATCCCCGTCGTGAGCGCGGTCAGCGCGCCCTCGTCCCTCGCGGTCGAGGCGGCCGAACGGCTCGGGATGACCCTCCTCGGGTTCGTCCGCGAGGGTCGATGCAACGTCTACACGCACCCGGAGCGAGTACCGGTCTCCTGAACGCCTGCCGGCCGGGGTGCGGTTGAACGACGGCATAGAATCGTGCCCGTACGGGCATCCGGTGGAAAGGAGCACGCCTCGATGAGGAACGGGCTCGTGCGACTCACCGAGCCGATGGTCCGCTCGAACGGCGGCCTGCGCACGGCGACCTGGGACGAGGCCCTGGACCGGGCCGCGGCGGGTCTGCAGGCGGCGAGCGAGCGGAACCCCGGCTGGGGGGTCGGCCTGTTCAGCTGCTCGAAGGCCACGAACGAGATGAACTTCGTCGCGCAGAAGTTCATGCGTCAGGTCCTCGGCAGCAACAACATCGACAGCTGCAACCGCACCTGACACGCTCCGTCGGTCGTCGGTCTGGCGACCGTGTTTGGAGCGGGTGGGGGAACCAGCTCCTACGAGGAGATCGAGCACACCGATCTCATCGTGTTGTGGGGGTCGAATGCACGCGAGACGCATCCGATCTTCTTCCACCACGTCCTGAAGGGTGTTCGAAACGGGGCCAAGCTCATCGTCGTCGACCCGCGGCGAACGACGTCGGCGGAGTGGGCCGACCTCTGGCTCGGGATCGACGTCGGCTCGGACATCGCGCTCTCGAACGCGCTCGCGCGCGAGATCGTCACGAGCGGCCTGCACAACGACGCCTTCATCCATCGCGGGACGGAGGGCTTCGAGGCCTACCGCGACTCGGTGATGGAGTGGACGCTCGAACGGGGCGAGCAAGAGACCGGGATCCCGGCGGCGGTGATCTCCGAGGTGGCCCACGCCTACGCCAAGGCCGACCGCGCGGCGATCTGTTGGACCCTCGGCATCACCGAGCACCACAACGCGGTCGACAACGTCCTGTGCCTGATCAATCTCGGGCTGCTCACCGGGCACGTCGGGAGGTACGGCAGCGGGTTGAACCCCCTCCGCGGACAGAACAACGTGCAGGGCGGCGGCGACATGGGCGCGATCCCCAACAAGCTGCCGGGCTTCCAGGACATCGAGGGCGACGCCGCGGCTCGTGCGAAGTTCGAGCGGGCCTGGGGCCGTCCGATCATGTCCAAGCGCGGGTGGCACCTGACGGACATGTTCGAGGCGATGGAGCGCGGAGACCTCACCGCCGTCTACTGCGTCGGGGAGAACCCCGCGAGCTCGGAGGCCGACGTCCATCGTGCCCGGAAGCTGCTCGACAACCTCGACATGTTGATCGTGCAGGACATCTTCATGACGAAGACGGCCGAGATGGCCGACGTCGTGCTCCCCGCCGCCAACTCCACCTTCGAGTCCGAGGGGACGGTCACCAACAGCGAACGCCGGGTGCAGCGGGTGCGGAAGGCCCTCGAGCCGCCGGGGAACGCGCGCGACGACATCTGGATCATCGCGCAGCTCGCCAAGCGACTCGGTCGCGACTGGGGCGATCAGACGGCCGAGGACGCCTGGGACGAGCTCCGGAAGCTCTCCCCGATGCATACCGGCATGTCGTGGAGGCGTCTGGAGGAGCTCGGCGGCATCCAGTGGCCATGCCCGAGCGAGGAGCATCCGGGGACCACGTTCCTCCACGCGCGGCTGTGGGAGGAGGATCCGGAGAAGCGAGGCACGCCGGCGCCCTTCAGCGTGGTCGTGCACGAGCCGCCGGTCGACGAGCTCACCCCCGAGTTCCCGCTCCGGCTCACCACGGGGCGGCGGCTGGACTCGTACAACACCGGTGTGCAGACCGGCGGGTACTCGTCGCCGCTTCGACGGGGGGAGACGATCGACCTCTCGCCCGAGGACGCGCAGCGCCTCGAGCTGACGGAGGGGGAGGTCGTCCGGATCTCGTCGCGGCGCGGCTCCGTCGAGGCGCCCGTTCGCCTGGACCGAGGGCTCCGGCCCGGTCTCGTCTTCATGACCCTGCACTTCCCCGATCAGGTCGACACGAACGTGCTCACGATCGACGCCACCGATCCGAAGTCGGGCACCGCCGAGTTCAAGGCGAGCGCGGTTCGGATCGACAAGCTCGAGTCGCCGGCGGCGATCGCCGGGGCATCCGAGTGACGGAGGTGTCATGGATCTCCGCCTGATGTCGGCCGTGCCCACCGACGAGGAGCGCGCGGCCGTCGACGAGGTCCTCGGCCCGCCCACGAGCGGCTGGACCGGCGGCGAGCGCGAGGCGCTCGACGGACACGTCGCCCGCGGCGGCCGCGAGGCTCGCGAGCGCCGCGACCTGCTCCTCCCGGCGCTCCACGCGCTCCAGAGCCGCGTCGGCTGGATCGGCGAGGGCGGTCTCAACTACGTGAGCCAGCGCCTGACGATCCCGCCGGCGGAGGCCTACGGCGTGGCGAGCTTCTACGCGATGTTCTCGACCGAGCCGAGGGCCAAGCGGATGCTCCACCTCTGCGACGACATCGCCTGCAGGGTCGCGGGCGCCGAGGTGCTGATCGACGAGGTCGTTCGGGAGATGGGCCCGGATCGCGCGGACGGGATCGTGCGCAGCCCGTGCCTCGGGATGTGCGACCGGGCGCCCGCCGCGTTCATGCAGACGGCCGGCGAGCGGGCGAGCGACGTCGCCATGGGTCCGGTCTCGATGGGGTTCCTCGGCCCATTCCTGCACGGCGGCTCGTGGACCATGCAAAGCGGTGGACCCTCGCCGACGCCGCAACCCCGCGAGCGGCTCCGGTTGCTTCGTCGCGTCGGCATGGTCGACCCGAACTCGCTGGACGACTACCGCGCGCACGGTGGCTACGAGGCGCTCCGGCGAGCGGTCGAGCTGGGGCCGGAGGGCGTGATCCGCGAGCTGAAGGACGCCAAGCTCCTCGGGCGCGGGGGAGCCGCGTTCCCGGCCGGCGTCAAGTGGGAGGCGGTCGCCAGGCAGGTGGTGCAGCCCCACTACTTCGTCTGCAATGCGGACGAGTCCGAGCCGGGCACCTTCAAGGACCGCGTGCTGATGGAGGGCGACCCGTTCGCGGTGATCGAGGCGCTCACGATCGCCGGCTACGCGACGGGTTCTGAGCGGGGCTACCTCTACATCCGTGGCGAGTATCCGCACGCGACGCAGGCGCTCGAGCGCTCGATCGACCAGGCCCGCACCCGCGGGTTCCTGGGCGACGACGTGATGGGGGAGGGGTTCGCGTTCGACGTCGAGGTCCGGCGCGGCGCCGGCGCCTACATCTGCGGCGAGGAGACGTCGCTGTTCAACTCGATCGAGGGCAAGCGCGGCGAGCCTCGGAACAAGCCGCCGTTCCCGGTCGAACGGGGCCTGTTCGGCAAGCCGACCGGGATCAACAACGTCGAGACGCTCGTGAACGTCCTCGAGGTGCTCCTGCTGGGGGGGCAGGAGTATGCGACCCTCGGCACGCCCGAGTCGACCGGCACGCGCCTGTTCTGCCTCTCCGGATGCGTCGAGACGCCCGGCGTCTACGAGGTCGAGCACGGGATCACGCTCGGCGAGCTCATCGCGCTCGCCGGCGGCGTCCGCGGCGGTCGCGAGCTGAAGGCCGTCCTGCTCGGAGGGGCGGCGGGGGTCTTCGTCGGGCCGGACTCGCTGGACCTGCGACTCACCTTCGAGGATTCGCGCGCGGCGGGGGCGACCCTCGGCTCCGGCGTGGTCATGCTGTTCGACGACACGGTGAACCTCGCCGAGATCGTGCTCCGCATCGCGGCGTTCTTCCGCGACGAGTCGTGCGGGCAGTGCGTGCCGTGCCGGGTCGGAACGGTCCGCCAGGAGGAGGCGCTTCATCGCCTCGTGGCCGAGCGACCGATCGGCTCGCGCGCGGACGAGCTCGCGCTGATCGCCGAGATCGGCCAGGTCATGCGCGACGCGTCGATCTGTGGGCTCGGGCAGCTCGCGGCCAACGCCGTCGAGTCGGCGATCGCGAAGCTGAACGTCTTCGACGGCGCGAGCGCGCGATGACCGTGATGCGGCTCGCGCCTCCGCGTCGCCTCCTCGACCTCGAGGTCGACGGCGAGGCGATCCGCGTCGCCGAAGGCGCGACGATCCTCGACGCCCTCCGTGAACGGGGCGTCGACACGCCGACGCTCTGCTACGCGGAGAACCTCACGCCGGTGAACGCCTGCCGGGTCTGCGTCGTCGAGGTCGAGGGCTCTCGGGTCCTCGTCCCCTCGTGCGCCCGCAAGGCCGAGGCCGGGATGAAGGTCAGGACCGACACGGATCGGGTCAGGCACTCGAGACGCATGGTGCTGGAGTTCCTGGGCTCCTCGGTCGATCTCGGGCTGGCGAGCGCGGCCGTCCAGCGTTGGATCGAGACGTACCGGGCCGAGCCGTCCCGATACGGCCCGACCGAGGCCCCCGCCGCGGCGGGCGAGCGGGACGCGCGGCACGCCGGCCACCATCGCGACCCCGAGCCGGCGGTTGCCGACGCCGTCCACCAGCCCGTGAAGGTCGACAACGACCTGTACGTCCGCGACTACTCGCGTTGCATTCTCTGCTACAAGTGCGTCGAGGCCTGCGGCGTCGACGCCCAGAACACGTTCGCGATCGCCGTCGCCGGCCGAGGGTTCGACGCGCGGATCTCGACCGAGTTCGACGTCACGTTGCCCGACTCCGCCTGCGTGTACTGCGGGAACTGCATCGGGGTCTGCCCGACCGGGGCGCTGATGTTCCGCAGCGAGCACGACATGCGCCAAGCAGGCACCTGGGACGAGTCCCGGCAAGCCGTGACCGAGACGATCTGCCCGTACTGCGGCGTCGGGTGCGACCTCGAGGTCCACGTGCAGGACAACGAGATCGTGAAGGTGACCTCGCCCTGGGACCACTCGGTCACGAACGGGCACCTGTGCATCAAGGGACGGTTCGGCTTCCAGTTCGTCCAGAACCGCGCGGCGGTTCCGCCGGCGCGGTCGGGCGACGCCGAGGTGGTGCTCCCGCCGCCTCCGCCGGGAGGCGGACCTGGCTGAGGCGACGGGCGTCGTCCTCGCCGGGGGCCGCTCGACCAGGTTCGGCCGCGACAAGCTGGCCGAGTCGTTTGGGGGCGCGCCGATGCTCCAGCACGCCGTGCTCCACCTGTCCGAGGTCTGCGCCGAGGTCGTCGTCGTGCTGTCTCCAACCGGCGAGGAGCCGGCTCTGCCCCTCGCCATCCCGGTTCGCTTCGCCCGGGACGAGGCGGAGGACCAGGGACCGCTCGCGGGCGCGCTGGCCGGGCTCGGAGTCGTGCGCTCGGATCTCGCCCTCATCGCGGGAGGAGACATGCCGGACCTGCGGCCCGCCGTGCTCCGCGAGATGCTGCGCATCGCCTCCGAGACGCGCGCGGATGCCGTCGCCCTGGCGGACGGGGCTCGGTTCCGTCCGCTGCCGTGCGTCGTGCGATCCGAGCCGGCGGCGGATGCCGCGGCCGAGCTGCTCCGATCCGGCCGACGGCGACTCCGCGATCTCCTGGAACGGCTGCGCGTGAGGGTGATCGACGAGTCGACGTGGCTCCCGCTCGACCCGGCCCGGCGCACGTTGTTCGACGTCGACGTGCCGGGCGATCTCGACGTCTGAGCGCCGACCGAGGCTTATCCGGCTCCTGGTCGTGGCTTGGCCGGTGGTTGCGGCGGCCCGGCGTACGTTCGCCTCGACCGACCGAGAAGGCAGACGAGGAAGGGACTCGAGAGGGGCGATGGTCGGGTGGCTCCAACCGAACGACAAGGCCGATCGGGACCCGGTGCGAGCGCCGGGTCCTCCGGCGTTCGGGATCGGCCGGGATCCTCCCGATCGATCCTCGCGATCCGGACATCGTGCGCGCCAGGGCGCTCCTCGAGCGTCGAGCGCTCGCCGCGCGTAGCCTGAGGGCGTGACCGCCGGCTCGGTGCGCATCGGCGACGTCGAGGTCGCGACCGTATGCGAGGGGTTCGCGCAGCTGGACCTCGCCGACGAGATGCCGGGGGTAACGGTCGACTGGGCCGCCGAGCGCGCCGCCTTTCCGTGGGCCTTCTCCGGCGGCGACTCCTGGGCGTGGCACGTCCACGCGTTCGCGATCCGGACCGCCGGCGGAGTGGTGATGGTGGACGCGGGCCTCGGCGAGTTCCCGCCGTATCGCCCGTGGGCCGACTCGATCGATCGCGACGTCGCGCTCTCGCACGCCGGCGTCGACCCGGCCGAGGTCCGAGCCGTGATCCACACGCACCTGCACGCCGACCACGCGGGCGGCGCCATCGTGGGCGGTCGACCGAGGTTCCCGGACGCGGTGCACCACGTCCATCCGGCGGACTGGTCGTTCTTCGGCCGGCCGGATCGGATCGGGGGCTACACGGCCCGCGGCCCGATGGCCGAGCTCGAGCGGCTCGGCATGATCGATCTTCGCGAGGAGGACCATGCGGTCGTGTCGGGCATCCGCGTGACGCACGCCCCAGGACACACGCCCGGCCATCGCGTCGCGATCCTGGAATCGGGGAGCGAGACGCTGGTGCTGACGGGCGACCTGCTCCACATCCCGATCCAGGTCGCGATGCCCGACTCGCCTTCGAGCCACGACGAAGACCCCGCGGAGGGGTGCCGCTCACGCACGGCCGTGCTCGAGCGGGCCCGGCTGGGCGGTTGGAGGGTCGCCGTCTCGCACCTCGCCCGGCCGTTCGGACGGGTCGAGGCGGACGGGTGGCGCTCGGGCCCCTGACCGAAGGGCGGATGCGGGGAGCCGCGCCCCGGGGTAGATTCCGGGGCGAAGAGCGGGGCCGCCCGGCCTTCCGCGCATCAAACCCCTTCGCGAAAGGAATCGCATGCCCCGTCGTGTGCTCATCATGGGTGCGGCCGGACGCGACTTCCACAACTTCAACGTCGCGTACCGAGGGGACCGTCGCGCTCAGGTCGTCGCGTTCACGGCGACGCAGATCCCGTTCATCGACGACCGCACCTACCCGGCGTCGCTCGCTGGCGAGGCCTATCCCAACGGCATCCCGATCCACGACGAGGGCGAGCTCACGCAGCTGATCCGCGACCTCGAGGTGGACGACGTGATCTTCAGCTACTCGGACGTGAGCCACGAGCACGTCATGCACAAGGCGAGCGAGGTCATCGCGGCGGGCGCGAACTTCGTGCTCCTCGGGCCGCGGGAGACCATGCTGAAGGCGACGGTTCCGGTCGTGGCGGTCTGCGCGGTCCGGACCGGGTCCGGCAAGAGCCAGACGACGAGAGCGATCGCGCAGACGCTCCGCGAGGCCGGGCGGCGGGTGGTCGCGGTCCGACACCCCATGCCGTACGGGAACCTGGTGGCGCAGCGCGTGCAGCGATACGCGACCCTGGAGGACCTCGAGCGCTACGACACGACGGTCGAGGAGCGCGAGGAGTACGAGCCTCATATCACGAGCGGGACCGTGATCTACGCCGGGGTCGACTACGGCGACATCTTGGAGCAGGCTCAGGCCGAGTGCGATGTGCTGTTGTGGGACGGGGGGAACAACGACCTCCCATTCTACGCCCCCGACGTGCACGTGGTCGTTGCCGACCCACTCCGGGCGGGTCACGAGACGAGGTTTCATCCGGGGGAGGCGAACCTGCGGATGGCCGACGTGATCGTGATCAACAAGATGGACTCCGCCTCGCCCGACCAGGTGCAGGCGCTCACGGAAACGATCGGCCGCTCGAACCCCGATGCCATGATCGTCAGGGCGAACAGCCGGGTCACCGTGGACGACCCGGACGCGATCCGGGGGAAGCGCGTGCTGGTCGTCGAGGACGGCCCGACCCTCACGCACGGGGACATGAAGTTCGGCGCGGGAGTGGTCGCGGCGCGAGCGAACGGCGCGGGGGAGATCGTCGACCCGCGGCCGTGGGCGACCGGCACGATCGAGGAGACCTTCCGCAAGTACGACGTGGGCCCCGTGCTCCCGGCGATGGGTTACTCGGACGAGCAGCTCGCCGAGATGCAAGAGATCATCGAGCGGGCCGAGGTCGACCTCGTCGTCATCGGGACGCCGATCGACCTTCGTCGCGTGATCGACATCCGGAGGCCCGCCGTGCGCGTGCGCTACGACCTCGAGGTGCTGCCGGGCTCCCCGTCGCTCCTCGACGTCGTGAAGCCCGTCCTGTAGCCGATGGAACGGGTCGTCGTCGCGCTGGGCGGGAACGCCCTCCTTCGCCGGGGCGAGGAGGACACGTTCGACAGCATGTACCGCTCGGCGCGGCTGGCCGCCGAGCGGATCGCCGACATCGCGGCCGCCGGGTGGGAGGTCGTGGTCACCCACGGCAACGGGCCGCAGGTCGGCCGCATCCTGCTCCAGCAGGAGGCCGCCCGGAAGTGGGTGCACCCGATGCCGCTCGACGTCTGCGGCGCGCAGAGCCAGGGGCAGATCGGGTACCTGCTCCAGGTCACGATCGGCGACGTCTTCTTCGAACGCGGGATGGAGCGCCCGGTGGCGACGGTCCTCACCCTCACCCGCGTTCCCGCCGACGATCCCGCCTTCCGCGAACCGACCAAGCCGATCGGACCCTTCTACGAGCGCGAGGAGGCCGAGGCGCTCGCCGCGGCACAGGGATGGACGATGAAGCCCGATTCGCACGGTGGGTTCCGGCGCGTCGTCCCCTCGCCCACCCCGTACTCCATCGTCGAGGCGCCGATCATCCGAGGCCTCGTCGGGGACGGCGTGATCGTGATCGCGTCCGGCGGCGGGGGAGTGCCGGTGACCGAGGACGGCCCGAGGCTCGTCGGGGTGGAGGGCGTCGTCGACAAGGACTCGGCCGCTGCGATCCTTGCCCGCGAGGTTGAGGCCACGACGTTGCTGATCCTCACGGACGTGAATCGGGTCCAGCGCGGCTTCGGCACCGAACACGCCGAGGAGCTCGACCGCCTGACGTCGACGCAGGCGCGCGGCCTGTCGGAGGCGGGGGAGTTCGGGGCCGGGTCGATGGGGCCGAAGGTGGCGGCGGCGGTCCGTTTCGTGGAGGACGGGGGCGCCAGGGCGGCGATCGGCGACCTCGACGAGGCGGTGGCCGTGCTCGAGGGCGTCGCCGGCACGACGATCGTTCCCTCGTAGTCGCCCGGCCCGACGGGTACGGTCCCGGCTGTGCGCGCTCGGGTCCTCGTCTACAACGTCCGCGGGTTCCGCGATGGGCGGGCAAGGGTGGAGGCGGTCGTCCGCCGGTTGGAGCCGGACCTGGTCCTGCTGAACGAGAGCGGGGGGCGGTGGCGCCTGCGCCGCTTCGCCCGGGCCGTCGGCATGCTCGCCGCCGCCGATCCCTGGTCGCCGTTCCGGCGCCGGGTGAAGAACGCGGTCCTCGTCCGATCGCCGTGGACGATCGTCGAACACCGACTCCTGCGCTTCGCGGGATCCGCGAGGTTCTATCCGCGCGGCGCGCTGGTCGCGCAGGTCGTTCGTCCCGGGCATCGGGTCGTGGTGGTGTCGGTGCACCTCGGGCTTCGCCCTCGCGAGCGACTGCGGCACGCGCGGGAGCTCGCCGACGCGCTCCGGGGGCTCGACGGTCCCGTTCTGGTCGGCGGCGACCTGAACGAGACCCCCGGCCGGGGTGCGGCGGCATTCCTGGCGGAACGCCTCTCCGACGCCTGGCCCGCGGACACGGACGAGGGCGGCGACACCTTCCCCGCCCGTGCGGCGACGGCGAGGATCGACTACCTCTTCGCGTCCGAGGGCGTCGGCGTCGGGCGGGCCGTCGTCCCGTCCGCGCCCGAGGTGCGGACCGCGTCCGATCACCGACCGGTGCTCGTCGAGGTCGAGATCGCCGACCGCGGGTAGCCGGCTACGCCGGGGTCGTGGCCGCGTCGAGCTCGCGAGCGAACGACAGGACCCGTTCGCGGACCAGGGGGGCGTCGTGGTCGAGCGTGACCACGTGATAGGAGGCGGGACAAGGCACGAGCTCCTTGCGTTCGGATCCGATCCGTTCGAGCACCTTGGTGGCGTTCCCGCGCGGGATGACGTGATCGGTACCCGACTGGAAGATCACGACCGGCTGGCGGATCGACGACAGGACCTCGCGCGCGCGACGCAGCATCGTGGCCATCTCGACGATGGCCGGGACCGGCATCCGGTGATCGGCGTTCTCGTCCTCGCCGGGCTTCGCGATGTCGTTCGCGACGCCCTTGACGTTTCGCAGGATGAGTCGCCCGGCCGGCGCCACGAGGAGTCGCGTGTCGAACACGTACGGGTTCGCGAGCGCGAGGCCGTCGACGTCCTCGGGCCGCGACGACGCGAGAAGCAGCGCGACCGAGCCGCCCATCGACTGCGCGAAGACCACGACGGTTCGACAGCGCGCGCGAAGGGCATCGAGCCCTCGGCCGGCCTCGTCCACCCACTCGGTCCAGCGGCGTGAACGGAGGTCCTCCAGGTTCGTGCCGTGGCCGGGAAGCCGTACCCCTTCGACCGCGACCCCGTTGGATGCGAGCCACTCGCCGATCGGGCGCATCGACGCGGGCGAGCCGGTGAACCCATGGATCATCAGCACCCCGACGGCGCCGTCCCCGAGGGAGAAGGGCTCGGCGCCTTCGCGCACCCCCGGCGAGGTCATCGCAGAGGTCAGGTCGAGCGCTTCCGCCGGCCCGGGTTCACGAAGAGCGAGCCGACCATGTAGAGGAACGCGAGCCCGACCGCCCCGCTCAGCCCGACCAGGATCGCGACGAACGTCCACTCGAGCAGACCCCAGCCGGCGAGCACGTCGGCATGCTACCGCCTACGCGGGAAGCCCTTCGACCGGGATCAGGATCTCCGCGTCCGACCCACGAGACGCCGACGCCGAGGTACTCGGCGGTGGCCTGGGACAGGTCGATCACCCGCTCGAGCCGTCCGTACGGCCCCCGGTCGTTGATCAGGACGATCGCGCAGCGGCCGCCGTAATGGACCCGGAGGAACGCGCCGAAGGGCAGCCACCGGTTCGCCGCCGTGAACAGCCCGGGGTCGAAGATCGCGCCGGTCGCGGTCGGCTGGCCTCCGAACTCCCACCCGTACCAGCTCGCGTAGCCGTCGAACGACTGCCCGGTCTCGACGAGCCCCTCGGGCGTCTCGCAGGTCCGGCCCCCGGTCGGGCCGAGCAGCGAGAGCAGGTGGCTCTGGTCCTGCCCGTAATCGATGACGCCGAGGTCCCAGCTCCCGGCCCTGGCGACGGCCGCGGCGATCTGCCGCTGCTGGGCGGCGAACACCGCCTCCACGTGCGCCTGCCTGGCGATCTTCATCGCCTCGTGCACCCTGCCCTGCATCGTCCGCAGCATCGATCGCAGCCGCTCGAGCCTCGGCGCCAGACCGATCCGGGCCGCCTCGGCCTGTGCCCGACGGGCGGACACGATCACGCCGGCCACCAGGGTGTCCCTGAGGGCGTCGTCGTCGATGGCGATCGTCCGCGACGCGTACTCGGAGATGAGCTCGAGATCGGCGAACGTCGGCGCCCCGAGCAACGCCTCGATCGAGCCCGCCGGGCCGAACTGATAGGCGACCCGGACGCGTTCGGCCAGTCGGGCCTTGGCCGACTCGGCCGCGCGCTCGGCGTCCGCAACGTCGCGGGCCGCCTCCGCGGCCGCCAGCCACGCCCGCCCCGCCTCGGCCTCGAGGGTTCCGTAACGCTCGAGCAGCTCGTCGAGCTCGTCGTGGAGCCGGACCAGCCGCTGGACCTCGGGGAGATCGCCCGCCGTGCGCACGAGCCGGTCGATGTCGTTGGCGTGCGCGGGTGAGGCGACCAGGGTCGCCGCCATCGCAAGCAGGAACGCGATCGAGCCCTTGCGCCGGCGCATCCGGAACGCTCCCGGGCCGGACTGAGGGCCGGCCGTAGAATCGACCTCGACCCGCAGGGGCTCGAGCTTGAGCGCCCCGCACCCCGAAGGAAGGATCGGCTCCGTCGTGAAACGCATCGGCGTCCTGACCGGCGGGGGCGACTGTCCGGGGCTGAACGCCGCCATTCGCGCCGTCGTGCGCGCGGCCGTGGGCGTGCACGGCTTCGAGGTCCTCGGGTTCCGCGACGGCTGGCGGGGCGTGGTTCGTGGCGACGTTCGCGAGCTGACGAACGAGTCCGTGCAGGGCATCCTGCATCGCGGCGGCACGATCCTCGGAAGCAGCGGCTCGAACCCCTACCGCGAGGGGGGCATCGACCGGGTCCGGGCGGCCTTCTGGGACCTGGGGATCGACGGGCTGATCGCGATCGGGGGCGAGGGGACGCTCGGCGCGGCCGCGAGCATGAGCGAGGAGGGGATCCCGGTGATCGGGATCCCCAAGACCATCGACAACGACATCTCCGGGACGGACTCGTGCATCGGGTTCGCGACGGCGGTCCAGGTCGCCACGGACGCGATCGACCGCCTGCACTCGACGGCGGAGAGCCACAACCGGCTGATGCTCGTCGAGGTGATGGGCAGAAGCGCCGGCTGGATCGCGCTCGAGTCCGGGATCGCCGGCGGCGCCGACACGATCCTGATCCCCGAGCGCCCGTTCGACGTGCAGGAGGTGGCCGCACGCCTGCGGCGCCGCCACATGAAGGGACACTCGTTCTCGATCGTCGTCGTCGCGGAGGGCGCCGTCCCGGTCGAGGGGACGATGACGCTCCCCGTGTACCCGGTGGACGAGCGGGGGTTCCCCCGGTTCGGGGGCATCGCGCAGATCCTGGCCCCGATCCTGGAGGAGGCCACCGGATGGGAGGCGCGCGTCACGGTCCTCGGACACGTCCAGCGCGGCGGGAGCCCGAACGCGACCGACCGGATCCTGGCGACCCGGTTCGGGGCCGCGGCCGTCGAGCTCGCGGCGCGCGGCGGATGGGGGCGTATGGTCGGCGCGCGCGGCGCCGACATCGTGGACGTGGCGCTGGCCGACGCGGCGAAGGTCCGCCCGGTTCCCGAGGAGCTGTGCCGGGTGGCCGAGGTCTTCTACCTGTGAGCGAAGGGTCGTGCGGATGAAGGTCGGGATCCTGACCGGCGGGGGCGACGTGCCGGGGCTGAACGCCTGCATCAAGGCCGCCACGCTTCGCGCGATCGAGGAGGGGCACGAGGTCGTCGGCATCCGTCGGGGGTGGGCCGGCCTGCTCGAGTGCGATCCGGACGACGTCGAATCGGTGGCCGCGAACATCGTGGAGCTCGACCCAGCCGCGGTGCGGACGATCGACCGAACCGGCGGAACCGTCCTGCACACCTCGCGGACCAACCCGGCGCGCGTACGGCCGTCGGAGGAGCCGTCGTTCCTGGCCTCGGAGGGCGAGGGCGACGAGCCTCGCGACCACACGGACCACGTCCTCAAGGTGCTCGGCGCGGTGGGGATCGACGCCATGATCCCCATCGGCGGTGACGACACCCTGTCCTTCGCCCTCCGCCTGCACGACGAGGGCGTCCCGGTGGTCGCGATCCCCAAGACGATGGACAACGACGTCCACGGCACCGACTACTGCATCGGGTTCTCGACGGCGGTCACGCGCACGGTGAACTTCATCCACCAGCTGCGGACGAGCGCCGGCTCGCACGAGCGCCTGGCCGTGGTCGAGGTCTTCGGCCGGTACAGCGGTGAGACCTCGCTGGTGTCGGCCTACCTCTCGGGCGTCGAGCGCGCGGTCATCTCGGAGGTCCCGTTCGACATCGAGCGACTCGCGTCCCTGCTGATCGAGGACAAGCGCCGCAACCCGAGCGGCTACGCGATGATGACGATCTCCGAGGGTGCGACGGTCGTCGGCGGCGAGATGGTCATGGGCGGGAAGGAGGATGCCTTCGGCCACCGAAAGCTGGGCGGCATCGGGGAGCTCACGGGTGAGCTCCTGCACGAGATCACGGGCGAGGGGATCATCAACCAGCAGATCGGGTACCTGATGCGATCCGGATCGCCGGACTCCCTCGACCTCATGGTGGCGATCAACTACGCGGTGATGGCGGCCGACCTGCTGGTCCAGGGTCAGAGCGGGCGCCTGGTCGCGCTCCGAAACGGCAACTACGTCAACGTTCCGGTCGAGGTCACCCGACAGGGGGTGAAGCGCGTCGACGTCGGCGCGCTCTACGACGCCGAGGCCTACCGGCCGAAGATCCGCCACGTCGACGGCAAGCCGATGTTCCTGTATTGAGCGCCCGGCCGGGCCTTCGCCGGTCGCCTCCTATACTGACCCGATCGTGAGGACGTTCCGGGTCGACCTGCGTTCGGACACCGTGACGAAGCCCTCGGCGGCGATGCGTCGCGCGATGGCGGAGGCGGAGGTCGGTGACGACTGGTTCGGCGACGATCCGACCGTCAACCGTCTGCAGGAGCGCGCCGCCGAGGTGACCGGCAAGGAGGCGGCGCTGTTCGTGCCGACCGGGACCATGGCGAACCAGATCGGCCTCCGGCTCCACTTCCGCGGCACGGGGCACTTCGTGGTGGCCGAGCACACGGCGCACGTCGCCTCGACGGAGGTCATGAGCGCGGCCGTGCTCTCGGGGATCGCCTACCGGACGATCCGCGGCACGGCCGGCGGGAAGATCACGGCGGACCAGGTACGGGACGCGCTCGAGCCGGACGAGGCCTATGGCGTGGAGGTCGTGGATCTCGTCTGCGTGGAGAACACGCACGGCCACGGCGGCGGTACGGTGATGCCGGTCGAGGACCTCCGGGCGATCCGCAAGGTGGCCGACGAGGCGGGGCTCCCCATCCACCTCGACGGCGCTCGGATCTTCAACGCCGCGGTCGCGGCCGGCGTCGACGTGATCGAGTGGACCCGCGAGGTCGACACGATGATGTTCTGCGTCTCGAAGGGACTCGGCGCGCCGGTCGGCTCGCTGATCTGCGGGCCGTCGGACCTGATGCCGGAGGCTCGGCGCCTGAAGATCCTGTTCGGCGGCGCCTGGCGGCAGGCCGGGATCGTCGCCGCGGCCGGGCTCCTGGCCCTCGAGGAAGGTCCCCGGCGTCTGCACGAGGACCACGAACGCGCTCGTCGCCTCGCGCAGGGGGTGGCCGAGCTGGTCCCGGGGGGATCGATCCGTCCGCCGTGGAGACGAACATGGTGTTCGTCGACACCGAACCCGTGGGGATGACGCCGCTCGAGGCGGTCCGCCGTCTCGAGGACGAGGGCGTGGGCGCGACGCTCGTGTCCGGGAAGGTCCGGATGCTCACCCACGTGGACGTCGCCGACGAGGACGTCGAGACGGCGATCGGGGCCTGGAAGGCCGTGACCGCCCGGTGAGGAGGGTTCGTCCGTGAAGCTGTTCGGCCCGCGGTATCCGGAGGAGGTCGCCAAGCGCGTCCCCCCGGCCAGCGCCTGGTGAAGACGTGGCCGGTGCTCCACTACGGCCCGATCCCGACCTCCGACGGGTCGGACTGGGACCTCGAGGTCTCCGGTCTCGTCGAGGAGCCGTTCACGCTCACCTACGCCGAGCTGAAGGCCCTCGGGCCGCAGGACGTGCAGGCCGACATGCACTGCGTGACCGGCTGGTCGACGCTCGACAACACGTGGACCGGGATCCCGTTCCGCGTCCTCGCGGAGCGAGCGAAGCCGAGCCCGGAGGCCACGTGGGTCATCGCGCACTGCGAGTACGGCTACACCTCGGACCTGTCGCTCGAGGCCATGATGGGGGACGACGTCCTCGTCGCCTGGGCGCACGACGGCCAGGACCTTACGCCGGAGCACGGGTATCCACTGCGCCTCGTCGCCCCCCAGCGATACGCGTGGAAGAGCGCGAAGTGGCTGCGGGGCCTCGAGTTCGCCAAGCACAACAAGCGCGGGTTCTGGGAGGTCCGTGGGTACCACATCCACGCCGATCCCTGGCGCGAGGAGCGGTACAGCTACCAAGAGGGCCCTCGCGCGGAGATGGAGCCGTAGCACGTCGGTCGGCTTGACCGTTTCGACCCGGGTCCGCTTCGATAGTCGTTCCAAGGCAACGGAGGTCGGCGTGCTGCGTCGCGGATCCACGCTTCTGCTCGTGCTGGGCCTGGTCACGGTGTCCTGCGCCGAGGGACCTCGAGACGAACCCCGACAGGGAGCCGGCGCGCCCGTCATCGCGGCGGTCGGCGATCTGGCGTGCAACTCGCTGCCGACCGATCACGCGCGGCGCTGCCGCTACGACCAGGTTGCCGAGGCGATCCGGGAGATCTCGCCCGACGCGTACCTCGCGCTCGGGGACCTCCAGTACCTCCACGGCGCGTACGAGGACTTCCTCGCCTACTACGACCGGTACTTCGCCGACCTCAAGCCGCTCACGTACCCCGTTCCCGGGAACCACGAGACGTACACCCTCTATGCCGAGGGGTACTACGACTACTTCGGCGATCGGGCGCATCCGCCGGGTGGCTGGTACTCCTTCGACCTCGGGGGCTGGCACCTCGTCGCGCTGAACTCGCAGCTCTGCAAGGGCTCCACGTGGACGCCCGAGCTCGGCCAGCGCGCGCCGATCACCAAGAGCACGGCGATCGATGCCGGGTGTGGGCCGGGCACGCCGGAGTACGAGTGGCTCAAGCGGGACCTCGTGACCCATCCCGCCGAGTGCACGCTCGCGTATCTGCACCACCCGTTGTTCGGGATCGAGCCGTATCCGCAGGGCGTGTTCCTGTACCAGTTGCAGCCGCTGTACGAGCTCCTCGACCAGCAGGGGGTCGACGTCGTCCTCGCCGGTCACATGCACGACTACCAGCGGTTCGCGCCGATGGACGCGTTCGGGCGTCCGGATCCGAACGGGCTCCGCCAGTTCGTCGTCGGGACGGGGGGAAGCACGTACGAGGAGCTGCCCGAGGGCGAGGCCGCCGCGAATCGCGAGGCCGGGCAGGATCGCTCGTTCGGCGTGCTGAAGATGACGCTGCTCGACGGGGGCTACGACTGGGAGTTCGTCGCGGCGCCCGGCGAAGAACCGTACGAGGACGCCGGTCACGCCGACTGCGTCTAGGGTGCGATCGAGCGGATGCGCTCGAGCTCGGCGCGGCGGGCGTCGCCGGCCGCGGGCGTCTCGACGACGAGCGACAGGTCCCGGACCTCGGCCTGTCGGAGGATCGCCGCGAAGCCCTCGAGGCCGATCATCCCCTCGCCGACGACCTCGTGGCGATCGCGGCGAGAGCCGCGCTCGTGCTTCGCGTCGTTGAGGTGGATCAGCGTCAGCCGGGACGCCAGCCCGCTCGCGCGGAGCTCGCCGAAGATCTCGTCCACGCCCTCCGGCTCGTCGAGGGCGTACCCGGCGGCAAAGGCGTGGCACGTGTCGAGGACGAGGCCGAGCCTGGGGTCGCCGACGGTCGCGAACAGGCGGGCGGCCTCCTCGACGGTGGACGCGACGGCGCCGCTCGTGGCCGCCATCAGCTCGACGAGAAGCCGGGTCTCCTCCGGCGTCTCGGCGAGGATCGCGCGCAGGGTCTCCCCGGCGCGCTCGATCGCCGCCTCCGGTTCCCCGGGACCGCCCGCGCCGGCGTGGACGACGAACCCGCCGGCCCGCAGGACGCCGCAGGCCCGGATCGACTGGATGCAGAGGCTCAGCGACTTCCCGAGGAACTCGGGGTTGGGCGAGGCGATGTTCACGAGGTACGGCGCGTGCACGAACAGCGGCCCGATGCCGCCCTCGCGCCACTCCGCCCCGAACCGTTCCGCCGTCTCGAGTCGCGGGCCCGACCAGGCTCGCGGGTTGGAGATGAACAGCTGGACGCACTCGGCCCCGACGTCGCGTGCCGTGTCGATCGCCGTGCGCAGACCCCCGGGCGTCCGGAGGTGCGCCCCGATCCTCACGCCACGTAGATGTGGACGACGTCGTCCACGTGGACGATCGCCCCGACGGCCGGGTCCTGGTAGACGACCATGGAGCCGGGCGGACGGACGATGACGACGTCGACCACCAGCCCGAGATCGGTCAGCCTGGCGACCGCGGATTCCTTCGACATGCCGCTGACGTCCGGCATCGGGAACTCGGGCGGTCCGAGCGAGACGACGATCGTCACCGTGTTGCCGGGCTGGACCTCCGTCCCCTTCGGAGGGTCCTGGGAGATGACGTCGCCCCGGGGCACGACCTCGGAGGTCTCCTCCTCCACGGTGACGAGGAAGCCCGCATCCGTGAGGGCGCTCGTCGCCTCCTCCTCGCTCATCCGTGTGACCCTCGGGACGGGTTTGGGCGTCGGCCCCTTGCTGACGATGAGGTCGATCTCGCTGCCGAAGGGGGCCTCGGCCTGCGCGCCGACGCTCTGCTCGACCACGAGACCGGCGACGAGGTCCTCGTCATACGCCTTGGTCACCCTGCCCACGGCGAGGTCCGCCTCCCGAAGCAGCTCCCGCGCCTTCGCCACGGTCTTGCCGATCAGGTCGGGGACGGGAACCGGCGGAGGTCCGAGCGAGGGAACGATCGTGACGCGATCTCCCTCCTCGAGCGTGGTGCCCTCGGCGGGCTGGACTCGCAGCACCGATCCCTCCGGGACCCGCTTGGAGTACGCGCCCTCGGCGTCTCGCACGACGAACCCCGCGTCGATCAGCCGGCCCCGGGCCTCGTCCACGGGCAGGCCGATCACCGCCGGCACGTCGACGCGATGGGGAAGGAGGTACGTCCACGCGCTCCAGGCGCCGGCCGCGAGCGCGGCGAGCGCCAGGAGGGCGAACAGCACCCGCCAGACCCGACGCCGACGGACCCGTCCCTCGCCACGGCCGGGCGCACGCGGGATCGTCACGGTCGTCGCTCGCTCGGGGCCCGCCTGGATCGGGAGCACCGTGATCTCGGGGACGAGCGTGCCGACGCCCTTGGCCGCCGGCAGCGACCGCCGCTCGTCCTCCAGGTCCCGGCGGGCCTCGGACGCCGATTCCGGCCGCAGCTCGCGGCTCTTCTCGGTCATCGAGGCGACCCAGCCGTCGAGGCCCTTCGGGACGGCGGGATTCCGAGAGGAGGGAGCGGGCACCCGCTCGTGGAGGTGCTTGTAGGCGATCGCCATCGGCGTCTCGCCGGTGAAGGGCAGGCGTCCGGTCAGGAGCTCATAGGCCACCACGCCGAGCGAGTACAGGTCGGTGCGCGGATCGGCGGGCTCTCCCTGGAGCTGCTCGGGGGCGAGGTATTGCACGGTGCCGGTCACGGTGCCGGCCTCGGTGATCTGCGCGTCCGCGTACGCGCGGGCGAGGCCGAAGTCGGCGACCTTGACGACCCCCTCGTGAGTGACCATCACGTTCTCTGGCTTCACGTCGCGATGGACGATGCCCTGACGGTGCGCGTGGTCGAGCGCCGACAGCGTGGGGATCAGCAGCTCGACCGCCTGCGCCGGGGCGAGGAGCCCCTCGGCGTTCAGGATCTCTCGCGCGCTCTGGCCGCGGACGTACTCCATCACCATGTAGTAGATGCCGTCGACGGCGCCCCAGTCGTGGACCGCCACGATGTTCGGGTGCGACAGCCCGGCGGCGGCGCGCGCCTCTCGCCGGAAGCGCTCGACGAATCCGCCGTCGCCCGCGAGCTGGCGATGCAAGACCTTGATCGCGACCTCGCGCTCGAGCACGGCGTCGTGCGCTCGGAAGACCTCGCCCATCCCGCCCGCGGCGATACGATCGATCACGTGGTAGCGGCCGTCCAAGGTGGTCAGCGCGAAGTCGAAGGACGAGCGGCCGGCCGGTCGCTCGGGGATCGTGCTCTTCGAGATGGTCGCCTCCCGTTGGTTCTTGGCCGTTGCGGACAGACGGTCAGGGGCCGGGCACGCGTCCGAACGACCATCCTAGGACATGACGTCCGGGAATCGAGGTAGGCGCGGGTGGACCGTGCCGGCGGCGGCGAGACCGATCGAGCGGCCTTCGAGCGTATCGAGGCGTCGGTCGACGCGGGGGACACCGACCTTCGGGCGCTCGGGTTCTGGTCGCTGCTGGCGGGGGTGAAGTCCGATCCGGCGCGCTCGCGGCGCTGGGCCGAGGACGCCGGGCGCATCGATCGGAAGGCCTTCGAGGCCCGGGTGCACCCGCGATTCCCGATCTGGCTCGGAAACGCCCTCCTGCTCATCGGAACGGTGGTGGGGGCGGTGGCGATCGGGCTCGCGCTCGTCACGTCCTCGGAGGTCACGGCGGGACTGGCGCTCCTGGTGGCCGCCGGGATCTGGTCGGTGACCTGGCACGACCTCGCCCACTGGCTCCTCGGGCGGATCGTCGGGATCCGCTTCACGTCGTACTTCATCGGCGGGCCCTTCCCTCCGCGCCCCGGCCTCAAGACCGACTACGCGACGTATCTGCGCGCCGCACCCGGTGGCCGGGCGTGGATGCACGCATCCGGCGCGATCGCCACCAAGCTCGCGCCGTTCGCGGCCCTGGCGTTCTGGCCGGCCACCGACGCGCCGGCGTGGGCCGCATGGGGGCTGCTGGGGTTCGGCGCGTTTGCCGTCACGACCGACCTGCTGTTCTCGTTCCGGCTGGGCGACTGGAAGAAGGTCCGGCGCGAGTTCCGGATCGCTCGGCTCCAGGGCTCGAACCGTTGAGCCGTCGTCGGCTATCCTTCCCTCGCATCACCGGGGAGCTCGGGCGACCGGGCTGAGAGGCCGTCACACGGCGACGGCGACCCGACGAACCTGAACCGGATAACGCCGGCGGAGGGAGCAGATGGCCGCGCTGGATCCGCGATCGCTGCGCGTGTACGTCGTGACCTCAAGCGGCCTGGTGTCCGGGCGTGAGCACCGGGACGTCGCGGTCGCGGCGATCGAGGGCGGCGCGACCGCGGTGCAGCTCCGCGCCCCCGAGCTCTCGGCGGCGGAGCTTCGACCGCTCGCCGAGGAGCTGCAGGCGCGGTGCAGCGAGGCCGGGGTCCTGTTCCTGGTGAACGACCGCGTGGACGTCGCCGCCGCCGTGGGGGCGGGAGCCCACGTCGGCCAGGGCGACGATCCCCGCGCCGCCCGGACGCAGCTCGGCCACCTGGGCGTGCTCGGGATCAGCGTGTCCAACGTCGAGGAGGCGCTCGCCGCGGTCGGCATCGGCGCCGACTACCTCGGCGTCACCGTGTGGGCGACCCGGACGAAGCCCGGGGCCGAGCCGAAGGGGATCCACGGGCTCCGGGCCGTCGTGGACGCCACCGACGTGCCGGTCGTCGCGATCGGCGGCATCGACGCGACGAACGCGCGCGAGGTCCTCGAGGCCGGGGGCGCGAGCGGCGTCGCTGTCGTCTCGGCGATCGGCGCCGCGCCGGATCCGGTCGCCGCGACGCGAGCGCTCGTCGAGATCGTCGGGCGCCTTCGGACGGGGGAGCCATGACCGAGCAGCGAACGGGCAAGGCGACGGCGGAGCTGTTCGAGCGGGTCATCCTCCGGCGACTCGGCGCGACCGATCCCGACGTGCTGGTCGGGCCCGCTCACGGGGTGGACGTGGGCGTGGTTCGCGTCGCGGATGGGGTGGTCATGGCCCTCACGGCGGACCCGGTGTTCGTGGTGCCGGCCTACGGCTGGGAGCGAGCCGCGTGGTTCGCCGTCCACATCCTCGCGTCGGACGCCGCGACGAGCGGCCTGGTGTTGCGATGGATGGCGGTCGACCTGAACCTTCCGCCGGAGATCAGCGACGACGAGCTCACGTCGCTGTGGGACGGGTTCCATCGCGCGTGCGAGGGCATCGGGGTCGCCGTCGTCACCGGGCACACCGCCCGCTACGACGGCTGCGCGTGGCCGATGGTCGGGGGCGCGGTCTGCATGGCCTCCGGGCCGGAGGACCGATACGTGACGCCGCAGATGGCGAGGGTCGGCGACCGGGTCGTCGTCACGAAGGGGGCGGCGATCGAGGCGACGGCGCTGTTCGCGGCGACGTTCCCCGAACGGCTCGCGAGGGGCGTGGGCGAGGAGACCGTGAAGGCCGCCGACGCGCTGTTCGAGCAGATGACGGTGGTGCCGGAGGCGACGGTGGCTCGCGAGTTCGGGCTCCGCGACCGGGGCGTGACCTCGATGCACGACGCGACCGAGGGCGGCGTGATCGGCGGCCTCTCGGAGGTGGCCGCAGCCTCGGGCGTCGGGATGCGGATCGATCTCGCCAGGATTCCGGTGCGTCGGGAGGTCGCGGCCGTGTGCGAGCACACCGGGATGGATCCGTACACCTCCATCTCCGAGGGGACGCTCATCGCGACCGTGGTGCCCCGGCGCGCGGCCGCGTTCATCGGCGCCCTCGCCGGGGCCGGGATCGAGGCGGCCGACGTGGGCGAGGTGGTGGATGCCTCCGCCGGGCGAACGGTCCTCGCCGAGGGCGGCGAGCGGCCGCTCGAGCATCCGGGCCTCGACCCCTTCTGGGGGGCGTTCGGGCGCTGGGCGTCGGAGGCCGCGGGGATCGCCGAGGCCGGCTAAGAGGCCGGGACGGCGATCATGCTCGACCTCGAGAGGAACGAGCTCTGCGTGCCCGTCTCGGCGGTGAAGAAGTCCTCGGCGAGGATCGCGAACCGGACGTGGTCCCGCCAGCGACCGCCGATCTTCAGGTAGCGCGGCGAGTAGCCCTCGCGTCGGAACCCGAGGCGCTCGACGAGCGCGATCGACCGGACGTTGTCCGGTTGAACGTTCGCCTCCACCCGGTGCAGCCCGATCGGTCCGAACGCCTCGCGGAGCACCAGCTGCAGGCCGTCGGTCATGTAGCCGCGGCCGTCGAACCCGGCGAAGGCCGAATAGCCGAGGTAGGCGTTCCGGAAGCCCCCCAGGACGATCTGGCTGAGCCGCGCGTAGCCGGCCATGGCGCCGTCCTGCTCGCGGACGATGAGGAAGAGTGCCTCGGACGGGTTCGCCGCCCCGTCGAGCAAATCCCGGAACCCTTTCGACGTCTCCGGTGGGTGCGCCCACGGTCGGTGGAGCGATCGGCTCCCGCGGACGTGTTCGAGGAACTCGTCCTCGTCCTCGGGTCGGAGCTCGCGGAGACGGACCCGCGGCACCCTCGTCGGTGACATCGGGCCACACCGTACCCGCTAGGGTTGAGCGCGTGGACGTGGTGACCGTCGGCGACGTGATGCTCGACGTGCGCGTCGAGGCGGGGGCGCTCGAAGAGGGGGGCGACGTCCACGGGCGGGTCCTGGTCCGACCCGGTGGCAGCGCGTCGAACGCAGCGGTGTGGGCGGCCGAGGCGGGCGCGAGCGCGCGGGTGCACGGCCGCGTCGGGGCGGACACGGCGGGCGCGCTCCTGCGCGAGGAGCTCATCCACCGGGGCGTCGAGCCGGCGCTCGTCGTCGATCCGGACGCGCCGACGGGGACGATGCTCGTCGTGCACGAGCCGGGGGAGCGCTCGATGGTGGCCGATCGCGGTGCGAACGGGCGCCTTGCGCCGCAGGACCTCCCGGAACGCATCGAGGCCGGCGCGGTGCTCGTGTCCGGGTACGCGCTCCTGTTCGAGCCGACGTTCGCGGCCGCCAAGGCGGCGCTCGACCGCGCGTCGGCGCGGTTCCTCGCCGTCGACGCGGCGTCCTGGCCGATGCTGCGCGACTTCGGCGTCGAGCGCTTCTTCGACGTCACCGCCCGCGCGAACGCGATCCTGCTGAACGAGCGTGAGGCGGAGATCCTGACGGGCAGGCGCGGCGAATCGGCCGCCGACGCGCTCGCGGATCGCTTCCCCGTCGTCTGCGTGAAGCTCGGGGAGGCCGGCGCGGTGATGTCGTGGGAGGGGCTCGTGATCCGCTACGGCGGCGAACCGGTCCGCGAGCTCGATCCGACCGGCGCCGGAGACGCGTTCGACGGCGTGCTCCTCGCGCAGCTCGCGGCCGGTCGCTCGCCGGGCGATGCGCTGCACGCCGCGTGCCGCGCGGGTGCGTTGGTCGCCGGGAGCTACGAGACGTGGCCGGAGCGGCGTCCGGCGCCCGGATGAGCGCGACCCCCTCCGACGAGGTGGCGCACGCCCTTCGAGCGCACGCCGCGGTCGTCGCGCTGGAGACGAGCGTGATCGCCCAGGGGCTCCCGCCCCCGCGCAACGCCGAGTGCGTCGAGCGCATGACCGGCGCGGTCCGATCGTCGGGCGCGGTTCCCGCGTGGATCGGCGTGGTGGACGGCCGCGTCCTCGTCGGCCTGACCGACCCGCAGCTCGAGGCGTTCGCCGAGCCGGGCCGGGCCGCCAAGGTCGCGCGGCGAGACCTGCCCTCGGCGATCGCGAGCGGCGGCCTCGGCGCCTCCACGGTGTCGACGACGATCTGGGCCGCGTCGCGGCTGGGGATCCTCGTGACGGCGACCGGCGGCATCGGCGGCGTCCACCCGGGGACGGGAGACGTCTCGGCCGACCTGGTCGAGCTCTCGCGGACGCCCGTCCTGCTCGTCTGCTCGGGACCGAAGTCCATCGTCGACCCCGTGGCGACCGCCGAGCGGCTCGAGGAGCTCGGCGTGGCGATCGTCGGCTATCGCTGCGATCGCCTCCCGTTCTTCCTCGCGCGCGAGGCCGACGTCGAGCTCGAGCATCGGGTCGACGATCCGGCCTCGGCGGCGGCCCTCGTGCGGGCGATGCGGCGGCTCGAGGCGCCGTCGGGGATCCTGCTGTGCAACCCCGTCCCGGCCGGGCTCGCGATGGATCCGGGCGAGATCGCCGGAGCGGTCCGCGAGTGCCAGGAGTCGGCGGCTCGCGAGGGCGTTCGCGGCAAGGACGTCACGCCGTTCCTGCTCTCCTGCCTGGCCGAGCGGACCGGCGGCGCCAGCCTCGAGGCCAACCTCGCGCTGCTCGAGTCGAACGCGGGCCTGGCCGCCGAGGTAGCGCCTCGGCGGTCGCCCTACCGCAGCCAGGTCTTCGTGATCGCCTTGGTGAAGTTCCAGGCGTAGCGAAGCGACTTCGGCTTCTTGGACTCGCCGCCGCGGCGCGTGAGGAACGTCACGGGCACCTCGACGATCCGCGCCCGCTGTCGCAGCGCCTCGATCGTGACCTCCGAGCTCCAGAACTGATCCTGCTCGAGCACGAGCTTTCGGAGCGTGTCCGCGCGGGTCGCCCGGTAGCCGCTCGAGATGTCGGTGACGCGCTGGCCCGTGAGGACCGTGACGACCCACGAGAAGAAGTGCACCCCGAGGTGTCGGATCAGCGGGCCGCGCTCGTAGTCGCCGAGCATCCTCGAGCCGTTCACGTGGTCGGCCTGGCCCTCGAGGATCGGCTTGACGAGGATCGGCAGCTCCTCGGGCTGATGCTGACCGTCGGCGTCGATCGAGACGACGATGTCGGCGTCGAGCTTCAACGCGATGTCGTAGCCGACGCGGAGCGCGAGCCCGCCGCCCCGGCGCACCGGGAGCGTCGTGACGAGCGCCCCGGCCGCCCGCGCGACCTCGGCCGTGCCGTCGTCGGAGTGGTCGTCCACCAGGATCGGCACCACCCGGTACCCCTCGATCTCCGAGGGCATGGCGTGGATGACGGCCCCGACGTTCTCGGCCTCGTCGTAGGCGGGCGAGATCACGACGATCCGCTTGCCTTTCGGGAGCTCGGCCGCGCGGTCCCAGTCGAACGAGGCCTGTCCGAGCGCCTCCAGGAGCAGGCGGATGCTCCGTTCGTTCGTGTCGACGTAGGACTGCATGCGGATGACGAGCAGGAACAGGACGACGACCGCGAACAGCAGCACCGCGGTGAGTCGTTGCCCCGTGCCCGGCTCGAAGTTGAACGTCTCGAAGATCGGGTTGAACAGGTCCGGCGCGACCGCGAGGACGACGATCCCGAGCGTGATGCCGCCCGAGATGATCAGGCTGAGCCGGCTGATCCGGCGGCGCCGGTACCGGGCGATCGCCGCGGCGAAGAACGCCAGGGCCAGCGCGGCGCCGATGACGCGGAGGGCGAGCATGGCGCCTCGCTAGCGGGTGGAGCCCTCCCGGACTCCGCGCCAGCGGGTGGCCGGCATGATGTGGTCGGGGATCACCCGGTCCCGATAGCGCTCGATCGCGGCGAACATCGACTCGATCAGCGTCTCGGAGAGCAGGTGCGGCTTCAGGCCGAGGTCCAGGAGCTTCGTGTGGGACGCGTGGTAGTAGTGCTCCTCCATCTCGACCCGCGGGTTGTCCAGGTGGTCGACCCGGACGTCGATCCCGACCTCCTCGCCGGCCTTGCGAACGTGCTCGGCCAGCTCCATGACGGAGAACTGCTCGGTGAACTGGTTGAACACCCGGTACTCGCCCGCGTCGGGCGGGTTCAGGATCGCGAGCTCGACGCACTGGATGGTGTCGACGATGTTCAGGTACCCGCGCGTCTGGCCGCCCTTGCCGTAGACGGTGAGCGGGTGGCCGATCACCGCCTGGAGGCAGAAGCGGTTGAGCGCCGTGCCGAAGACCTCGTCGTAGTCGAAGCGGGTGTGCAGGCGCTCGTCGAGCCTGGTGTCCTCCGTGTCGATGCCGTAGACGACGCCCTGATTCAGGTCCGTCGACCGAAGCCCCCAGATCCGGCAGGCGAAGTGGATGTTGTGGGAATCGTGCACCTTGGTGAGGTGGTACATCGAGCCGGGGAGCTTCGGAAAGGGAAGAACGTCGCTGCGGCCGTTGTGGTGAACCTCGATGAACCCCTCCTCGATGTCGATGTTCGGCGTCCCGTACTCGCCCATCGTGCCGAGCTTCACGAGGTGGGCGTCGGGCGCGAGCTCGGCCATCGCGTACAGCACGTTGAGGGTGCCCATCACGTTGTTCGTCTGCGTGAACACCGCGTGCTCGCGGTCGATCATCGAGTAGGGCGCGCTCGGCATCTCGCCGTAGTGCACGATCGCCTCGGGTCGCAACTCCCGGACCAGCCGCTCGACGACCTCCGCGTCCATGAGGTCTCCCTCGGTCACGCCGATCTCGAGGCCGGTCACGTCGTGGAAGGCACGCGCGCGGGCGGGCAGCGACTCCCCGATCGGCGTCAGCGAATCCGTGCCAGCCTCGGCGTGCGCGCGGCGGCGAAGGTAGTTGTCGACGGCGTGGACGTCGTGTCCCCGGCGGGCGAAGTGCATCGAGGTCGCCCAGCCGAGGTACCCGTCGCCGCCCAGGATCAGGATGCGCATGGATGCCTTCCTCAACGTTCCGCGGGGGAGCCGCGTCATCCTAGCAACGCGGCCCCTGACCTGCGGGAACGGAGGCTAGGTCAGCGCCGCGAGCTCCTCGAGCACGCGGTCCACCTCCGCCGGCGTGTGGTAGTGCGTGAACCCGATGCGCACGGCGCCGCCGGTCTCCTGGAGACCGAGGCGCTCCATGAGCTCGAGCGCGTAGTAGTTCCCGTCCCAGACGAAGACCCCGCGCTCGGCGAGCGCCTTGGCGGTCTCGGCAGGGTTCTGCTCGCCGACGCGCACCGCGAACGTCGGCGTCCGCTCGTGCAGCCGGTCGGTGTCGGAGATCCCGAAGAGGCGGACGTCGGTGAGCGTCTTGACTCCATCGAGGAACCGTCGCGAGAGCTCGGCCTCCCACGGGACGATGACCCGCTCGAACGCTCCGGCAATCGCCGACCGGCGATCCCCGCCGGCCGGCGCGAGTCCCGCGAGATAGTCGACCGCCGCGATCCATCCGGCGAACCCCTCGTGGTTCTGGGTCCCGGTCTCGAACGCGAACGGCGGGGCGTCGCTTGCCGGACGGACCTTGTAGGGCCGAAGCGACGACAGGAGCTCGCGGCGCCCGAACAGGATCCCGAGGTGGGGGCCGAAGATCTTGTACGGGGAGCAGGCGACGAGGTCGGCGCCGATCGCCCGGACATCGATCCCGCGGTGCTGCGCCAGGTGGACCCCGTCGCAGACCACGATCGCGTCGGCCCGCTCCCGGACGAGCCGGACGAGCTCGGCGGCCGGCGTGATCGTGCCGACGGCGTTGGAGGCGAGCGTGAACGCGACCACCTTCGTCCGCTCCGTGAGCGCGTCCTCGAACGTTCGCGCGTCGAGCGTCGCGTCCTCCTCGCGCAGGTCCGCCCACCGGATCTCGGCGCCCGCGTCCTCGGCCGCGAGCACCCACGGCCGCACGTTCGCGTCATGGTCGAGCCTCGTCACGACGATCTCGTCGCCCGGCCCCAGCGTCCGGCCCACCGAGCGCGAGATCGCGAACAGCAGGGTCGTGGCGTTGGGCCCGAAGATCACCTCGTCGGGGTCCGCGTTCAACAGGTCGGCCGCGGCCCGATGCGCGCCCGCGATCACGTCGTCGGTCTCCTGGCTCGTGGCGAACGCGCCGTGCGAGTTCGAGTTGCTGTGGCGCAGGTACTCGGCCATCGCCTCGATCACCGATCCCGGGACCTGGGACCCGCCCGGGGCGTCGACGAGCACGACCGGCCGACCGTCCATCTCCCGGCCGAGCGCGGGGAACCGCGATCGCACCCGTTCGAGCTCGAGGGCATCCACGGGCCTAGACTCGCGTACCGACCCCTCGCCCGGCAACCTCGGAGGTCACCATGCGATTCGGACTCGACGTCGCCCAGCATCAGCTCACCTGGGAGCAGATCCGGTCGCGGACCCGGTTCGCGGAGGACGCGGGGTTCGAGGGCGCGTGGGTCTTCGACCACTTCACGGCCCTGTACGCCGACCCGGGCGGCCCGTGCCTCGAGGGCTGGACCCTGCTGGCCGCGCTCGCGGCCGCGACGACGCGGATCCGGCTCGGGACGTTGGTCACGGGGATGACGCACCGGCATCCGTCGGTGCTGGCGACCGAGGTCGTCACGGTCGATCACGTGAGCGGCGGTCGCGTCGAGTGCGCCGTCGGCGCCGCCTGGAACGAGGAGGAGCACGCGGAGCTCGGCATCGGCTTCCCGTCGGTGCGCGAGCGGATGGAGCGCCTCGAAGAGGGAGTGCAGGTCCTGCGGCTCCTGATGAGCGGCGAGCCCGTCTCGTTCGAGGGCGAGCACTACCGCCTGCGGGATGCGCTCTATCGGCCGAGGCCGATCCAGCGCCCGCACCCGCCGATCTGGATCGGCGCGGACGGTCGCCGGCTCGCGCTGCCGATCGTCGGACGCCAGGCGGACGTGTGGCACTCGGGGGCCGGGAACCACGCCGCGAAGTGGGACGTCGTCCGCCGCGCCGCCGAGGGGGCCGGGCGCGATCCGGAGACCATCGTGCGCGCGTCGAGCCTGTCGATCAGCGAGCCGTGGGACGCCGTCCGCGGGGCGTTCGACGACCACGTCGCGAACGGCGTCACCTATCTCGTGGTCGGCTGGCCGAGCGAGGGCACGGAGCGGCTCGACGAGTTCGTGGGAACGGTCATGCCGACGTTCGGCTAACCCGAGACGCGATCCCAGTCCCGCGGAAGCGTCGCGGCGGGCCACGAGGGGTCCGGTCGCCATTCCCACCAGTCGCGATCGAAGGGAGGCTCGCGATCGAGGATCCGCCGGACGGCGGCCTCGCCGTCGATCCGTAGACGCGTCTCGTCCTCGGCCGAGATCAGGCCGTGGCGGATCGCCTCAGCGAGCTCGTCCTCGTCTTTCCACTCCCAGCTCGAGCGATCCGGGGTTGCGACCGCGTCGAGAACGAGATCGGCGTAGTCGAATCCGACCGGGGTCGGTCGGAGCGGGGTCTGGAGGTTCACGTACCACCGAAGCGGTTGCCAGCCCGCGTCCCAGAACAGCAGCACGGCGTGTGGTTGTCCCGGCCACGCGAACGACAGGAGATGGGTCGAGTCCCATCGCCGCTCCTCGAGGGACCACGTACCGACCGGCATGCGGAACGGGGTCCCATCCGCGCGAACCGGTGCCATCCACGGGGCGTCGATCGGCACGTACAGCATCCGGGTGGCGGGATCGTCCCGCACCACGTTCGCCCCGCGTGCCGACACGATCGTCCCGTTCCACACGTTGCGGAGCGCGACGGCTCGACCGACCGGGAACGCGTCCACGCCTCAGCCGACGCGCGCGTCGAAGGCGGCGTCCGCCGCGTCCAGGACGATCCCGGCGTTCATCCGCAGCGCGGAGATCTCGTCGCGGAGCGCCGTGGCCTTCGCGGGGTCCTTGAGCGCGGCGGCGTTGATCGCGACGTTGTCGGTCGCGCACCACACGGCCGCCCAGAGCGACCGCGCCCCGCACGCCCCGTCCGAGGCCGCGTTGACGTTCCCGATCTCGGTGACCTCGCGCGCGGCCTCCAGCAGGCCGGCCGCGAGCCTCGCGATCTCCAGCGGCGCCTCCGCGGCGGCCTCGTAGCCGCGCTGGATCGCCTCCGAGCGCGCGGCCCTCTCCGCGTCCGTCTCCTTCGGCATCCTGAACGCCGCCATGACGCCGTCGAACGCGCTCGCGTCCCGGTCCGCGAGGTCGAGGAAGGCCGCCCGGGCCCGCTCCGCCTCGGGCAGGATCTCGCGCACCCGGTCCTGCGCCTCCTCGTAGCCCGGTTTGCCGATCGTCAGGTTGCACACCATCGAGACGAGCGCCGCGCCGGCGGCCCCGCTGACCGCCGCGACGGCGCCGCCGCCCGGGGTCGGCGAGTCCGAGGCGAGGCCGTCGCAGGAACGCCTCGATCGTCTGCGCCGCGATGACCCCGCTCACGCGTCGCCTCCGTCCGCGCTCACGAGCAGTTCCAGGACCTGCGTGTCGGCATCGAACCCCTCCAGTCGTAGGTCGTCCCCATCGTCGGGGGAGAGCGCGGCCCGCGGGACCAGGCCGACGATCTCCGAGGACCGGACCTGCATGCCGCGCTCGGCCGCGAGCCTCGACACCGCGTCGAACGTGGTCCGGAGCCCCGTCACCTCGAAGTCCACCAGGTTCATCGAGACCGTCACGCCGCCTCGCTCGGGCACCTCGAACCCGATCGCCCGCACGGCCGGGAGCCCGCCGCTCGACTCCCGGACGGCCCTCGCGATCTGCTTCGCCGCCTCGACCGAGCCGGTGAGATACACGTTGAAGGCGACGAGCGGCTTGCGCGCACCGACGGCCGTCGCGCCGGCCTTCCCGATCCGATGTGGGCCGAAGTCGGGGAGGCGCTCGCCGCGCTCGACCGCCTCGCGCAGCCCCTCGAGCTCGCCGCGGCGAACCTCGGCGAGACTCGCGCGCTCGGGGGAGAGCGCCGCGCGGTCGTACAGGTACACGGGAAGGTCGAGCGCGTCGGCGAGCTCCTTGCCGAACCCGCGCGCGAGCTCGACCACCTCCTCCATCGAGATCCCCCGCAGCGGCACGAACGGGATCACGTCCGCCGCGCCCATCCTCGGGTGCCCGCCCGAATGCCGATCCATGTCGATCAGCTCGACCGCCCTGGCCGCCCCCGCGAGCGCGCTCGCGCGCACGGCGTCGGGCGGGCCGACGACCGTCGTGTCGAGCCGGTGGTGCTCGGGGTCCGCCTGCCGGTAGACGAGGCGCGCGCCCGGGACGCTCGCGAGCGCGTCGCAGATCGCGTCGATCACGTCGGCGCGGCGGCCCTCGCTGAAGTTCGGCACGCAGACGACGAGCGCGTCGGGATCCATCGCCACGACAGCCTATCGGCCGGACGCGCCCACTAGGATGCGGGGGCGTGGAGACCGACGCCCGCATCCTCCCGCTCCGGCTCGCGGACGTGCATCTGCCCGAGAGCGAGCCGTGGCCGGCCGGGGAGCCGTTCCCGGTCGTGGCCCACGCCGTCGTCCACCGCGACGGCGTCTTCCTGTTCGACACGGGGATCGGGACCGGCAACGCCGAGGTCGATGAGCTCTTCTCGCCCGAGCGGTATCCGCTGGAGGGGGCGCTGGCGGCGCACGACATCGCGATGGCCGACGTGACGGCCGCGGCGAACTGCCATCTCCACTTCGATCACAGCGGGCAGAACGGCCGGTTTCCCGGACGGCCGATCTTCGTCCAGCGACGGGAGTGGGCGATGGTCCACGAGCCCGACTACACGATCCCCGAGTGGGTGGACGTCCCCGGTCTCACCTACGAGCTTCTCGACGGCGAGGCGGAGGTCGCGCCCGGCCTCCGGTTGATCCCCACTCCGGGACACGCCCCGGGACATCAGTCGCTCGCGGTGCGGACGCCGGCCGGCACGGTCGTCGTCGCCGGGCAGGCGGTGCTGACGCTCGCCGAGTGGAACGAGTCCGCCGACGAGGCGGTCTCGGGCGTGCCGCCGGAGGGCGACGACCGGCGCGAGGCCTACCTCGCCTCGGTCGCTCGGCTCCGCGCGCTCGAGCCCGTCCGGGTCCACTTCGTCCACGACCCGGCCGTCTGGGACCGGGGCGCCTGAGCTGCGGCGTCCCTCGTCTTGACCGTCGTCGGAGCCGGGGTGTACGGTTCCCTCCCCCTCGAACATACGTTCGATTCCCCGAGGGGCGGCGGCCGGCGGGGCGAGCATGTCGAAGCGCTACGACGAGGAGGTCGAGGTCCGGGTCGAGCAGGACGCCGGCATGCCGGCGGCGTTCGTCTGGCGCGGCCGCCGATACGAGGTGGCCGACGTGATCGGTCGCTGGCGGATCGAGGGCCGGTGGTGGGCCGACGGGCGCGACCGCGAGTACTGGCGTGTCGAGGCGCGCGGCGGCGCGGTCTGGGACCTGTACCACGATCGGCTCGCCGGCCGCTGGCACCTGGAGCGGTTGTGGGACTGAGGACTGGGCTCAAGCAGCGAAGCGGTAGCCCCTCGGCCACGGTTTCGCATCGCGAAGCCGTAGCCGGCTAGTGGATGGGCGCCTCCTTCGTCCATCTCGACGTCCGATCCTTCTTCTCCCTGAAGGAGGGGGCGTTCTCGCCCGAGGCGCTCGCGCGGCAGGCGGCGGAGCTCGAGATGCCGGCCGTCGTGCTCGCGGACCGCGACGGCCTCTACGGCGCCGCACGGTTCGCCCACGCGTGCGAGCGCGAAGGCATCCGGCCGATCTTCGGCGCGTCGCTCACGGTGCGCGAGGCCGGGACGCTCCCGCTCCCACGTCAGGGACGCAGGCCGCAGGACGCCTCCGTGCTGCTCCTCGCGCGGGACGCGACGGGCTACGCGAACCTCTGCCGGCTGATCACCGACGCCCACATGGTGGGCGAGCGCGGCGACCCCTCGCTCACCCCCGAGCAGGTCTGCGCGCACGCGTCCGGGCTCGTCGCCCTCCTCGGGCCGTCCTCCCCGCCGGGCGCGCTCGCGATCGCCGGCCGGATCGACGCCGCCCGCAAGGCGCTCGATCCCTTCCGGGAGGCGTTCGGGGAGCGGCTGTTCGTCGCGGTCCAGCAGCGGCTCGAGGCCGACTCGAGCCGCGAGGTCCGCGCGCTGCTCCGCCTGGCCGAACGCTCGAGCGCCCGCGCGGTCGCGACGAACCCCGTCCGCTACCTCGTCCCCGAGGACGCGTTCCTCGCCGACGCGCTGGAGTGCATGCGCGAGCTCGTGCCGATCAGCCGGACGAACGTCTCGCGCCGCAACGCCGAGGGCTGGCTGAAACCGGCGCGAGCGATGCACGCGCTCTTCGCCGAGCGTCCGGACCTGGTCTCGGCCACGCTCGAGATCGCCGAATCGTGCGGGTTCGATCTCGATCTTCGGACGGTGCGCTTCCCCGAATTCCCGACGCCGGCGGGACGGAGCGCCTCCTCCGTCCTCGCCGAGCGCTGCTGGCGCGGTCTCGAGCGCCGTGCGATGAGGCCGACCGCGAGCGTCCGCGACCGGCTGAACGCCGAGCTCGCGATGATCCACAAGCTCGGGTACTCGGCCTACTTCCTGACGGTCGCCGACATCGTCGCCGACGTTCGGGCGATGGGGATCCGGTGCGCGTGCCGGGGGAGCGCCGCGGGCTCGCTCGTCTGCTACCTGACCGGGATCTCCGACGTCGACGCCGTCCGGCACGACCTGGCGTTCGAGCGCTTCCTGAACCCGATGCGCGACGAGCTGCCCGACATCGACGTCGACGTCGAGTCGGCCCGGCGCGAGGACGTCTACGACATGGTGCTCTCGCGCTACGGCGACGATCGGTGCGGGTGCGTCGCCATGATCGACACGTACCGGGCCCGAGCCGCCGTGCGCGAGGTCGGCAAGGCCCTCGGCCTGCCCGAGCCCGAGGTCGACGTGGTCGCCAAGTCCTTCCCGCACATCGGCGCCCACGACCTTCGCGTGGCGATCGAGCGCCTGCCCGAGCTCGCCGGTTCGAACCTGAACGCGGGTCAGCTCGAGCAGCTGTTCCGGGTGGCCGAGCGCCTCGACGGCTTCCCGCGCCACATCGCGCTCCATCCCTCGGGCATCGTGCTGTCGAACGACGACCTCGTCACGCGGGTCCCGCTCGAGCGCTCGTTCCAGGGCTACCGGGTGATCCAGGCCGACAAGGACGACGTCGAGCTCCTTGGCTACCTGAAGCTCGACGTGCTCGGCGTCCGGATGCTCTCGTCGATGCGCCACGCCCTGGACGAGGTCGCCCGCACCGAGCACGTGAAGGTCGACCTCGATCGGATCCCGACGGATGACGAGCCGACGTTCGAGCTGATCCGCGCCTCGGACACGCTCGGCTGCTTCCAGATCGAGAGTCCCGGCCAGCGCGAGCTCCTCCAGAAGCTCCAGCCCACGCGCTGGGAGGACCTGATCGTCGACATCTCGCTGTTTCGGCCGGGCCCGGTGAAGTCGGACATGATCAACCCCTACCTGCGGCGGCGCCACGGGATGGAGCCACCCACCTACGCCCACCCGGCGCTCCGGCCCGCGCTCCGCGAGACCTTCGGAGTGATCGTCTATCACGAGCAGGTGATGAGGACCCTCGCCGCGATCGCCGGCTATACCCTCACCGAGGCCGACTTCATCCGCCGCCATCTGGATCGCGACGAGATGCTCCCGAAGCTGCGCGAGGACTTCCGGTCGCGAGCGAAGGACCGGGGCGTGCCGGACGAGGTGACCGAGGGCACCTGGGACGACGTGGCCGAGTTCGCGAGCTTCGGGTTCTGCAAGGCCCACGCGGCGGCCTTCGCGGTTCCGACCTATCAGTCGGCGTGGCTGAAGACGCACTACCCGGCGCACTTCCTCGCGGGGGTCCTCACGCACGATCCGGGGATGTATCCGCGGCGGCTGATCCTGGAGGACGCGCGGCTCCACGGCATCCCGATCCTGCCGCTCGACGTCAACGCATCCGAACCGGAGTACGTGGTCGAGGTGGTCGGGTTGGAAGAGGTCGCGGGGGTGGCCGGCGGGGCCGGCCTGCGCGGGGGGCGCTTCGCTCCTTCGGCTCCCTTCGGTCGCCTCAGAGCCCCCGCTCCGGCCGACCCCGCCGTCCGACCGTGTCCGTCCGGGCCGCCTCGGTACGGCATACGGTTGGCGTTGCAGGACGTGCACGGGATCTCCGACGCCGAGATCCGGTCGATCCTGCAGGCTCGCGCCGATCGGCCGTTCCACGACGTCGGCGACTTCCTGCGCCGAACCACCGTTTCCAAACCGGTAGTGGAGGCCTTGGCGCACGCGGGGGGGTTCGACGCGATCGGTCGCGGCACCCGCCGCGACGGCCTCTACGCGGCGATGACGACGCCCCCCCAGCGCGAGGGCGACCAGCTCGCCTTGGACCTCCACTCGACGCCGGTGCGGCCCACTGAGCGCAGCGCCGCCCCCCACACCCCGCCGGAGCTGTTCTCCCTCCCCGAGTACACCGACGCCGAGCGAGTACGAGCTGAGCTCGAGGTGCTCGGCCTCGACGCCAGCCGCCACCTCGTCAGCTTCTTCGAGCCGCTCCTTGCCGACCTCGGCGTGACCCGTTCGAAGGACCTGTGGCGGTGCCGGACGGACGATCGCGTGATGGTCGTCGGCGTGAAGGTCGCGTCGCAGACGCCGGCGATCCGCAGCGGTCAGCGGATCATCTTCCTCACGCTCGACGACGCCACGGGGCCGGTCGACGTGACGGTGTTCGAGAGCGTGCAGCCGAAGGTGGCGAAGACGGTGTTCCACTCGTTGGTGCTCGCGGTCGTCGGAACGGTGCGACGGACCGGCCGCAAGGGCGTCTCGGTGGTCGCCGAAGACGTGTGGGATCTCCTCGCGCTCCACCGGGCTCGGCTCCGCGGACGCCTGTCCGATGCGCTCGCCCACGAGGGGCCCGCGGCATCCGCGGCGGTCCCGCACAAGATCTGGCACTCGAGCGGGGGATCGGCCGGCAGATGACCCGGTCGCCCGCGGCGATACGCTCCGCGTCGATGCCCCGGTCGCGCGTGACCGAGCCGCTCCTGCACGTCGATCTCGACGCCTTCTACGCATCGGTCGAGGCGATGAAGGACCCGAGCCTTGCCGGCCGGCCGCTCGCGGTCGGGGGCGCAGGCACGCGCGGGGTCGTGATGTCGGCGTCCTACGAGGCGCGCGCGTTCGGGATCCGGAGCGCGATGCCGGCCGTCCGCGCCCGGCGCCTGTGCCCGGACGTCGTCTTCGTCCCGCCGGACTTCGAGTCCTACAAGGCCCACTCCAACCGGTTCCGCGAGATCCTGCTCGCCGTGACGCCCCTCGTCGAGCCGATCGCGCTCGACGAGGCCTTCCTCGACGTCTCGGGCGCGGTCCTGTTGTTCGGGGAGCCGGTGAGGATCGGGGAGCGCATCCGCAGGCTGGTGCAGGAGGGCGTGGGGGTCTCGTGCTCGGTCGGGATCGGGCCCACGAAGCTCGTCGCGAAGCTGGCCTCGCGGAGCGCCAAGCCCGACGGCCTCGTGGCGGTCGGGGCGGGCGAGGTCCAGGCGTTCCTGGACCCACTCCCGGCGAGGGCGCTCTGGGGGGTCGGCGAGAAGACCATGCAGGTCCTCTCGCGTCTCGGGGTGAAGACCGTCGGCGACTTGGCCCGGACGCCGCCGGTGGTGCTGGGGCGTCTCCTGGGCGACCAGCACGCGCGGGACCTCGGCGACCTCGCCCGAGGATCGGACGATCGCCCGGTCGTGCCCTACGAGCCCCCGAAGTCGGTGAGCCACGAGGAGACCTTCGACCGGGATCTTGACGACGAGCGGGAGCTTCTGCGAGAGGTTCTCGCGCTGTCGCAGCGGGTCGGCGCTCGGCTTCGGGAGGACGGCTATCGCGCGCGGACCGTGACGCTGAAGGTCCGCCTGGCCAACTTCACGACGCTGACGCGCTCGCGAACGGTCGACCCCGCCACCGACGTCGCCGCCGATCTGTACCGGGTGACCTCCGACCTGTTCCGAGCGCTTCCGGGGACGCGGCGACGGATCCGACTGCTCGGCGTTGCGGGCACCGGCCTCGTCGCGGCGGGAGAGGAGCAGCTGGCGCTCCTGCGGGGTGAGCGATGGGGGCAGATCGAACGGGCCGTGGATCGGATCGAGCGGCGGTTCGGGCGGGGGAGCGCGATGCCGGCCGCCCTCCTGGATCGCCGTCGAGAACGGTAACGAGGCCTTCCGGTTCTCCGGTGCGTTCTTATAATCGAACCCGACGGACCCGACCGGAGGAAACCGGAGTCCATGCCACTGTCGCCGGACGAGCAGCGCATCCTCGAGGAGATCGAGCAGCGCCTTTCCGAGGAGGATCCCCGGCTGGCCGAGCAGGTCAGCCGGACCTCGCTCTATACCCACCTGGCCAGGCGGATCCGCTGGTCCCTTCTCGCCTTCCTCGTGGGCTTCGCGATGGTGATGGCGTTCTGGGCGTCCCTGTACGTGGCGGCCATCGGCTTCGGCGTGATGCTCGCGTCCTCGCTCCTGGTCTACCGCTATCTCAAGCAGCTGGGGCGGGATCAGATCCGCGCCATGCAACAGGAGTCGGGGCGGTTCTCGGTTGCCGGCCTGCTCGCGCGGATCGCGGGGCGTTTCCGCGACCGCCCGTCGGGCCCGCCGGCTCCTCCCGAGTCGTAGTCCTCGCGCCGCCGCGACGTCGGCGTCGCCCCGACGGAACGCGAAATGGTTCGGCATCGTTTCCCTGCGAGCTTGCCAGGTGCGAGTCCGACGCAGTACAACATGCCTCACCTTCCCCGGGGGCGTGACCGTCAACCGCACGTCGAATCTTCCCTCGACGCCGCTGGCGGGTCGCAGTGTTGGTCGTGAAGTGACGAGTCGGTCTCGGAGGGCGCACGTTCCGATGGAGGGGTTCACCGCGCATCAGGCGACGAAGTTCACGAGTTGCACCCCGCGTCAGCTCAGATACTGGGACCAGATCGGACTCGTGAGGCCCTCCGTCCAGGGGACCGGCGGCCGCCCGGGGGTACCGCGCCTGTACTCGTTCCGCGATCTGGTGGCCCTGAAGGTCGTGAAGTCACTGCTCGACAGCGGGATGTCCCTCCAGCGTGTCCGCCGGGCATGGGAGTACCTGAACCGACGGGCGCATCTCGACCGACACCTGTCGGAGGTCAAGCTCATCACCGACGGGGTGAGCATCTTCAAGGTCGCCCGTCGAAACGGCGAGATCATCGACGCCCTGCGCGAGGGCCAGCTGGCGTTCTTCGTCGCCATCGACGAGATCGCGACGGGCGTCGAGGCGAGGGTGGGTCAGTTCCGAGAGGATCGGGACCGCTTCGTCCGGGCCCTGCGCGAGGCCGCCGCCCATGCGCAGACCGGCTCGTAGAACCGGCGGTCTCGTTGGCTCAGACGCCGGGCCGGTAGACCCCCGCGATCCGACGAAGCACCCCCGTGCCTCGTCGAAGATCGGCGATCGCCGTCGCACCGTCGCGGACCGCCGCCCTCGCGTCGTCCGCGGACGGCGACTCCTCCCCGTAGGCCGCCAGGCCCACGGCGGCCGCGAGACGCGACAGGTGGCCGTCGGACAGGGTGACGGTTGCCGAGAGTCGGGCGCGATGCTCCTCGAGGGTCTCGCCTTCGCGCCGGCCCAGGCCGAGGTCTGCGGCCCGCCCGTCGAAGACGCGATACGCGGCGAGCACCCGGTCTCGGGGGGCGCGGGAACGTCGGAGCGTCCGGCGGCGCAGCGACCACTTTCCGATCGGGACCACGACCAGCGCGACGCCGGCCGCCGCGGCCAGCGCCATCAGGATCCAGCGGTAGGGGACCGAGTAGCCGGTCTCGTCCTGCTTCGCCTGGACCGTGATCCCGCCGAGGAACCCGGGCGGGAGGTCCGCCCCGCCCCCTCGAACGGTCCGTCCGGCGTTCTCGGCGTCGCGACAGAGCAGCGGCGGCAGTGAGCCGCCCTCCGAGGTCGCGCACACCCCGCCCACGAGCCCGACCGCGCTGCCCAGCCCTCCCTCGGGGCCCGGCGGACCGTCCGGCCCGCCCCCCTGCCCGGCGGGCAGGGGGTTGAGGTACGTGCCGGCCTCGCCGATCGGGTTCGCTCGACCGGGCGTGGGCTCGAACGCCAGCCACCCCACGCCCGGGAAGAAGACCTCGACCCACGCGTGGGCGTCCTTGCTCGTCACGAGGTAGGTGTCGCCGTCCGGCGTGCCGCTTCGGAACCCCACGGCGACACGGGCCGGGTAGCCGAGCTCCCGCACCAGGACCGCCATCGCCGTCGCGAACTGCTGGCAGAAGCCGGCGCGGCTGTTGACCAGGAAGTTCAGCAGGGCGTCGGCGTCCGCGACCGGCTCGACGTCTTGTGTGTAGGAGAAGGCTCCGGGCGCCGTGAAGTGCCGCTGGATCGCGAGGATCTGCTCGTACGGGGTCGATGCCTGGCCTGCCCACCGCTCGGCGATCTCGCGCACCCGGGGGTCGACGGTCTCCGGGACGAACGTGTAGTGCCCGTACTGCGTCGCCGATCCGAATCCCACGAGCCTGAGCTCCTCGGGGGTGGGGGCGACGATCCGAGACTGGACCGTGTACTCGGTCCCCTCGTCGAGGCCGCCGTCGACCACGGCCGCGCCCAGCTCTGGGTCGTAGCGGACGTCGTCGAAGGGGCCGGTGAGCACCTCGGGCGGGTAGGCCATCGGGAGCCACGGGCCGTCGATCTCGTGAATGACCCGGTACCGCTCGGTGAGCGGCTCTGAGGCAGACGGGGGCGGAACGACCACCGGCAGCCGGGCCGGCGAGCTCAGCACCTGCCCCTGCTTGGCCTCGGGATCGCTGCTGGTCCACGTCGTCCCGTCGAACTCGTCCAGGGCGTACAGGCGCGAGTAGGCGGCGCCGGTCGAGGTCACCTCGAACAGTTCGATCGGCTCCTTCTGCTCCAGCTGGGCCTGGATCGAGACGAACGGATCGAGGCGGATCCCGTCGTCCCCGCTCGTCGAGAAGTCCACGAGGGCCTTGGAGCGAAATCCGGGGAGGAGACCGGGAACGAGCAGGGCGGCAACCACGGCCAGCAGCGCGACCTGGCGCGCGCCGCGCGACGCCACGCGGGACAGCCGGCGCCCCCGCAACGAGGACCAGACGGGCCCCCATTGGCGCACCCGGCGCAGGCCGTCGACGAACACGACGGCGAGCGCCGCGACGAGGAACGCGATCGCGTAGATCGGGCGGGCCCCGTCCTCGAGCACCGTGTCGGCGAACCCGACGAGCGCGACCGAGGGAAGGACCGCGAGGAGCGGGCTCCCGGCGCGGATCGCAAGGGCGTGGGTCGAGAACGCCGCCGTCCACATGGCGGTGACGGCGGCCAGCATCAGGGGCGGCAGCGGCGGGGTGGGCGCGACCTGCACCCGCGCCTGCTGAGTGACGAACTCGAGGCAGCGTCCCACGGCGCGGAGGGTTCGAAGCGTGGGAAGCCCGTACCACGCCGTCTGGGGCAGGACGATCCAGGTGATCGCGAAAGCGAGGCCCACAGCGCTTGCCAGGAGCGCGAGCGCGAGCCCTCGGCGCTCCAGGAGCCCGGCGATCGCCACGGAGGCCAGGGCCGCAGCGAGGAGCTCCACGGTGGAGGCGCGCCCGATGAAGACGCGGCCGAACGCCCACGCCGTGGCCGCCGACAGGGCGGCGACCGCCGCGAGCGCTACGAGCCGCTGACGACCAGCGGACGAGTCCTGCTGGCGTGCCATACCTCTCGCAATCTGGCCGAGGGTGGGAGGACCACGACCTCCCAGCCCGATCGGGACATCGACAGCTGTGCCTGGGTGGCGCGCACCTCGAGCTGATTCCGACGATCCTGGGGGAGCGAGTCCGGTTCGGTGGGATGGACGAAGACGGCGATCTTGGGGCCGAACGTCGCGCCGGTGCGGATCAGCGAGGCGAGCTCCGGCGGCGGTGGCGGGGCGCCGACCATCACGAGGGTCGTGTCGCTCGCCGCCACCATCCGGAGTCGCGTGAGCCCGGTCGAAAGCGCCCGCGAGCTGTGGTGGGCGACGCCCGCGAGCGTTTCGAGCAGCTGTTCCTCGCCGACGCGCCGCGGAGGCAGCTGGGTCGTCGCGAGCTTCACCGAGAAGCCGTAGCGCATCAGGAGGACGCCGATCGACGCAGCGCACGACACGACCTTCTCGAAGCACGGCCCGTGGGTCTGGCCGACGGCCGAGTCTCGCGTGTCCACGAACAGCACGGCGGTCGAGCGCCGGGACGACTCGTCCTGGCGGATCATCAGCTCTCCGCTTCGAGCGACGCTCGGCCAGTGGATCCGCCGGAGGTCGTCACCCTCGACGTAGGGGCGCATGGTGTAGAACTCCTCGCCGGTCCGGAACAGGTGCTTCGCGAGCGCCAGCCCGCTCGTCAGCCCGAACGGGGAGTCGGGACCTCCGGTCAGGGTTTCGACCTCGGGGGCGACGACGAGGTCCTCGCGCTCGTCGAACTCGACGCGGAGCTTGGTGAGCGCGAACGGGTCGGACAGATCCACCGTGAGCGGCCCGAGCGTGTACCGGCCACGCCTTCGCGGCGCGAGCGAATACCGGACGCGCTGGCGGTCTTTCCCGGCAAGCGACGCGACCACCAGGCGCGCCGACCGCCCGAGCGCGGCCGGTAGCCGGTCCTCGACGAGCAGGAACGAGGTCGGCGTCGCGGACTGGTTCTCGATCTCCAGCTCCACGTGGACCCGCTGCCCCGGCTGGATCCGGGCCTCGGACAGACGCCTGCGGATCCGTAGACGCTGTCGGCTTCGACGGGCGGCGAAGGCGGCCCCGAACGGGAGCACCACCAGCCCGACGGCGACCATGTGCAGGGTCGCGGAGCCGAGGATCCGCCCCGCGGCCCAGCATCCGATGCCGGCCGCGAACACGAGCACGCCGCGGCCCGAGGGCACGTCAGGCCGTCCCGGTCACCGGCACCGCGACCTCGGAGACCAGCTCCTCGAGCACCGCCTGGGGCGTGCGCCCGCCCATGACGGCGTCGGCCGTGACGATCACGCGGTGCGCCAGCACGGGGATCGCGAGGGCCTTGATGTCGTCGGGGATGACGTAGTCGCGTTCCTCGACCGCGGCGACCGCCCGCGCGGCGCGCAGGAGCATGATCGAGGCGCGAGGGCTGGCGCCGAGGTAGACGTCGGGGTGTCGGCGCGTGGCCTCCACGACGTCGACGATGTAGCGGCGAACGCCGGGGGCGACGTGCACCTTCCGCGCCTGCTCGATCATCTCCCGGACCGAAAGCGCGTCCGCGACCGCTTCGATGTCGTTCAGGGTGGATTGCACGCCGTGGGTGGCCAGGATCTCCGACATCACGTCGGAGGAGGGGTAGCCGATCGCGATGCGCATCATGAACCGGTCGAGCTGCGCTTCGGGCAGCGGGTAGGTGCCCTCGTGCTCGATCGGGTTCTGGGTCGCGATCACCATGAACGGCGTGCCGAGCTGGTAGGTCTCGGTGTCGACCGTGACCTGTCGCTCCTCCATGCACTCGAGGAGGGCGGACTGGGTCTTCGGGCTGGCCCGGTTGATCTCGTCGCCGAGCACGATGTTGGCGAAGATCGCTCCCGGCTTGAACTCGAAGTCGCCCCGCTCCTGGTTGAAGACGTTCACGCCCGTGACGTCCGTCGGAAGGAGGTCGGGCGTGAACTGGATCCGCCGGAACGAGCAGTCGATCGACCTGGCGATCGCCTTTGCGAGCATGGTCTTCCCGACCCCGGGGACGTCCTCGATCAGGACGTGGCCCTCGGCGACGACCGCGGCGAGGGCCAGTCGGATCTCGCGCTGCTTGCCCTGGACGACCTTCTCGACGTTCTGCTCGATCTCGAGAAAGCGCTTCGCGAAGCGCTGCCAGTCGGGACTGGTCCTCTCTGGGGCCTCCAACGACACCTCCGCGGGTCGGGGCTCGACCATCTTACCGAGGTGTACGTATCGCCCGGCAGGCTGGTTCCTTCGACATCTTGCCTTCGACCGGCGACGACTTCGGCGGGTCTCCCGCCGCCCGCCCGGCCTCGAACGAAAGGTGGCGGCGGTGGTGCACCCGTGAGCTGGACGCCCCGCGCGGCCCCTTGTTCGCTATTCCAGGCGTCCTATCGAGCGCGGCCACCGCCGCCACACGAATCACAACATCGGGATTCGGACGCATCAAGCACCCACCGGGGTTCTTCTGGTGCCTGCGCTACACTCGCGAGGACCCTATGGGACGGGCATTGGTGCTCAACGCGTCGCACCAACCTCTGGCGGTCGTGACTGCGCGGAGGGCGGTGGTGCTCGTGCTCAAGGACAAGGCCGAGGTCCTGGTCCCCAACGGGCAGCTCTTTCGGTCCGAGCGCGTATCGATGGACGCCCCCTCGGTCCTGCGTCTTCGTCAGTTCGTCCGTGTTCCCTACCGCGCCACCGCTCCGCTCACTCGGCGGGCGGTCTTCGCGCGGGACAGTTGGTCCTGCCAGTACTGCGGGGCGGCCGCGGAGAACCTCGACCACGTGGTCCCGAAGTCCCGGGGGGGCACCCACTCGTGGGACAACGTCGTCGCCGCGTGCCGCCGCTGCAATTCGAAGAAGGAGAACCGGTTGATCGAGGACGCCGGACTCCGACTCGCTCGTCGGCCTGTGGCACCGGCCGACGGATTCCGCCTCTCGCTCGGGCGTCTGGAGCCCGAGTGGGAGCCGTACCTCGCCTGAGGTCGACTCCGGCCTCCCGCCTCGAGCGAGTTTCACCACTGTCGTTCGGCTTTTTGCGTCGACCTGCCTTGACTGAGTGGAGTGCAGGTGGCATAAGAGTGGAGCGCAGTGGAGGAGAAGGGGAGGACGCGTGGCCGAATTGCTCGGCACGCACAGCTATCAGCTCGACCCGAAGGGGCGGATCAGCCTGCCCGCGCGCTTTCGTGAGGCATTCGCCGATGGTGCGGTCCTCACGCTCGGTCAGGACGGCTGCCTCTTCTGCTTCCCCAGGGCCGAGTGGGAGACCCGAGCGGCGGAGGTCCGCAACCTCCCCCTCTCCGATGCCGAGGGGCGCGCCTACGCGCGGATGTTCTTCGGCAAGGCGGAGGCCGTGGAGCTCGACTCGCAGGGCCGGCTCCTGGTCCCGCAGCGCCTGCGCACGGAGGTCGGGATCCGGAAGGAGGCGGTGGTGCTGGGCGTCTTCGACCGGATGGAGATCTGGGACCGGCAGACGCAAGAGCGCTACGAGGCCGGTCACGGCGGCGCCTACCAGACCGGATCGCTCGCACCCGAGGCCGGAAGGGGAGGACGAGCATGAGGCAGGGCTCGCTGCACCACGAGGTTCGTCAGAGCCTCTCGTTGATCCTGATGACCGCGGTCTCGATGGCCGTGTATCTCGGCCTCGGACTGCTCGCGGTCCGGTTCTTCGGATGAGGCGGTGTCCGTGGCGACGGCCCCGCACGAGCCGGTCATGCTCGACGAGGTGGTGCGGTTCCTCGGCGGACGGGGAGTCGTGATCGATATGACGCTCGGCTCGGGCGGGCACGCGGAGGCGCTCCTTCAGTCCGGGGTGGAGCGACTGATCGGCCTGGACCGCGACCCCGAAGCCATCGAGCTTGCCACGACGCGACTCGCGCGATTCGGCGAGCGCTTCCGCGCCGTCATGACCCGGTTCTCACAGGTGCCCGCGGAGAACCGGGTCGACGGCGTCCTGTTCGACCTCGGTGTGAGCTCGATGCAGCTCGATCGTCCCGAGCGCGGCTTCTCCTATCGACACGACGGTCCGCTGGACATGCGGATGGGAACCGAAGGTGAGCGCGCCATGGATCTCGTCAACTCGGCCTCCGAAGAGGAGCTTGCCCGGGTCCTGTTCGAGTACGGCGAGGAGCGTCGCTCTCGCCGGGTCGCCGCCGCGATCGTTCGCGCCCGCTCGAGGGCGCCGATCACGACGACCGACGAGCTCGCCCGCGTGGTCGCGGGCGCCCTGGGGGCGCGGCGGGGCGGCCCCCACCCCGCCCGCCGGACGTTCCAGGCGCTCCGCATCGCGGTCAACCGGGAGCTCGAGGAGCTCGCCGCCACCCTGCCTCGGGCGGCCGATCTCCTCGCTCCCGGTGGCCGCATCGTGACGATCTCCTACCACTCCCTCGAAGATCGCATGACCAAGCGCTTCCTCCTCGACTGCGACGACCTCGAGATCCTCACGAAGAAGCCCCTGACTCCCTCGAACGCCGAGCGAGCCCGCAACCCGAGATCGCGGGCAGCGAAGCTCCGCGCGGCCCAGAAGCAGCAAGCCGCATGAGCACCCCGGCCCGCAGGCTTGCGACCCCGCGTCCGCACGCCAACGAGATGCCCGGCGGGACCGGCGGAGCGGGGGCTCATCGACGAGCGCAGCGAGTCGATGGAGCGAAGCGCCCCCCGCGCAGCCGGCCCCGCCGGGCTCCCACGCCGACCAAGCGCAACAAGCACAACCTCGGCTTCGCCCTCTTCGCCTCGACGCTCGTCGGCCTCACGGTCCTGGCGATCGTCGTCGTGCACGTCCTGCTCGCGCAGCAGTCCTTCCGCATCGACGAGGCGGAACGCCGGCTCGAGGTCCTCGGCCAGGATCACCTCGAGCTCGTGCGCGAGCGGGCCACCCTGTCCGCCCCCGGTCGGATCGCCGTCTGGGCCAATCGGCACGGCATGCGTCTCCCCGACGACATCCGGATCCTCCGCGCGCCGAGCGGCGATGGCGATCCGACCGGGTCGGACGGCCTCCTCGAGGGGTCGGCGTAGTCGATGAAGCGGCCGCCGATCGGCCGTCTCGTCGCGCTGCTCTGCATGTTGTCGCTCGCGCTCGGCGTGATCTTCGTCCGTCTCACCGTGTTGCAGGTGAGCCAGGCTGCAGCATTCCGCGATCGCGCAGCCGATCAGCGGGTACGGACGGTGGTCCTGCCGGCGCAACGCGGTCAGATCCTGGATCGCTCGGGCGAGCAGCTGGCGCTCTCGATGCCAGCCCGAGACGTGTACGCCGACCCTCGTTACGTGACCGACCCCTCGGGAACCGCCGCGATCCTCGCCCCGATCCTCGGAGAGCCGGCCGACTCGCTGAGCGAGAATCTCTCCGCCGACACCACGTTCGTCTACCTGGCCCGCCAGGTCGATCTCGACGTGGCCGACGGGATCGCCGAGCTCGGCCTTCCCGGGATCGGCTTCCTCCCGGTGAGCAAGCGGTACTACCCGGCGGGCTCGCTGGCGGGCCAGGTGCTCGGGTTCGTGAGCGTCGATGGGTCGGGCATCGCGGGCCTCGAGCTCCAGTATCAGGACCTCCTGGCGGGGCAGTCCGGCGAGCGCACGCAGGAGCTCGACCCGTACGGTCAGCCCATCGTCGGCGGGGTGGACGTCCAGCGCCCGCCCGTCCCGGGCGCCTCGCTCGAAACGACGATCGACCGGGACCTCCAGTTCCAGGCGCAGGCCGCCCTGCGGGACGTGGTGGAGGCCCAGCACGCTCACGGCGGCACCGTGGTCGTCATGGATCCTCGAAACGGCGACGTGCTCGCGATGGTGAGCTACCCCTGGTTCGATCCGAACGCGTTCGCCGAGGCCGATCCGGCCGCCTACCGGGCGCGGGCGGTCACCGACATGTTCGAGCCCGGGTCGACGAACAAGGTGATCACGGCCGCGGCCGCGGTGCAGGAGCGGTCACTCCCGTTGGACCGGCGCCTGTCGGTTCCGTGGACGATGCCCGTGGGCGAGTTCACCATCCACGACGCGCACGTCCACCCGATCATGCAGATGACGCTCGGCGACATCATCGCGGAGTCGAGCAACATCGGCGCGGTACAGGTCGCCAACCGCGTGGGGGCCGGCAACATGGCGACGTACCTCACGCGGTTCGGGCTCGGCGCTCCGACGGGCATCGGGTTTCCGGGCGAGGCCGGAGGGCTCACGCTCCCGCTCCACGAGTGGACGGACACGACGCTCGCGACCGCGGCGTACGGCCAGGGTCTCGCCGCGACCCCGCTCCAGATGATCTCGGTCTACGCGGCGATCGCGAACGACGGCCGCTGGGTGCGGCCGCGGCTCGTGCGGGCGACGATCGACGCCGACGGGACCCGGCGCGAGGCGCCGCCCTCGCCGACGCACCGCGTCGTCTCGGCCGCGAGCGCGGAGATGGTGACCCGGATGCTGTGCTACGCCGTCGAGTACGGGACCGGCACCTACGCGCAGATCGACGGCTACCAGATCGCGGGCAAGACCGGAACCGCCCGCATTCCCTTGAAGGATCGCCCCGGCTACCTCGAGGGTCAGTACGTGGCCTCCTTCATCGGCTACCTGCCGGCGAGGGACCCGGAGGTCGTGATCGCCGCGATCCTTGATCGCCCCGCGCAGGGGTACGGCGGGCTCGCCGCGGCTCCGCTCTTCCAGCGGGTCGCCCGGGCGGCGATCGCCCGCCTCGGCATCGAGCCGTCGGAGCCGCTTCCGCTGCCACCACACGCGTTGCGTCTCCAATGAACCGAGACGCTCCGGGGGGCGCTGACCAGGCGGTACTCTCGGTGACCGTGGCCTCGGTCCCCCCCTCGAAGTCCCTGTCCGACCTGATCGCGGGCCTGTCGAGCGCCGAGCTCCGCGGCGCGGGCTCGACGCCGGTGACGGCGCTCTGCTATCGCTCGGGCGAGGCGGGCCCGGGGTCCCTGTTCTTCTGCGTCCCGGGCGAGCACGTGGACGGCCACGACTTCGCCGCCGACGCCGCGGCGCGCGGCGCCTCGGCCGTCGTCCTCGAGCGCTGGCTTCCTCTCCAGGTCGCGCAGGTGCGGGTGGCATCCGTGCGCGAGGCGATGGGGCCGGTCTCGGCGACGTTCTACGACCACCCCGTCGATCGGATGAGGCTGGTCGGCGTCACCGGGACGAGCGGCAAGACCACCGTCACCTACCTGCTCGAGGCGGTCTTCCGATCGGCCGGATGGATCCCAGGTGTGATCGGTACGACGGGCGTTCGGGTGTCCGGGCGACCGATGCCGCTCGCTCGGACGACCCCGGAGGCCCCGGATCTCCAGCGACTGCTCGCCGAGATGGCCGCCGAGCACGTTCGAGCCGTGGCGATGGAGGTCTCTTCTCACGGTCTGGACCAGCGGCGGGTGGACGGCATCCGCTTCGCGGTTGCCGTCTTCACCAACCTGTCGCTGGACCACCTCGACTATCACGGCTCGATGACCGAGTACCTCGCCGCCAAGGCCAGGTTGTTCGCGCCCGATCTCAGCGACCGCGCGGTGGTGAACCACGACAGCGCCGAAGGCCGGGCCCTCGCGGGTCGGATCCCCACGCTGACCTACGGGATCGGTCCGGGCGCGGACGTGCGCGCGACCGCGGTCGAGACGACGCCGAACGGGATCGGCTTCCGGGTGGGCGACCTCGCGGTGCGCTCCCCGCTCCAGGGGCTCTTCAACGTCGAGAACTGCCTCGCCGCCATCGCCACCGCCCGCACCCTCGGGATCGCCGACGCCGACGCGATCGAGGCGATCGAGTCGGTCGCCGGCGTCCCCGGGCGCGTGGAGGCCGTCGAGGCGGGACAGGACTTCCTGGTGATCGTCGACTACGCGCATAAGCCGGACGGCGTCGAGAACGTGCTTCGGACGGCCCGTCCGCTCGCGTCCGGGCGCCTGATCGTGGTGCTCGGTTGCGGCGGCGATCGCGATCGAAGCAAGCGCCCGCTGATGGGACGAGCGGCGACCGCGAACGCCGACCTCTGCGTCATCACGAGCGACAACCCACGGAGCGAGGACCCTCTCGCGATCATCGCCGAGATCGTCTCCGGGGCGGAGCAGGGCGGCGGGGCGTTCGTCGTCGAGCCGGATCGTCGAGCCGCGATCCGCCTCGCGGTGACGCAGGCTCGGGCCGGCGACGTGGTCGTGATCGCCGGCAAGGGCCACGAGACCTACCAGGAGCTCGCCGACCGCACGATCCCGTTCGACGACCGCCTCGTGGCGGCCGAGGAGCTTCGCGCGGCGGGAAAGGGGCGCGCGTGATCCCGCGACCACTCTCGGAGATCGCGCGGACCCTGGGCGGCGGACTCCGGGACGGCGACGCGGTCGTGACGTCGGTCGCGACGGACAGCCGCACCGTCGAGGCCGGCGCGTTGTTCGTCGCCCTCCGCGGGGAGCACGCGGACGGCCACGCGTTCGTTGCCGACGCGTTCGCGCGCGGGGCGGCGGCGGCCATCGTCGAGCGCGCCGTGGCGGACGGCCCCGTCATCGAGGTCGCGGATGCGGGTCGCGCCCTCCTCGACCTCGCCGCCGACGAGCGCCGGCGGTCGGCCGGGACGACGGTGATCGGCGTGACCGGGGCCAACGGAAAGACGTCGACGAAGGATCTGGCCGCGGCCATCCTCGGGACCCGCTTTCGCACGCACGCGAGCCCCGCGTCGTTCAACAACGAGATCGGGCTGCCGCTGACGCTGCTCGGCGCGGAGCCCGGCACCGAGCTGATCGTCGCGGAGCTCGGCGCACGTCGCGAGGGGGACGTCGCCGCGCTCTGCGAGGTCGCGTCGCCGGACGTGGTGGTCGTCACGAACGTCGGCGTGGCGCACCTGGAGATCTTCGGGTCGTGGGACGCGATCGTTCGCGCAGGGATGGAGCCGCTCGAGGCGCTTCGCTCGGACGGGCTCGCCGTCCTGAACGCCGACGACCCGATCGTGCGCGGGTACGCCGCGGCGACGAGCGCGCGCGTCGTCACGTTCGGCCTCGAGGCCGACGCGGACGTGCGGGCGGTGGGCGTCGAGCTCGCCGACGACGGCCGCGCGGGCTTCATCCTGGAGGCGCGCGGGGATCGCGAGCGCGTCGAGCTCGCCGTTCCCGGCGAGCACATGGTCGCCAACGCCCTCGCCGCGGCCGCCTGCGGGCTCGAGCTCGGGCTGTCGGCGGCGGAGTGCGCGGCCGCGTTGAAGGGCGCGCGCGTCTCCTCGTGGCGGATGGAGACGTTCACGTCCTCGGGCGGCGCCGTCGTCCTGAACGACGCGTACAACGCCAATCCCGAGTCGATGGAGGCCGGCCTGAAGACCGCGCGCTGGATGGCCCGCCGCGGGCGGCTCGCGGCCGTGCTCGGACATATGGCCGAGCTCGGCCCGATCGCGTTCGAGGAGCACGAACGCCTCGGCGAGCTCGTGGTCCGGATCGGCGTGGATCGGCTCGTCACCGTCGGGGAGGCCGCCGAGGCGATCGCGCGCGCCGCGATCCGCGAAGGCCAGCTCCCCGAGGACGTCGCGAGCTACGACGATCCCGCGCGGGCGGCCCAGGACGTGCTCGCGTGGGCGCGCGTGGGGGACGTCGTCATCGTCAAGGGCTCTCGCGTCGCCGGCCTCGAGCGAGTCGCGGAGGCCCTGCGATGAGGCAGATCCTGATCTCGGCCGCCGTCGGCCTGGCGGTGACGCTGCTCGGTACGCCGCTCGCGATCCGCGCCTTCCGCGTGTGGGGGTGGGGCCAGCGGATCCGCGAGGACGGCCCCCACACGCACCTGGAGAAGATGGGCACCCCGACGATGGGTGGCACCGTGATGCTGCTCGGGATCGTCGCCGGATACGTGGTGACGCGCCTGGTGTTCACGACCGTCACGGCCGCGGGGCTCTCGGTGCTCACCGCGACGCTGCTCCTCGGTCTCCTGGGGTTCATCGACGACTACATCAAGGTCCGCCGGCGGCGCTCGCTCGGCCTGTCCAAGGCGGCCAAGTTCGCCGGCCAGGCGATCGTCGCTCTCGTGTTCGGCCTGATCGCCGTGCACGCGGCCGACGTTCCCACCGGGATCTCGTTCATCCGCGAGACCGGCCTGGACCTCGGCGTCTTCTTCTACGTCTGGGTGTTCATGATCCTGGCGGCCTCCTCAAACGGCGTGAACCTCACCGACGGCCTCGACGGCCTCGCATCCGGCTCGTCGATCCTCGTCTTGTCCGCGTACGTGTTCATCGCGTTCTGGCAGTACCGCCATCCCTGCGCCGTTCCCGCGGCCGACGCCTGTTACCCGGTGGACGTGAACGCGGCGCTCGACGTGGCGATCGTCGCGGGCGCGGCCGTCGGCGCCGCCGCGGGGTTTCTGTGGTGGAACGCGGCGCCGGCGCGCATCTTCATGGGCGACACCGGCGCGCTCGCCCTCGGCGGGCTCATGGGCGCGCTCGCGATCGTGACGAACACCCAGCTGCTGCTGGTCGTCTTGGGTGGCCTGTTCGTGATCGAGACCACCTCCGTCATCGTGCAGGTGATCTCGTTCCGCGGGTTCGGCAGGCGGGTGTTCCGGATGTCGCCGATCCATCACCACTTCGAGCTCGCCGGGTGGCCCGAGTTCACCGTGATCGTTCGGTTCTGGATCCTGGCCGGCCTGACCGTCGCGGTGGGGATCGGCCTGTTCTACGCGGACTTCGTGGCGCGGGGGGGAATCGAATGAGCGGCGCCTTCGCGGGGGAGCGGGCCGTGGTGATCGGGCTGGGCATCGCCGGCACCGCCGCGGCGCGCGTGCTCGCTGAGGAGGGTGCCGACGTCCGCGTCACCGAGACGCGGACCGGGGTCGATCTGCCGCAGGAGCTCCGCGACGCCGGCGTCGAGCTCCGGTTGGGCGGGCACGAGCCGTCCCATCTGGACGGTGCGACGCTCGTCGTCGTGAGCCCGGGCGTCCCGCCGCACGCCGGGATCCTGGCGTGGGCGCGCGAGCGCGGCCTTCCCGTCTGGGGCGAGCTCGAGCTCGGCGCCCGGCTCGCGGGCGCCCCCTACCTCGCCGTCACCGGCACCAACGGCAAGACGACCACCACCGGCATGATCGAGACCTGCCTGCGGTCCGCCGGCGTCGACGCGGTGGCGTGCGGCAACATCGGCCGGGCCTTCCCGGTTGCCGCACGGGAGGGGCACCAGGTCCTGGTCGTGGAGTGCTCCTCCTTCCAGCTCGAGGTGCAGGAGTCGTTCCACCCACGGGTGTCGATCCTGCTGAACCTCGCGCCCGACCACCTGGATTGGCACGGGTCCTTCGAGGCCTACGCGGCCGCCAAGGCGCGCGTCTTCGCGAACCAAGGAGCGGGAGACGCGCACGTCGGCAACCGCGACGACGAGACGGCCGCCGCCCTATCGCGCTCGGCGCCGTGCGAGACGACGTGGTTCACGTCATCCGAGCCCGGCCAGGGAGAGGTCGGTTTCGAGGGCGACGAGCTCGTGGCGCGATGGTCCGGCCGGGACCTCCTCGGCCTGCCCGGGCCGGACACGCCCGCGATCCGCGCCGACGCGGCCGCGTGCGCGTCGGCCTGCCACGCGTTCGGTCTCGCGACGGGCGCGATCCGCGACGGTCTCGCCGCCTTCGTGCCCGCACGTCATCGCGGCGAGACGGTGGCGAGATCGGGACGGGTGCGCTTCGTCGACAACTCCAAGGCCACGAACCCCCACGCGACGCTCGCGGCCGTCGGCGCGTCCCGCGGCGTCGTGCTGATCGCCGGCGGCGATGCCAAGGGCGTCGACCTGTCGCCGATCGGGGCGCTCGCCGAACGGCTCGCCGGCGTGGTCGCGATCGGCGCCTCCGCCGACGAGGTGGTCGGCCTGTTCGAGGGGCTCGTTCCGACGCGCAAGGCGGGTTCGATCGAGGAGGCCGTCCGGACGGCCTTCGAGCTGGCGCCCCCGGAGGGCACGGTGCTGCTCGCTCCCGCCTGCGCGAGCTGGGACATGTTCCGCGACTACGAGGAGCGCGGCGATCGGTTCGCGGAAGCGGCCAGGCGGCTCGAGCGCGGGGCGGCGACATGAGCAGCGGGACGATCGCCTCGCGGGAGCGGCGTCACCTGCGCCTGGTGCCGGAGCGGCTGGTCGGCCCCACGGCGCGCAGCCGGGTCGCGAGGCGCCGAACGGTCGTTGTGCTGCTCGGCGCGACCGCGTTCCTCGTCGCGGTCGGGCTCATCATGGTGCTCTCGGCGAGCTCGATCTCCGCGTTCGCGCAGGACGGCGACTCGTTCCGGTACTTCCAGCGGCAGGCGGTGTACGCGGTGCTGGGCGTCGGTGCGCTCTGGGTCACATCCCGCATGCGCTACGAGGTCTGGCGCAAGTTGTCCGTTCCCTTTCTCGTCCTCACGATCGGCATGCTGGGCCTCGTGCTCTCTCCGTCGGCGGGGGTCGAGGCGTACGGCGCCTCGCGTTGGTTCGAGCTCGGGCCGCTCACCGTGCAGCCGTCGGAGATCGCCAAGCTCGCCCTCGTCGTCTTCGCCGCGGCCGTGCTCACGCGCAAGTGGAACAAGCTCGACGACGTTGGCCATCTCGTCCTGCCGTTGATGCCGGTCGGCTTGCTGGTCTGCGGCATGGTGATGCTCCAGCCGGACCTCGGGACGACCGTGATCATCTCGGGATCGGTCCTGCTGATGCTGTTCGTCGCAGGCGTGCGCCTGCGCTACCTCTGGGTGGCGACGATCGTCGGTTCCGCGGTCGGCCTGGGCCTGATCATGAGCGCCGACTACCGGCGCGTTCGCTTCCTGTCGTTCCTGCATCCGTGGGAGGACGCGAAGAACAGCGGCTACCAGCTGGTGCAGTCCCTGATCGCGCTGGGGTCGGGCGGCCTCACGGGGGTCGGCCTCGGCGCGTCACGTCAGAAGTGGCAGTACGTGCCGAACGCCCACACGGACTTCATCTTCGCGATCCTCGGCGAGGAGCTCGGTCTGATCGGAGAGATCGTCGTCCTGCTCGCGTTCGGTGCGGTGATCTTCGCCGGGATCCGGATCGCGGCCCAGGCGAGGGACGTGTTCGGGCGGCTGCTCGCCGCCGGGATCGTCTCGTGGTTCGGTCTGCAGACCCTCGTGAACCTCGGCGCGGTCACCGGGCTGCTGCCGATCACCGGGGTCCCGCTGCCCTTCGTCTCCTACGGCGGATCCTCGCTCGTGGTGTCGCTCGCCGGGATCGGGGTCCTCGTCAACGTGGCGACCGCCCCCTCGCGCGAGTCCGCACGCGCCGCGACGCCCCGCGCCAAGAAGGCGAAGGCCGCGTGAGGGTGCTGATCGCCGGCGGCGGCACGGCGGGGCACGTCTTCCCGGCGCTCGCCGTCGCGCGGCACATGCGCCAGCAGGGGCACGCCGTTCGGTTCGCGGGAACCGCCGCCGGGCCGGAGGCCCGCCTCGTTCCCGCGGAGGGCTTCGACTTCGTGGAGGTCCAGGCGAGCCCGTTCGTGCGGAAGGTCTCACTGCGCGCGGCCGCGGCGCCGGTCGTCGCGATGCGGTCCGTGGGTGGGTGCCGGCCGCTGGTCGAGGGCGCCGACGTCGTCCTCGGGATGGGCGGATACGTGAGCGTGCCGGTGGCGCTCGCCGCGGTTGCCTCGCGCCGGCCGCTCGTGCTGCATGAGCAGAACGCGGCGCCGGGGCTCGCGAACCGGGTGTTGGCGCGCCCCGCGCGAACCGTGGCGCTCGCGTTCGCCGAGGCGGCCCGTCGGCTGCCGCGTCGCACCCGAACCGTCGTCACGGGGAATCCGGTACGAGAGGCGCTGCTCGGGGTCTGGGGAGACCGGGAGGGCCTTGCGAAAGAGGCCGCGCAGGAGCTCGACCTGGACCCGTCGCTACGGACCGTGGTGGTGTTCGGGGGCAGCCAGGGCGCCTTGCACCTGAACCGCGCCCTCGTCGCCTCGTTGCCTCGACTCGCTCGCGACGACGTCCAGCTGCTGCTGCTCGCGGGTCACGCGCATGCGGAGGCGGTCCGATCGGCGATCGGCGCCGCGCCGCCCGTGCCGGTTCGCGTGCTGCCGTTCCTCGCCCGCATGGAGCTCGCGTACGCGGCCGCCACGCTCGTCGTGTCGCGCGCGGGTGCGACCACCGTCGCCGAGGTGGCCGTCTGCGGGGTCCCGGCGGTCCTGGTTCCCTACCCGTACGCGACCGGTCGCCATCAGGAGGCGAACGCCCGCGCGCTCCAGCGGGCCGGAGGGGCGAGGATCCTGCTGGACGACGACCTCGACGGGGCGGTTCTCGCGGAGCGCATCGTCTCCCTGCTCGAGGACCCGGGCGCGCTCGAGGCGATGGCGAGTCGCGCGCGGTCCTGGTCGCGCCCGGCCGCCGCGGAGGCGCTCGCCGGGGCCGTGCTCGCGGCGGGCAGCGGCGGATGAGCGCGTATCGCCCGCGACCCGGCACGATCCCGACCCTCGAGGTGCCGAACCTCGAGGGGGTGCGGATCGTGCACATGATCGGCATCGGCGGAGCCGGGATGCGCAACCTCGCCCGCCTGTTCCTCGCCCGGGGGATCGCGGTGAGCGGCTCGGACCTGAAGGAGTCGAAGGGACTGGCCGAGCTGGCCGAGGCGGGGGCGTCGGTCTCGATCGGGCACGCGGCCGGGCGGGTCGGCCCGGCGGACGCGGTCGTCGTCTCCAGCGCCATCCGCGAGGACAATCCCGAGCTCGCCGAGGCGCGGGGGCGGGGGATCCCCGTTTGGATGCGCGCGCAGGCGCTCGCCGCGGCGGCCGCCGACCATCGCACGATCGCCGTTGCCGGCACGCACGGCAAGACGACGACGACCTCGATGGTGGCGCTGGTTCTCGAGCGCGCCGGGCTGGATCCCACCTACGTGATCGGCGGGGATCCCAACGAGACCGGCAGCGGCGCGCGGTCGGGCGCGGGGGAGCTCTTCGTCGCCGAGGCCGACGAGAGCGACGGGTCGTTCCTGCTCATGCGGCCGGCCGTCGGGATCGTCACGAACGTCGAGGTCGACCACGTGGACTTCTACCCGGACGGTCTTCCGGAGATCGAGGCCGCGTTCACCGCCTTCGCGGAGCGATGCGAGCACCTCGTCGTCTGCTCGGACGAGGAGGGGGCCCTTCGCGCCGTCGAGGCGGCCGGCGTGGCGACGACGACGTACGGGACCGGGGCCGACGCCGATGTCCGGCTCGAGATCGCGACCGCGGGTCCGAACGGATCGGCGGGCGAGATCATCGTCGACGGCGCGCGACACCCGCTGCGCATCCAGGTGGACGGCGCCCACAACCTGTTGAACGCGGCGGCCGCCGTCGCGGTGGCGCGGTTGGTCGGCGTCTCCCCATCGGCGGCCGTGGACGCGCTCGCCGAGTTCTCGGGCGTGCATCGGCGCTTCGAGCGCCGGGGCTCGGTTCGGGGGGCCCGCTTCTACGACGACTACGGCCACGTGCCGACGGAGCTCGCCGTGACGCTCGGCGTCGCGCGGCGCACCGGCCCCGAACGGCTCGTGGCGGTCTTCCAACCGCATCGCTTCTCGCGAACGCAGGCCCTGTGGCGTGAGCTCGGCGCCAGCCTCGTCGAGGCGGACCTCGTCGTGGTGACCGACGTGTATGGGGCCGCCCAGGATCCGATCCCCGGGGTCACGGGCAAGCTCGTGGTGCGAGGTATCGCCGAGTCCGCGCCGGGCAAGCGGATCGTCTATCTCCCGCACCGGGGCGACGTCGTCGAGTTCCTCAACCGCGAGGTGCGAGGGGGAGACCTGGTGATCACGATGGGGTGCGGCGACGTGTGGATGCTCGGCGACGCCGCGCTCGAGCGCATGTCGGAGGGCGCCGCGTGAGCGATGCGATCCGTGGGGCCGAGGCGATCCTGCGAGCCGCGTGCGGCGACCGGGTACGCACGCGCTTTCGTCTCGCGCCGCTCACGACGTTTCGGATCGGAGGCGCGGCGGCGCTGTATCTGGAACCGGAGTCCGAGGCCGACCTGGTGGCGTGCGGCGAGGCCGTGCGGCAGTCGGCGATCCCGTTCGTCGTGCTCGGCAAGGGGTCGAACGTGCTCGTTTCCGACGACGGCTTCCCCGGCTTGGTCCTCCGGCTCGGTCGGGCCTACCGGTGGGCCGCCCGCGAGGGGTCGCGCCTCCGGGCGGGCGGGGCGATGCCGCTCCCGGCCCTCGCCGGCGTGGCGCTCACCCACGGCCTGGCCGGCCTCGAGTTCGGCGTCGCGATCCCCGCCACGGTCGGCGGCGCGGTTCGAATGAACGCCGGCGCGCACGGATCCGAGCTCGCCGGCGTCCTGGACGCGCTCGACGTCTTCGAGCTCATGGCGGGCGCATCCCGCCGAGTCCCGGCCGCCGAGGCGGGGTTCGCCTACCGACGGTCGGCCCTCCCGAAGGACGGGCTGGTGATCGCGGCCACGGTGACGCTGACCCCGAGCGACCCGGTTCGGATCCGCGCCGCGATGGACGAGGCTCGCGAGTACCGGCGCCGGACCCAGCCGCTGGCGGAGTCCAACTGCGGGAGCGTCTTCACGAATCCGCCCGGTGACCACGCCGGGCGACTGATCGAGGCGGCCGGGGGGAAGGGGCTCGCCGTCGGCGGTGCGTCGATCTCGACCAAACACGCGAACTTCATCGTGACGGCGGAGGGCGCCCGCGCCACCGACGTCCTCGAGGTGATCCGACTGGTGCAGGAGCTCGTGGTGGCTCGTTTCGGGATTCGACTCGAACCGGAGGTGCATCTCGTTGGCGATCTCGATCCCGCGTCGCGATAGGCGCTCGCCCCGTCCCCGCGGCGTGAAGCTGTGGCTCCCGGTTGCCGCCGCCGTCGCGACGGTCGCCGCCGGCGCCTTCTTCGTCTCGCGCTCCTCGGCGTTTCACGCGCGCGGCATCGACGTGGTCGGCGCGGCGCACCGTTCGCGAGGCGAGATCGTGGCAGCGGCCGAGGTCTCGAGGCAGACCAACGTCCTGTGGTTCGACGAGGCGGCGGTCGAGACACGGCTCGAGGCCGACCCGTGGATCGCCTCCGCCGACGTCGGGATCTCGCTCCCGTGGACCATCCAGATCACGGTGGTCGAGCGGGCACCGGTCGCCGTGGCGATCGGTGACGCCGGCGAGATCCTCGTCGCCGCCGACGGAACGGAGCTCGGGCCGACGAGCCGCACGGGCGGGCTTCCGCGCATCCGGCTGCCGATCGGGCCCACCTTCGAGGGCCTGCACGCCTCACCCGGTCCCGCGGCGCGGGCCATCGGGGTCATGGCGCCTGAGCTTCGGGCAACGGTGGCGTCCGTCGTGGTCGCGGCGGACGGGACGCTTCAGATGCGACTTCGGGGCGGCGTCAGCATTCGATATGGGTCGGCGTCCGAGCTTCGCCGAAAGGCCGCGGCCCTGGACCAGATCCTCGCGTGGGCGGAAGCGGAAGGGGAGTCGCTGGCGACGGTGAACGTCGTCGCGCCAGGTCTGCCCGCGGTGAAGCTGACGGGCTGACGCACCCAGGAGAAGTGTCACGGCATCGCACAACTCGAAGGCTCGAGATGTTGACGGACCTGGGCTATGCGAGTAGCGTGACGCGGCCAACGTGAGGTAGATATAACAATCAACTTCGAGTTGACGTTTACGGTTCACGAACGAGGCACCATCGTCCAGACATTAGGGCTCAGGGAGACAGGTACGGCGTTTCCCCAGGTAGGCCGGGGGGATCACGACCCGGGGAGCGGAGGTCGCAGTGATGGATTCTCCTCAGAACTACCTCGCCGTCATCAAGGTGGTCGGGATCGGCGGCGGGGGCGTGAACGCGATCAATCGCATGATCGAGGCGGGGCTTCGCGGGGTCGAGTTCATCGCCGTGAACACGGACGCGCAGACCCTCCTCATGTCCGACGCGGAGGTCAAGCTCGACATCGGGCGCGAGACCACGAGAGGCCTCGGGGCGGGTTCGGATCCCGAGGTCGGCCGCCGCGCCGCGGACGAGCACGCCGATGAGATCGAGGAGATCCTCAAGGGCGCCGACATGGTGTTCATCACCGCCGGCGAGGGCGGGGGAACCGGGACCGGCGGCGCGCCGATCGTCGCCGAGATCGCCCGCAACCTCGGGGCGCTCACGATCGGCGTCGTCACGCGGCCGTTCGGCTTCGAGGGACGCAAGCGGGCGACGCAGGCCGACGTGGGGATCAGCGACCTCAAGAAGGCCGTCGACACCCTGATCGTCGTTCCGAACGACCGACTGCTCCAGGTCTCCGAGCCGCACACGCCGATGGTCGACGCGTTCCGCACGGCGGACCAGGTCCTGTACCAGGGCGTCGAAGGGATCACGTCGCTCATCACCACCCCGGGCCTCATCAACCTGGACTTCGCCGACGTGAAGTCGGTCATGACCGGCGCCGGGTCCGCGCTCATGGGCATCGGGCACGGCTCCGGCGACGACCGGGCGGAGGAGGCGGCCCGCGCCGCGATCAGCTCGCCGCTGCTCGAGTCCTCGATCGAGGGTGCCCGCGGGGTGCTGCTGTCGGTCTCCGGACCGACCGGCCTGACGCTGCACGAGGTCAACCGGGCGGCGGACACCATCACCCGCGTGGCTCACCCGGACGCCAACATCATCTTCGGAGCGGTCGTCGACGACGCGCTCGGAGAGGAGGTCCGGGTCACCGTGATCGCGGCCGGCTTCGACAAGCTCGCGGCCGCCCCGACCTCCGCGCAGTTCGAGAGCCGACTCTCTCGCCTGCTCGAGGAGCCCGAACCCGCGCGTGACGACGCGGCGATGACGTCGGTCGTCGGCGAGGAGGAGGCGGCCCCGGTGTCGATCCTGGTCGAGGACGAGGACGAGATCTTCCGGCCGGCGCCCGAGACGGTGTCCTTCGACGCCGAGGAGGACCTCGACATCCCGGACTTCTTGAAGAGCTAGGACCCTCGGGTCCTTCGCGACGAACGGGTCGTGGGGGCGGAGACGAACGAGACCGAGAGGCGCCCTTCCCCCGCCTCTGGGTCGTGTCTCCGCCCCCACTTCCGTTCTCGTCGGAGTCTTCCTCCTGTTGCTCCTGTTATCGGTTGTTCGTTTCTGTTACGTTCCGTGACCCCTCATGGCACGCAGCCGGCAGACCGTCCTGGAGAACCTGGCGCGGATCCGCGATCGGCTCGCGGCGGCGTGCGAGCGGGCGGACCGCGACCCGGGCGCGGTGTGCCTCGTGGCCATCGGCAAGACGGTGGAGCCGGAGGCGCTCGCCTGGGTGCACGACGCCGGGGTGGAGGACCTCGGCGAGAACTACGTCCAGGACCTGAGGGCGAAGCGATCGTTGGTCCCCGAGGCCACCTGGCACTTCGTCGGGACCCTTCAGGCCAGCGGGGCGCACCACGTCGCGGAGCTCGCCGACGTCATCGAGACCGTCGTCCCGGGCCGGGCGATGACGCGCCTCGCCCGCCGGGCGACGGAGCGGGGCCGGACCCTGCCGTCCCTGGTCGAGGTCGACTTCACCGGCGAACGCACGGGCGTGCGACCCGCCGACGTCCTCCCGGCATGCGACGAGGTGGCCGTCACCGACGGGCTCGAGCTCCGCGGGCTCATGACGCTTCCGCCTCCAACCCCGTCCGCCGAGGAGGCGCGCCCGTACTTTCGGAGGCTCCGCGAGCTCCTTCGGCCCGTGGCGGAGCGGCATCCGGGGGCGGTCGAGCTGTCCATGGGAATGTCGTTCGATTACGAGGTCGCGGTAGAGGAAGGCGCTACCATGGTTCGGATCGGGACCGCGCTCTTCGGGGCGCGGCCCTCGACGTAACGGGGAGGACGTGATGCCTGGCGTGTGGAAGAAGACGCTTACGTACCTCGGACTGGTCGAGGACGACGAGTTCGAGGAGCTGGACGAGGTCTCCGCGCAGCCCGAACAGGCCGAGGTCCGGCGCTTCCAGCGTCCCCAGGCCGTCCGCGAGGTCGCCCTCGAGCCCGAGCGCGAGGGCATCGTGCGAACGATCCCGTCGGCGCGCCCGGCGACGGCCGGCTCGATCCACAAGTCGGAACCCCGACGCTTCAACGAGGCGCGCGACATCGCCGATCGGTTCAAGGACGGGGTGCCCGTGATCATGAACCTCCAGAGCACCGACGACACCATCGCACGGCGCCTGGTGGATTTCGCGTCGGGCCTGGTCTACGGGCTCGACGGCAAGATCGAGATGGTCGCGAACCGCGTCTACCTGCTCACACCGGCGAACGTCGACGTCTCGGCCGAGGACCGCGAGCGGATCGCCGGCGGCGACCTCTACAACCAGTTCTGACGGACGGCGTTCGACCGGCCATGGGATGACCGCACAGGAGACCAACCCCGCCCTCGACATCCTGTGCATCGTCCTGACCATCTTCTGGATCGTGCTGTTCGTCCGGGTGATCGTGTCGTGGGCGGAAGCGTTCGGGTTCCGCCGGCCCCTGTCCGGTCCGGTGCGCGGGATCCTGGACCTGGTGGATGACGTGACCGAACCGGTGCTCCGACCGCTCCGGGCGGTGATCCCGCCGGTCCGGGCGGGAGGGATGGGGTTCGATCTGTCCGTCCTGCTGGCGTTCGTTATTCTTCTCGTCTTGCAAAGGGCGTTCTGTTAGCTGACGGGGGTAGGGCATGCGGAGGAAGAAGGCCGAGCAACACGACGTGCCGTCGGGCGGCGGAAGGGTCACGCCGACCGACGTCCAGCAGATCGAGTTCCGGCTGGCGTTCCGCGGATACAACGAACGGGACGTCGACGCCTTCCTGGATCGCATCACCGAGGACCTCGCGTGGTACGTGGAGGAGAACCAACGGCTTCGCTCGACGGAGATCGCGCCTCCGGCCGCCGCCGGCGCCGGCCCGGACGACGCCCGCGCCGAGGCGGAGGAGATCCTGGCGCGCGCCCGGCAGGAGGCCGCGGAGATCGTGCGCAAGGCCGAGGCGGCCGCCGGAGCGATCGCGGCCGCCGGAGCGGCCGCCGTCCGGCTTCGGGAGATCCGCGAGCGGCGGTCGCCCCGTTCCTGAACGCCGAACGCGAGTTCCTTCAGAGCCTCGGCGCCCTCGTGCAGACGCACGCGGAAGAGGTCAAGCAGATGGTCCTCGCGTTGCGGGCTCGAGCCGATTCGTCCCGGGAGGTCTCGGAGCCGGAGGCCAGGGCCCCGGAGGCGGCCTCGGCAGCCGAGATCCGGGAACGGCTCGGCGAACCCGAGCCCGTTGCGGATCCCGAGCCCGATCGCGTGATCGTCGACATCGCGACCGAGCCCGCCTACAGCTCCGAGGGCGCTCCCGCCGGCGAGGGGCGGGAGCGCTCGCTGCGCGAGCTCTTCTGGGGCGACGACTGAGTGGTCGAAACCCTCAGGCTCGCCGGATCGTGATCCGAACCGGCGAGCCGTCGACGACGGCGTCCTGCCGGTAGGTCGCGTCCTCCAGCTCGGCCTCGCGAACCTCGGTCGCGAGCGTCTCGGCGGCGAGGTACTCGCGGTTGCGCCGCAAGGGCGTCGCCTGCATCGCCGGAGGCGAGGACCCCGAGCTCGATCCGGTCGCTCACATCCAACCCGGCCGCCTTGCGGGCGTCCTGGATCTGCCGGACGAGCTCTCGGGCCAGCCCCTCCAGCCGGAGCCCGGGCGTGACCTCGAGCTCGAGCGCGACGGTGATCGCAGCCGTCGCTGGCGACGCCCCACCCCTCCAAGGTCTCCTGGACGAGGTCGACGTCCGCCGGTTCGAGCGTCACGTCCCCCGAAGGCATGGGAAGCTCGATGGTCTCGCCTCGGGCGAGCGCCGCGGCCGCGTCGCCGTCGTCGCTCTCCAGCGCCGAAGCCACGTCCTTCACCCGAGAGCCGAGTTTGGGACCCAGCACCTTGAAGTTGGGCTTGGCCCGCCAGCGGCCGAGCTGCTCGGCCCGCTCGGCGAACGCGACGTGCTTGACGTTCAGCTCCTCGGCGACGAGGTCGAGCAGCGGCTCGAGCGCGTCGCGATCGCCCGGGAAGTGCACGACGGCCTCCAGCAGCGGCTGACGCACCTTCACCTTGGTCTCGGTCCGGACGCGCCGGCCGAGCTCGACGATCGTTCGTGCCGCGGCCATCGCGTCCTCCAGTCCCCGGTCGATCCTCGCCTCGTCGGCGATCGGGTAGTCGGACAGGTGCACCGAATCCGGCGCGCCGTCGCGCCCGGACGCCAGGCTTCGCCAGAGCGCCTCGGCCACGAAGGGCGTGAACGGGGCCAGCAGCCCGGAGAGCGTGACGAGACACTCGTGCAGCGTGAGGAACGCCGCCCGCGTGTCCGCGCCCCCCTCGCCCCCCGGATCCCAGAAGCGGCGGCGCGCCCGGCGCACGTACCAGTTCGACAGGTCGTCGACGAACGCGGCGATCCGACGGCCGGCGCCGGTGGCGTCGTAGGCCTCGAGCCCGTCCCGGGCGACGCGGACGGTGGTCGAGAGCTGCGACAGGATCCACCGATCCAGGAGCGGGCGATCGGCCGCCGAGACCGGGTCGCCCTCGAGCGGCTCGATGGCGCTCGCGTTCGCGTAGGTGACGAAGAACGCGTGGACGTTCCAGAGCGTGAGGAGGAACTGTCGCAGGACGTCGTCCAGGATGCTCATGCCGACGCGCCGGGATGCCCATGGGGAACCGTTCGTCAGCAGGTACCAACGGAGCGCGTCGGCTCCCTGGCGGTCCAGGATCGCCCACGGATCGATCGCGGTCCCGAGGGACGTGCTCATCCTGCGGCCGTCCTCACCCATGATGAGGCCGAGGCACACGCAGTTGCGGTAGCAGATCGAGTCGAAGTGCAGGACGCCCTCGGCCATCAGCGTGTAGAACCACCCGCGCGTCTGGTCGATCGCCTCGCTGATGAAGTCGGCGGGGAAGCGCTCGTCGAAGCGCTCGAGGCCTCGCCCGAGCTCCGGGTGGTAGCCCCACTGCGCGAACGGCATCGCCCCCGCGTCGTACCAGGTGTCGATGACCTCGGGAACGCGTGACGCCGTCTCGTCGCACTCGGGGCATGGGAACGACACGTCGTCGATCCCGGGGCGGTGCGGGTCGAGCCCCGTGACGTCGCGCCCAGCCTTCGCGGACAGCTCGACGAGCGAGCCGATCGCCGTGTCGTGGCCTTCGGGACAGCGCCAGATCGGGAGGGGCGTGCCCCAGTAGCGCTCGCGCGACAGCGCCCAGTCGACGTTGTTCGCGAGCCAGTTGCCGTAGCGCCCGTGCTTGATGTGGTCGGGGTACCAGTTGACCTCCTCGTTCACCTCCATGAGCCGGTCCTTCACGGCGGTCGTCCGGACGTACCAGGAGGTCCTGGCGACGTAGATCAGGGGCGTCGAGCATCGCCAGCACAGGGGATAGGTGTGCTGGATGGTTCCCGCGCGGACGAGGAGTCCCCGGCTCCGCAGGTCCTCGGTGATCATGGGATCGGCGTCCTTGAAGAACCGGCCGCGTACGAGGGGTGGCGCCTCGTCCGTGAACCGCCCCTCGTCGTCGAGTGGTTTGAACAGGGGCCACCCCTCGCGCCTGCCGATCTCGAGGTCCTCCGGCCCGAACGCCGGCGCCAAGTGCACCACGCCCGTGCCGTCGTCGAGCGAGACGAACGCCGGCCGCGACGACGCGGTGCGCGCCCCGCACGTTGGGATACAGCGGTTCGTAGCGGGTCCCGACGAGCGTGGCGCCGCTCATCGGGCCGCCGACGACCGGGTCATCCGGCGCGATGGCGTCCCTTCGCGCTTCGGCGATGATGAGCCGGTCGCCCGCGTGCTCGACGAGCACGTACGTCGCATCCGGGTTCACCGCGACGCCGGTGTTCGAGATCAGCGTCCACGGGGTGGTGGTCCAGCCGAGCATCGATGCGCCGACGAGGGACGGGTCCGAGGCCTCGACGATCCGGAACGCGACATCGACGCTCGGGTCCTCGACCTCCTCATAGCCCATCGCGACCTCGGCGTCCGAGAGCGGGGTGCCGCAGCGGGGGCAGTAGGTCGAGATCCGGTGGTCCTGGAACAGGAGGCCCCTCGCGTGGAGTTGCTTGAGCGACCACCAGACGCTCTCGATGTACTCGGCGCTCATCGTCCAGTAGGCGTCCGGCATGTCGATCCAGAACCCGATGCGCTCCGTCAGCCTCTCGAAGTCGCCGACGTACCGCTGGACGGACTCGCGGCACCGACGGTTGAACTCGGCGACGCCGAAGGCCTCGATGTCGCGCTTGCTCTTCGTTCCGATCTCCTTCTCGACCTCGAGCTCGACGGGCAGGCCGTGGCAGTCCCATCCGCCCTTGCGCGGGACGTAGTGTCCGGTCATCGCCTTGAATCGCGGAAAGACGTCCTTGAACGTTCGCGCCTCGACGTGATGAACGCCCGGGCGGCCGTTGGCGGTCGGCGGGCCCTCGTAGAAGACCCATAGCGGGCCGTCCCTGCGCTGCTCGAGCTGGCGGTGGAAGACGTCGGCCTCGCGCCAGAACTCGAGGATGCGTTGCTCGAGCGCGGGGAAGCTCACGTTCGCGTCGACCGGCTCGAACGGCACCTCGTCCATCTCCCTCGTCCGGTTCCGCGTTCTCAGACGCGAAACGCCCCGCCCCTGGTGCAGGGACGAGGCGTGTGCCCCGCGGTCCCACCCCGCTTGCCGGAGTCCCGCGACCCCGACCACTCCGTGGCTGCCGACACAGCCCTCCGCGGTCACGGGCGGACCCGGCCGCGTCTACTGCGGGGCGGGACCGATTCCCGCGCCCGGTTCGGGCGGCAGCTCGGGGAGGATGTTCGAGGAGGCCCTGCCGCCGGGCTCACACCGCCCCCGGCTCGCTCGAGGTGGGAACCTCCGCTACTCGTTCCCGTCGTCGCCTGTACCGGGGGATGCTACACGGCGAGATGGCGTCGGTCACGGTTCGGGTCGTGCCGCGCTCGGGCCGGACGGCCGTAGAGGCCGGCCCGAGCGGGATCGTCGTCCGGGTTCGGGCCCCGGCCGAGACCGGTCGGGCAACCGAGGAGGCCCGGCGAGCCCTGGCAGCCGCGGTGGGCGTTGCGCCCGGCGCCGTTCGCCTGCGCACGGGAGCGCGCTCGAGATCGAAGGTGTTCGAGGTGGACGGGGTGGATTCTGTCGAGCTCGAGCGGCGCCTTCGCGGGGCGTGACCGAGTCGTTGTCGGCCCTCTTCGCGGGTGCTAGCGTCCCCCGCGCCATGGCGACCAAGACGGCGTATTCCAAGAAGGAGCTCGATGACCTGCGCGAACGCCTGGTCTCGGAGCGGTCGGAGCTTCAGGAGCAACTGACGACGATCGAGGAGCAATCGTTCGCGGCGTCGCAGTCGGATCTGTCGGGGGAGGTCTCCTTCGACGAGGAGAACGCGGACGCGGGGACGTTCACGTTCGAGCGGGAGCGGGACCTTTCGATCGAGAACAACGTGCGCGACCTGATGGGCAAGATCGATCGCGCGCTCGCCAGGATGGACGACGGGACGTACGGGCTCTGCTCCCGCTGCGGCAAGCCGATCGAGAAGGCTCGGCTGAAGGCGCTCCCCTACGTGGACCTCTGTCTGAAGGACGCGCAGGCACAATCGCGGCGATAGTCTCGTGACCGGCCGAGCTCGCACGCTCGCGGCGTGGCTCTACGGGGCGGCGGCCGTCGCCTACCTCCTCGACCGCCTCACGAAGCTGTGGGTCGAGCGCACGCTCGCCGGCGAGCCGCCGCTCGAGGTGATCCCCGGCGTCCTCACGCTCAACTACACGACGAACTCGGGCGGCGCGTTCGGGCTGGGACGGAGCGCGCCGTGGTTGTTCGCGGGGGCGACGATCGTGGTCTCGATCATCATCGTGGTCGTCTCCTTCCGGATGACCCGGCTGCCCGTGGCGATCGCGCTCGGGCTGATCCTGGGGGGAGCGCTCGGCAACCTCACGGACCGCGTCGCGAACGGGTCCGGGCTCTCGGGGCATGTGACCGACTTCATCGACTTCCAGGTGTGGCCGGTGTTCAATCTCGCCGACAGCGCGATCGTGGTCGGTGCCATCCTGCTCGCCCTCGCGACCGCCTCCGGCGAGGGCGAGGCATCGACCGAGGGCTGAGGCGGTGTCGGAGGCGTTCGAGGCCCCGTCCGGCAGGCTCGATGCCGTCCTCGCCGAGCGCCTGGGCGTGACGCGGGCCGACGCCCAGCGCGCGATCGCGTCGGGAAACGTCACGGTCGACGGCTCCCCGCGGCCGAAGTCCTTCCGGCTCACCGGGGGCGAGCGGGTCGTCGCCGATCTCGCGCCGGCCGCCGGAGTTCCGCCCGAGGGGCCGGCCGTCGACGTCCGTTATCGGGACGAGCGCCTCGTCGTCGTCGCCAAGCCCTCCGGCCTGCCGACCCATCCCACCGAGAACCGGCGGACCGGAACGCTGGTGAATCGGCTGCTCTGGATGGGGATCCCGCTCGCGCCGCGAGGGGGTCCGCTCCGTCCCGGGCATCGTGCACCGGCTCGATGCCGGCACGTCGGGCCTGCTGGTCGTGGCCTGCGACGACGAGACCCACGCGGCGCTCGCCGAGATGTTCGCGGCGCACCGCGCCGATCGCCGGTATCTCGCGCTCGTTCGCGGCACCGTCGCGCACGACCGATTCGAGGTCGACGCGCCGCTCGGACGGCGAGGCGCGCGGATCGGGGTCGACGCGGCCGGCGGGCGGTCGGCCGCGACCGGGTTCGAGGTGCGCCAGCGGTTCGCCCGAGCGACCCTCCTGGAGGCGGCGCCGCGGACCGGCCGGACGCACCAGATCCGGGTGCACCTCGCGGCGGTCGGGCACCCGATCCTGGGCGACGGCCGCTACGGCGGCGCCGGCGACGACGCCCGGGCCCTGGGGTTGCGCCGGCCCTTCCTGCACGCGTGGCGGATCGCGTTCGACCACCCGTGGACGGGCGCACGGATCGACCTCGAGGAGCCGCTCGCCGAGGACCTCGAGGAGGGCCTGCGTCGAGTCGCGAACCAGGGCTGACCCGACCGCTCAGCGGCGGGCGCGCTCGCCCTCCTTCAGGTAGAGGGCGTACTGGGTGCGGACCTCCTCGCGGGAGGCGAGCAGCCGGTCCTCGACGTCGGGCGGCAGGGTCCGGGACTCGATCAGCGCATTGAGCTTGGCCGGGTCGACCGAGCGCACGCCCTCCCACAGCCCGAGCGGAGCGAGGATCGCGCGCACCTGGTCCTCGATCGGCGCGGTGACGTGCTGCGGACGCCGGTCGATCGCCGCGCCGTCGCTTCCGAACAGCCTCCGGTAGTTGTGCTCGTCGGCGAACGCGTTGATCAGCGGCACGAGCTCATCGAACCGACGATAGGTCGCGCGGGTCTGGCGCTTCAGGGCGATCCACTCATCGACGATCGCGGTCATCCTCGGTGTCGGGTCCCCGAGCTCCTTCTCGTGCTGATGGCGGAAGAGCGGACACAGCGATTGGTACTCGCACCAGTCGCAGAGCGGGTTCTGCCTCGGCTCGAACTTGCCGGCAGTGATCCGTTCCGCGACCGTCGCGATCCGCCGGCGCAGCTCGTCGACGTCGGCCGCCGTCCGGCCGGTCGTCATGCGCTGGCCGGGGAGGAGGTAATAGAGCGTCAGCCGTTCGGGCTCGATGCCCCAGACCTCCTTGGCCGCGAGGTGGTAGACGGACAGCTGGAGGTCGCGGTCGATCCGCGCCTGAGGCGGGAGCCGGCGGTTGGTCTTGTAGTCGATGATCTCGTAGCCCCCGCCGGGGATGCGGTCCATCCGGTCGATGATGCCCGACAGCTCGACCCCTTCGACCTGAATCGTGAAGCGGAACTCGAGCGCGGCAGGGATCCGGTACTCGGCGGCGTTCTCGCGGTGATACTGCGCCAGCACCTGGCGCCCGTGGTCGCGGTACATCCGCTCCTCGGACTCGTCGACGAAGCCCTCCGAGACCCACGACATCTCGAGCATGTCGTGCAGTTCCTCGAGCGAGGGCGGGACCGGCACCGGCCGGTTGTGGAACAGGTGCAGGGCCCGGTGCAGGGAGTCGCCGAACGCGAGGGCGGGGGAGCGCGACTGGGGGACGCGGTCCTCGTACTGGAACTTGAACTTCGCGGGACAGGTTTCGTAGGTGTTGATGCTCGAGTACGAGAGCCGCATCTTTCCTCTTCCGCGCGGGTCCGCGACCTCGGCGGTTGCCTCCTGGGTGCCGCGAGTCTATCCTTCGGGTTCCGGGAATCACAAGCATGTAAGTACTCCACAGGTTTTCCCCAGGGGGCCCAGGGATTCGTTGAGCGGCCGGAGCTTCGTCCACCTCCACACGCACACCGAGTACTCCCTGCTGGACGGCGCCTCCCGGATCGACGCGCTGTTCTCGCGCGCGGCCGAGGAGGAGATGCCGGCGCTCGCCATCACCGACCACGGGGCGATGTTCGGGGCACTCGGCTTCTACGAGGCGGGGATCAAGGCGGGCGTGAAGCCCATCATCGGGGTCGAGACCTACGTCGCCCCCTCGTCGAGGTTCGAGCGAGCCCCCGGCGAGAGCGAGGAGAAGTACCGCCACCTGACGATCCTCGCGAAGGACGAGGTCGGCTACCGCAACCTCCTTCGCCTGGTGACCGACGCCCACCTCGAGGGCTTCTACCACCGGCCGCGGATCGACAAGGAGCTGCTCGCCGAGCGCGCCGAGGGGCTGATCGGGCTCTCGGGGTGCCTGGCCTCGGAGATCTCGCAGCTGCTCCTCGGCGGCCAGGATGCGAAGGCGGCGGACGCGGCCTCGACGTACACCGACATCTTCGGGGCCGGGAACTTCTTCGTGGAGGTTCAGGACCACGGGCTGGTGGAACAGCGGCGGATCATGGCCGGGCTGACGGACCTGGCGCGGCGGACGGGCCTGCGGCTGGTGGCGACGAACGATCTCCACTACACCGAGCGCGCCGACGCCAAGCCGCACGACGTGCTGCTGTGCATCCAGCAGCAGAAGGTGCAGACCGACACCAACCGGCTGAAGTTCGACTCGGACCAGTTCTACCTGAAGACGGCGCAGGAGATGCGCGAGGTCTTCGCGGATCTGCCGGAGGCCTGCGACAACACGCTCGAGATCGCCGAGCGGTGCGACCTGCGCCTGGTCTACGGCGAGGACCTCCCACCCGACCAGCGGTTCCACGTGCCCCGGTTCGAGCCGCCGGGCGGGATGGACCGCGACGCGTACCTCCGGCGACTGGTGCACGAGGGGGTGCACGAGCGGTACGGCGAGGGCGCCGACGCGATTCGAGACCGCGTGGAGCACGAGCTCGACGTGATCGTCTCGATGGGGTTCTCCGGCTACTTCCTCATCGTGTGGGACCTGATCCGGTTCGCGCGAGAGAGCGGGATCCGTGTCGGCCCGGGCCGGGGGTCGGCGGCGGGCTCGGTGGTCTCGTACGCGTTGCGGATCACCGACCTGGATCCCCTTCGATACGGGCTGATCTTCGAGCGGTTCCTGAACCCGGGCCGCATCCAGATGCCCGACATCGACATGGACTTCGACGAGCGGCGACGCGACGAGGTCATCCGCTACGTGGCCTCGAAGTACGGCTCGGACCACGTGGCGCAGATCATCACGTTCCAGACGATCAAGGGGAAGCAGGGCATCCGCGACGGCGCCCGGGTGCTCGGGTTCCCGGCTTCGGTGGGGGACCGGCTCTGCAAGATGTACCCGCCCGCGGTGCTCGGTCGCGAGCACCCGATCGAGGAGGCGCTGAAGCTCTCGCCCGAGCTTCGCGACGCCTACGAGAAGGAGCCCGAGTCCCGGGAGATCGTGGACACCGCCCGCGCGCTCGAGGGCCTTCGTCGCGAGGACTCCGTGCACGCCGCCGGCGTCGTGATCGGCGACGCGCCGCTCGTGAACTACCTGCCGCTGAAGCTCTCGAAGGACTCGCGCGACGACTCGCGCCGGATCGTGACGCAGTTCGACATGCACGGCGTCGAGAAGCTTGGCCTGCTGAAGATGGACTTCCTCGGGCTCCGCACGCTCTCGGTGATCGAGGACACGCTCGGGCACCTTCGCCGGAAGGGCATCGAGCTCGACATCGACCACGCGCCGCTGGACGACGAGGACGTCTACGACATGCTGAAGCGCGGGGACACCACGGGTGTCTTCCAGATGGAGTCCCCGGGGCTTCGCCAGCTCATCAAGGAGCTCGAGCCCGATCGTTTCGAGGACCTCATGGCGCTGGTTGCGCTGTACCGGCCGGGCCCGCTCAACGCGGGGATGCACACCGAGTACGCGCGTCGCAAGCACGGCCGCAACCCGGTCACGTTCCCGCACGAGAATCTGCGCGAGATCCTCGAGGGGACCTACGGGATCATGGTCTACCAGGAGCAGGTGATGCAGATCGCCGTGCGCATGGCCGGGTATTCGATGGCCGAGGCGGACATGCTCCGGCAGGCCATGGGCAAGAAGATCCGGGCGAAGCTCATGGTCCACAAGGAGACGTTCATCCAGGGTTGCATCGACAACGGCTACCCGGCCAAGCTCGCGACCGAGACCTTCGAGCTCATGGAGCCGTTCGCGGACTACGGCTTCAACGCCTCGCATGCCTGCGCGTACGCGCTCGTCGCGTACCAGACCGCGTACCTCAAGGCGCACCACCCGGTCGAGTACATGTCGGCGGTCCTGACCAGCGTGAAGGACGACAAGGACCGCAAGCCCTTCTACCTGAACGCATGCCGGCTGATGGGGCTCGAGGTCCTGCCGCCGGACGTGAACGAGTCCGAGCAGGACTTCGCGCCGGTGGCGAGCGGGGAGGCGAAGATCCGCTACGGGCTGTCCGCGGTGCGCAACGTCGGTGGCGGAGCCGTCCAGCAGGTCATCGACGCCCGGCGCGCCAAGGGGACGTTCCTCGGCTACGCGGACTTCTGCCGGAAGGTCGACCCCGGCGTCCTGACGAAGCGCCTGCTCGAGAGCCTGATCACCGCGGGCGCGTTCGACTCCCTGGACTACCGGCGAAGGGCGCTGCTGGAGAACCAGGAGAAGGTGTCCGCGCCGATCGCCGCCGAGCGCAAGGCGGAGGCGGCCGGGCAGTTCTCCCTGTTCGGGGGCGGCGACCAGGCCGCGACCGAGATCGACGAGTCGGTGCTCGTGGGCGACGAGTTCGACAAGCCGACGCTGCTCCGCCTGGAGAAGGAGGTGCTCGGCCAGTTCGTGACCGACCACCCCCTGCTCGCGGTCAAGGACGCCCTCGCGGCGCAGACGGACATGGAGCTCTCGGAGGTCGGGAACCTCGGGGACGGCGATCTCGTGCGGGTCGGCGGACTCGTCGCCTCGGTCGCGCGGAAGTTCACGAAGAAGGGCGACCCGTTCGCGCAGTTCCGCCTCGAGGACCTGACCGGGGGCGTGATGGTGATCGCCTTTCCGAGCGTCTACGAGCAGGTGCCGGACCTGATCGAGACCGACGCCATCGTTCTCGTGACCGGACGGGCGGACCTGCGCGGCCGAGAGCTCCAGCTTCGCGCCGTCGAGGTCGGCGAGCCGAACTTCGGCGCCGGGGGTCCGACGAGGGACTCGAGCTCGGTCCTCGTCGTCGACTGCGCGGCCGCGAGCTGCACCCGGGCGACGATCGCGAAGCTCAAGGAGCTGCTCGGTGCGCATCCCGGCCGCTCCCCGGTCCGCGTCCGCTATCTGTCCTCGCAGGGCGTCACGCCGCTCGAGGTCGGGACGTACCGCGTGGACCCGGGCGCCGGGCTGCTGTCCGAACTCCGCGCGCTGCTCGGAAACGACGCGGCGCACGTGCTCACGGGGGGGACGCGGCGCGGGGGGCGGGTCGTGGCGATCCCCGACGCCGCCGGCACCCGCGCGTAGCGCGGCGACTACGCTTCGCGCCGTGGCGTTCGAGGTCATCCCCGCGATCGACGTGGCCGGCGGCCGCCTCGTCAGGGTGTCGGCGACGGGCGCCGTCCCGATCCCCTCGTTCGGCGGTGAGCCGCTCGCTGCCGCGAGGGCGTTCGTGGAGGCCGGGGCGACACGGCTGCACGTGGTCGACGTCGACCTCGCGACGATGGCGGAGGCTCGAAACCTGGACGCCGTCCGGTCGATCGCCAAGCTCGGCGTCCCCGTCCAGGCGAGCGGCGGCGTGACCTCCGGGTCGCAGGTCGACGCGCTCCTGACGGCGGGAGCGGACCGGGTGGTGCTCGGCGCCGCCGCGCTCGCCGAACGGGACGCCGCCGAGCGGCTGCTCCGCGCGCACGGCGCTCGCCTCTGCGTCGGGATCGAGGCCGACGGGCCGATGATCCGGCCACGGGGCGGCGGAGGCGGCGAGCTCTCGCTGTGGGAGACCCTGCTATGGCTCGCGGGCCTGGACGTCACCCGCTACCTGTTCACGGAGGTGAGCCGCGTCGGAGAGCTCGCCGGACCCGACCTGGACGGGATCTGGGCGCTTGCCACCCACACCGAGCGACCGGTGCTCGCCGCGGGAGGGATCCGATCGGTGCAGGACGTGCGCTCGGTCGCCGGCCTCGGCGGAACGGTTGAGGGCGTCGTCGTCGGCCGGGCGCTGCACGAGGGCCTGGATCTCGCCGAGGCGCTCCGAGCGACCGCGTAGACTTCGGCTTCCCATGGGGTTCCTGACGGAGATCGTCGAGGAGGTTCGCCGTCGGCTCGAGCGTCACCCGCTCGACGACTCGGGGCTCATGGCGCTCGCCATCGGGCTGCCGCCCGCTCGTCGGTTCGCCGACACGCTGAGATCGGCCGAGCTGCCGGCGGTCGTGGCCGAGGTGAAGCGCTCGTCGCCCTCGGCCGGTCGGATCGCCGACGTCGATTCCGGAGCGCAGGCCCGCGCCTACGAGGCGGCCGGGGCGGCCGCCGTGTCGGTGCTGACCGAGCCCGAGCACTTCGACGGTGCGCTCGCGGATCTGCGGGCGGTGCACCTGGCCGTGCAGGTTCCCGTGCTGCGGAAGGACTTCCTCGTCCATCCGTCCCAGGTGATCGAGTCGCGCGTCGCGGGCGCCGACGCCGTCCTGCTGATCGCGGCGGCGCTCTCGGAGCCCGAGCTGAAGGCGATGCTCGCGGCGGCCGGCGACCTCGGGCTCGGCTCGCTGGTGGAGACACACTCCGATGAGGACCTCGACAAGGCGCTCGCGACCGACGCCGAGGTCGTGGGGGTGAACGCGCGCGACCTGGAGACCCTCGAGGTCGACCCCGAGGGCGCCCTCGCGCTCCTCGAGCGGGTCCCGGACGATCGGATCGCGGTCCTCGAGAGCGGCATCGCCACCCGCGAGCACGTGGAGCGGGCGATCGCGGCGGGCGCGTCGGCGATCCTGATCGGCGAGGCGCTCATGCGGGCGGAGGATCCTGGCGCGACGCTTCGCGAGCTCCGAGGAGACCCAGCGTGAGCGCCGTCGCCACGTCGCTGCCGGACGGGCGGGGCCGGTTCGGCCGCTTCGGGGGTCGGTACGTCCCGGAGGTGCTCATCCCGGCGCTCGACGAGCTCTCGGCCGCGTGGGCCGAGCTCCGCGAGGACGCGAGGTTCCGGGGAGAGCTCGACGCCCTGCTGCGGGACTACGTCGGCCGCCCGTCGGCCCTGACCTTCGCGTCGCGCCTTTCGGAGAACCTCGGCTACCGGATCTGGCTGAAGCGCGAGGACCTGAACCACACCGGCGCGCACAAGATCAACAACACGCTGGGGCAGGTGCTGCTCGCTCGCCGTTTGGGCAAGGCACGGATCATCGCGGAGACCGGCGCCGGGATGCACGGCGTCGCGACCGCCACCGCCTGCGCGCTGTTCGGCCTGCCGTGCGTGGTCTACATGGGCGAGGAGGACACGGTCCGCCAGGCCCCCAACGTCGCGCGGATGCAACTGCTTGGCGCCGAGGTCGTCTCGGTGACGTCGGGCAGCCGGACGCTGAAGGATGCCATGAACGAGGCGATGCGCGACTGGGCGGCGACGGTCCGCGACACGCACTACGTGATCGGCTCGGTCGCCGGGCCGCATCCGTTCCCGATCATGGTTCGCGAGTTCCAGCGCGTGATCGGCGAGGAGACGCGAGGGCAGCTGCTCGAGCGCGCGGGACGGCTCCCGGACGCCGTGGTCGCGTGCGTCGGGGGCGGCAGTAACGCCATGGGGATCTTCGCGTCGTTCGTGGGCGAGCCCGGCGTTCGGCTCATCGGCGTCGAGGCGGGGGGGCGCGGCGACGGGCTCGGTGAGCACTGCCGCTCGCTGACGCTCGGCGAGCCCGGCGTGCTCCACGGGTCCTACTCGTACCTCTTGCAGGACGCCGAGGGCCAGGTCGCGTCGTCACACTCGATCTCGGCCGGTCTGGACTACCCCGGCGTGGGGCCCGAGCACTCCTACTTGAAGGACTCGGGGCTCGCGGAGTACGTCTCGGCGACCGACGCGGAGGCGCTGGCGGGGTTCCGGGCCCTCGCGCTGAACGAGGGGATCCTCCCGGCGCTCGAGCCCGCGCACGCCGTCGGCTGGCTCCTTTCCCGTCCGCTCCCCGAGGGATCGGTCGTGGTCGTGAACGTGTCGGGCCGGGGCGACAAAGACCTCGAGACCGTCCGGGCCGCGCTCGGACCGGGCGGGGGCCTGTGACGGCCGACCTCGAAAGCGCGCTTCGAGCTCGGCGCGACGGCGGCGGGCGCGCGTTCGTCCCGTACGTCACGGGCGGCCTGAAGGGCGTCGACGCCGAACTGCTCCGCGGCCTCGCGGACGCCGGCGCCGACGCCATCGAGGTGGGGATCCCGTTCTCGGACCCGGTGATGGACGGGGGGGTGATCCAGGAGGCCTCGCGCCTGGCGCTCGAGGCGGGGACGCGGCCGGCAGACGTGCTCGAGACCGTGCGCGAGGCCGGCCTCGACGTGCCGGTCGCGGTGATGACGTACTTCAACCCGGTCCTGCGACACGGGGTGGAGGCGTTCCTGCGCGAGGCGGCCGAGGCGGGCGTGTCCGGGGCGATCGTGCCGGACCTTCCCGTCGACGAGGCCGGCGAGGTCGCGCGCGCGTGCCGGGCCGCCGGGGTCGCGCCGGTCCTGCTCGCCGCGCCGGGGTCGACGCCCGAGAGGCTCCGGGCGATCGCGAGCGCGGCCGGCGGGTTCGTGTACTGCGTGGCGACCTACGGGGTCACGGGGGAGCGTGAGGCCCTGGCCGGCACGGCCGAGGAGCTCGTGGGGGCGATGCGGCCGCTCACCGACCTCCCCCTCCTCGTCGGGGTGGGGATCGGGACACCCGAGCAGGCGGGGCTGGCGTGCGGGTTCGCCGACGGCGTCATCGTGGGGAGCGCGCTGGTCCGGCACCTGGTGTCCGGTGACCCGGAGGCCGCGCTCGAGCTCGCCCGTGCCTTTCGCGTGGCGATCCGTGCCTGAGGCATCTCGGGCGAGCCCCGCTTTCGTACAGACAGACCGATGGGGCAGGTGACTGGCGCCTGGCGGATGTGGTAGCAACCACCCGTACGTGGCAGGAGGGGGCGGACCCGCCGCAGACTCGGGTGCCTGCCGACGTCGATACGGTCCATGGACCGGAGGAGGGGATTCGATGAGGAAGCGCAGGTTCTTCGCGCTGTTCGCGATGCTCGCCGCGCTGACCCTCGTCGCCGCCGCGTGTGGCGACGACGAGGGTGACGGTGCGGGGACGACGGGCGAGACAGGGACCACCACGGGCACCACGGGGAGCACCGGCACACCCGTCGAGAAGATCGACGTCACGGTGTACGGACAGGGAGCCTGGACCGGGCCGTACAACTATCTGGTTCTCCCGGGCTTTCAGGCGGCCCAGCTCGCGTTCGACGAGCTGAACGCCGACCCCAGCTATCCGGCGACGATCACGTTCGAGCAGGCCGACACTCAGGGATCGGGAGACAACGCCCCGCCCGTCGTGCAGGAGGTCGTGTCCAACCCGAACACCGTGGCCGTCGTGGGCCCAGGGTTCTCGGGCGAGTCCGAGGCCTCCGGCGACACCTACGAGGAGTCGGCAATCCCGTTCGTGACCCAGTCGGCAACGAACCCCGGCCTCGGCCAGAAGGGGTGGACCTACTGGTACCGGGGCGTGGCCAACGACAACGACCAGGGCGAGCCGTCCGCTCGGTACCTGACGGAGGTCCTCGGTGTCAGCAACATCTTTGTCCTTCACGACAAGAGCACGTACGGGCAGGGTCTCGCCGAGGTGGTGCGGGACACGCTGGCGGCCAACGGGGCCGACGTCGCAGGGTTCGAGGGAGTGGAGACCGGGGCAGAGGACTTCTCGGCCGTCATCAGCGATGTGCAGGCCGCGAATCCGGACGCTCTGTACTTCGGCGGCTACGACGCTGACTTCGGCAAGATCGTGAAGCAGGCCAGGGACGCCGGGCTTGCCATCCCGATGATGTCGGGCGACGGGTCGGTCTCGGGGACCACCGTGGATCTTGCGGGAGACGCGCTGACGGACGTGTACCTGTCGTGTCCCTGCAACCTGAACGGCGACTTCATCGCCAAGTACAACGAGTCCGTCGGGTCCGACGCCTTCGGCGTGCCCGTGTACGCGGGCGAGGGATACGACGTGGCCAACCTGATCGGAGAGGGGATCAAGCAGGCGATCGAGGGCGGCGCCACCGATCCGATCGCCATCCGGGAAGGCATCAAGGCCTATCTCGACGGCCTGACGCTGGATGCTCCGTACGTGGGTGTGGCCAAGTCCTACGCGTTCGACCCATCGACGCACGAGCTGGCAGCCGAGGACCGGGAGTCGTTGATCTTCTTCTACACGACCGAGCCAGGTTCCATCACGCTGCAAGGATCCGCGCCGGAAGTCCTCGGCGGCTGATCTGAACTGACGACCGCGGAGGAAGGGCAGGCCTACGGCCTGCCCTTCCTCTTCGCGCAGAGGGGGGGACGGGCCCGTGGAGTGCCTGAGCGACCTCGCGGACCAGTTCTGGGCGCAGACCCGGAACGGGATCACCCTCGGCGCCATCTACGCGATGATCGCCCTCGGGTACACCATGGTGTACGGCGTCCTGCAACTGATCAACTTCGCTCACTCCGAGGTCTTCATGGTGTCGACCGTGGTCTCGTTCTATGCGATCGCCCGGTGGTTCGGTGTGGACGAGCCCCTGACCGGGTTCGCCGTGGTGGCGGTTCTCCTCGGGGCGATGGTGCCGGCCATGCTTGCGGGCGGGCTCACTGCAGTTGCGATCGAACGGTTCGCCTATCGGCCGCTCAGGCGCAAAGGCGCTCCGCGCCTGTCGTTCCTGATCGCGGCGATCGGCGCGTCCCTGACGATCCAGTACCTGCTGGTCCTCATGGACGGGCAGCACTACCTGTTCTTCATCAAGCTGCCGGCGATCTTGGGACCGAACCCACATCCGGTGCCCACGACGCTCGCGACGGAGCGCCTGTTCAGTGTGTTCGGCGCCCCGATCACGAACAAGCAGGTCATCGTGTGGGTCGTCACCGTCGTGATGCTGTTCTTCCTGGACACCTTCGTGCGGAAGACCCGGCTCGGTCGTGGGATGCGCGCCGTGTCCCAGGACGCCGAGACCGCCGCGATGATGGGCGTGAACATCGACCGCATCGTGGTCGCGACCTTCCTCGTCGGGGGGTTGATGGCCGGGGCGGCGGGATTCCTCTTCGCGGCGATCTTCCCCGGCGCGCCGGCCTTCTGGAACATCGGTTTTCTTCCCGGGATCAAGGCCTTCACGGCGGCCGTTCTCGGGGGGATCGGGAACATCCGCGGCGCGATGCTGGGCGGGTTGCTGCTCGGTCTCGTGGAGGCGTACGGCGTCGCCTGCACGGCGGCCCAATGGGCCAACGTGATCGCGTTCGTGGTCCTCGTGGTGGTGTTGATGATCCGCCCCAACGGAATCTTGGGCGAAAAGGTGGAAGCGTGACGCCCGAAAGCGCCCCGGGGGCCGCTCGACCCGGTGAGGGCCGCGGCGCGGGCCACCCGGTCCCTTCACCCGCGAAGCGCTTGTGGCGGGACGGGAAGGCGTGGGTCGACGCGCGCAGGAAGTGGACCTATCCGATCGTGTGGTTCCTCCTGATCTTCGTCGCGGCGATCCTGCCGCTACTCGGCGAGTGGTTCGACATCCCCCTGTGGCTGCAGCGTGTTACCAGCGGCGGCGCGCTCGCGAAGACCGCTCTCTTCGCCCTGTTCGCGCTCGGTCTGAACGTGGTGGTCGGGTTCGCGGGACTCTTGGATCTCGGGTACGTCGCGTTCTGGGCAATCGGGGCATACACGGCGGCGATGATGAGTGGAGCGGGGAGTTACACGATGGGGTTGCGTGCGGGCACGGTGACGCTCGTCGACAAGCCGGAATGGGCCGCCTGGATGTGGCTCATCCTGATCGCGGCGCTGGGGATCGCCGTGATCGCCGGGGTCTTGCTCGGCTCGCCCACCCTTCGGCTCCGCGGCGACTATCTGGCGATCGTCACGCTCGGCTTCGGGGAGATCGTGCGGATCACCGCCAACAATCTCGACACGATCACCGTCGGCCCGCGGGGCATCGCCTCGATCCCTCATCCCGCGATCCACATCTTCGGTCTCGATCTCGTCTGGGGGACGTTCCTCGACGTGAAGTACTACTGGTTACTCTTGTTCTTCGTCGTGTTGTGGGTCGTCGCGATCCGGATGCTCGACCGCTCGCGCATCGGTCGCGCGTGGGTCGCGATCCGCGAAGACGAGGTCGCTGCCGCGTCGATGGGTGTACCCGTCGTCCGGATGAAGCTCGCCGCCTTCGCGATCGGCGCGTGTACCGCCGGGGTGGGGGGCGTCATCTACGCGGAACAGGTGAACTTCATCAACCCGCCGACGTTCAGCATTCTCCAGTCGATCCTCATCCTTTCGATGGTCGTGATCGGTGGGATGGGTTCCGTCTGGGGCGCGATCCTCGGCGCGTCACTCGTGGTCTTGCTTCCCGAGATCTTCCGGGGATTCGAGGACTACCGATTCTTCGTGTTCGGTCTCTCCCTCGTCGTCGTCATGATCTTCCGTCCGCAGGGGCTCCTGCCGTCGAGCAGGCGGAAGGCCGAGCTCGTCGGCCACGTTGCGGAGGAGCAGTATCCGGACGTGGGTGGAGAGCCCGCGGCGGAGGACGTGGTCCTGTGACGGCGCTGTTCGAGGCGGAGAGACTCTCGAAGTCCTTCGGCGGGTTGGCGGCCCTCCAGAATGTCGATCTGACCGTGGATCACGGGGAGATCGTCAGCCTGATCGGGCCGAACGGAGCGGGCAAGACGACGTTCTTCAACCTCGTGACCGGGATCTACGCTCCCACGGAGGGTCGGGTCTCCTTCCAGGGGCAGGACTTCCTGTCGACGAAGCGAGCCCTGGGGGGTTCCCGCCGGCGCCGGCCTCACGAGATCACGCGGCAAGGGATCGGGCGCACGTTCCAGAACATCCGCCTGTTCCCGGCGATGACGGCGCTCGAGAACGTCGTGGTCGGTACCGACGCTCATCATCACCAGTCGGTCCTGGGAGCGATCTTCCGAACTCCCCTGCAGCGGAGGGAAGACCGCGAGGGCGAGGAGGAGGCCTATCGCCTCCTGCAATTCGTGAGGATCGAGCGATACGCCAACGAACTGGCCGGCAACCTGTCCTACGGAGACCAGCGCAGGGTCGAGATCGCTCGGGCGCTCGCGACCAAGCCGCAGATGCTCCTGCTCGACGAGCCAGCCGCCGGGATGAACCCGACGGAGAAAGCGCAGCTCGTGTCCCTGATCGCCGAGATCCGCGATCGGGGGGTGACCATCCTGGTCATCGAGCACGACATGAAGGTCGTGATGGGCATCTCGGACCGGGTCGCCGTGCTCGACTACGGCTCCAAGATCGCGGAGGGCCCACCGGCGATGATCCAGCGCGACCCTCGGGTAATCGAGGCGTATCTGGGCAGAGGCGCGGACGGGGGGAGCGACCATGCCGAACACCCTGCTTGAGCTCCTCGACGTCCGGGTTCGCTACGGCGCGATCGAGGCCGTCAAGGGGGTCTCCCTCCTGGTGGAGGAGGGCGAGCTCGTCACCTTGATCGGTGGGAACGGTGCCGGCAAGACGACGACGCTGAAGGCCATCTCGGGTGTGAAGCGGCCATCGGCGGGAACGATCGTGTTCGCATCCCAAAGGATCGATCGGATGCGACCCGACGAGATCGTGGAGGCGGGGCTCTCGCAGGCGCCCGAGGGACGCCGCGTCTTCCCCAGGATGAGCGTTCGAGAGAACCTCGAGATGGGAGCGTACGGTCGTCGCGACCGCGACGGGATCGCGCGTGATTTCGAGAGGGTGTACGAGCTGTTCCCCGTGCTCCGGGACCGTCAGGGACAGGCGGGCGGGACGCTCTCCGGAGGCGAGCAGCAGATGCTCGCGATCGGACGGGCCCTCATGTCCCGGCCCCGCCTGCTGATGCTCGACGAACCCTCGATGGGCCTCGCTCCGCTCCTCGTCGAGCGGATCTTCGAGCTCCTGGCGGAGGTCCACGCTCAGGGCACGACGATCCTGCTCGTGGAGCAGAACGCGCAGGCGGCGTTGAACCTGGCCGACCGCGGATACGTCCTCGAGTCCGGGACGATCACGCTCGAGGATCAGGCCCGAGCCCTGTTGGGGAACGACGCGGTGAGGAAGGCGTATCTCGGGGAACTCTGAAGTGGTCGTCTCGGTGATCGGCGCCGACGCGCTCGCGCGACTGCTGCCGATGGGCGCGGCGATCAGCGCGCTCGAGGTGGGGTTCGGAGCGGATCGGCTGCCGGAGGCGCCGCCTCGGTCCAGCATCGAGACCACCTCGGGGACGCTCCTCCTCATGCCGGCGCACGGGCCGCAGGGCGTGGGCGTCAAGCTCGTGACGCTGACCGGCTCGAACCCGGGTCGCGGACTGCCGTTCATCCACGCGACGTACGCGCTCTTCGACGCCGAGACCCAGGCGCCGGTGGCGATGCTCGATGGGGCGGCGCTCACGGCACTCCGAACCGCGGCGGTGAGCGGCCTCGCCACCCGGTTCCTCGCCCGGCCGGCCTCCCGACGGCTGGTCCTGTTCGGGGCGGGGGTGCAGGCGCACTCGCACCTCGAGGCGATGCGTGTCGTGTGCCCGATCGAGGAGGTGATCGTCGTGTCCCGCGGGCGCGAGCGCGCGGAGGCGCTGGCGGCGCACGCGACCGCGCTCGGGCTGCGCGCGTCCGTGGGGGAGCCCGGCGCCGAGCATGAGGCCGACATCGTGTGCACGTGCACGAGCAGCCCCACACCGGTGGTGGCGGGTTCGGCGCTCCGCGCGGGCGTGCACGTGAACGCCGTGGGGGCCTCAACGAGGACGACGCGCGAGCTCGACACCGAGGCGATCCGCCGGGCCCGCGTCGTGGTCGAGACCCGCGAGGTCGCGATGGCGGAGGCGGGGGACATCACGATCGCGATCGAGGAGGGCGCGATCGGACCGGACCACGTGGTCGCGGACCTCGCGGAGGTGGTCCGGGGTACCGAGGTTCGCCCGTCGGAGGGCGACGTCACGGTCTTCAAGTCGGTGGGGGTTGGCTTCGAGGACCTGATCGTCGCGCGAGCAGCCGTCGACGGCCTCACATCGTGAATCGCGCCGCCGACGTCGTGGTCGTGGGCGGAGGCGTCGTCGGCGCGAGCGCCGCCTACCACCTCGCCGCCGCCGGGGCCGGCCGGGTCCTGCTGCTCGAGCGTGAGGACCGGCTCGCCGCCGGATCGACCGGCGCCTGCGCGGGCGGTTTCCGGTGTCAGTTCTCGAGCGAGGCGAACATCCGCCTCTCGCTCGCGAGCGTCCCGATGATCACGGGGTTCACCGAGGAGCACGGGTTGCCGATCGACGTCGTGCAACACGGGTACCTGTTTCTCGTTCGCGACGAGGGGCTCTGGGCTGGCTTCGTCGCGGCGAACGAGCTCCAGCGCTCACTCGGGGTGCGGGCCGATCTGGTCGGGGCCGAGGAGGCGGCGAAGCTGGCACCGGGGATCGCGCCCGAAGGGATCGTCGGTGCGGCGTACGGCCCGAACGACGGCATCGCGGACCCGTCGGGGCTGACGCAGGGCTACGCGACGCTGGCCCGGCGCGCCGGCGCCGAGATCGAGCTCGGCGTGCGGGTCGCGTCGATCCGGGTCGAGTCCGGGCGCGTGACCGGAGCTCAGACGTCGGACGGCCCGGTCGACGCGGCGGTCGTCGTGAACGCCGCCGGCCCGTGGGCGGGGGAGCTCGCCAAGACCGCGGGGGTCGAGCTCCCGCTCGAGCCGATCCCGCGGCACGTGCTCGTCACGGGCGCGTTTCCCGGTCTGCCCGAGCGACGGACGCTCGTGATCGACGCCGTGACGAGCTTCTACTTCCACCGCGAGGGCGCGGGCGTCCTCATGGGGATGGGGAGCCCGAACGAGCGGCCGAGCTTCGACACCACGCCGAACGAGGGGTTCGTCGCCGACGAGCTGCTCCCCACGGCGGTCCGGGTGTTCCCGCCGCTCGAGGAGGCCTCGATCGAGCATTCGTGGGTCGGCCTGTACGAGATGACCCCGGACCGGCACCCGATCATCGGCGAGGCACCGGGAGCGTCCGGGCTGTACCTCGCCAACGGGTTCAGCGGCCACGGGTTCCAGCACGCCCCGGTGGTCGGGAAGCTCCTCGCGGAGCTTATCGTGGAGGGCGAGGCGAAGACGCTGGACGTCTCGACGCTCGGGCTCGAGCGGTTCGCGTCGGGAGAGCTCGTCCGCGAGGGTCACGTGGTCTGAACTGGTGCCGGGGGCGGGATTCGAACCCGCACGCGCTTTCGCGCAACGGCTTTTGAGGCCATCGTGTCTGCCGTTCCACCACCCCGGCCGTTCCACCACCCCGGCCGGCGCTCAGTGTACGCGTCAGCTTCCGGCGGGGCGGGCCACGAGAGGGGCCACCGAGGGATCGGGGCGCCCTCGTAGACTCGCGTTCCGCTGCAAGAGACAGAGGAGAGATCAAACGATCCGACGGTTCCCACCCACGCTTCTGCTTGCCGTCCTCCTCGCGGCGTGCGAGACGGCGGCGCCCGCGGCCCCGAGCCCTGCGCCTCCTGCGACCGCTTCCGAGTCTCCGACTTCGTCCCCGACGCCGACGCCGCCGTCCGAGGTCTCCGTGGCGTTCATCCAGGATCTCTCGTCGAACGGGGCGCTCGAACGGACGCTCCCGGCGCTCCAGGCGGTCGAGCTCGCCTTTGTGACGGCCTCGCTCGAGGCGGATCCCCTGACGGTCGACGTCGTTCCCTTCGACACCCGAGGACAGGACGCGACCGCGGCCGACATCGCCGGCCAGATCGCCGGTGATCCGACGTACGTCGCCGCCATCGCGGCGCCCGACCTCGCCGGTCAGGCCGAGCTCGCCGAGACCCTCGCGGCCGCCGGCGTTCCCTTGTTGAGCCTGTCGTCCCGCGGGGCCGTCGAGGGCTCGCCGCCCGGCACCTGGTTGCGATTCGTGGCGCCCATCGAGGCGCAGGCTCGGACGCTCGCACTGGCCGTCCCGACGATCCACGCGTCGCACCGAGGCGTGTGCCTGGTCGCCGTGCCGTCCGATGGCACCACCTACGCGCGAGACGTGCGGCGCCTGATCCCCGACGACCTCGCCGTGGTCCAGGTCGCGGGCGGGCCCGAAGCCGCAGCCGCCGGGTGCGGCGTCGTCCTGTGGACCGGCGACGCGGAGGGGGGTGCCCAGCTCGCGAGAGACACGGGCGAGGACGCGATCCTCGTAGGGGGCCCCGGGTTGCGAGACCCCCGGTTTGTGCAGCTCGCCGAGGGCGCCGCGGAGGGCGCCGTCTCGTTCTGCTCCTGCGCCGACGTCTCGACGTCACTGGATCTGTCGGCCCAGCGATTCATCCAGGACTACCAGTCGGACTACGGGTCCCCGCCCGGACCGTACGCGGTGGAGGCATGGGACGCGGCCCACCTGCTGATCCGGGCCTTTCGCGAAGGCGGGCCGAACCGGGTCGCGGCCGTCGCTTCGCTCGCCCGTACGACGACGGTGGACGGGCTTGCCGGTTCGTATGCGTTCGCGGGCGGGGAGCTCGCCGACCCAGGGTCGGCGATCCGGCGGGCCACCGTGGAGGGTGGCCGATGGGTACCGGTCGACGTCGGGGGCGGGTAGCCAAGCCTCGGGGGGTCCCCTTTCCGTACAACCGGCCGTATCCCCCGAGTTGAGCGGGACTGCGGGTTGGGTCAGGATACGTTCCTGATTCCCGGCTCGTTCGGGATGGGATTGGGGGAGGGGGACGGCTTGAGCAGATTCCGCATCCTGCTTGCGGCGGCCGTGGCGGTGCTCGTGCTGGCCTTTGCGGCGTGCGCGAACAACGAGGACGAGGCCGGCGGAGCGGACACCGGCACGACCGGCACGACCGGTGCCACCGGTACCAGCGCGACGACCGGAGCGACGGGGGAGACCTCCGGCTTCCCCGCGTTCAGCACCATCGAGGACGGCGTCCTCTTGGTCGGGTCATGTCTGGACTACCCGCCCTTCGAGACCGTGCAGGCCGGCGAGAACGTCGGGTTCGACGTCGACATCACGGAGGAGATCGCCTCGCGCCTCGGCCTCACGGTCGAGTGGATCAAGGCCGACTTCGACACGATCTTCACCGCCGTCGCCGGCGGGCAGTTCGACATGGTGGCCGCGGCGTCCACCATCACGGAAGAACGCGAGCAAACCGTGGACTTCTCCGATCCGTACTTCAACTCGCGCCAGGCGCTGGTGGTGAACACCTCCGAGACGCCGGACCTCACGTCCACCGACCAGTTGCAGTCCGGGGACGTCGTCGGGGTGCAAAAGGGCACGACCGGCCAGGCGTGGGCCAAGGAGAACCTGGAGCCCAACGGGATTCAGCTCCAGACCTTCACGTCGGCGACCGACGGGCTGCGGGCGCTCGAGGGTGGCGCGATGACGGCGTTCGTCGCGGACGAGCCGTTCGTCGGCGAGGCGATCGGCGACCTCCCGAGCCTCGCGGTGGTGCAGGGCATCGACACGAACGAGGTCTACGGGCTGGCGTTCTCGCCCGAGAACCCGGCGCTCCGAGACGCCGCCAACATCGCCCTCGCACAGCTCATCGCCGACGGAACGTACGAGACGATCTTCGGGAAGTGGTTCCCAGGCGTCGAGGTGCCGCCGGAGTTCCAGGCCTCCGCCTGACGGCCCAACGATCGCCTTGCAGGGGAGGGGCCCGCAGCCGCGGGCCTCTCCCGTTCGAGGGGAGTGTGCGCGATGGCCGTAGTCGAGGTCGAGACCACGCAGGTCCACGAGACGCCGCCCGACACGCGGGGATCGAGTTCTCCGATGTCGGCCACGGCGCTGTGGTTGGGGATCGTTGCGATCGTCGCCGTCATAGGTGGAACCGTGTTCGTCCAGCTCAACTACGCCGCGTCCGATCGGGTGCTCACGCAGGATTGCATCGACCTCGGACTGACCGCCGATCTGACCGGAAGTCTCGCGGTGTGCAACATCGTCGAGGGGCTTCGATCCTCCGAGGAGACCGCCTTCCTCTTCGGGGGCGTGCTCCTGGGCGTCGCGGCCATGGGGCTGGGGTGGGGAACCTACAAGAGGATGGACACGATCCGCCGTCGGGAGCAGGCCATCACGGGTGCGATCCTCGGGCTCAACGCCGTGATCATCGCGGTCGCCATCCTGGCGTTCCGGGCCGGCCGCCCCGACCTGTTCGCCAAGCACTTCCTGAACTTCCAGTTCCTCGGGCCCTACTTCCCCGTGGCGTTCCTGAGGGCGATGAAGAACACCGTGATCCTCGCGTTCGTCGGAGAGTTGGGCGGCATCATCATCGGCCTCATCCTCTCGATCATGGCGCTCTCGAAGCGGCGGGCGGCGCGGGCGCCGGCGCGCGTGTACATCAACTTCTTCCGGGGCACGCCGCTGATCTGGCAGCTGGCCGCCTTCTACTTCCTGCTCCTGTTCGGGTTCGAGGTCAAGCTGTCCGCGTTCACGGTGGGGATGGTCGTCTTCGCGCTGAATACCGGCGCGTACGCTGCTGAGGTGTTCCGCGCGGGGATCCAATCGATCGAGCGTGGGCAGATGGAGGCGGCCCGATCCCTGGGGATGACGTACTTCCAGGCGATGCGCTTCGCGATCGTCCCGCAGGCCGTCCGCCGCGTGATCCCCCCGCTCATGAACGAGTTCGTGATCCTCATCAAGGACACCGCGCTGGTGATCGTCCTCGGCCTCCTGGTGAGCGAGTACGAGCTGTTCACGTGGGCGCGTCAGGGGGTCTCGGACACCTTCAACGCCACGTTCTACACGGCGACGGCCCTCGGCTACCTCGCGATCACCTTGCCGCTCATCCGCCTGGTGAACGCCGTGGAGAAGCGACTCCGCAGCGGGCTGGTCGGCATCGCGGGGGCGGGTGCCTGATGGCCGCCACGGGTACCGGGATGCCCGCCCCAGACAAGGAGCCCCTCATCCGGATGGAGGGCATCCACAAGTGGTTCGGCGACAACCACGTGCTGCGGGGGATCGACCTGGCGCTGGAGCCGGGGGAGGTCCAGGTCATCATCGGGCCGTCCGGGGGTGGCAAGTCCACCCTCCTCCGCTGCACGAACCTGCTCGAACGGCCGACGCTCGGGAACGTCTGGTTCGAGAACCAGGAGATCACCGACATCCGGGCCAACCTCGATCAGGTCCGCACCCGGATGGGGATGGTGTTCCAGCAGTTCAACCTCTTCCCGCACATGACCGCGCTTCGCAACATCACGATCGCCCTGCAGAAGGTCCTGAAGCTGTCCCATGACGAGGCGAAGGACGGCGCGATGGAGCAGCTCGCTCGCGTCGGCCTCGAGCACAAGGCGGACGCGTTTCCCGGTCAGCTCTCCGGCGGGCAACAGCAGCGGGTCGCGATCGCGCGAGCGCTGGCGATGAAGCCGACGCTGATGCTGTTCGATGAGGTCACCTCTGCCCTGGACCCAGAGCTCGTCGGCGAGGTTCTGGCCGTGATGCGCCAGCTGGCCGAGGAGGGCATGACCATGTTGCTCGTCACGCACGAGATGGGGTTCGCCCGCGAGGTGGGGACCTGGATGATCTTCGTCGACGGGGGGCTGGCCGCCGAGCGGGGCAGGCCGAAGGAGATGTTCGCCGACCCGAAGACGGAGCGGCTCCAGCAGTTCTTCAGCAAGGTGCTGTGAGCCGCCGAGATGAGCGGACGGGTCGCCCGGATGGCCGGCCTCCTCGGGGCTTGCCTCACCCTCGCGCTCGCGTTCGGGTTCCTCCGCGAGAAACCGAGCCCGTACGTCGTCACGGCGATCGACTACCACTTCCACGACGCCCACCCGACGCTGCCGATCGCCCCCGGTCGCGACCTCGTGATCAAGAACGCCGGACGCAACGTCCACAACGTGACGATCGCGGCGCTGGGGTATTCGCGGGACGTTCCCCCGGGCGGGCAACTGGTGATCGAAGACGTGGCGTCACAGCTCGGCGCACCCGGCCAGTACACGTTCGTGTGTCGCTACCACCAGGATCGGGGGATGGGCGGGACGATCGTCATCGCGAGCTGACCGGCGGCCATCGAGTATCGGACGACGCCGTCGCGGATGAAGATGCCAGAAGAAGACAGCGACGGGTCGAGGAACCTTTGGAGCCGCTCACGCCTTCCCCATACGCGAGCGTTGTCTACTCGGTTCCTCGACCCGTCAAAGGATGGTCCCAAGCGACCCGGAATCCCGGTCGGCCGGCGCGTTCTCCGTGTCGGTGATCCCGTCCTCGGGGCTTTCGCCCTTTGGTCGGGCCCTCCTCCTCGGAGGCACATCCCGCTCCCCGGTCCCTGCGGCCGCTTGGGACCGGAGCGAACCTTAGTCAGGTGACCTGAGCGTGTCAACGCGTCGAACGGCTTGCCCCGCAAGGTCACCGAATCGACACTGCAGGTAGCGCGCGTCGTCCCCCTCGTGAAGAAAGAGTGACAAACGAATCGCATGTCGCGTCGTTGCGGTGACTCGAGGCCAACGCTCGCGTCCGCCGCGGACGCGTCGGAGGATCGCGTTAGGATCGAGCCGACGTGACCCCTCGCGCGAGTGACCCGCCGAAACGACTCTTCTTGCTCGACGGTCACAGCCTGAGCTACCGCGCATTCTTCGCGCTGCCGCCGAGCCTCGCGACCACGACCGGCCAGGTGACCAACGCGGTGTACGGGTTCACGTCGATGCTGATCAAGCTGCTCGCCGAGGAGCGGCCCGACCTGATCGCCGTCGCCTTCGACATCGGGAAGCCGACCGTTCGGTTGGAGAAGTACGCCGAGTACAAGGCGGGCCGGCCCGAGACGCCGGACGAGTTCCGCCAGCAACTGGGGCTGATCGTCGAGGTCGTGGAGACGCTCCGGATCCGGGTCATCGGCGTCGAGGGGCACGAGGCCGACGACGCGATCGCGACGCTCGCGCTCCAGGCCCGCGAGGAGGGGATCGAGGCGGTGATCGTGACCGCGGATCGGGACTTCTTCCAACTCGTCCGCCCCGGCCTCACGGTGATGTTCAACGTGAAAGGGATCTCGGACATCCGGAGCTACGACGTCGATGCCGTGACCGAACGCTTCGGCCTGCCGCCGGAGAAGTACCTCGACTACGTCGCGCTGAAGGGGGACGCCTCGGACAACATCCCGGGGGTGCCGGGCGTCGGCGAGAAGACGGCCTCCAAGCTCGTCCAGGACTTCGGTTCGATCGAGGAGCTCCTGCGGCGGACCGACGAGCTCAAGGGCAAGCTCAAGGACTCGATCGAGGCGGCGGGCGAGCAGCTCGCCTTGAACAAGGAGCTCGCGCAGCTGAAGACGGACCTCGAGCTCCCCGTGCGGCCCGAGGACTGCGTGATGGGGGAGTGGGACGTCGAAGCCGTGCGGCAGCTGTTCACCTCGCTCGAGTTCCGGACGCTGTTCGAGCGTCTCGAGGAGGTCGGGCGGAGCGCGAAGCCGGCCGTCGAGGTCGCCGAGCTCGACCTGCGAGAGACGACCGCGAACGAGGTGCTGGCGCTCCTGGAGTCGGACGCGCCGAAGGCCGTCCGCCTCGAGTCCGATGCGGGGCGGGTCACCGGCGTGGCGGTCTCGGTCGGCGGAGGACAGGCGGCCTACGCGCCCGTGAAGAAGGCATCGGAGGTCGCGGGGGGGCTTGCCGGCCCCGCCCCGAAGTGGGCCCACGACGCCAAGGACACGGAGACCGCGGCGCTGGCGGCCGAAGGCGCGCTCGGGGGGGTCGCGTTCGACACGATGCTCGGTGCCTACCTGCTCGATCCCGCCGCCCCCAGCTACGAGCTCTCGGCCCTGTGCGAGACCTACCTCGGCACCGACGTGCTCGGCTCGACGGCCGACGAGGAGGAGGGCCAGCTGTTCGGCGACGCCTGGCGGGTGCCTGCCGCCGAGGCGGCCGCCGTCGCGCTCCTGGCGCCGGTGATGGCGGAGCGGATCGACAAGGCGGGGCTGAGGCCTCTGCTCGACGAGGTCGAGCTCCCCCTTTCGTCCGTGCTGGCACGCATGCAGGCGGCGGGCGTAGCGCTCGACGTCCCCTACCTCGAGGAGATGGCCGAGGGCGTTCGCGACAAGATGGCGACCCTCCGGGCCGACATCTATCGGCACGCCGGCGAGGAGTTCAACCTCAACTCGCCGCCGCAGCTCCGCACGATCCTGTACGACAAGCTCAAGCTGTCGCCGGGCAAGCGCACGTCGAAGGGTCAGCTCTCGACCGACGCGAGCGTCCTCGAGAAGCTCCGGGACGCGCACCCGATCGTCGACGCGCTGCTTTCCTGGCGCGAGCTCGACAAGCTGAACTCGACCTACCTGGAGGCGCTGCCGCGGCAGGTCGACGCTCGCGACGGGCGGGTGCACACCACCTTCAACCAGACCGGGGCCGCGACCGGGCGCCTGTCGAGCTCGAACCCGAACCTGCAGAACATCCCGGTGCGCGGCGAGCTCGGACGCCAGATCCGCCGCGCGTTCGTGCCGGGATCGAAGGATCAGGTGCTGCTCGTCGCCGACTACTCGCAGATCGAGCTCCGGATCCTCGCGCACCTGGCGGGCGACGAGGGGCTGAAGGCCGCGTTCGAGTCCGGAGCCGACATCCACACCGCGACCTCGGCAAAGGTGTTCGGGCTCCCCGAGGACCAGGTGGACCCGGCGACGCGAAGCCGCGCGAAGGCGATCAACTACGGCCTCGCGTACGGGATGAACGCGTGGGGGCTCGCGTCGCGCCTGGAGATCACGACCGACGAGGCGCAGGAGTTCATCGACGCGTACTTCGCGAGCTTCCCGCAGATCCGCGAGTACCTCGATCGGCAGGTCGCGAAGGCCGCCGCCGAGGGCTTCACGGAGACGCTCCTCGGCCGACGCCGCTACATCCCCGAGCTCCAGGCGGCGAACCCGCGCGTGCGCGACATGGGACGGCGGATGGCACTGAACGCCCCGATCCAGGGGAGCGCCGCCGACGTGTTCAAGCTCGGCATGCTCCGCGTCGACGAGGCCCTCCGCGCGTCGGACGTGGACTGTCGGATGCTGCTCACGGTCCACGACGAGCTCGTCTTCGAGGTCGCGACGGCGCAGATCGACGACGCCGCGGAGCTCGTGAAGCGGGAGATGGAGTCGGCCTATGACCTGGACGTCCCGCTCCGAGCCGACCTCGGGCGCGGGCCCAACTGGGCCGAGGCCGCCCCCGCGGGCCACTAGGGAAAGGATCCGGGGGGCCCGCCGAGGCGGGGAATCCGCCTGGCCTTTGCGGCACCCGCGTTGACGGCGTTTCCGCAGGACAACTACCATCCCTGGGCCGCGCGGGCAGCTTCGCGCCCGGCGAAATCCACGAACGCCGGGGGCGCGCCGTGCGCGGCGGGAGGAGATGGTCCTGATCGAGACGACGAGCGAGACCAAGGCCGTGCCCGAGCGCGACCTGACACCGGAGGAGCTGCGCGAGGCGATCGAGTCCTCGATCCGCGACTTCAAGGAAGGCGAGATCGTCGACGGGGTGATCGTGAAGATCGACCGCGACGAGGTCCTGCTGGACATCGGCTACAAGTCCGAAGGGGTCATCCCCGCCAAGGAGCTGTCCATCCGCCACGACGTCGACCCCAACGAGGTCGTGAAGGTGGGCGAGCACGTCGAGGCCCTGGTCCTTCAGAAGGAGGACAAGGAGGGCCGCCTGATCCTGTCGAAGAAGCGCGCCCAGTACGAGCGTGCGTGGGGCCGGATCGAGGAGGTCATGCAATCGGGCGGCACGATCAAGGGCCCGGTGATCGAGGTCGTCAAGGGCGGCCTGATCCTGGACATCGGACTGCGCGGGTTCCTGCCCGCCTCGCTGGTCGACCTCCGTCGGGTCCGCGACCTGCACCCGTTCGTCGGGACCGAGCTCGAGGCCAAGATCATCGAGCTCGACCGCAACCGGAACAACGTCGTGCTCAGCCGCCGCGCGTTCCTGGAGGAGTCCCAGAGCGAGGGGCGGAAGAAGTTCCTCGAGTCCCTCCAGAAGGGCGAGCGACGCAAGGGCACCGTGTCCTCGATCGTGAACTTCGGCGCGTTCGTCGACCTCGGGGGCGTCGACGGCCTCGTGCACGTGTCCGAGCTCTCGTGGAAGCACGTCGATCACCCGAGCGAGGTCGTCGCGGTGGGCCAGGAGGTCGAGGTCGAGGTGCTCGACGTCGACCTCGAGCGCGAGCGTGTCTCGCTCAGCCTGAAGGCCACCCAGGAGGACCCCTGGAAGGAGTTCGAGCGCAAGTACTCGGCCGGCGAGATCATCGACGGTCAGGTCACCAAGCTCGTGCCGTTCGGGGCGTTCGTCCGAGTCGCCCAGGGCATCGAGGGCCTCGTCCACATCTCCGAGATCAGCGAGCAGCACATCGACAGCCCGGAGTCGGTCCTGTCGGTCGGCGACCAGGTCCGGGTGAAGGTCATCGAGGTCGACGTCCCCCGCCGCCGCATCAGCCTCTCGATGCGCCAGGTCGGCGGCGCCCTCCCGACCCCCAAGGAAACCGAGATCGAGGAAGAGGAAGCCCCCGCGCCGGCCGCGGTGGAGGTGGCAGCCGAAGCCGAGTCGGCGGAGGTCGCCGAAGCGCCCGCGGCAGAACCGGTCGCAGAGTCGGTGGAAGCATCGGTGGAGGGAGCGGACGACGGAGCCGCCGGGGGCTCTCCGACGGCCGAAGCCGCTCCGAGCACGGACGATGCCGTCGGAGTCTCCCCCGGCGGACCGGCGTCCGCGACCACCGAGCCGGTAACCACCGAGCCCGAGACGCCCGAAGAGCCCGCCGCCGAAGAGGAGGACGTCAGCCTCGAGGCGATCCTTCAGGACCTGAAGCGGCGCGAAGGCCGTTCGGAGTAGCTCCGTGCTCCTCGTCGGCCTCACCGGCGGGATCGGATCCGGCAAGTCCACCGTCGCTCGCATGCTGGAGAAGCGCGGCGCCGTCGTGTTCGACGCCGACGCCCTCGCCCGCGAGGCGGTCGCGCCCGGCACTCGTGGCCACGACGCCGTGGTCGAGCGGTTCGGCGCCAACGCGCTGGCGCCCGGGGGCGAGCTCGATCGCGAGGCGCTCGCGAGCATCGTGTTCGCGGACCCGGCCGCCCGGCGCGACCTCGAGTCGATCGTGCACCCGGAGGTCCGGCGCCTGTTCGCCGAGGGATGCGAGGCGTATCGGGGCTCGGACCGGGTCGTCGTGTTCAGCGCCCCGCTCCTCGTCGAGACCGGCATGCACACCGCGTTCGAGGTGCTGGTCGTCGTCTCCGCGCCCGTCGAGACGCAGGTGGAACGCCTGCTCCGCGACCGAGGGATGTCGGAGGAGCAGGTGCGAGCCCGGATCGCGGCCCAGGCCCCGCTCGAGGAGAAGGCGGCCGTCGCGGACGTGCTCGTCGACAACGACGGAACCATGGAGGATCTGCGGGACCAGGTCGACCGCCTCTGGAACGACCTTCGGACCGGCCCCGTATCCTGATCCGATGCCGTACGCCGCGGTCTTCTTCGACGCCGGTGAGACCCTCGTCCACCCCGAGCCGACCTTCCCCGACCTGTTCGCGACGATCCTTCGCCGCGAGGGGCACGACGTCGACGCCGACACGATCCGATCCCGCACGCACGTCGTGTTCGATCGCTTCCGCTCGGCGGCCGAGACGAACGAGCTGTGGACGACGTCGCCGGAGCGCTCGCGGCGCTTCTGGCACGACGTCTACGAGATCTTCCTCCGCGACCTCGGCGTTCCCGACGGCGACGGCCTGGTCGATACCCTCTATCGCGAGTTCACGGACACCGCGAACTACGCCCTCTTCGAGGACGTCCGGCCCGTCCTGGAACGGCTGCGGGAGCAGGGCCTCGTCCTCGGCGTCGTGTCGAACTTCGAGGCGTGGCTCGATCGGCTGCTCGAGGAGCTCGGGGTGCGCTCCAGCTTCGACGTCCGGATCATCTCGGGCGTCGAGGGAGTGGAGAAGCCGGACCCGCGCATCTTCCGGCTCGCGATGGAGCGCGCCGGCGTCGAGCCGGCCGCCTCGGTCTACGTCGGCGATAACCCCGAGCTCGACGTCGCGCCGGCGCTCGCGCTGGGGATGTTCCCGGTGCTGATCGACCGACGGGACCGGTATCCGGACGCGCCCGGCGCTCGGATCGCGTCCCTGTCGGATCTCCCGAACGCCCTCGGGCTCGGACGCGACGATGGATGAGGATCGCGTGTACACCGTGGACGAGGCGAACGAGATGCTTCTGGAGCTCCGCGACCGCCTGGCGAGGGTCCGGTCGGCGCGTCAGGACGATGCTGCGGGGCGCCGAGCTCGTCAAGGAGCGCGTCGCGACCGACGGCGGCGGCGCGTCCGGCGGACGCGAGTACTGGGAGGCGCAGAGGATCCTTCGTGCCGAGATCGAGCGCCTGGCCGAGGAGAACATCGTCCTGCGCGACCCGGAGACGGGCCTGGTCGACTTCCCCGGGGAGCACGAGGGCCGTCGGGTATGGCTCTGCTGGCAGCTCGGGGAGGAGCGGGTCGCCCACTGGCACGAGCTCGACACGGGCTTCATCGGACGGCGGCCACTGTGAGCCGGGTCGTGGTCATGGGCGCCAGCGCCGCGGCGCCGCCTCCGGGGGTGGGCGTGATCGCCGACTCGGTCGACCTTGCGTTCGCCGATACGGCGGCGGAGATGGCCGAGGCCCTCGAGGGCGCCGACGTCCTGCTCGCGTGGCGCCCACGGTCCGGCCTGCTCGAACCGGCGTGGGACAAGGCCGGCGACCTTCGGTGGATCCAGGCGGCGTCCGCCGGCGTGGAGGATCTGCTGTTCGAGGCGATGATCAAGAGCCCGGTCGTGTTGACGAACGCGCGAGGCGTGTTCGACGACGCGATGGCCGAGTACGTCATGGGGCTCCTGCTCCTGTTCGCCAAGGGCCTGCCCGGCGTCCTCGAGCGGCAGCGGCGCCGCGAGTGGCGCCCGCGGGACTCGGAACAGCTGGCGGGCAGGCGCGTCCTGGTCGTCGGGGTCGGCTCCATCGGGCATGCGATCGGGAAACGTTGCAAGGGCGCCGGGATGACCGTCCGCGGCGTCGGCAGCACGGCGCGCGGGCGCGACGACGTGTTCGGCCTCGTCCACGGCTCGGAGGAGCTCGCCGAGGCGTGCGGGTGGGCGGACGTGGTCGTGAACGTCCTCCCGAGCACGCCGGCGACCCGACACCGGTTCGACGAGTCGATCTTCACCGCGATGCAGCCATCGGCCAGGTTCGTGAACGTCGGACGCGGGAGCACGGTCGACGAGGAGGCCCTCGTTCGCGCGCTCCAACAGGGGTGGATCGCGGGGGCGGCCCTGGACGTCTTCGAGCGCGAGCCGTTGCCCGAGGACAGCCCGCTGTGGGACCTGGCGAACGTGGTCGTGTCCCCGCACATGTCGGCCGACTTCGCCGGCTGGCGTGAGACGCTCGTCGAGCTGTTCGTCGAGAACCTGTCGCGATACCTTACGGGGCGGCCGTTGAAGAACGTCGTCGACAAGGATCTGGGGTACGTGCCGTCGTGAGCGTCGTCGAGGTCCGTGGGCTCCGCAAGACGTACGGCGACCTCGAGGCCGTGCGGGGGATCGACCTGTCGGTAGAGGCGGGCGAGGTCTTCGCGCTCCTCGGGCCGAACGGAGCCGGCAAGACCACCACGGTCGAGATCCTCGAGGGCTACCGCGAGCGCACCGCGGGTGAGGTCCGGGTCCTGGGGCACGATCCGGCACGGCGCGAGCGCGAGCTCCGGAAGCGGATCGGGATCGTGCTGCAGTCGACGGGCGTGGACCCGTATCTCACGGTGCGGGAGACCGTCGCGCTCTACGCCGCCTACTATCCGAGCTCGCGGGACGTCGACGAGGTCGTCGAGGTCGTCGGTCTGACGGAGAAGCGCGACGCGCGCGTCATCAAGCTCTCCGGCGGCCAGCAGCGGCGGCTGGACGTCGCGATCGCGCTCGCCGGCGACCCCGAGCTCCTGTTCCTGGACGAGCCCACGACCGGGTTCGACCCGGGGGCGCGGCGCAACGCGTGGGAGATCGTGCGGAACCTGACCGGGCTGGGCAAGACCGTCCTGCTCACCACGCACTACATGGACGAGGCGCAGCACCTCGCGAACCGCGTGGCCGTGATCGCCAAGGGGGAGATCGTCGCCGAGGGGCCGCCCTCGACGCTCGGCGGACGCGACGTCGCGAAGACCCGGATCCGCTTCCGCCTGCCGGCGGGTGCCGGAGATCCGCCTTCGGTGGCCGGCGCCGTCATCCGCGACGGCGACGGGTACGAGCTCGCCGTGGACGAGCCGACCCGGGCGCTGCACGAGCTCACCGCGTGGGCGCTCGAGCGGGGCGTCGCGTTCGAGGGCCTCGAGGTGACCCGGCCGACGCTCGAGGACGTCTACCTCGAGCTCACGGGCGGGGAGGTGGGCGGGGAGTGAGCGACGCCGCCCTCCTCCTGACGCAGGTACGGGCCACGAACCGGGCGTTCTGGCGCAACCCCGCCTCGGCCTTCTTCACGTTCGCCTTCCCCCTGATGTTCCTCGTGATCTTCACCGCGCTTCTGGGCAGCGGGACGGTCGAGGTCGCTCCCGGCATCGAGATCAAGCAGAGCAGCTACTACGTCGCGGCGATGGCCGCCTTCTCGGTCATCTCGGCCACGTATACGAACCTCGCGATCAGCGTCACGTTCACGCGCGACTCGGGGATCCTGAAGCGCACGCGGGGCACGCCCCTTCCCGGAGGGGTCTACCTGAGCGGACGCGTCGTCCACGCGATCCTGGTGTCGCTCCTGCTGGTCGTGATCACGACCGCCTTCGGGGTCGCCTTCTACCAGGCCGACGTGCCGACCGGGACGCTCTTCTGGGAGCACTTGGCCACGGTCATCATCGGCGCCGCGGCGTTCTCGGCGCTGGGGCTCGCGACGACGGCGATCGTGCCCAACGCGGAGGCGGCGCCGCCCATCGTGAACGCGATCATCCTGCCGCTCCTGTTCCTGTCGGGCATCTTCATCCCGCTCGGTGTCGACGCGCCCCAATGGATGAAGGTGATCGGCGACATCTTCCCCGTGAAGCACTTCGCCGAGGCGATGCTGGGCTCGTTCTACGGGTTCCCGTTCCCCTTCGAGTGGTCGGACGTGCTCATCGTCGCCGCCTGGGGGGTCGGGGGGCTCATCGCGGCGGTGCTCTTCTTCTCGTGGGAGCCGCGCAAGTGAGTCCGGATTCGGCGCGGTCTGCGTAGGAAGGAGCGTGTGCTAGTCTCCGCGCCACGCCGGCCCCCGGGCCCGCGTCGCGTGCTCGAACGAGGGGGTTCCCAGATGCGCAAGCTGTTCGTGGTCCTCGCGGCGATGGCGGTGCTCTTGGCCGCGTGCGCGAACGACGAGCCGACCGTCGGCGGCACCACCGGGGCGACCACGGGCGAGACGGGCGCAAGCGGCCCCACCCCGTCCCAGCCGATCGCCGGGCCCGCGGACTGCGCCGCGGGAGAGGAGATGACCTACGTCAAGCCGGGGCAGCTGACGATCGGCACGGACAACCCCGCCTTCCCGCCGTGGTTCTCCGGCGGCGAGACCAAGGATCACGACTGGAAGTTCAACGACCCGTACACGGGCAAGGGCTACGAGGCGGCCGTCGCGTACGCCGTGGCGGACGCGCTCGGGTTCTCGACGGATCAGGTCACGTGGGTCGTGGCTCCCTTCAACCAGACCTACAAGCCCGGGGACAAGGACTACGACTTCGCGATCGAGCAGATCTCCTACTCGGCCAAGCGCGACGAGGCGATCGACTTCAGCGAGAGCTACTACGACACCCAGCAGGCGGTCGTCGCCGCAAAGGGCTCGCCGGCCGCCGACGCGACCAGCGTCGCGGATCTGGCCGGGCTCACGATCGCGGCCCCGATCGGGACGACGAGCTACGACGCGATCGTCAACGACATCCCCGACGCCGAGGCGGGCGTCGTACGCCACGCTCTCGGACACGGTGGCCGCCCTGAACGCCGGCCAGGTCGACGCGATCGTCGTCGACGCCCCCACGGCCTACTACCTCGCCGACCCGTTCGTGCAGGAGGTGAAGGACGGTGTCGTGGTGGGCCTGCTCGCCACGACCGGCGGCCAGGAGTACTTCGGCCTCGCGTTCGAGACGGGGAACCCGCTCGTCGCGTGCGTGAACCGCGCGATCGACCAGATCAAGACGGACGGCACGCTCGACGCGATCCACCAGGAGTGGCTCGTCGAGAAGACGAACGTCGGCGAGGTGCCGGAGCTCACCACGTAGCGGCGGCGACCGGTGGGCGGTGGCGGGGCGCCCGAGCTCTACCAGTACCAACCCGGTGATCCCCGCCTGCCCGAGGGGAGGCGGGGCTCGCGGATCCTCGCTCCCCTCCGCGCCGAGGGCGCCAGGGGCGTCCTGATCGCCGTCGCGAGCACGATCGTCGTGGTCGCGCTGCTCGTCTGGGCCGTCACGTCCTCGCCCAACTGGCCGGAGGTCAAGCAGGCCTTCTTCGACCCGGAGGAGTTCAGGCGGTCGTTCCCGGACATCGCGCGGGCGTTCCTGCGCAACATCAAGTACTTCCTGATCGCCGAGGTCTTCATCCTCGCGTGGGCGCTCGCGCTCGCCGTCCTGCGGAGCCTCCCGGGGCCGGTCTTCTTCCCACTCCGCGTGCTCGCGATCGGATACACGGACCTGTTCCGAGGGATACCCACGGTGCTCGTCGTCTACCTGCTCGGGTTCGGCATCCCGAGCCTGGGGCTGCCCGGGGTGCCGAACAGCGCCGCGTTCTGGGGCGTCGTGGGCCTGATCCTGTCGTACTCGGCCTACGTCGCGGAGGTCTACCGGGCCGGGATCGAGTCCGTGCATCCCAGTCAGGCCGCGTCCGCACGATCCCTGGGGCTGTCGAGGTGGAAGAGCCTGCGGTTCGTGATCATCCCGCAGGCCGTCCGTCGGGTGATCCCGCCGCTCCTGAACGACTTCATCGGCCTGCAGAAGGACACGGCGCTCGTCGCGTTCGTCGTCGCCATCCCGGAGGCCTTCAAGCAGGGGCAGATCTACCAGGCGGCGGACTTCAACTTCACGCCGCTCCTCGGCGTCGCCCTGTGTTTTCTGATCATCACGATCCCCCTCACGCGTCTGACGGACGTCCTGATCGAGCGGCAACGGCAACGACGCCAGGCGGGAGGCGGCCTGTGACCGGGCACGCGGCCGCGCTGGTCGTCGAGGACCTGCACAAGACCTTCGGCAAGCTCGAGGTGCTCCGGGGCATCGATCTCGAGGTCGACGAGCACGAGGTCGTGTGCCTGATCGGGGCGTCGGGCTCGGGCAAGTCGACGCTTCTTCGGTGCGTCAACCTGCTGGAGCCGATCGACCGGGGCAGGGTGCTGATCGAAGGACAGGAGATCACGGCTCGGGGCGTCGACGTGAACTCGATCCGGCGGCGCGTGGGGATCGTGTTCCAGGCCTTCAACCTGTTCCCGCACATGACCGTCATGCGCAACGTCACGCTCGGCCCGACGGAGGCGCTCCGGATGTCGAAGGCGGACGCCGAGTCGAACGGGACCGAGCTCCTTGCGCGCTTCGGGCTAGCGGACAAGCGCGACGACTACCCGGACCGGCTCTCGGGCGGGCAGCAGCAGCGCGTGGCGATCGTGCGGGCGCTCGCGATGAAGCCGGACCTCATGCTGCTCGACGAGGTGACGAGCGCCCTCGATCCCGAGCTCGTCGCGGAGGTGCTGCACGTCATCCGCGAGCTCGCTTCCGGCGGCATGACGATGGTGATCGCGACGCACGAGATGGGGTTCGCGCGTGACATCGCGAACCGCGTGTGCTTCCTGGACGAGGGCGTCATCCTCGAGGAGGGCCCGCCGCAGCAGATCTTCACGTCTCCTCGCGAGGAGCGAACCCAGCGGTTCCTCCAGAGCATCATCGAGGCCGGGAGGATGTAGCGCGGAAGGAACCGGGGCGGCCCGTGCGGCGAATGGGCCTCGGCATGCCGGTTCCCGCGAGAGGCCGTCCCCACGACCGACGATCCCGCCGCTGGCCGTGGCTCGCCCTCGCCGCGACGGTCGCCGGGGTGCTGGTGGTCGGTGGGTTCCTTCGGCCGTCGCTCCCGCAGGCGAGCCCCCAGATCCCGGATGGCTGGGCACGGTACCGGGCCGCCGACGGCTCGTTCGACGTCGTCGGGCCGTCGGCGCCGAGCCTCACGTCGGTTGGCACGGGGATCGGTCCGGAGCACGAGGTCCGGTTCCGCGCCCCGCAGGGACAGGTGCTCGGGCTGGAGTGGGTCGACGTCGTCCCGGAGGCCGCCGCCGGCCGGACCGAGGAGGAGCTCCTGCAGGTTTGGGCCAACAGCCTGGTGCAGGACCTCGGCGGCGTGCTCGACGAGCAGGACGTGTTGCGTGCCGGGGCACATCCCGGCGTGGGGCTTCGACTCGAAGAGCGGTGGCCGCTCGGTCTACGTTCGGGTCTTCGTGGCGGATGGTCGGCTCTACGAGGTCGCGGCGATCGTACCGACCGCCGGCGCCGGCGCCGACCTGCTCGCGGCCACGCGCTTCGTCGACTCCTTCGAGCTCCTGATCTGAGCCGGATCTGAGCCGGCCCGTCGGGGCCTAGGGATAGCATCTCGTTCCGTGTCGGGGCCGAACCTCACTCGCCATCGGGCCGTCCAGATCCTCGAGGACGCACGGGCGCAGACGCTCGACCTGGTCGATCGCCTGCCGAAGGCGGCGCTGACGCGGACCGGGATCGGCGGCGGCGAGTGGTCGCCCAAGGACCTGCTCGGCCACCTGACGTCCTGGGAGGAGTTCGCGCTCGACGCGCTCGCCGCCTGGGATGCCGGGGAGGGCGCGCCCATCGACGCGCTCTGGCGCACCGTGAGCACGACCCGGATCAACCGGCAGAACGTCGAACGCAAGGCCGCATGGTCGGTCTCGAAGGTCCGCCGCGAGTCCGAACGGACGCTCGCGGAGCTGGTCGCGGCGATCGAGGGGCTGAGCGATACTCGCTGGGGCAGCCCGGTCACCGAGCGGGGGCGCAAGCCGCTCGCGATCCGGCTGGGCGGCATCCTCGGCGGGCCGACGGGACCCTTCCGTCACGACGAGGCGCACCACCCGACCCTGCGGGCGTTCGTGGAGCAGCTGACGCGAGCCTAGGAGGACCCCGGGTGTCGGCCCCCTCCCTACAATCACGGGGTGCCCCCGTTCACGATCCACGCCGACCACCGGCCCACCGGCGACCAGCCCACGGCGATCGAGGACCTGGTCCGCGGCGTCGAGGCCGGCGAGCCGCACCTGACCCTGCTCGGGGCGACCGGGACCGGCAAGACGTTCACGATCGCGAACGTGGTCGAGCGCGATCCAGAGACCGACCCTGGTGATCGCGCCCAACAAGTCGCTCGGGGCCCAGCTCGCCAACGAGTTCCGCGAGGTCTTCCCCGAGAACGCCGTCGAGTACTTCGTCTCCTACTACGACTACTACCAGCCCGAGGCCTACGTCCCGCAGACCGACACCTACATCGAGAAGGACTCGTCGGTGAACGACGAGATCGAGCGACTCCGGCACTCGGCCACGGCCGCGCTCCTGACCCGTCGGGACGTGCTGATCGTCGCCAGCGTCTCCTGCATCTACGGCCTCGGATCGCCCGAGGAGTACGAGGGGCAGATCCTGCGCGTCCACAAGGGCGTCGCCACGGACCTCGAGTGGGCGAAGCAGCGGCTGGTGGACATCCAGTACCAGCGCAACCAGGCGAGCCTGGCGCGCGGGAAGTTCCGGGTGCAGGGAGACGTGCTCGAGATCCACCCGTCCTACGAGGAGACCGCGGTTCGGATCGAGTGGTGGGGCGACGAGATCGAGCGGATCACGCCGCTTCGACACCATCACGGGCGAGGTCCTGGGCGACCTGTCGGAGATCACGGTCTTCGCCGCCACCCACTACGTCGCCTCCGACTGGCGGATGAAGCGCGCGGTCGCGACGATCGAGGAGGAGCTGCACGAGCGCCTGAAGTGGCTCGAGGACCACAACAAGCTCCTCGAGGCCGAGCGCCTGCGGATGCGCACGTCCTACGACCTCGAGATGCTCCGCGAGGTCGGCTTCTGCTCCGGGATCGAGAACTACTCGCGGCACATCGACGGCCGGCAGCGGGGCGAGGCGCCCTACACGCTCCTGGACTACTTCCCGGAGGACTGGCTCTGCGTGATCGACGAGTCCCACGTGACCGTCCCGCAGATCCACGGGATGTACGAGGGCGACAAGACGAGGAAGGAGACCCTCGTCGAGTTCGGGTTCCGGCTTCCCAGCGCGCTCGACAACCGGCCGCTGCGGTTCGAGGAGTTCGCGAAGAAGGTCCGGCAGACCGTCTACATGTCGGCGACGCCCAGCGCGTACGAGCTCCGCGTGTCGAGCCGCGTCGCCGAGCAGATCGTCCGGCCGACCGGGCTCGTCGACCCCGAGGTGCAGGTCCGCCCGACGAAGGGCCAGGTCGACGACCTGATCGAGGAGATCCGCAAGCGAGCGGAGGCCGGGCAGCGCGTCCTCGTCACGACGCTCACGAAGAAGATGGCCGAGGACCTCACGGACTACCTGCTCGAGATGGGCGTGCGCGTCCGCTACCTGCACTCGGAGATCGACACGATCCAGCGGATCGAGATCATCCGGGACCTGCGCCTGGGCGAGTTCGACGTGCTCGTCGGCATCAACCTGCTCCGCGAGGGGCTCGACCTGCCCGAGGTCTCCCTGGTCGCGATCCTGGACGCCGACAAGGAGGGGTTCCTGCGCTCGGACACGTCGTTGATCCAGACGATCGGTCGCGCGGCGCGCAACGTCGACGGGACCGTGATCATGTACGCCGACCAGGTGACCGACTCGATGAAGCAGGCGATCTCCGAGACGCAGCGGCGCCGGAAGATCCAGCTGGCGTTCAACCGCGAGCACGACATCGACCCGCAGACGATCCGCAGGAAGGTCTCGGACATCCTGCTCACGATGGCGGTCGACTCGGGCAAGGCCCCGACGCCCGAGAAGCGGCGACGCAAGCGCGAGCACCCCGAGATGCCGACCGAGGAGCTCGAGCGGCTGATCCAACAGCTCGAGGAGGAGATGCACGAGGCCGCGAAGGACCTCCGGTTCGAGTACGCCGCGAGGATCCGGGACGAGGTCGTCGACCTGCGCAAGGAGCTGAAGGCGCTCCGGGCGGCGGGGGTCGGATCGTAGAGGTCCGAGGCGCGCGACGGGGTAGCGTTCGCGCGTGAGCCCCTCGCTGAAGGTCAAGGCGCCGCTCGCCTGGTTGGTCGCCGGCACCCTCGTCCGGCACGCGGCCGTCGTCTGCGACGGCGGACGGATCACGTTCGCCGGGCACTCCGCGGGCTCGCCGGCGGCGGACGAACGCATCGAGGTCGACGGGTTCCTCATGCCGGCCGTGGCCGACCGGCACGTGCACGTTCGGCTCTCGGATCCGGGGGCGGTGCTCCTCGGCGGGGTCGCCGCGGTCCGCGACCTCGCCTGGCCGCCCGACCAGATCTTCGCCCTCGCCGACGCGTCGGAGCTGCCGAGCTTCAACGGCCCGCTGATTCGTGCCGCCGGACCGATGCTGACCGCCCGCGGCGGCTACCCGACCGGTGACGGCTGGGCGCCGCCGGGGACGGGTCTCGAGCTCGAGGGGCCGGCGCACGCCGCGCGGGCGGTGGCGGGGCTCGCGGACCTCGGCGCCGCGGCGATCAAGGTCTCGCTGAACGCCGAGGCCGGACCGACGCCGAGCGACGCCGAGCTCGCCGCGATCGTCGAGGCGGCGCACGATCGAGAGCTCCCGGTCACCGCGCACGTGCAGGGGACGGGCCAGGCCCAGCGGGCCGTCGGGGCCGGGATCGACGAGTTCGCGCACACGCCGTGGACCGAGCGCCTGTCGGACTCGCTCCTGGGGGCCGCGGCGCGCTCGATGCGCATCGTATCGACGCTCGACATCTTGTCGTACGGGGAGGTGACGCCCGAGCTCCGAACCGCGTGCGACAACCTGGTTCGGTTCCGGGCGGCCGGAGGTACGGTCGTGTACGGGACGGATCTCGGGCAACGGCTCCATCCCGCCCGGCATCCACGTGCGCGAGGCCCTGCTGCTGCACGAGGCGGTTCGGCTGACGCCGGAGGAGGTCCTCGTCGCGATGACCGCGACCCGGCTCGACCAGGGGGCCCCCGCAGACCTGATCGCGCTGGGCGGGAGCCCGCTCGAACGCGTCGAGGCGCTCGGCGACCTCCGGCTCGTCGTCCGGGCCGGGCGCGTGGTCGCGTGGTCGTCGACCGGACGCGCGCCGTGAGCGAGGTTGGTCCGCCGATCGTCGGACGAGAGGCCGAGCTCGCGACGCTCGACGCGTTCCTGGCGGCAACCGGAGCCGGCCCGGCGGCCCTCGTGATCGAGGGGGAGGCCGGGGCGGGGAAGACGACGCTGTGGGCGGAGGCCGTGCGGCGGGCGGGCGCGATGGGCGGTCAAGTCCTCACGTCCTCGCCATCCGAGTCCGAGGCGCGGCTCTCGTTCCAGGGACTGGCCGACCTGCTCGGCCCGGTCGTGGAATCGGCCCTCGGGGGCCTGCCGCCCATGCAGCGTCGGGCGCTGGAGGTGGCCCTCCTCCTTTCGGAGCCCGAGAGCGAACCCGCCGATCAGCGAACGGTCGCGGCGGGAATCCTCGGAGCTCTCCGAGAGCTGGCCGCCGCTGGGCCCGTTCTGCTCGCGATCGATGAGGTTCAGTGGCTTGACGCACCCTCGGATGCGGCGCTGGCGTTCGCGGCCCGACGCCTGGGCGAGGCGCCCGTCTCGGCGCTGCTCGCGAAGCGAGTTGGCGGCCGGAAGGACCCGCTGCTGGCGACGACGCTCGAGCACCGAGGTGGCCGCTTCGACCGGCTCCCGGTCGGGCCGCTCTCGGACGAGGCGCTCCACGACCTCATCCAGCTGCGCCTCCGAGTCGCGTACCCGCATCGACTGCTCGAGCGCATCGGACGGACCTCCGGAGGCAACCCCTTCTTCGCGTTGGAGCTTGCGACCGCGCTCACCCGACGCGCCGAACCTCCTGAGCCCGGGGACCCGCTTCCGGTTCCGGAGACCCTTCGCGGGCTCGTCCGCGAGCGGCTCGACGACCTGCCGACCAAGACGCGGGACCTGCTCGCCGCCGTGTCCGCCCTGTCCGAGCCCACAATGGGAAGCCTCGCCGTGCTCGGGGCGAAGGAGGGAGCCGTCGACGAGGCCGTGCGGGCGGGCGTGATCGAGGTCGAGAGCCACCGGGTTCGGTTCACGCACCCGCTCTTGGCGTCGGGGGCGTACGACCGGCTTGGACCCCAGGCCCGGCGGGTCCTGCACCGGCGGCTCGCGGCCGTCACCGAGGGCGAGGAGCGCGCACGCCACCTCGCCTTGGGGGAGACCGGGCCCGAGAGCGCCGTCGCTACCGAGCTTCAGGACGCGGCACGTCACGCCGCGGCCCGCGGAGCGATCGCCGCCGCGGCCGAGCTCGCCGAGCAGTCCGTCCGACTGACACCCGCCGCGGAGGCTGACGTGATCGCGGAGCGTCGCCTGGAGGCCGCCGGATATGAGGTGCGCGCCGGGGACACCGAGCGGGCCCGGGCGAACCTGGAGCCGCTGTTTCGGGACCTCCCGCCCGGCACGGCTCGCGCCCGCGTGATGCTCCGGCTCGCGCGTCTCCAAGAGGCCGGGCCGGCGCGCGCGCTCGAGATCTGCCGGCAGGCGATCGAGGAAGCGGGGCCGGACGAAGCCGTGCTGGCCGCCGAGGCTCGTCAGCTGAGCGCCGAGATGTCGATGCTGAGCGGGGATGTCTCGGCCGCGATCGAGCACGCCCGCGTCGCGGCGGGCCTCGCCGAGGACGCCGGGGATTCGTCCATCCTGGTCGAGTGTCTGGGCACGCTCTGTCACTACGAGACGTACACGGGCGCGATCACGCCGGGGCTGCTCGAGCGGGCCGTCGAGCTCGAGTGTCGCCAGCCGAGGCCCTCGAACAACTACAGCCCGCGGGAGATCCTCGGGCTTCGGTTGATGTACTCCGACCGACTCGACGAAGCCCGGGAGCTGCTGGAAGCGAGCTATGCGACCGCGGCGGAGCTGGGCGACGAGCTCGATCGCGCGTCGTTGCTGATCCACCTGGCGCAGCTCGAATGCCGCGCCGGGCGTTTGGCGGAGGCCAATCGAAACGCTCGTGAGGCGGAGATCTCCATCGAGCAGGCCGGGGCGCCGCGCGCGGCGGGTCGCTTCGTGTCGGCGCTCGCCCGCGCCCATCTCGGACAGGTGAAGGTGGCGCGCTCGGCGGGGGAAGAGGGTGTCGCGCTCGCGACCGAGGGAGGCAGCCGCGTGTTCCTGGCGCTGAACCGATGGGCGCTCGGTTTCCTCGAGCTCTCCTTGGGCGACGCGTTGGCTGCCAACCGCCGGTTGGGCGGATTGCCGGAGGAGCTCGACGCGATGGGCTACTGGAACCCCGGCGTCCGGCCAGTGTACGCGGACGCGGCCGAGGCCCGGATCGGCGCAGGGGAGCTCGACGTCGACCCGCTCATCGACGAGCTGGAACGCCGCGGTGAATCCCTCGACAACCCGTGGGCTCGGGCGGCCGCGGCCCGCTGTCGCGGGTTGCTCCTTGCGGCCCGCGGGGACATGGCGGCGGCCACCGCGGAGCTCGAGCGCGCGCTCCTCGAGCACGAACGTTCGCCGCAACCGCTCGAGCGCGGGCGGACCCTGCTGGCGCTGGGCTCGGTGTACCGGCGAAAGAAGCGCCGGGCCGACGCCCGCCGGACGCTGACGCTCGCCCTCGAGCTCTTCGACAACCTCGGGGCGCCATTGTGGGCGGAGCGCGCCGCCGCGGAGCTCGGTCGGATCCCCGGCCGAGGGCGGGCCTCCGGCGAGCTGAGCGAGACGGAGCGCCGCGTCGCTGAGCTCGTGGCTGAGGGCCTGTCGAACAAGGAGATCGCTTCCCGGCTCTTCGTGACGGTCCGGACCGTCGAGGCGAACCTGTCGAAGGTCTACGCGAAGCTCGGGATCCGCTCGAGAACGGAGCTCGCGAGCCTGATGAGCCGGCAAGACGAAACGTAGCAGCGGCCTAAACGCTGTGGATACCCACGATTCCCCGCGGGGCCTGGTGCCCTAGCGTCCATCGCATGCCGAGGGCCCAAGGTGGGCACGAGCTCACGAGGTATCTGGTCGAGGTGATGCCGGCCCCCGGCGGCGATCCGCACATCGGGGAGCTGGTCGCGCGTTCGCGAGCGGCCTGCGAGGCGGTGTCGGAGGAGGGGGTCCCCGTTCGGTTGCTCCGTTCGGTCTTCGTTCCCGAGGACGGGAGCTGTCTGCTCGTCTTCGAGGCCGGGACCGAGGACGCCATCCGCCTGGCGACCGAGCGAGCGCGGATGCCGGTCGATCGGATCTCCGAGGCCATCCGTGCGACGGAACGTCTGGAGTCCACGTTTCGAGACGCGAGGAGGACGCAATGAGTCGGATCCGAGAGTCGATGGGGGCGCGCGGCGGCGATCGCCGCGCGGTGTCGCGGTTCGGGGTGGTCTTCGTGCTGGTGATCGGATGGGTCGGGCTGATGGCGCCGGGCGCGCTCGCCGACGACGTCGCCTGCGCACAGCTCAGCGGCGAGGTCTTCGATGTGGGCGTGCTGCTCGACGACTTCTCCTTCGACTCCCTATGCGAGGACGACTTCTCGGTGAGCGAGAACGAAGCGACGGCGACGTTCGCGGCGTCCGACGGCAGTCAGGTGACCGCGGCAGGAGGCCTCCAATACACCGCGGTGTTCACGCCCGACCAGGCCGGGGAGCTCCGCTTGACGTTCGGCGACGCGGTCGGCGACCTATCGACCTTCGTGAGGAACGGTCCCGCGGGGGGCGGCTCGGCCTTCACGGGTGACGCCATCAACTCGATGGAGATCTTCTTCACCGTTCCCGACGGGGCCACGGGGTCCGTCTTCGTGTCCCTTGCCGCCACGACCACGGGCGGCGAATGCGCGAACGTCGTTCAAGTCGACGCCCAGCTCGAGACGGACACGACGCAGTTCGAGACGGAAGTGGACATCTTCGATTGCGCGACCGCTCGAAACGGGTCGCTCTCGCAGTCCGGCCTGCCTCCCGGGAACTACAACCTGGAGCTCTTCATCTCCGTCGAGGCGGATGGGTCGTTCCTCGTTCCAGGCTCGGAGGGCAGGGCTACGGGACACTTCGACGCCACGGTGACGGTCGGGCCGTCGGGGCCCCCGCCCCCCCCACCGCCCGCATGCGACAACCCGTTCTCCGACCAAGGCGACAGCATCGTGGGTACCGCGGGCGACGACAGACTCTGCGGTGGCGGGGGAAACGACCGTATCAGGGGGCTCGGTGGCAACGACACGATCACCGGTGGAGCCGGCATCGACGTCCTCATCGGTGACGACTTTATCGGCGTCGGCGGCGTCGGCGGCAACGACACGATCGACGGCGGCGACGGCGACGACCGTATTCAGGCCGGCCCCGGCGACGACGCGATCGACGGCGGGAACGACGTCGACGACATTCTGGGCGGGACCGGCAACGACCGGATCATCGGCGGGGCCGGCGACGACACCATCGAGGACTCGATCGGGCCCGTGGGCGGAAACGACATCATCGATGGCGGCGTCGGTGAGGATCGGATCGACGGCGGCAGCGGCAACGACGTCATCACGGGCGGCGGGGACGACGACCGGATCGACGGCCTCTTCGGCAACGACACGATCGACGGCGGCGACGGGAGTGACAACATCCTGGGCGGTGACGACGCGGACACGATCTTCGGTGGGAGCAACCTGATCACCGACGGGGATGGCAACGACATCATCGACGGCGGCGGCGGCGACGACACGATCCGCGGCGGGGCCGGCAACGACGACATCTTCGGTGGTTTCGACGACGGCAACGACTTCCTCGCGGGTGGCAACGGGAACGACCTGATCGACGGAGGTGCGGGCCTCGACACGATCAACGGCGAGGACGGCAACGACCGGCTCTTCGCCGCGGATGGCTCCGAGGACGGGGTCGACGGCGGCAACGGCGTCGATCGGGCACAGGCGGACCGAGCGATCGACTTCGTGGAGAACGTCGAGCGATTGCGGCGCATCTGAGCCGACGAGGCGGTGTCGCGAGGGACGATCGAACGTCAGGAGGAAGGGATGAGGAACGGAGTCGGGTCGAGACGCGTCCGACGCGCGGGGCGAGGGGTGGCACCGGTCGGGGTCGTCGTGATCCTGGTGGCCGGGTTGGTGGGCTCCGCGGGAGCGCGTCCCGGTAGCGTCGGCCCGAGCACCGTCGAGATCGGGACGGACCACGCGAAGGTCTCGGTCATCGCGTCCAACGGGTCCGACGCGGGGAAGCCCGACGTGGCGCCGACGGCCGTTCCCGTGGAGGAAGAAGCGACGGACTTCTCTGTGTTCTCCGAGGCCGTGAGCACGCTCGACGATTCGTCCGACGATCGGGGCGCGTCGGCTCAAGCGTCGCAAGACACCTCCGTCGACGACACGGGGGACGAGCTGAAGGTCGAGAGCATCGGATCCGCCCAAGCCAGCGGGTTCGACCTCGACCCGGGAACGGGGGCGGGACCGAATGCGGACGCGACCTCGGAGTTCTCGATCACGTTCGAGGTGACCGAGTTCGCGGAGTCCTTCAGCCTCAATGGCGAGATCTCGGCCACCGCGGATCCCCTGAGCGCCGAGTGCGTAACAGTGACGGTCGCCTCTCCTACGGGAGCGGTCTTCGACGTCGCGGCGCCGTCCGGCTGCGGCGCGCCCGACGGTCAGACCATCCAGGACGCCGGCAACCTCGAGCCCGGCACCTACACGCTCTCCGTCGTCGCGAACGCCCCGTTCTCGAACCCGGACGCCGTCGGCGGTTCGGCCGAGGCGTCTTTCGACATCGACCTGGGTGTTGGATGCGGGATCATCGGCACGGAGGGCGATGACACGTTGGTGGGGACGGCCGAGGACGACTTCATCTGCGGCCTGGGCGGGGACGACACGATCGACGGCCTGGGCGGGGACGACACGATCGAAGGAGACGCCGGCGACGACCTGATCAGCGGCGGTGACGGCAACGACTTCATCTTCGGAGACCGTGGGTCCGACTTCATCTTCGGCCAAGGCGGAAACGATCTCATCGACGGGAATGCGGGTCTCGACGCGATCGAGGGTGGGACGGGAAACGACCTCATCCAAGGCGGGAGCGACAATGACATCATCTTCGGCGACGACGCCCAGGGTTGTGATGCGGCGCTGAGCGACCCGGGTCTCGACGACGACGACATCAGAGGTGCCGAGGGGGATGACCTGATCCACGGCTGCCAGGGCCTCGACAGGATCTTCGGCGAGGGCGGCGACGACGAGATCGACGGGAACACCGGAAACGACGTCCTCCGCGGAAGCGCCGGGAGCGACAAGCTCCACGGCAACGACGGATCGGACACGCTCACCGGCGGGACGAGGAAGGACGTCCTGTTCGGCGACGGCAACAACGACACGCTCATCGCCAACGACGGCGTCCTCGATGTCGTGCACGGAGGGCCGGGAAACAACGACAACGCCAGGCTCGACGTCGTGGACCGCGTGGACGGCGTGGAGATCGCCCTGGTCGGCTAGAGGAGCTTCCCGAGCTCATCGAAGCAGCGGTCGACGTCGTCCTCGGTGTTGAAGAAGTGCGGGCTGACGCGCAGCCCGTCGCCGCGGTAGTCGGTGCAGACGTCGCGCTCGAGCAGCGCGTGGCAGATCTTCCCGGCCTTCGGGCCCACCCCGACGTTGACGACGCCACCCCTGGCGGCGCGCTCGCGCGGCGTGCGAACCGGGAGCGTGAGCTCGTCGGCCCGGGCGATGACGTGGTCGGTGAGCTCGCCCTGGCGGGCGCGGATCCGCTCCGGCGTCACCTCGCCGATGATGTCGAGCCCGCCCTGCGCGAGGAAGAACACCGGCGCCGGCGGCGTCCCGTGCTCGAACCGCCTCGCCGTCGGATGGTACGCGAGGTGTTCCGTGTCGAACGAGAACGGCTCGGCCGTGCCGAACCATCCGGTGACCGCGGGCTCCAGCGTCGGGATCAGGTCTCGGCGGACGTAGAGGAAGGCCAGGCCCGGGACCGCCGCAGAGCCACTTCAGGACGCCGGCCGCGTAGACGTCACAGCCGACGTCGTGCAGGTCCAGCGGCACGATCCCGATCCCGTGGTAGTCGTCCAGGAAGCTCAGCGCACCGCGCTCGCGCGCGATGCGGCAGACTTCCTTCGCGTCCACGATCGCGCTCGAGCGGTAGAGGACGCGGTTCACCATCACGACCGCCGTCCGCTCGTCGATCGCCCGGTCGAACTCCTCGAGCGGGATCGTGAGCCCGTCGGGGGAGCGGAGCCACTCGATCTCGACGCCCCGACGCCGGTGGGCCAGCCAGACGTGGCCGTCGGTCGGGAAGTCGAGCTCCGACATCACCACCTTGTTCCGCTCGCCGAAGTCCAGGGCGGAGGCGATCGTCGCGATCGCGATCGAGATGTTCGTCGTGATCGCGAGCTCGTCGGGATCGCACCCCGCGAGCCGGGAGAAGGACGCCTTGAGCGCCCGCATTCGCGGGAAGATGTCCTCGAACCACACGTGATCGGGCGCGCCCTTGTCCGCCCACGCGTCGAGGTAGCCGTCGAGGAACGAGCGACCGCGGGTCGAGACCGGACCGAGCGACGCGCTGATCAGGTAGGTCTTGCGGGCGAGGACCGGGAACTCGTCCCGGTAGGACTCGAGGCTGCGCTCAGCCGTCGTCGCCGCCCGCTTCCTGGACGTCCTCCTGCGTCTCGTGCTCGAGGAGGTAGTCGACGTATAACGGTCGAAGCGCGTCCGCGAGGTCGCCGCGGTCGGCGTCGACGAGATCGTTCAGGAGGGCGAGCGGCCGCATGATGTCGCTCTCGCTGCGCTCCTCGTCACCGGCGGCGGCTCGGGCCTCGGGGATCGTCTTCAACAGGTCCCACAGGAACCCGACGTCGAGCCGGCGCCAGGCCAGGCGCGTCGCGCGATCGTGCAGCTCCTGGGACGACAGGGCGCCGAGCTCGTCGCGGGTGGGCACGACGGCCAGCCTACCGGTTGGGCGGCATGAACCGCTCGAACCAGCCGATCATGCGGGCGGACAGGTCGATCGCGGCGGGGAACTTCCGGACGCCGTGGCCTTCCTCCGGGTACAGGACGAGCTCGGTCTCGACCCCGTTCCAGCGCAGGGCTCGGAAGAACTCGATCGCCTGTCCCGGCGGGGTGCACCGGTCGTTGAGTCCGGCCGTCAGCAACGTCGGGGTCCGGACGCGATCGGCGAACATCACCGGGCTCCGGTCCCGATACGGGCCCCCGGCGTCGCCGGGCTCGGCCGCGAGGAAGTCGGCGTCCCACCGGCCGATGTTCGAGTTGAAGTGCTGGCTGTACCAATCGGTCACGGGCGAGATCGCGACGGAGGCCGCGAAGCGGTCGTCGATCGTCGGCAGCCAGCAGGACATGAAGCCCCCGTACGAGCCGCCGGTGAGGCCGATGCGTTCGGGGTCGGCGACGCCGCGCCGCACCAACTCGTCGATCCCGGACAGCACATCCTGCGCGTCGGCGCCACCCATGTCACCGACGACCCGGGCCGCGAACTCGCGGCCGCGCCCCGCCGAGCCGCGCGGGTTCGGCAGGAAGACCGCATAGCCTCGCGCCATCAGGGGGTGGGCGAAGTTCCGCGGCCATCGGTCCGTGTACGCCCAGACCGGGCCGCCGTGGACGAGGACGACGAGCGCGTGGGGTCCCGTCGTCTGTGGGACGACCAGCATGCCCTCGATCTCGAGCCCGTCCGGCGCGGTCCATGTGACGCGTTCCGCTCGGCCGATCGCGCCGGCGAGATAGCGCGTGCCGTCGTGCTCGAAGTTCGTGACCGTTCGTGCCGAACCCCCCTCGACGAGTTCGAGCGCCGGCGGGTGCGCCAGGCTGTCCAGGACGATCGCGAAGGCGTCGTCACCGACCGGCCGCGCGGTGGGAAACCAGAAGCCGGACCCGTCGGTGGTCGACCACCGCTCTTCGAACGCGCCCGTTCGAGCGTCCACGACGCCGATGACGGTCTGCATGCCGCGGAGCCCGGCGACGAGCAGTCGGTCGCCGTCGATCCACGCGAGGTCGGTCACGTCGACCGCGAGCGTGTCGATCCTCTGGACCTCCCCGGTCGCCGGGTCCACGAGGAGGAGCGTTCCCGCGACGATGATCCGGTCGCTGCACAGGGCCTCAATCACGGCAACCCGGGCGCCGTCGGCGTTCGCGACCGGGACGCCCAGCTGCACGTCGCTGCGCACGAGCTCGCGGGTCTCGCCGGTCGCGGCGTCGATCGCGACGAGGGTCGCGTCGTACCACGCATCCTCGCCGGGGGCTTCCGACGCGATGGCGACCGCGGCGCCGGGCCCGCACCAGGCGGCCTCCCACGCGTTCGTCTTCTCGCCCGAGAGCCTGCGGACCTCGCCGGTCTCGAGCTCGAGCACCCAGAGCCGACGCCACTCGTTCGCGTCATCGGCGCCCTCGACCGCGGGCGTCCAGGAGGGAAGCTCGGCGACGCCGGCGGTGACGCCGGACCCGGACGCCCCGGCCTGGTCGGCCCCGAGCCCCGCCGACCCGAGCAGCAGCCGCGTCCCGTCGGGCGACCAGGCGAGCGATTCGAGCGTGCCCTCGATCTCCGGCAGGGCGAGCGCCTCGCCCAGCCTCCCCGCCTCGAGCAGGTAGGCCTGCATGCGCCCGACCTGCCTCCGGTCCGACAGGAACGCGATCCGGCCTCCGTCCGGCGACCAGCGAGGGAGGTGGTCGTCGTTCGGTCCCGCCGTGATCTCCGCGGGCTCCGCGCCCTCGAGGTCCACCACGCAGATGCGGCCGTGCGGTGTGCCCTCGAGGGCGTCCATCCGTGCGCCGGTGAAGGCGACCCGCCGGGCGTCCGGGGCGACGTCGAGTTCCGCGGCGCCGGTCACCCGGCCGAATCCCGGGCTCGAGCGCCGCGCGAAAGTGCTCCTCGAGCTCTCGATACAGGGCCGTCTCGCGCAGGTCGCGTTCCACGCGCCGAGGATAACGCCGTGCGCGTCCGCGATCAGATCACGGACCGCAAGAGGCCGATCAGCCCGCTCGCCAGCACCACCCAGACCACGTTGGCGCGGAACCGCCAGATGGCGACGAAGCTGAGGGCGGCGACGGCGACGGCGAGCGGGGTCCGCCGATCCCGGCACCGGCAGGGTGACGTCGTGCCACAGGATCCGCACGGAGCGATCGGCGTCGAAGAGCACGCCGATCGCGAAGACGAGCGCCAGGTCGGCGATCACCCCGACGACCGCGGCCGTGATCGCCCCCAGCGCGGCCGACAGGCGCCGGTTCCCCCGGAGCCGCTCGACCGAGGGAGCCCCGAGGAAGATGAACAGGAAGCTCGGCACGAAGGTCGCCCACGCCGTGACGAGCGCGCCCAGGAGCGCGGCCTCGAGCGGCGCGAGGTCGCCCGGCTCTCGGTAGGCGGCGACGAACCCGACGAAGACCACGGTCATGATCAGCGGGCCCGGGGTGGTCTCGGCGAGGCTGAGCCCGACGGCCATCTCGCCCGACGTCAGCCATCCGAATCGCACGACGGCCGCCTGGTTCACGTAGGCGAGGACGGCGTACGCGCCGCCGAAGGTCACGAGGGACATGAAGGCGAAGAAGACGGCCTCCTCGGCGATCACCCCGTCGGTCCCGACGGCCAGCACGACCATCGCGAGCGGGACGAGCCAGACGAGCAGGCCCAGGCCGAGGACTCGAGCCGTGCGGCGCAGCGACGGACGCACCTCCGGGCGCCCCGCGGCCGTCTCGGGGCCCTCGGCGGCCTCTCGACCGCCGCCGAGGCGGGCTCCGAGCGCGAGGCCGAGGGCGCCGGCGCCCAGCACGACCAGCGGGAACGGGATGCCGAACACGAACAGCCCCACGAAGGCGGCCGCCGCGACCCCGACGGACAGCGGGGTGCGGAGCGTCCGCCCCCCGATCCGCACGAGCGCCGCGGCGACGATCCCGACGACCGCCCACGCCAGGCCGTCGAAGACGGCCGAGACCCAGGCGACGTCGCCGTGCACCACGTAGACCCAGGACAATCCGATCATCAGCGCGAGGGCCGGCAGGAGGAAGAACACGCCAGCCGCCACCGCGCCGGGGGCCCCGTTCAGGAGCCACCCGACGTAGATCGCGAGCTGGTGGGCCTCGGGGCCGGGGAGCAGCATCGCGAAGTTCAGGGCGTGCAGGTAGCGCGCCTCGTCGATCCACCGGCGGCGCTCGACGAGCTCCTCGTGCATGATCGCGATCTGCCCTGTGGGGCCGCCGAAGTTGACGAAGCCGAGGCGGATCCAGAACCGGAGCGCGTCGCGGAACGGGACCTCGGGCGGAGCGGAGGGCTCGTCCACGGCTGCCGACGATACCCCGCCTCCGGTCGCCGGCGGCCGCTGTCGGCGGCCCCCGTACAATGCCCACGTGGGCACCGACACGCTTGTGATTCACGGCGCCCGTGAACACAACCTGCGAAACGTCACGCTCGAGCTTCCCCGCGACAAGCTGATCGTGTTCACGGGCCTCTCCGGCTCCGGGAAGAGCTCGCTGGCCTTCGACACGATCTACGCGGAGGGCCAGCGGCGCTACGTCGAGTCGCTGTCGGCCTACGCGCGGCAGTTCCTCGGCCAGATGGAGAAGCCGGACGTCGACTTCATCGAGGGGCTGTCGCCGGCGATCTCGATCGACCAGAAGTCGACGTCGAAGAACCCTCGCTCGACCGTCGGGACGATCACCGAGATCTACGACTACCTGCGGGTCCTCTACGCGCGGATCGGCCACCCGCACTGCCCCACGTGCGGCCGCCCGATCGGGCGGCAGACGCCCGAGCAGATCGTCGACCAGGTCATGCAGCTTCCCGAAGGCACGCGGTTCCAGGTGCTCGCGCCGGTCGTGCGGGGCCGCAAGGGGGAGTACGAGAAGCTCCTCCAGGACCTCGCAAAGAAGGGGTTCGTCCGAGCCCGGATCGACGGCGAGCTGCGGGACCTCGCGGAGCCGATCCGGCTGCCGCGGAACTACAAACACTCGATCGAGGTCGTCGTCGACCGCCTGGTGGCCAAGCCCGACATCCGCCGGCGCGTCGCGGATTCCATCGAGACCGCGCTCCAGCTCACCGAGGGCATGGCGGCGATCGCGGTGCAGACCCACGACGGCGAGGACGTGCAGACGTTCAGCCAGTCGCTCGCGTGCACCTTCGACGGCCTGTCCTTCGAGGAGCTCCAGCCTCGGAACTTCTCGTTCAACTCGCCGTACGGGGCCTGCACGACGTGCGACGGGCTCGGGACCCGACTGGAGGTCGATGCCGAGCTCGTCGTCCCCGACCCCGACCTGTCGATCGAGGACGGGGCCATCGCGCCGTGGGCGGGCTCGCGCCTTGAGTACTGGTACCGCGTGCTCGAGGCCGTCGCCTCCACGCACGGCTTCTCGATGAAGACCCCGTGGAAGAAGCTGTCGAAGAAGGCGCGCGACGTCCTCCTCTGGGGCTCGGACGAGGAGATCTTCGTCCGCTACAAGAACCGGTACGGGCGGACCCGCTCGTACTGGACCACCTACGAGGGCGTCCTGCCCGCGGTGGAGCGCCGGCACTCCGAGACCGACTCCGAGAGCCAGCGCGACAAGCTCGAGCAGTTCATGCGCGAGATCCCGTGCCGTTCGTGCGGCGGAGCCCGCCTCAAGCCCGAGACCCTCGCGGTCAGCGTCGGCGGCCTGAACATCGCACAGCTCACCGACCGGTCGATCCGCGAGACCCTGACCTTCACCGAGACGGTCGAGCTCAGCGAGCGCGAGCAGATGATCGCCGAGCGCCTCCTCAAGGAGATCCGCGAGCGCCTCCAGTTCCTCGTCGACGTCGGGCTCGACTACCTCACCCTCTCGCGGGCCTCGGCGACGCTCGCCGGAGGGGAGGCGCAGCGGATCCGCCTGGCCACACAGATCGGGAGCGGCCTCGTCGGCGTGCTCTACATCCTGGACGAGCCCTCGATCGGGTTGCACCAGCGCGACAACCGCCGGCTGATCGACACGCTGGTGCGGCTGCGCGACCTCGGGAACACCCTCATCGTGGTCGAGCACGACGAGGCGACGATCGCGGCGGCGGACCACATCGTCGACATCGGCCCGGGTGCCGGGCACGCGGGCGGAGAGATCGTCTACTCCGGCGACCTCAAGGGCCTGCTCGGGTGCGAGACGTCGCTGACCGGCGCGTTCCTGTCGGGCCGGCGCGTGATCCCCACGCCCGAGGTCCGGCGCGCCCCGGGCGAGGGATGGCTGAAGGTCCTCGGCGCGCGCGAGCACAACCTGCAGAACGCGAACCTGGAGATCCCGCTCGGGCTGTTCGTCTGCGTGACCGGGGTGAGCGGCTCGGGCAAGTCGACGCTGGTCCAGGACGTGCTGCTGCGGGCGCTCATGCAGAAGGTGTATCGCTCCCGGGTGCTTCCGGGGAAGCATCGACGGCTCGTCGGCTGGGAGTCGATCGACAAGGTCATCGACATCGACCAGTCGCCGATCGGGCGGACGCCGCGCTCCAACCCCGCCACGTACACGGGCATGTTCGACCACGTGCGCAAGCTCTTCAGTCAGGTTCCCGAGGCGCGGGTGCGGGGATACCAGCCCGGGCGGTTCTCGTTCAACGTCCGCGGGGGGCGGTGCGAGACCTGCGCCGGCGACGGACAGATCAAGATCGAGATGCATTTCCTCCCCGACGTCTACGTGACGTGCGAGGTGTGCAAGGGGCACCGGTACAACCGAGAAACGCTCGAGGTGCGGTACAAGAACCGCTCGATCGCCGACGTGCTCGAGATGAGCGTGGAGGAGGGACTGGAGTTCTTCCAGAACATCCCGGTGCTCAAGCGACACCTCCAGACCCTCTCGGACGTCGGTCTCGGATACGTGAAGCTCGGCCAGCCGGCGCCCACGCTGTCCGGCGGCGAGGCGCAGCGGATCAAGCTCTCCTCCGAGCTGCAGAAGCGGGCGACGGGCAACACGCTCTACGTGCTCGACGAGCCGACCACGGGCCTGCACTTCGAGGACGTCCGCAAGCTGCTGAACGTCCTGCAGCGCCTGGTCTCCCAGGGGAACACGGTCCTCGTGATCGAGCACAACCTCGACGTGGTGAAGACGGCCGACTGGATCGTGGACCTCGGGCCCGAGGGCGGCGACGCCGGCGGCGAGGTCGTGGTCGCCGGTCCGCCGGAGGCGGTGGCCGCGCATCCCACGTCGCACACCGGGCGGTTCCTCGCGGAGGTGCTCGGGACGCTGCCGCTCGAGCCGGTCGGCGCCCGGCGGGACGCGTGAGGCCTCCCCGCGGGTCGCGAGGTCCTTGCTAGGATTGCGCCCGCTCATGACCCGAACGCTGCTGCCGCTCGCCCTCGTTCTGGCGCTCGCCGCGGCCGCGTGCTCGGAACCGCCGAGCCCCGAGGTCGAGTTCGGCTCGGGTCAGCGCTTCGTTCCCTTCGTCGCCGATCCGCTGAACAACGCGGGGCGTGGACCCGTCGGTGGTCGTGAACCAGGACGGGCTCCCCGTCATCAGCTACTTCTCGTTCCAGGAGCAGCCGGAGGAGGGCGAGCTGCCCCAGGTCCGGCCCGTCACCGGACCCACCGTGCCAGGGGTGTTGATGGCCACCGCGAGCTCGGACGGGGTCTGGACGCGTGGCGCGATGGCGCTCCAGGCGCAGATCCCGAACGTGAGCGTGGCCTTCGACCCGGGGTTCGACGAGTCGATCGCCGACCTGACGGCGAAGAACGTGACCGGGCTTCAAGTGGTGGCCGACGGCGACACGCTGCACGCCGTGTGGGGCTCGGCCGACGGCCTGTTCTACGCGACCGGCTCGATCGATCCGAACTCGACCACGCAATACGTCATCGAGAAGGTCACGAGCACGCCGCCGGTGGGTCCCTCGCTCGCGGTGGTCGACGGAGCGCCCTGGATCGCGTACGCCACGTCGACCTCGACGTCGGCGAGCATCGACCTCGCGACGCCGAGCGGTGACACGTGGCAGATCGCGTCCATCGCCGACGCCGCCGGCTGCGACACGTGCCGGACGGCCGTCGTCGCGACCGGGACGGGAGCTGCGGTCGCGTACTCGGACGCCGGCGGCGGCGTCTCGGTGGCGACGAACGACGGCGAGAACGGCTGGGTGAGCTTCGCGGTCGGCGGCGGTGGTGGTCAGGGGCTCGCCGGCGCGGCCACGGCCGACGGGATCGCGCTCTCCTTCTATGACGGCAACCAGGTGGTCGTGGCCTCCGGGGCGGCCACGGGTCCCTTCGAGCGCACACCGGGCGCCGACGTCTCGGCGGACTCGGCGGCCGCCGAGGGCGCGGGAACCTCGATCGCGGTCGACGATGCCGGCACGCTCTGGCTCGGCTGGTTCGACACGGCGGAGGGCGTGGGGTTCGCGTCCTCCGGCGATACGGGATTCGCGCCGATCGACACCGGGTCGAGCACGGCCAACGGCGCGATGCCTTCCGTCCAGGTGACGCCCGACGGCTCGAATGCCTACCTCGCGTGGTACGACACGGTGAGCGAAGACCTGCTCGTGGGCGCGTACGGCGATCTCGAGGGCCTCGCGATCGCCGCCCCGAGCCCCCTGCCGAGCCAACCCCCGCCGACCGCGACCGGGTCGACCGGCGGCGTCGAGTGCACGGAGGCCGTCGACGGAGTCGTGAGCATCACGGCCCAGGGCATCGCGTTCGACGCCACGTGTGTGAACGCCCCGGCGGGCGAGCCGACGACGATCGCGTTCGACAACCAGGACGCGCAAACGCAGCACAACGTCCAGATCTACCCGAGCGCCGACGACGTCTCAGCGGATTCGGCGATCACCCAGAATGAGATCCTCACCGGTCCGGCGACGACGGAGTACGACGTCCCGGCGCTGGACGCCGGGACGTACTACTTCCAGTGCGACGTGCACCCGACGATGAACGGCGCGTGGAACGTCGTCGAGGCCGGAGGTGCGACCGGGGCGACGGGCGCGACCGCGGGGACGGGAGCGACGGGCTCGACCGGGGGCACCGGAAGCGCGGTCACCGTGACGGCCCTCGGGGTGGCGTTCGACACGAGCACCATCGACCTCGCGGCGAACACGCCGAGCACCATCACGTTCGACAACCAGGACGCGGCCGTACAGCACAACATCGCCATCTACGCCGACGACACGCTCGCCGAGAACCTGTTCCGCGGCGACCTCGTCACCGGGCCGAACACGGTCGAGTACGCGATCCCTGCCCTGGAGGCGGGCGAGTACCACTTCCAGTGCGACGTCCACCCGACCATGCACGGCACCGTCGCGGTCCAGTAGCGCCATCAGCGGCCCGAGCTTCCGGGTGGCCGGGGACCCCCGCGCTACGATGAGGCGCGTGAGCGTCCCTCGGCCCGAACCCTCGACGATCCCCGACGCTCCCGGCGCGTACCTGTTCCGGGACGGCGACGGCCGCGTCGTCTATGTGGGAAAGGCCCGGTCGCTCCGGAAGCGGCTGGCCAACTATTGGGGCCGGGATCTGCACCCGCGGACCGACGCGATGATGGCCGCGGCCGAGACCGTCGAGTGGATCGTGGCCTCCGGCGAGGTCGACGCCCTGATGCTCGAGTTCAACCTGATCCAGGAGCACCGGCCCCGGTTCAACGTCCGGTATCGAGACGACAAGTCCTACCCGTATCTGGCGCTCACGGTCGGGGAGCGGTGGCCGCGAGCCCAGGTCCTGCGAGGGGCCAAGCGGAAGACCGTTCGGTACTTCGGCCCCTTCGGCCACGCGTACGCGATCCGCGAGACGCTCGACGCGCTCACCCGCGTCTTCCCGGTGCGGACCTGCTCCAACGCCTTCTTCGACCAGCGCGCCCGAGCCCGCCGGCCCTGCCTGTACTACGACATCGGCCGTTGCGCCGGTCCCTGCGTCCCCGAGGTCACGGGCGTCACGGAAGAGGTCTACCGCGGTCACGTCGACGCGCTCGCCGACTTCCTCGCCGGCAACGAGCGGCCGATCCTCCAGCGCCTCGAGCGCGAGATGCGCGAGGCCTCCGAGCGTGAGGAGTTCGAGCTCGCGGCCAAGCTCCGCGATCAGCTGATCGCGGCCCGCCGGGCGCTCGAGCATCAGGAGATGGTCCTGACCCAGCCCGAGGACCTCGACGTGGTCGCACTCGTCGAGGACGACCTCGAGGCCTCGATCCAGGCGTTCTTCGTGCGCCGGGGCCGCGTCATGGGTCGCAAGGGCTGGGTCGCCGACCGCGTCGAAGAGCTCGACCGCGCCCAGCTGATCGCCTCGTTCATCCGGGAGCTCTACATGGAACGCCCGGAGGTGCCTCCCCGCGTCCTGGTCCCCGAGATCCCGGCCGACGCGGACCTGCTGACCGCGTGGCTGTCGGATCGGCGGGGCGGCCGAGTGAGCTTCGCGGTGCCCGAGCGGGGCGCCAAACGCAAGCTCATGGAGACCGTCGCCCAGAACGCCCGGGACCACTTCCAGCGGCACAAGCTGAAGCGAGCCTCGGACTTCGGCGCCCGCTCGCGCGCCCTGACGGAGCTGGGGACGATTCTCGGGCTCGAGCAGGCGCCGCTGAGGATCGAGTGCTACGACGTTTCCAACCTTGGGCCCACGGACAAGGTCGGCTCGATGGTCGTGTTCGAGGACGGCCTGCCCAAGCGCTCGGACTACCGCCGGTTCGAGATCAAGGGCGTGCCCGGGCAGGACGATTTTGCAAGCATGGAGGAGATGCTGCGCCGGCGGTTCGCCCGCCTGAAGCGCGACCAGCAGGAGCCCGAGCCGAAACGGCGCCGGTTCTCCTACCCGCCCGCGCTCCTGGTCGTCGACGGGGGTCGCGGGCAGCTCTCGGTCGCGACCGGGGTCCTGGCGGAGGCGGGGCTCCACGTCCCCGCGATCGGCCTCGCCAAGCGGCTCGAGGAGGTCTACTTCCCGGATCGGCCCGACCCCCTCCTGATCCCGCGCGGATCCGAGGCGCTCTTCGTGCTCCAGCACCTCCGCGACGAGGCCCACCGGTTCGCGATCACGTACCACCGGCAGAAGCGCGCCCGGCGCGCGCTGGCCTCGCCGCTCGACGAGGTCCCCGGGGTCGGGCCGGCGCGCAAGAAGGCGCTGCTGAAACGGTTCGGCTCGTTGGCCCGCCTGTCGCGCGCGAGCGTCGAGGACATCGCGGCCACTCCCGGCGTCGGCCCGGAGCTGGCCCGCATCGTGCACGAGCGGCTCACGGGCGTCGGGCCGTTCGAACGGAGGGTCAGCGCGTGACCACTCGGCAGGCCGACGAGCGGCGACCCGCCCACCCGGCGGCCGCGCGCGAGCGCCGCGGTGCGGCCGCGTCCGGGCGCACGCGCCGGCGGCCGGCGGGTCCGGGCTTCACGATCATCACGGGCCTCTCGGGGGCCGGACGGTCGGAGGCGGCGCGGTGTCTCGAGGACGTCGGCTACTTCGTCGTCGACAACCTTCCCCCGTCGCTCTTGGCGAAGATGGCCGAGCTCGCCGGCAAGCCCGGGGGGCCCGGAAAGGTCGCGATCGTCCTGGACGTGCGGGGCGGCGTGTTCTTCGGCGAGCTGTCGAAGGCGTTGCAGGAGCTGGAGGAGCTCAACATCTCGTATCGAATCCTGTACCTGGAGGCCTCGGATGAGGACCTCGTGAACCGGTACGAGGCCACTCGCCGGCGTCACCCGCTCGCGCCCGCCGACCGCGTCGTCGAGGGCATCCGCAAGGAGCGGCTCATGATGGAGAGCCTTCGCGGCGACGCGGACCTGATCATCGACACGTCCGGCCTCACGCCGCGCGAGCTCCGAGAGCGGATCCGCGACGCCTTCGCCGACACGACGCCGGAGGCGGGGCTCCAGATCTCGCTGATCTCGTTCGGGTACAAGTACGGGGCCCCGCGCGACGCGGACCTCGTGATCGACTGCCGGTTCCTGCCGAACCCGCATTGGATCGACGAGCTCCGCCCGCTGCCCGGGACCGACGAGCGCGTCCGCACGTACGTGCGGGGCCAGCAGACCTATCGCGAGTTCATGCGGCGGCTCCGGTCGTTGCTCGGGTTCATGGTCCCCGGGTTCGTGGCCGAGGGGAAGTCGTACCTGACCGTCGCCGTCGGGTGCACCGGAGGGCGGCACCGCTCGGTGGTCGTGACGGAGGACCTCGCGCAGTTCTTCCAGGACAAGGGTCTTCCCGCGTCGGTCGACCATCGCGACCTCGATCGCTGAGGCCCTTTGACCCGCGCGTCGCGGGGCCGAAGGTCCGGCCGGACCGGCACCGGCCATCGGCTACAGTGAGGCGACATCCCCCCGCGAGGAGGACTCACGATGGGCGTGAAGATCGGCATCAACGGATTCGGGCGGATCGGACGCAACTTCTTCCGGGCGGCCAAGCAGCGCGGCCTGGACTTCGACTTCGTGGCCGTGAACGACATCACCGACTCGGCGACGCTCGCGCACCTGCTGAAGTACGACTCGGTCCTCGGCGCCTTCGACGGCGAGGTCCGGGTCTCGGAGAACGGCATCATGGTGGACGGCGACGAGCTCCGGGTGCTCGCCGTGCGAGACCCGGCCGAGCTGCCCTGGAAGGATCTCGGCGCCCGGATCGTGATCGAGTCGACCGGACTGTTCACGGATCGCGACAAGGCCGACAAGCACATCGCCGCGGGGGCCGAGAAGGTGATCATCAGCGCGCCGGCCAAGGGCGAGGACCTGACGATCGTCCTGGGCGTCAACGACGAGGTCTACGACTCGTCGCAACACAACGTCATCTCGAACGCATCGTGCACGACCAACTGCGTCGCCCCGATGGCCAAGGTGCTCGACGACGCCTTCGGCCTCGAGCAGGCGTTCATGACGACCATCCACGCGTACACGAACGATCAGAGCATCCTCGACCTGCCGCACAAGGACCTGCGGCGAGCCCGCGCCGCGGCGATCAACATCATCCCGACCTCGACCGGCGCGGCCAAGGCCACCGGCTTGGTGCTGCCGCACCTGAAGGGCAAGATGGACGGGATCGCCATGCGGGTGCCGGTGCCCGACGGCTCGGTGACCGACCTGGTCGCGACGCTGAAGCGCGAGGTCTCGGTCGACGAGGTCAACGCCGCGTACCGCACAGCCTCCGAGAGCGGCCCGCTCTCCGGCGGACGACTCGTCTACACGGAGGACCCGATCGTCTCGAGCGACATCGTGGGGAGCTCGGCGTCGTGCACGTTCGACGCCCTGTCGACGATGGTCTCGGGCAACGTGGCGAAGGTCGTCGGCTGGTACGACAACGAGTGGGGCTACTCGTGCCGGCTCGCCGACCTGACCGCGAAGGTCGCGGCCGCCCTCTAGCCGCCCGTGCGCATCAGGACGCTCGAGGATCTCGGGGAGGTCGCCGGCGCGCGCGTCTTCGTCCGCGTCGACCACAACGTTCCCCTGAAGGACGGGGCGGTCGCCGACGACGCCAGGATCGTCGCGAGCCTGCCGACGCTCACCGAGCTCCTCGATCGCGGGGCGTCCGTGGTTGCGGCGTCCCACCTCGGACGACCGAAGGGCCGGGTGCGCGAGGAGCTCAGGATGGCACCGGTGGCCAACCGCCTTGCCGAGCTGCTCGGCCGCGACGTCCAGGCGCTCGATGACGTCGTGGGCGAAGGGGTCGCGGGGCTGTGCGATCACATCGAGCCGGGCGAGGTCGTGATGCTCGAGAACCTCCGGTTCGACCCGCGGGAGGAGGCGAACGATCCGGCGTTCGCGCGGGAGCTCGCGGGGCTGGCGGACGTGTACGTCGACGACGCCTTCGGCGCCGTTCATCGGGCGCACGCTTCGGTCGCCGCGCTGCCCGAGCTCGTCCTGAAGGACGGCCGCGGCGCGGCCGCTGGACGGCTTCTCCAGCGCGAGGTCGAGTCGCTCTCGCGCCTGCTCGAGGACCCGGCGCGCCCGTACGTCGCCGTGCTGGGGGGCGCGAAGGTCTCGGACAAGCTCTCGACGATCGGCGCGCTCGTCGAACGGGTGGACGCGATCCTGATCGGCGGGGCGATGGCGTTCACGTTCCTCGCGGCCGAGGGCGGCGAGATCGGCGACAGCCTCGTCGAGCCGGATCGGTTCGACGACGTGCGCAGCGCCCGCGCCCGGGCGAACGAGCGCGGCGTCCTCATCCAGCTCCCCGAGGACGTGATCGCCGCCCCGGAGGCACGTGCCGACGCGCCGCGCGAGACGCTGCCTGCCGGCCGGATCCCGCCCGGGCTCAGGGGACTCGACATCGGCCCGCGCACGGTCGAGGCCTTCGCCCGGTCGATCGCCGACGCGAAGACGATCCTGTGGAACGGGCCGATGGGCGTCTTCGAGCTCGAGGCGTTCGGGTCCGGGACCAGGGCCGTGGCGACGGCGATCGCGCGCTCGAGCGCTTTCCGCGTCGCCGGTGGCGGCGACAGCCTCGCGGCCGTGAAGCGGTACGGTCTGCGGGACGGGTTCGACCACCTGTCGACCGGCGGGGGCGCCTCGCTCGAGTTCCTGGAGGGACGCTCGCTGCCCGGCATCTCGGTTCTGGAGGTCGCGTGAGCGAGCGCCGTCCAATCGTCGCCGCCAACTGGAAGATGCACAAGACCCACCTGGAGGCGATCCAGGCCGTCCAGAAGCTGTCCTACCTCCTGGATGAGAAGGACGCGGAGCGCGTCGAGGTGGTCGTCTGTCCGGCGTTCACCTCGCTTCGCTCGCTCGAGACCCTCATCCAGAGCGACCGGCTCCCGTACGGGCTGGGCGCCCAGGACGTGCACTGGGAGGAGCAGGGAGCGTTCACCGGCGAGGTGTCCCCGGGGATGCTCCAGGCGCTGCGGGTGAGCTACGTGATCGTCGGCCACTCCGAGCGCAGGGAGCATTTCGGGGAGACGGACGAGACCGTGAACAAGAAGGTCCGCGCCATCTTCAAGCACGGGATGACGCCGATTCTGTGCGTGGGCGAGACCCTCCGCGAGCGCGACCTGGGGGGAACGCAGGAGAAGGTGACGGGCCAGGTCCGGGATGACCTCAAGGGCGTGACCGCCGAGGAGGCCGCGAGGCTCGTGGTGGCCTACGAACCGATCTGGGCCATCGGGACCGGCCGCAACGCCGAGCCCGCCGACGCCGGCGAGGTGATCGGGCTGATCCGCGAGACCATCGGCGCGCTCTCCTCGAAGGAGGTGGCCGACGCGGTCCGGATCCAGTACGGCGGGAGCGTGAAGGCCGGCAACATGCGGGACTTCATGGCCCATCCGGAGATCGACGGCGCCCTCGTCGGGGGGGCGAGCCTGGACCCGGAGGACCTCGCCCTGATCGTGAAGTACCGATGAGGGCAAGATCGCGCAAACTTCGGCCTCGGGGCCGAGCGTATACCGAGGACGGGCACAGCTGATGCCGGCTTGTGGTCGGCCTCCCGCCTGACCTAGAGTTCGGCTGCCAGATCGCCGGAGGCACTGGGGAGCGATGAGCCAGGTCACGGAAGACACGGTCGCCGAAGCGGCCGAACAGCTCGGCATCGAGCCGAGCAGCGAGATCATCGGGCGAACCCCGTGGCAGATCTTCTGGACCCGGTTCAAGAAGGACCGGGTCGCCCTCGTGGCGATGGGCTTCATCATCTTCCTCACGCTGGTCGCGATCTGCGCGCCGCTCATCTCCAAGTGGGTCGGGCACGGGCCGAACGAGCTGTTCCCGGACGTGGGGCTGAACGAGATCGGTCTTCCGGTGCTCGGCCCGAGCTCAGAGTTCTTCTTCGGCGTCGACTCCTCTGCCCGGGACGTGTTCGTCCGCACGGTCTACGGCGCGCGGACCTCGCTCACCGTCGCGATACTCGCGACGGGCATCGCGGTGGCGATCGGGATCGTGCTGGGCTGCTTCGCTGGCTACCACGGACGGTGGGTCGACACGGCGATCTCCCGCACGATCGACCTCGTCCTGTCGCTGCCGGTGCTGCTGTTCTCGATCGGGATCGCGGCGACCTGCTCGATCACGGCCGAGGGGTGCCTGGGCGGCCTGGTCGAGCCGGGAATCTCGTTCGTGACGTTCATCATCGCGTTGTTCACGTGGCCCTACGTCGCCCGAATCGTGCGGGGGCAGGTGCTCTCGCTCCGCGAAAAGGAGTTCATCGAGTCGGCCCGGTCCCTCGGGTCGGGGGGAACGCGGATCATGCTTCGCGAGATCCTGCCCAACCTGGCCGCCCCGATCATCGTCTACAGCACGCTGATCATCCCAAGCAACATCCTGTTCGAGGCTGCCCTCTCGTTCCTGGGCGTCGGCATCCCGCCCGAGACGCCGTCGTGGGGTCGGATGATCTCGGAGGGCTCGGCGGGCCAGCTGTACACCGTGGCCTGGTGGATGCTGCTGTTCCCGGGGATCGCGCTGGTGTTGACGACGCTTGCATTCAACCTCGTGGGCGACGGGCTCCGTGACGCCCTCGATCCCCGGACGCAGGGTTGATCGTACCTACCTGATGGTGGAGACCGGAAAGGAGGCCGGAGAGGGGGGCGGCGTCGCAGGCCGCGTGGTAAGCGAGGTCCGCGACACCTGTTGGCAGCATTGAAGCGTTCGATCTTTGTGTGGGAGGTGGAGACGTGAGGAGAGGCTATGCGATCGTGGCCTTTGTAGCCGTGCTCGCGCTCGTCGCCGCGGCTTGCGGCGGCGACGACGGGGGCGGCGAGACGGGGGCCACTGGCGCGACGTCAGCGACCGGGACGACGGCGGCCACGGGGTCGACCGGAGCGGAGATCCCGCAGGGCGGCGTCCTTCGTGAGGATTGGGTAAGCAGCTTCGGATTCACGAACGCGTTCGACCCGACGGGTGAGTACCTCGGGTCGGCGTGGGCGCTGTTTGGGAACTTCCTGCTTCGCGGGTTGGTGAGCTACCCGTGGCTGCCGGGCGATCAAAGCGGCAACGTGCCGGTGGCCGACCTCGCGACCGACACCGGCCAGGTCTCGGCGGACGGGCTGACCGTGACGTTCACGCTGAAGGACGGCGTCATGTGGCAGGCGCCGCTGAGCCGTCCGGTCACGTCCGCGGACGTCGCGTTCGCCTTCCAGCGGATCAATACCGAGTCCCTGATCGCGCAGTACGGCAACTACTACTGCGGCACGATCGTCGGCATGGACTGCTCCGGCAAGGACCAGACCGGCTCCCATCGAGGGCATCGCGACGCCGGATGACTCGACCATCGTGTTCACCCTCGAGCGCCCCACCGGTGACCTGCTCTACCGGCTTGCTCAGCCGGCCGCGGCCCCGGTCCCGCCCGAGGTGGCGGGATGCTTCGACGAGGCCGGCGCGTACGGGCGCTACGTGATGTCGAACGGGCCGTACGAGTTCATGGGGTCGGAGGACATGGACATCACGTCCTGCGACACGCTCAAGCCGGTCTCCGGGTATGAGCCCGAGCAATTCATGTACTTCGTCCGGAACGCCGCCTACGACCAGGCGACGGACGACAACCGACAGAACTACATCGACGGCTACGTGGGCGTGGTCAACACGAACCCCGAAGACGTCTACAACCGGGTGCTGAGCGGCGACATCGATATCGCGCACGGCGCGCCGCCGGCAGCCATCCTTCAGCAGTACCTGACGAACCCGGACCTCGAGGACAACCTCAAGTCCGAGCCCGGCGACCGGACCTGGTACATCACGATGAACCTCATCGTGCCGCCGTTCGACGACGTCCACGTCCGCAAGGCCGTCAACTTCGTCGTCGAACAAGGCCGCGCTCCTGCAGGCGACCGGTGGACCAACGACGGGTGCCGTGGCGACGACCATCGAGCCGCCGACGGTCCTGCCGGAAAACGGCAGCTACGACCCATACCCAAGCCCGGACTTCGCGGGCGACGTCGACGCCGCGAAGGCCGAGATGGCGCAGTCGGCGTACGACTCCGACGGCGACGGCGTGTGCGACGACCCGGTCTGCAACGACGTGCTCTTCGTCAACCGGGACTACGATCCATGGACGAAGTACTCGCCGATCATGCAGGACGCGCTCTCGCAGATCGGGATCAACCTGAAGGTTCGCGAGCTGGACGTCTCGACCGCGTACACGACGATCCAGACGACGAACAACCTCGTGCCGATCGCGATCAACGCGGGCTGGGGGAAGGACTACGCGAGCCCCTACGGGTTCGACTTCTTCCTGTTCAACACCGCGGGCCTCGCGTGCGAGGGCTCCGTGAACTACTCCAACATCGGGATGACGGAGGACACGGCCTCCGAGTGCGGCGACAACGTCCTTGCCGCCTACAACGCGGCGGTCGCGGCCAACGGGGACATCCCGAGCGTCGACGACGACATGGCGACGTGCGTGGCCACGCCGCAGGGCGATGCGTACAACGCCTGCTGGGCCACCCTCGACCAGCGGCTGATGGAGGAGATCGTGCCCTGGGTCCCGTACCGTTGGGGCATTCCAGAACGTGGAGCTGGCCGACTCCGTGGTCAACTGGAACTACGACCAGTCGGCTGGGTGGACGGCGTACTCGCGCGTGGCCGTCGACAACGGCCTCACGATGCAGGAGGTCGTAGGTTAGCGATCATTCCGACGTGCAGGAGGGGCCCCAGGGGGCCCCTCCTGCTCGCGTCTTGGCGTAGACTGAGGCGGCCATGATCCGGTACATCATCCGGCGGCTCTTGTGGGTCGGTGTGACCCTGCTCCTGATCACCTTCATCACGTACGTCATCTTCTTCGTGATGCCCCCGACCGACCCGGCGGTGAACTTTGCGGGCAAGCAGCCGACGCCGGAGCGGGTGGCGCAGGTGCGAGAGCAGTTCGGGCTCGACAAACCGCTGCTGATTCAGTACGGGAGCTTCGTCCAGCGGATCTTCACGGGCGACGAGTGGGGCTGGCCGGGCCTCGGCTTCTCGTTCACCACGCGGTCGGAGCTGAAGCCGATCATCTTCGACCGCATGCTGGTCACGATACAGCTGGCGATCGGCGCGGCCATCCTCTGGCTGATGATCGGGATCCCGATCGGGATCCTGTCGGCGCTCAAACCTCGGTCGGTCTTCGACCGCGCCGCGATGGGCTTCGCGCTGTTCGGCGTCTCGGCGCCGGTGTTCTTCATAGGGCCCGTCGCCCTGTACATCTTCTGGTTCAAGTTGCAATGGTTACCCGGGACCGGCTACGTGCCGTTCGCGGAGGATCCCGGCCAATGGTTCCTGCACATGATCATGCCGTGGACGGTGCTCGCGCTCGCGTTCGCGGCGTTCTACGCGCGCATGTCGCGGGCCAACCTGATCGAGAAGATGGGCGAGGACTACATCCGGACGGCCCGCGCCAAGGGCCTGTCCGAGCGGCGCGTGGTCCTCAAGCACGGGTTGCGCGCCAGCCTCACTCCGCTCGTCACGCTCCTCGGTCTCGACCTCGGGGGCCTGCTGGGCGGCGCGATCATCACCGAGACGGTCTTCAACCTTCCCGGGATCGGCAACTACGCCGTGCGATCGGTGTTCTCGGGCGACCTGTACGCGATCCTCGACGTCACGATCATCGCGGCCTTCTTCATCACGTTCGCCAACCTCGTCGTCGACGTCGTCTACGCGTTCCTCGACCCGCGGGTCAGGTACACGTGAGCCGAACGCGCACGTCCCCCCCAACCCCCGGGACGACCCCACGTGCCTGAGCCGCTGCTCGAGGTCAAGGACCTCTCCGTCCACTTCCCGACGGAGGACGGCCTCGTCAAAGCGGTCGACGGCGTGAGCTTCTCGATCATGCCGGGGGAGACGCTCGGCGTCGTGGGGGAGTCGGGCTCGGGCAAGAGCGTGACGTTCCTCACGGTCATGGGCCTGATCGACCGCAAGCGTGCCGTCGTCGAGGGAGAGGTGCTCTTCGAGGGCCAGGACCTTCTCAAGCTGCCGAGGGAGGAGCTTCGGAACTTCCGGGGGGAGCACATCAGCATGATCTTCCAGGACCCGATGACCTCGCTCCACCCCTTCTACAAGGTCGGGATCCAGATCTCCGAGGCCATCCGCGCGCACCAGAAGGTGTCCAAGGCGGAGGCCATGGACCAGTCCATCGAGATGCTCCGGCGCGTGGGGATCCCGCGGCCGGACGAGCGCGTCAAGCAGTACCCCCACGAGTTCTCCGGTGGCATGCGCCAGCGGGCCATGATCGCGATGGCGCTCTCGCTCAACCCCGACCTGCTGATCGCCGACGAGCCGACGACCGCGCTCGACGTCACGGTCCAGGCGCAGATCCTCGACCTCATCGACCGCCTCAAGTCCGAGTTCAACGCCTCCGTCGTGATCATCACGCACGACCTGGGCGTGGTCGCCGAGCACTGCGACAACATCCAGGTCATGTACGCCGGGAAGGTCATCGAGTCCGGCGGCCGCTCGGACATCTACTACCACGCGCACCACCCGTACACGTGGGGGCTCCTGGACTCGATCCCGCGCATGACGGAGTCCGACACCGTCGAGCGGCTGCGCCCCATCAAGGGACTGCCACCGTCTCTGATCTACGTTCCGTCCGGGTGCTCGTTCCATCCGCGGTGTCCGTACGCCTTCGAGCCGTGCACGACGGAGATCCCGAAGCTCTTGCCCTCGGACGGGCATCACGCGTCCGCGTGTCACCTCCCGCTCGCCGACAAGGAGCGGATCTTCCAGGAGCAGGTGATGGCCCGATCATGAGCGTGGAGGTCACCGAGCGCGTCGAGAAGGAGCCCGCCCTCGAGCGGCCGCCGCTCGTCCGCCTTCGAGGGCTGAAGAAGTACTTTCCGATCTCGCGGGGGATCATCTTCCAGAAGCACATCGGGGACGTGCGGGCGGTCGACGGCGTCGACCTCGACATCTACGCCGGCGAGACCCTCGGCCTCGTCGGCGAGACCGGCTGCGGCAAGTCCACCCTGGCGCGCGTGATCATGCGTCTGTACGACGCCACGGAGGGCACGATCGAGTTCGACGGCCGGGACGTCACCCGCCTGAAGGGGCGGGACCTTCGGGAGCAGCGGCGGAACATGCAGATGATCTTTCAGGACCCGTACGCGTCCCTGAACCCCCGCAAGACCATCGGCAGCATCATCGGAGACCCGTTCCGGCTCCACAAGACCGTCCCCAAGGCGAAGATCAAGCCCGAGGTCCAGCAGCTGATGGAGCTCGTCGGCCTGAACCCGGAGCACTACAACCGGTACCCGCACGAGTTCTCCGGCGGCCAGCGCCAGCGGATCGGCGTCGCGAGGTCCCTCGCGCTCCGGCCGAAGCTGATCGTGTGCGACGAGCCGGTCTCGGCGCTCGACGTGTCGATCCAGGCGCAGATCCTGAACCTCCTCCTGGACCTGCAGGCGGAGCTGAACCTCACCTACCTGTTCATCGCCCACGACCTGTCGGTCGTCAAGCACGTCTCGAACCGCGTGGCCGTGATGTACCTCGGGAAGGTCGTCGAGACCGCCACTGGCGCGACCCTGTACCGGAACCCGAAGCACCCGTACACGGGGGCGCTGCTGTCGGCGGTTCCGATCGCGGACCCCGACCTCGCGGCCGCGAAGAAGCGGATCATCCTGGAGGGCGACGTCCCGAGCCCGATCGACCCGCCGTCGGGGTGCCGGTTCCACCCGCGATGCCCGAACGCCCAGTTCCCCAAGTGCAAGGAGGACGAACCCCAGCTCGAGCCGCATCACCCTGGGCAGTTCGCCGCTTGCCACTTCCCGCTCGAGGACCGGGCCCTGACCGAAGCCTCCTCCGGCTAGGCTGCCGGGCGAGCCGGTACAATGAGCGACCCATGCTGAACATCGTGGCGCTCGTGCTGAACGTCATGTCGAGCCTCTTCCTGATCGTGTTCATCCTGCTGCACTCGGGGAAGGGGAGCGGCCTGTCGGACATGTTCGGCGGCACCAGCACGCTGTCCGGGGGCACGGCGCTCGAGCGGCGCCTCGACAAGATCACCGTGGTCACGGCCATCGTCTTCGGTCTCTCCACGTTCTGGCTGTCGTGGAAGTGGGACTAGCCGGGCGCTCACACCCCGGTTGATAGAATCCTCGCGCTCTCGTCGGAGTGGCGGAACTTGGTAGACGCGCTAGGTTGAGGGCCTAGTGGCCCTATGGGCCGTGGGGGTTCAAATCCCCCCTCCGACACGAACCGGACGTACACCGCTCAAGTCCGCTTCTACCAGCACTCTTCGTTTGCTTGGCTCGTAGGTAAGGGCCAGGCCCAGGCTCTCGTAGAGAGCGGCCTTCTTCGCCGGTTCAGCCGCCTCCAGCACGCCCACGAGATTCGCGATGCTCTCGACCATCGCGCGGATGTCGCCCTCGGTCAGTGCCGCAGCTGGACGGCGCCGGCGTAGTGCCTCCTCGGCCGTCCTGCGCTCGGCCTGGACCTCGCTGATCCACCGGCCGACGACAGCCGGGTCGGTTCCGGCCTCGAGGGCCTCCCGATAGCGGTCGAGTCGGGCGTCACAGTCCGCGAGGGTCCGGTGGGCGGCCTCCGCGCGGCCGTCTTCTTCCGGAGCGGGTTCCTGAGCCTCGGCGAGTGCGCGGCACGTTTCTTCCAGCCGGTCCGGCTCGAAGACCCCGGCGATCCAGTCATCGAGCGGCGCGACGATCTGCACCTCGCGCACGTACACGGTCCTCGGGTGCTGGGCTCGCCGGGGGAGCGCGTACTCGGTGGAGTAGCGGCAACGGTAGTAGGCCTGCTCATGATTCCAGCTCCCCTGCATCCGGCGGTCGCACAGCCCGCATCGAAGCAGGCCACGGAGCAGGTAAGGTCGCGGCGTCCGGCGGGGCTTGCGGACCGTGGTGCGCCCGTTCGCGGCTCTCCGTGCCCGCGCGGCCTCGAACACCTCCTGGCTGATCAACGGCTCGTGGGCGACACCTGGGGAGCGCACCCATGCGGCCTCCTCGTTCCAGCGCAGCCTGGTCCTGTGGCCCGCCGCCACGTCCTCCACGTCGACCAGGACCTCGTCACGGCGCTGGCGGCCCCAGACCGCGACCCCCGTATACCGAGGATTGATCAGGATCGCCCGGACGGCGCTCTTGCTCCAGCCCTGGCCGTTCCGGTGCGGGTTGCGAGCGCGATCGTAGGCGGAGGGGGAGGGGACCCCGTCGCGGGTCAGGCTTTCCGCGATCGCGAACAGCCCCTTGCCGGAGACGTACTCCTCGAATATCCGGACGACGACTGGCGCCGTGGCTGGATCGGGTTCCAAGCGATGGATCCGGATGCCGAGGGCGGCCTTCGCAAGAGTTGGATGGGGACCCGCGTCACCGAGCCGTACCCGTAAGGCGGCCGACCGCCGAGGAATCGTCCCTCAGTCGCGGCCTGCGCGGCCATGGCGTTGCGCACTCTCGTGCGGATGCGAGAGCGCTCACCCTTGCTCATTCCACCGAAGAGCGTCATGACCATGTCGTGAGCCTCGGACCCCGGATCGACGCGACCGCCGACCTCGGGCACCCACAGCTCGACGCCGTAGTGCTCGAACAGCGGGAAGGTCAGGGCGAACTGCGCACCGTAGAAGGCGCGCTGCGGCTCTCCGATGGCGACCGCCTCGAAGCCACGATCGGGGGAGCGCAGGAGCTCGAGGAGTCTCGATGCCTCGGGCCGGCGCTTCCAGGGAAGAGACCGAGACCGGCCGATGTCGAAGAACTCCTCGACGATCGCGCCGTCGTCAGGCTCGATCAGCTCGAGTGCGCGGCGGAGCTGCCAGGCCCGCGATGAGGCGGGGTCTTGCTGGTCCTCGGTCGAGACCCGGCCGTAGAAGGCGAAGGGCTTCACGATCCCGTGCTCCTTCCTCCCGGCTCGCGACGTGACCTGTGCGCCGTCCGATCCGGTTCGGGAGTCATGCTACGCACGAGGCTGTCATCTCTGTGGTCCTCCCCGGCGCCGGCATCGATCAGGATCTCCAGCAGGATCCTCGCCGCGCGCGGTGTGAGATGCGGAGGCTCTCCCGGTACGACCACCCGAAGACCGTCGGCGTCGTCCGCGGCTCGGAGTTGCGCCCGCCGCCGATGGGATGGACGCCCGCGAGATGGAGAGGATGGTGTCCTCCGAGGTGCCGATGCACGTTCAGGTCTCACTCATTGATCGGGGCATCCGATTCATTGGGGCCAGCTTCCGTTAGGCGGCTCCTCGATTCCTCCCCCCGGGCACCCAGGGACTACACCCGCAAAGGCGAACCCGCGTCCGGCGGGTGGGGGAGTGATCGTGGAGGCCGCGGAGAGACGCTCCCGCTGTGTCTGGATGCGCGGATAACCGTGGGAACTCGGAGTCCGCTGCCGGGCGAAGGCCGTCCGGGCTCCTCCGCGCTCCCGCGCCCTCCGCCGCATCAGGCCTGCGACTTGGGAGGTGCGCCGATCTTGATGCAGTCCACATCCGGCGCGACCATCCCGACACGGGTGAACAGCTGCGGTCGCTGGTACGCGAGGAAGGGCACGCAGGCGTTCCCCCGAGCGGTCCGTCGAGCGGTCACGCGAGCGTTACCCCAAGCGGTCATGACCGCTCGACCCATGATTGCGCGAATCTGCAGGTGAGAGGCCATGGCGGGCCGAGCGTTGGCCGGTCAGACTCATGACAGATGCGCGTGCATGCACGCGCATCTGTCCTGCAGTACTCATCTCACATCTGGGAAGAAGAGTTCTCTCTGCCCGAGTAGGTTCACCAGCGTGTGGCGTCGCTCCATCTCTTAGGAATGAGTTCATCCTCCCGTCACTGCATCGAGCAGCTCGCTTGCCAGAGCAGCGCAGGACTCTCGGATGGTGTCCTCGTCTTCGAGAGGAGCTGCAGCGCGGGATGCCATCTCGGACCCCGGGCTGGTCGGCCTCCCGAAGAGGTCCCGGAGGAAGATGATCGCCTGTCCCGTCACGCCTGCGCTTAGCTGCTCGCCGCCGAGGCTTCGTAGCCCGCCGGCCAACCTCTCGATCGGAACGGCCCTCAGTAGGCGAAGGATGTCGAGTGCGTCTTTGTCTTCAGCTCGTCCGGGGGTGTCCACGCGCTCGGCGATCTTGTGCAGCTTCGCGACCAGGAGAGCCGACGGGCCGGCTACCTTGATGGCGAAACGGCGATCGTCTGTCTCTTCGAGCGAGCCCACCTCCAACCGATCCCAGTCGAGGAGCGCGGCCTCGAGGCCTCTTGCCTTCCGGGCCGTGCGCTTCCCGTGGCCGCCGATCCTGGCCGCCCGGCGGCCGGGGCCACCGACGGCCTCGGGTACGAGGAGGTCGACCTTGACCGTGACGGGATTCACGTCGATCTGCCTGGTGGTCAGCCACCTTCCGACCTCCTGCAGGTCTTGGGTGAACCCCGCAGCCGTCAGGGACTCTTCCAGCCTCGGCGCCAACTTGAGCGCCGAGGGATCGATCGCGATGTCTCCATCGGTCGTGTACTCGGCAACGGCGAGATCCGCCTCACCGGTGTGGAGGTAGACGGCCTGGGCCCCGACGAGGATCATCGCGTCCTGTTGGTCGCCGAGCGCCTCGAGGGCGTCGAGCAGGACCCGACGGGCCAAGACGTACAGAGGCTCAGGTGCGCCAGGCATCTTCGTTCTGCGCCATCCGGGAGAGGAGCTCCTCCGCCTCCGCCGGTCCACGCCCCGGGCTCGTGAGGAGATCTGCGGCGATCTGCGTCGGCGCGGCGAAGGTGATCTGCTCCCGCTCCCAGGTTCGCTCGTACACGACGGGATCGAACGGCTCAGCGAGTATCACGTTCGCGCCTGACTCGGCCGGCCGCAGACCGAGGTCCTCCGCGAAGACTTCCGCGGAGTCCACGAAGCAAACCCCGAGACGAGCCGGCGCGATCGGCGCGAGCACCGACGCGCCGAGCGATCCCGTGACGGCGTAGCGGGCATCTGCCTCCCTCAGGTTCGCGCGGAACGACTCCACCCCTCGCGGATCGAGATACGAAGAGGTCCTGTTGGAGCCGAGGAGTGAATAATCCTGGGCCCAGCGCCCGATGAGCCCCCGCCAATCGACCTCCAGGACCGGCCCGCGCCCCTCCTTCTTGACAAGGTCTTCGCGCTCGAGAAGGTCGAGGACCCTCGACACGTAGCCGGGGTCGGCTCCAGCCCTCGCGGCGAGATCGCGGACGCCGATCGGACCGCGGAAGTCGCAGAGGGCGCGTACGATCCGGCCGGCCTTTGGCCCCTTCAGCGACCTGGCGGCGCGCTCTTCTCGCCAGGGGTTCTTCCCCGCCCCGGCGGCCTCGATAAAGAGACCGGGTCGATCGAGGGTCACCCGCACGTTGCCGGCAAGGTCCGCGTAGCCCACATCTTCCTCTCGCAGCCGCTCTCGCGTCCGACGAGCGAGGTATGGAGCAGCCACGACCGCCCTGGTGTCCTTCCCGACGAACGGACGGAGCTGCGCAAGGATGGCTGGGAGGTCCTTGGGCTCGAGCAGTCGCTTGGCCTCTACGATGATCACCCCGCGGGCTCCATCAGGAGCCCGGATCTCCAGGAGCGCGTCGGCACGGCGGTTGCCTCGACGGGCATCGAGGGTCAGCTTGGAGCGCCAGCCCAGGGGGAGACGGGCGGTGATCTCCTGGGCAGCGCGCTTTGCAATGTTGTCTGGAACAGGTCTGTTGCCCATGATGTGCAACAGGGTAAGACTAGGCAACACACCGCGTCAAGCAAGTCGGGAGTACGACATCGGGCGCGGGCTGACGCGACGCCCAAAGGACTGCTCGGACCACCTGGTCGACGAGGCTCAGGCTAGGGTCGTGCGAGCTTGGCTCGGTAGGTCTCCGCCCGCTTATGCAGATCCTCGACCGCGTCAGGTCGGCCAGCGTTCTCGCCGTAGATGGCGAGACCCCTCTCGGCCCACCAGAGGGCATGCTCGAACTCCTTGGCCTTCGCCAGACGAATGCACATCTGCTTGTACGTGTGGAGCCAGGGAATCATGCCCCACTTCGCGATGAAGGCCTCGCGGATCGTCTGCATCTCCGCGTCGTGTTGGGTGCAGCATTCGTCATATTCGTTGAGGGCCGATGCAAAGGCGTCACGAGACTTGTAGAGCGCCATTTCCAGATGATGAAACATGAAGTGTCGGTCGATCGGGTCACGCTCGCGTTCGAGAAGCTGCCTGAGCAACGGGACAGCGCGGATGGGGTCCTCGGGGAGGTCGCCGACCCAGCTCAGATCGTAGGCGTCGTCAGCCGCGTCCGTGACGATTGCATCGGTGAGGCCCGTGTCCATTCTCGAGTCACGACGTGAGGGCGGTTCCTGCGCCGTAAGCCCGAAGTCTGTTGGGTCGTGGCGGAGGAATACCCCTAGCCGGCCCGGTCCGTCCTCGCGCATGCCGCCCCCCGCGACAACTCCGGCAAGAGCGATCGGCTTGCCGTGCCTCGACTCGAGCGCAACCAGCCCCGGTCGATAGCGTTCCGCGTCGGCGCGCGAGAGGTAACCGACCCTGAGGCCGTTCACCCAGACCGACACTGCGTTGGAGTCATAGGGGTTGTCGGTCTCGGCCGCCAGCACCGCTACCACGTCCACACGCACGCGGCTATCCGCATCGCCGCCAACGGCCTGCCGAAGGTTGTCTTGGTAGTTCGACTCGCCGACCACCTCGAGGCCCACGCGGCCCTCGCAGAGCTCGACCTCCATGCCGTCTCGTATCCGCCCGGGAGGTTCGTCTGTGCGGGCGACATCGGGTCGATCGGGTGTGTGTTCCTGACCGCCGAACAGCTTGCGGAACATTCCTCCTCCTCGCCTCCTGCGACCCTTCCAACCCGGATTCTTGTACGAAGATCCGCACGGCCGCAACGCTGAGCCGATCGCCAGCTGGGCTCGGCAAGCAACGCGCCGGGTTCAAACCAAGCGCGGAATCCGGCGGGAAGGCGGTCAGCTGCCTTCCCGCGTCGAGCAAGATGACAGAAGGATTCTTGATGGGTCAGCACCAACGGCGTACGCTCACCGGCGAACATGGCGGACTCTTCTGAAGCACAGACGCTCGGCGACCACGTACGCGACGCAAGGACTTCTCAAGGGCGGAGCCTTCGCGACGTTGCGGCCAAACTGGAACTCGCACCCTCCTATCTGAGTGACATCGAGAACGACCGAAGGATCCCCTCGGAGGAGGTGCTCAGGGGGCTCTCGAAAGAACTCGAGCTCGAGTTCGATGAACTCATGGCCCTCGCGGGCCGCTTCGGCAATCGGGCGGAACGCTACCTGAAGCGAAATCCCACGGCCGGCAGGCTCTTCCGCAGGATCAGCGAAGCCAATCTCGGGGAGGGGGACCTGAAGAGGTTGCTGCGGGAGGCCGAGGCGATGCGCAAGAGGAAGGAAGCGCACGAGTGAACTGGTACCGCGCCCCCGACGGGAGCGAGCGCATCTGGTTCGACGTCGGGGAGATCGAAGGCATCGCCGAGGGCGAGCTTAGGAAGGCAGCTCTTCTGCCAACCCTCGAAGCTCCTTCAGTGGACATCGAACGGTTCATCGAAGGCCATCTGAGTGTCCGGCTTGACCAGTACGCGGATCTGGACCCGGATGTCCTTGGCGTCACGCAATATCGTCCGGGACTGCCCCCTGAGATTCGGATCAATAGGGACCTCACCAACACCGCGCTCGACACCGACGAAGGCACTCCGGGACTTCGTGGCCGATGGCGGGCGACCCTCGCTCATGAGGCATCACACGTGATGCTCCATGAGGTTCTGTTCGATCTCAATCCCGATCAAGGGAGGATGCTGGACGGCGACAGCGGGGGGTCCCGACTCATGCGCTGCTTGAAGCGGGAGGTGACATTCACCCAGGAGGGCAGGGACTGGCGGGAAGTGCAAGCCAATCGAGGCATGGCGGCGCTCCTCATGCCGCAGTCAGTCTTCATCGCGGCCGCCCGGCAGGAATTCGAACGCCTCGGACTCGGCGTGGGGCCGGTGGTGGAGGGCTCCGCCGAATCACAGGAGGTCGCTGCCACCCTGGCGAATCGATCCGAGGTATCGCGGCAGGCCGCGCGGATCCGACTGGCGACACTGGGCCTGGCGAGCCCGCCATCTCAGGCCCTCCTCGGATCCCAGTGATGGCCGCTTGCGTGGCTGAGCCTCAGGGTGTTCAATAGTCGGCGGACACGGCGTATACTGCGAACCCAGGTGAACATGGCAGGTCAGCTAGGCCACGGGAAGGTCAGAGAGGCCGGTGGCGCGCGGTCCGGCGCCGGTGCCGCCTCTCCTCTGCGCGACATTGCGCGCCGCTATCGTATGCGGGCGGTCGACGAGGGACCCTTCGTATCCATCCCGCTCGCAGACGAGGCCGCATGGCAGGACGAGGCTGAGACAGCTGCCCGTGTGCAGCGCCTCTCCTACGAGCGCCCTGTGGAGGATTGGACCTCAATCCCGTGTGCCGGATCACCCTCAGACCCACCCGTGAGGTTCATCGACGGCAGCATCTTCTCCAGAACCGTCGCCGCCTTCGCCGTCGGCGCACATCTGCGGCCGGCCGTCCTCGCGTGCGTGGGATCGCTTGCGCTGACCCTCGACGGGCGCCGCCTGACTCGGGCCGCCGGCAGCCTCCGGGCGGAGACCGTCCTGTGCCTGCTCACAAAGGGCATCCCGGACGAGGACATCCAGGCGTTGGAGGCGGGGCTTGGGATGCTGAGTATCCGGCTCGTCAAGTCCGAGACTGTCGACCTGCCAGCGGACTTCGAAGTCCTCCGGCGCCGTTCGTGGAACCTGGCCAAGCAATCCATGGAGGAGGCTGAGCGAACCGTCCTCTTCGCTGACCCGCAAGTCCCTTCCGTCGTCGATGGGCTTCTTGAGCGCCGCCTCACCACCCAGGCCTCGCAGGAGATGTCCGCTTACGGTGTGGTGAAGCGGCAGATGCGGCACTACCTTCCGGACTCCCTGATGGGTCTGCTCTACGAACTCGAGCTGGGAGAGCGGACGCCCTCCTTCATCTTGGAGACTGAGCACGCCTCAATCGTGAGCTGGTACGTGCGACTCTCGCATTCGAGTCTGGGTTCGCCTGGCGCGGGCATCATTCGGGTCACAGCACCGCGGCACGGGCTCGAGCGGCGGTTTCCTCAGACCGAGAGTCGATGGCAAGAGATCTCTGCAATCTCCGCCTATCTCTGTGGCCTACGCCACCGAGAAACTCGATACGAGCGCATGAGCGTCTCGCTGGAGCCGATAGTGCGGGTGGAGGACGAGCTCCATGCGGTCCTGCCCGACGTAATGGAGCAGGTGGCGAGACTCCACCGAGCGCTGGGCCTGTAGGAGGGAGCGATGCAACCACACACCGATGGAAGCGAGCAGGAGGGGTCTGCCGGCGGAACCCCCCTCGGGAGGGTGGGCGCGCCACGCGAGGCAGAAGCGACATCGAGCCAGTTCTACTTCTGGACCTCCGAAGACTCCCTGATCGAGAAGACCCACCTGGTCTTCACGGAAGGACCTGCTGGATCTGGTACCGCCCGGCACTACGGCTTGGTCACAGAGGTCTACCGCCGCTCCCGGCGCTCCGACATGCTCGAGGAGGCTGACCGGTTCGACGGCCGCCCAGAAGAAGAGGTGAACGTCGACAGTCGCGGCGTGACGTACGCGAAGGTTCGCGTGTTGGCCTCTACGCCAAACATGCTTGCCCCTCCTAGGGAAGAGAGCCATGTGTGGCCCGCTATGGAGGGCGAGGCGCGGATCGCCTACGGGATCGAGGAAATGGCCTACCCAGTCACCATCGGTCTGGTGCGAAACGGTGGCCAGGCGGTAGCCGGTCCCGCGTGCATCGACCTCGACTACCTGTTGGGGGCAAAGGGAGGGCACCTCAACGTGACCGGCATCGCCGGGGTGGCGACGAAGTCGAGCTTCCTCACCATCCTTCTTCATCAGGTCATACGAACGTGCGCAGCCCACGCTCAAGAGCATCCGGAAGATCCCGACAAGCCTCGCGTTCGCGCGGTCATCTTGAACGTGAAGGGATTCGATCTGTTCTGGCTGGATCGGTGGAGCTCGAGCTTCACCCAAGAGGACCGCGCTCTGTGGAGGCAGATGGGTTGGCTCGACCCTACCCCGCTCGCGCCCGTCTACCTCGCCCCGCAACGTCCTGATGGCGACCTACCTGTCCCGCTCGGGCGGGAAGATGTGCGCCCGTACAGCTGGTCGCTCGAAGACGTTGTCCAGGAGGACCTCTTCGCGTACCTATTCAGCGATACCGAACGCACCGACGACAACTTCGCCCTCCTTCTCGCCGACATCGAGCGGATCCTGGCTCGCGAATGGCGACACGACGACGGAACGCCGATGCGCGAACTTCGTCCGGAGGCGCCGGCGCGGACTTTTCAGGAGTTGTTCGATTGGTTCGAGCAAGGGCTCGGGGACCACGGCGACCAGAGCTTCCAGCGCCTCCAGGCGGGACAACACCATCCGGCGACGCTTCGTCGCTTCTACCGTCGGCTGCGGCGGATCGTCTACGAGAGCGCGGGGATCTTCCGCCTGCAAGGGAGGGACAGCCATCCGCTCGAAGTTCGAGACATCGAGTCGGAGCGACCCCTCGTGGTGGATATCCAGAGCCTCGGAGACCATCACCTTCAGCGGTTCGTGGTCGCGGCGCTGTTGAAGCAGGCCGCTGACGAGCAGACGGGACCGCGGGCGCTCCGTGGGATGCACTACCTCTTCATGCTTGACGAGCTGAATAGGTTCGCGCCCAAGGGACAGACCGATCCGATCACCCGTCTAATTGAAACCGTGGCGGCGGAGCTTCGCTCCCGGGGCGTGATACTGCTTGGAGCTCAGCAGCAGGCTTCGCTGGTGTCCCCTCGAGTCGTTGAGAACGCTGCGATTCGCGTGCTCGGACGAACTGGAGGTCACGAACTGCGTCACGACGTCTACAGCTTTGTCCCTTTAGAGCTTCGAGACTACGTTGAGCAGCTCGGAGGCGCCGACAAGCTCGTCTACGAGCCAAGCTTCCGCGAGCCGATGGCGGTGGTGGTGCCGCGGCCCGCCATGGGCGATGCGCAGCCGGGAGGCCGCGACCGAGCCGCCCGCCTTCCTCGCACTGGAAGGCGCCGAGTCGGTCGGCGGCGGACCTCGGACCCTGCCGCACCGCCCGTATGAGGATATCCCCTGATGCGCATCGTCCACACCAGCGACTGGCACCTCGGTGCCCGGCTGGGCAACCAGGACCGGCTCGGGGATCAATTCGCGAGGCTGGATGAGCTGGGCGCGCACCTCGACGAGCAAGAAGCGGACCTGCTTCTCATTGCCGGCGACGTGTTCGACGAGCACCGGGCCGATTCGCTTGCCCGCATCGTCGGCAGGCTGGCGACGCTCCTCAGGCCGCGGATCGAGGGCGGGCTGACTGCGGTGTTCATTCCGGGCAACCATGACAGGGAGCACGTGTTCCCACTGCTCCGGGGTCTTCAGGAGTTGGTCGCGCCAGGGGCTGAGCGACGAGTCATCTTCGCGGAACGACCGTCCGTAATCCAGGTGACGGCGAGAGGCGGCGAGGGCGTCCAACTTGTCCTCCTGCCGTATCCGACACCTATCCGCTATGGCCTCGCCGACCAGCGGTGGCCGAGTCCAGACACGAAGCGACAGGCATTGGCCGAGGCGGTCCGTGCGTCGCTCCGCGGCCTCGAGGCCGAGGCCCGCGCCGACGGCAGGGGACTGCCGACCGTGATGTGCGGCCACCTACTCGTGCGCGGCGTGACTGTCGGCTTGTACCAGCTCACTGAGGCCGAGGATGTACCTATCGAGCCCGCGGACCTGCCCGCCTACTCCTACGTTGCACTCGGTCACATCCACAAGGCGCAAACGGTGGGCGCGGACTACGTGCGGTACTGCGGGAGCCTCGAACGGATGGATCGAGGTGAAGCCGCCGACGAGAAGGTCGCGCTTTGCGTCGATGTTACTCGCTCAGGTTTGCAGGAGGTCCGCTCGCTGGCTCTCAGTGCTACGCCGTTCGCGCGAGTGGAGGCCTCTTCTGAGGCGGACCTCGAGCAGGCCGCCACGAACCTAGGGGAGTCGGAACGGACGCTCGTCTCGTTGACCATGTCGCTGCGTCGTGAACAGAATCTCGGAGAGCTCTTGGCCTTGGCGCGGAGTCTCTTTCCGCGTCTGTACCACGCTCCAGAGGTTGACTGGATTGACACCCCAACGCGGCCATCCAGACCGTCGATCGAAGTAAACCGCCACGACGTCCCGGGGACGGTGCGCGCGTACTTGCGGGAGGCCTTGCGCGATGACCCGGACAAGGATGCGCTTCTCCGGCTCGCGGAGGAGCTGGTTGGCTCTACGGAGGATGGCAGGTGATTCCGGCAAAAGTTCTCGTCCGCAACTTCCTCTGCTTCGACGAGAACGAAGGCGGCAAGCCGATCGAGTTCGACTTCGACGGATCTCCGCTGTGGAGCATCTCCGGCGACAACGGTGCCGGGGAAGAGTGCGATCTTCGACGCCATCACGTATGCGCTCTTCGGTCAGCACCGGGGTGGAAGCCAAGCCGACGGCCGTCTGATCCGCAAAGGGACGGAGAGCTGCGAGGCGGCATTCGAGTTCTGTCTCGACGGCGAGCTATACCGGGTTCGGCGTACCGTTGGCCGTCCGCGTGGGGGGAGCAGGCAGGAGCCCAAGACGTGGCAGGCGGCCTGGTTCGATCCTGGTGTCAGCGACTGGCGCCCGATTCCGGATACGGAGCGGGAGCGGGAGCTCGACCCGGTGGGTCGAGAGCAAGCTCGGATTTGGGTTCGAGACATTCGTCGCGTCGGCCCTCCTTCTCCAGGGCGATAGCGACCGCCTCATAAGGGCTCGTGCGAGGGAGCGCTTCGACATCCTGAGCGGGCTCCTCGACCTCGAGCGCTACAAGCGCCTCGAGGCCGCGGCGGCTGAGCGTCACAGGGCCGTTAAAGCCAAGGGTGATCAGCTCGCCCGCCAGCTCTCCGACCTGCCCTCCGTGTCGAAAGCTGAGCTGACCGAGGCCACCCGAGCGCGCAAGGGGGCGGAGCAAGAGCTCGGCCAGGTCAGGAAGGATGCAGAGCAAGCTCAACTACTCGTGTCCGAGGCTCATCGCCATGCACGTCTCGTCTCCGATCTCGAGCAGGCAGAGAAGGAGGCGAACGACCAGGACGCCCTGCTCACCGACGCGGAACGGATCCGTGCTGACCACGACGAGTGGTCCCGGCTGGTAGCGGCCGTCCCGAGGCTTCAGGCCGCGCTCTTGGATCTGAGGGATGCGGAGAAGCGAGATCGGGAGGCGAAGGCTGCAACCCGGAAGGCCTCATCCATCGACCTGGTCACGCTGGCCGAAACGTCCGCGTCTCTTGAAACGGACCACCGCTCGGCCGAAGCGGCGTGCAGAGACCTACGGAAGCGTCACGCGACGCTCGCGGAGGCCATGGGACCCATCAACGAGCTGCTGGAGTCCCAGCGGGACGTCGAAACGCGCCAGGAGGTCTTAGGGAAGGCCGGCTTGCCAAAAGACTGGCGCACGCGGATCTCAGAGCTCAACGAGCGGCTGGCCACGCTGCAAACTGAGGAAGAGCGGACGGGGGCGGTGAAGGGTGAGACTGCGCGGATCAAAGCCGAGGCGGAGGCCGCGCTGGCCCAAGCCAAAGAGCAACTCGCGGCCCGGACGGAGGCCAAGGATGAGGCCATTTGCTCTCGCTGCGGGCAGCGGGTTGATCGTGATCACATCCGACGGGAACTCGTGGATGCACGTCAGGCCGTCGCGGGGGTGCAAGAGAGGCTGCGGCGGACCGTTAGCGACTTGAAGCAGGCCGAGCGAGACGCCGACAAGGTCCGGACCGCCATGAAAGGTGTCGAGAAGGAGTCTGCCGATGCCCGACAGCGATTGGCGGAGGCGACCAATGCGGACCGGGAAGTGAAGCGGGCCATCAGCAGGCTCCGCGACGCTCGGGCGGCAGCGAATGCTGTCCCCGAGGAGTGGCGCCTCCAGATCGAGGGTGTGTCGCTTGAGGAGGCGGGGCGAGCACTCTCCAAACTTCGAAGCCACCTCGGCACCCTGAAGCGCCAGCTCGGTACAGAAGAAGCCGACGCCGAGCGGCTTCGCAACGAACACCGGAGCGCGCAGCAAACCCACGCGGAAGCTGCCGCTAAGCGTCGTGATCTCGAGTCCGAATCCGAGCGCCTCCTCCAGGAGTCCGTTGGGCTCCGTCGTCAGGCAAAGATCCGCGTCGCAGACATCGATCCCGACTGGAACGCCCGCGTGTTGAGCGGAGATGCCGGGTTCGTTGATGCTCTCGTTTCGCGCCAGGAATTGCTGAGTGAGGTTCCAACCCGATTCAAGCTCTTGGCCCAGGCAGAGAAGCGACGATCCGAGATTACGGTCCTGACTCGCACGCTGCAAAGCCAAATCGAGAAGGTCGATCCCGCCTTCAGGGTTCCGCCCGAGGAAGCTGAGGAGGCCCAGTCGGCACTGCAGCGGCACCTGGAGGATGCACAGAGACGAAGGGATGAACTCTGGGGGAAGGTACGGCAGCTCGAGGAGTTCCGGAAGCAGAGAACCCAGCTCGAGGCCATGTTCCGGGACGCAAGGAAGTCCGTCGAGCTCCACAAGCGGTTGGTCGACCTGCTGGGACGACACGGCCTCCAGGCCTTCCTTATTGACGCCGCGGTTGACGGGATCGAACAGCTCGCCAATGAAACGTTGGCGCGGCTCTCCGGCGGTCAGCTCCAGGTGCGTATCGATCGGCAGCAATCCCGAGGAGAGGAAGAGATCGTTATCCAGGCCGACGACCTGGCTTACAGCGATGAGCCCTTAGACATTGCATTCATCTCTGGAAGCCAGAAGTTCCGGAGCTCCGTGGCCCTGGCCTCGGCCATCGGTCAGTACGCGGGTCGCGGGGCATCGAGTGTTCGGTCGCTCATCATCGACGAGGGGTTCGGCAGCTTGGACACCGCCGGGCTTCAAGAAATGATCGATGAACTGCGAAACCTGTCTCAGGTCATGGAGCGGGTCATCGTGGTGAGTCATCAACCCGAGTTCCAGGATAGGACCCTCTTCCCGACCGGATACGTGTTGACAAAAGCAGGCCGCCACGCGCAGGTCGAGCGCTTCCTCTAGCGGCCTCGGCTCGGAGCTGATGCCTCTTGGCCGTGGTGAGAGAGGTGATGGTCTGCGGTGGCGGCGTCTTGGCCCGGAGACGACCGAGCAATCGACGCCCCGGTTGATACCCGAGCCAGCCACGAGACAAGATGCACCCGGCGGCCACAAGAGGTCAAGGTTCTCCAGGCTCGCCCGATGCTGAGAGGTGGGAGAGATCGGGTTGGATTCTGAATCGAGCGCAGGCATGCGAGACGGGGCGATCGAAGTGCTGCGTGAACGTGCCGTGCGCCTGTTCGACTTCCTGATCCGCTTCCAGCAACAGAGGGTCGCTCCTGTGCGCAGCCTCGATAGCTACGCGGGCCACGGGGGCAGAGTCGTCTGGCTGCACGCGGTGCCGGAGCACATCGCGGTCGCCGCCGCCCATCGTGTTGCGCAACCCGCGCCGGATGCACCTCTGCTGGTACTCGATCGCGTTCCCCGCACAGAACCTCCTGGGACCCCGGAGTTAGTGCAGCCATGGGTTCGGGCTGAGAGTCTGCGCGATCCCCGATCCGAACCCGAGCTGCGCCAGGTTCTGGTCGAGACTCGCCTTGGCAGCGAAGGCGAGACGCTGACCACGACCCGACGCATCGAAGACGAACCGGGCATCCGGAGCGACTTTGCAGCCTGGTTGGAAGCGTGGCATGCCTGGGCTGCCAGCGAGATCGAGAACGAACCGGTCCGCGAGGTATACCGCTGGCTATTCCAGATGTCCGAACAGGCTGCCGCTGCTCCAGAGGAGCTGGAGGTGGTTGGAGCAGTCGGGTGCCTGAGTTGGCGCCCGGAGGAGCACGATGAGGTTCGGCGTCACTTGTTGACTGTCTCCATCCGAATTGACTTCGACGACGAATCAGGGCGCCTTACCGTTCACCCGACCGAGCAGGCTGAGGGTTTGTCTGTTGAGCTGGACATGCTCGATGCGGCGATGTGGCCGCAGCCTGATCGACTGAACGATATTCGCGCAAGAGCTCGCGACTTCGAGCAGCACGTGCTTTATCGCGAGGCCGTAGAGCCGCTCCTGCGGCGGCTGGTGAACAACCTCGACGCGAACGGCCGCTACGAGGACGCAGACGAGCCATGCGACAACCAACCCGACGCGGCGGTGTCGTTCGCACCAGCAATCATCCTTCGGCGGCGATCGAACGTTGGTCTCTTGCGGATCTTCCAAGAGATCCAACGACAGCTCGAGGAATCGAGTGATGTGCCAGAAGGAATCAAGCAGCTCATCGACGTCGTCGACACTGTCGACCGGAGCGGTGAGGGTGCAGAGGGATTCGATCGGGATGCTGCTTCGTACCTTCCGCTTCCGGCGAACGAACAACAGCTCGATATCGTGCGCCGGGTTGATAGCCGACGCCACACCGTGGTTCAGGGACCCCCAGGCACGGGTAAGACCCACACCATCGCAAACCTGCTTGCTCACCTGTTGGCAAGAGGTCAGCGGATTCTTGTGACAGCACACACTGATCGCGCTCTGCGCGAATTGCGCGACAAGATCCCGGAGTCACTCGAAGCCCTATGCGTTTCGGTTGTGGGTCGCGATCGATCCGACCTCGCCGATCTGAAGGTTGCCGTGGATACCCTCGCGACCCGGGCGGCAGAGTACGACCCTGTGCGGGCTACCGCCGAGATTGAGGAGCTCGAAGCCAAGCTGCAAGAGCTGCACAAGGAACGCGCAAAGCTACACAGCCGCATTCTGCAGACGCGCCAGCAAGAGACGGTGAATCGTGAGCACGGGGCCTACCAGGGAACCCTGGCGGAGATCGCGAGGCAGCATCGGGGTGAAGCCGACGAGTACGGCTGGCTCTCGGGGTTCGTTGACGATCCTTCGGAGATGCCACCGCTCAGCGACGAGGAGGCTGTCGAGTGGCTGACGTTACTTCGTGATCCTGATATCGCTCGCGACGAACCGGAGGCCACGAAGGCTCTGGTGGAGCTGGATGCGATTCCCAACCCGAGCGCCTTCGCAGATCTCGTAGACACCGAGCGCGCTGCCGCACTGAAGCTTGAGGGGCATTCAGCGCACCAACTTCACGCGGCATTTGCGGCGATCGTGGCCCTCGATCCTGCCGCGCGAGCAAACCTTCGCGACCGATTCCGAAACCTGGCGAAGACTGCGGATGCGCTCGCAGCCCGAGACGAGCCGTGGATGTCGAACGCGCTCCGCGACGTCCACTCGGGGAAGCCTGAGCTCTGGGAGCAACGTCACTCCGAGATCACTCGACTGCTCGAACGATGTCGGCAGGTAATCGATCGCCTCGATGCGACTACGCGGATCGAGGTGGACGCCGAACAGCCGTACGTGCTCATCGCTCAGGCGACAGAGCTGAAGAGCCACCTTGAGGGTGGCGGCAAGCTGGGGAGGATCCTCACACCACGACCCGTCAAGAAGGCTACTGAGCTGCTTGCGAGGGTCCGCGTCGATGACGAGCCCCCAACGACCATCGACGCATTGACGACGTTCATCGACTGGATGGATGCCCGTCGGCAGCTCGATGCCATCGAGCGCTTGTGGCCGGCGAATGTCCCCATCCCGAATGAAGACACGCTCGTGGAGCGGTGGGGATGGAATCAGGCCGAAGCGAATCAGCTTGGTCGCGTCATCCAGCTCGCGGAATCGCTCCGCGCCGAGGAAGCTCAGCTGGACGAGTTAGGAGTGCCTAGGCCGGACTGGACAGACCTCGACGGGGTCCGGGCATTCGGGCTGTTGGTGGAAGCAGCGGAGGCCGACGACGAAGCCGAAAGGGCGAGCCGGCCTCTCGCTGGTATGTGGGACGTGCTCTCTGAGGCTTGTCGGTGGCCCGACGCAGCCCCAGTGCTGGCGGGTCTGAAGCAATCCCTAGAGGCCCGCAATCCAGTCGCATATCGGGCGGCGGTTGATCGGCTCGAGGTGCTCTTGCGGATCCGTGGGCTCGTGGCCCGCAGAGACGAGTGGAGTCAACGACTGGCGAGTGTCGTCCCCCAATTGGTCGAAGCCGTCAGTCGATCCCCAGCAGATGAGACATGGGGCCAGTATCTGGCGCGGTTCGGTGCGGCGTGGGGCTGGTGCCGGGCAGCAACCTGGATCGATCGCGAGGCCGCTGCAAACGTGGAGGATCTGGAGAGACAGCTGCACGGAGTCGAGGCCCGCATCCGACAGACAGTTGGAGCCTTGACGGCGGCTCGTGCGTGGTCACTGGCGGTAAGTCGCCTCGGGCTTCCTGAGCAGCAGAATCTAAGGAGCTATGTGCTTGCCATCCGGAAACTCGGGAAGGGAACTGGCAAGTACGCGACACACCGACGCGGCGAGGCTCGGGCCGCCCTGAAGCAATGCCGCTCGGCGGTGCCGGCATGGGTGATGCCCATCTATCGGATTGCCGAGACCCTCGAGGTCGATCGCAACATGTTCGACGTAGTCGTGATCGATGAGGCGTCACAGGCGGGAGTTGAGGCTTCGTTCCTTCAGTATCTTGCCCCTCGCGTCGTGGTTGTCGGAGACGACAAGCAGGTATCGCCTTCGGGCGTCGGTCTCGACAACCAGCAACTCATCAACTTGCGCCGACAGCTGCTCTTCGATTTCGACCACGGTCACGTGTGGGAGAACCCGACAGCTAGCTTCTTTGATCTCGCCCGCATCCGATACGGGGACGTCATCACCCTTCGAGAGCACTTCCGATGTGTCCCGGAGATCATCGGGTTCTCCAACCGCATCGCCTATGAGCCCGACCGGGTTCCCCTCATTCCGCTGCGCCAGTACGGCATCGATCGCCTCGAACCCATCATGCCTGTACACGTCGAAGACGGTTACCGTCTGGGTGGCGCCGGGAAGGCCATCAACCCGCCGGAGGCGGAGGCGATCGTCGAGGCTATCCTCAAGTGCTCGGCTGACCCCGCCTACGATGGCAAGAGCTTTGGAGTCATCTCGCTGACCGGGCAGATGCAGGCCGATCGGATCGAGCAGCTACTTCTCGACCGGATGGATCCGAAGGAGTTTCGCGCTCGTGAGCTGCGCTGTGGAGACTCCGCCGACTTCCAGGGCTCTGAGCGAGACGTGGTCTTCCTTTCTATGGTCGCAGCGCGAGCGGAGGGTGAACGACTGGCCCCTCTCACGGCCGAGCGCTATGTGCAGCGGTTCAACGTCGCCGGATCGCGCGCGCGAGATCAGATGTGGGTGTTTCACTCCGTCACCTTGGAGGAGCTCACGAACCGCGAGGACATGCGGTACCAGCTGTTGGAGTACTGTTACGGGTTGCAGCGAGCATACGGGCTCGGCCTTCAGGGTGGGGTCGCTCGCGTTCCAGATGACGTCCAGGTCGAACCATTCGAATCCCTCTTCGAGCAGCACGTCCACAACTCCATCTTCGAGCGCGGCTATACGGTGGTTCCGCAATGGGAGGTGTACGGATACCGGATCGACCTGGTCATCGTCGGCGGGCAATCTCGTCTGGCAGTGGAGTGCGACGGTGATCGATGGCATGGGGCCGATCGCTACGAACAAGACCTGGCCCGACAGCGGGAGCTGGAGCGGTGCGGCTGGAAGTTCTTCCGTGTAAGAGCCTCGGGCTACTATCGGGATCCTCACGCGGCCCTTGCGCCGCTCTGGGAGCTACTCGACGCGCATGACATCCGGCCTGTCGGATGGACACCGTCCATCGTCGAAGCGACAACGGCCACCCCGACTGTGAGCGAGCCCGTTGAGTCAGCAGCCAGCGCGATCAGCTTGCCGCCCCCGCCGCCTCGCATCGAGACCATCGCTGATCTGGACGAGTCGAGCATCGAGTCGGCGGTGGGATCCGTTGACGAGGACACCTGGCTCTACCAGGGCGAGCCACCACTGGTGGGGGAGCCTTCCGTCAGAGATGCCGGCGAGGCCCCAGATGGAGGCGGGAGTATGAACGAGCCGAAGGCAACCGCCACCGGCCTCGATGATCAGGTCGAGTCCCCAGTCGTCGCGCGCGAGATGGGGAACAGGGAAGAGCCTACCCGGGGAGACCAGGGAGGACTCGAGATGGCGGGTCGGGCGGATTCCGAGGACGAGGGGCGATCACCGGAGAGTGACGCACCTCCTCCACCAGCAGCAGTCGCGGATCAGCCGTTGGATCCCGAAGCGTTCGGCGGCCTAGGGTTCGCCGACGTCCCGCTGGGTGTAATCCCCGCGCAGATCGCGATTCTCGTTCACTCGCGCGGGCGCCTCCCTGTGAAGGATCTCCCCTCCCTGTATGGCGAGCGATTCGGGATTCGTGTCCAAGAGGCCCAGGAGAAGTGGCTAGTCAGGTTCGCGTGGTCTGCGGTGGGGCGCAAGTTCGCTAGCTGGAATGACCAGCAGACAGAACTCCTGCCCGGCACTCAGGACGCACAAGTCCTGGATCCTCCCGGGAAGTGGACCTTCGCTGAGGTGGAGGTGCTAGCCCGCGAGCTGCATAAGGCTGGCATCGAGGAGTCGGAGCTGTTCGAAAGGGTGATTCAGAGCGTCCATCCCGGCAAGCGCGCCCCCCGACTCATCGCTCGTGTCGTGGGATCGGCCATCTACTCCGCGACGCATCGCCGTGAGGACTAACGTGTCTCATCGCGGTCCAGGCGAGGCCCGTCTCCCTGCGCCGCGTCGTCGTGATGCAGATGTCAGGCGAGGGGGAACTGGGTGACGTCGGAATCTGGACTGCGTGGCAACCTCCGCGTTCACGACCGTGAAGTCGGAGCGGTACTGGTCTCCCTCGCCGAACTGCAAGGTGTGCGGCCGGCTGTCGGTGCGCGGATCCTACCTCTGCGGCACGTGCCGGCCCCTCTTGTTCCGCATCGATACGAGGAAGGACGCAGCCGGCCGTCGATGGCGGATCGACAAGCCGGCGCGCCTCGAAGCCATGCGCGGTCACACGGTGCGACCTTGGTTGGCGGAAGTGACGAATGACCGGTATGGCGAAGTGGTCGTCGACCCCGAGTCGCTTGATGTCCGTGTACGCGGCCAGGGCGGCCAATGGCGAAAGGCGTCCCTCCTCTCTCACGGCACAGCCGAGCAGGTCTACCTGCTCCTGCGGGCAGGACTAGCCGAGCATCTCACGAAGAAAGGTGAGACCTGTCCCTTGATTCTGGACGACCCGACCGCTCAGTGGGATCCACAACGGACCGAGGCATCGCTCCGCGTCCTTCACGCGATCAGCCGGGAGCGGCAGGTCCTCGTGTTCAGCCAGGAGTCTGACGTCCTGGCCTGGGCACAGGGGAACCTAAACGAGCCGCAGGATCACATCGAGTGTCTTGAGGTGGTCGCCCCCGTATGAGGCTCGACCTTGCGGCTCGGCAGGAGGCCGCGTGCTGATCGAGAGCATTCGCATCGCGAATTTTCGATCCATCCGAGAGGCGGAGATCGACTGTGACCGCCTAACGGTCTTGATTGGCCGGAACGGAGCGGGCAAATCGAACTTCCTCCGGGCTCTGGAGGTCTTCTACGACGTCTCGGCACCTATTACGAGCGAGGACTTCTTCGGACGAGATACCTCGAGATCGATCGAGGTGCGGGTCAGGTATGGAGAGCTGAACGAAGCCGAGAGGGCAGAGTTCGCGGCCTACGCAAGAGACGACACGCTCATGGTGACGAAGCGGGTCATCCTGCAGGACGAGCGGCTAACTCAGAAGTACTACGCCGCGGCCCAGCAGATACCCGCCTTCGCCCGGATCCGGACTCTGTCAAGCAAGAACGAGCGTCGGAAAGCCTGGAAGGAGCTGGTGGAGTCCGGCTCGCTAAGCGGCCTGTCAGGAACCGCCCGAAGCGCGGAAGAAGTGGAGGATCTCATGGCCGCCTACGAGGGGGAGCACTCGGAGCTACTTGAGGTCGTCGAGCGCGAGGAGCAGTTCTTCGGACCCCGAAACATCGGGGGAGGGAAGCTGGACAAGTACACGAAGTTCGTACTCGTGCCGGCGGTGCGAGAGGCTATGGAGGAAGTCGGCGGTCGCAAGGGGGCCATTCCACAGATCTTGGAGACGCTCGTTCTGAGGAAGTTGACCGCACGGGAGGACGTAAGGACCTTCAGGGAGGAGTTCGGTAGGAGAGCGCGGGAACTGTTCGGCCCAGCCACAGAAGACGAACTGCGTGGGGTTGCCGACTCGCTCACCGGCTCACTCGCCACCTTCGCTCCCGGATCGAGCCTGCGTCTGTCGTGGAACGAGGTGTCAGTCCCCGACATCCAGCCGCCCGCCGCCCGGGTGACGGTCGTCGAGGATGAGTTCGAGGGCGACATCGAACGGAAGGGGCATGGACTCCAGCGAGCGCTGGTCCTGACGCTACTTCGGGAGCTCGCAATGCTTTCCCCCACGAACAGCGAGGGTCAGTCGGAGACGGGCGGCGGGGAATCCGACCTGGAGACCATTTCGCCTCCCGTGCCCGATCTCATCCTCGCCATCGAGGAACCAGAGCTGTTCCTACACCCCTCGCGTTGTCGATACCTCTCGCGCCTGCTTCTTCAGCTCGCATCTGAGACGAAGGATGGGCAGCCTAGAAACCAAGTCATCTACACGACGCACTCGCCACATTTCGTTGATCTACGGTGGTTCGATCAAGTGCGGCGGGTTCAGAAGGAACACTCGAGCGGAGCGGGTGTGCCTGCGACGGCCGTGACTCGATTCTCGTTGGGGGAGGCTGCGCAGGAGCTTGCTCGGGCGTGTCAGGCGGACCCCGCAGCCTTCACCCGAGAGAGCTTCGCCGCTCGAGCGCTTCCTGTGATGAGTCAGGTCGTCCACGAAGGGTTCTTTGCGGACGTAGCGATGCTGGTTGAAGGACAGTCCGAGGTTGGAGCTCTCTGGCAGCTCCAGGAGATCACCGGAGCGAACTGGGATGAGCGAGGCATCGCCGTCGTTCCGGTCGGTGGCAAGGCAAGCCTGGACAGGCCGGCGGTGATCTTTCGCGGTCTCGCGATACCCACGTACATCCTCTTCGACGCAGACCGGAGTCACAGAGGGACCAACGAGGAGGAGAAGTCGAAGCGCGCCAACCGCATTTGCCTCCAGCTGATGGGAGCAGCGGGGGAGGACTTCCCGGACACACAGGTTCACGAGACGTGGGCAGTGCTTGAGGACGACTTCGAGGAACTTGTGGAGAAGGAACTTGGGCAACAAGAGCTCGCTCGGATCCTGGAGCAGATTGCCGACGAGCTCGGGACGGAGCGCGGGAAGAACGCCTTGAAGAACGTCAAGGTCGCTGCTCGTGTCGTCGAACTCGCGTATGAAGATGGACTTCGGCTCCCGACGTTTGAAAACATCGTGAATGCGGTGACGCAGCTGTCAGCTACGTAGGTGGTCCCCCCAGTCACTCCGCCAGAGCAAACGCACCCCGCACGACGAGCGGTGTACGTGAAGTTCGCCACGGGCCTCCGACACGTCAACTAGCAGCGGGAACGCAGGAAGCCCGGAGAGCGGCTTGCCCTCCGGGCTCTCTTCATTTCCCCAGGATTTCCCCGAGCGCCTCCGCGGCGACCGCGCGGGAACGCCCCCGGGCTCCGTCGCGGCAAGTCCTATGCCGCTGGCATCACCGACACCGTCAATGAACAGTTCTCCATGACTGCTGACTGGTGACCCTTACCCCCCGGACCCGGGGGGAACGGGTCAACACGAGCGCCCGCCCAAACGATGTAGCTGCCTGAGGGCATGTCTGGGAATGACCACATCACGGTCGTAGTCGAGTGTTGCACCTGGGTGGGGGCCCCCGGCATACCCCATTCAAACGGGGTTGAGGCGAGACCGGGGAACGTGCCCTGCTGATCGGTGATCGCGAACGCAAGGAGGAGCTCGGTGCGAGGTGCGATCCCCGAGTACTCGGATGTGAACGACACGAGTAGATGTGAGTCCTGGCCGAAGCTCACTTCCGTCGGCATGAAGGCGAAGCCGTCGACGTCGACCTCCGCACAGATCTCAGGCTCGGTGCTCATGAAGACGTCGCTCGGCGGACCGCCGTGAACCGTGGTCTGAGCGCCGAACCCCAGAGCTGGCAGCAACACCGTCACGGCAAGCACCGTGACAACTAGCAGGATGGCCCTTCGCATCGTTCTCCCCCTCTCCTGGGAGGGTGCGCGTCCCCCATCGGGATGCGTGCGCCCTCCGATGCAAAATGACGGCCCAACGATAAGGAGCAAGAGTCAGGCGGACCAGACGGCATCCAGCTCAATCCGATTGCCCGAAGTACCCAGGCGCCGATTGCCCGAAGTACCCAGGCGCATCCGCAGTGATCGCTCGCTGCCGACTGCTAGACGGACCGGTCCCCCCGTGCAGCGCGGGCTCCCGGTGCGCCCAAATAGCCCGACGGTGGCGCCGAGACCGGCGACCCAGTGCACCGTCTGACCGCACTTGCGGGCAGTCGAGCTCCCAAGTCCCGAGTTCGCGCTCGAGGTCGGCCTTCGCCCTGCAGGAGCTCGAGGCGGAGCACTAGGCCCCGAAGCGTGACGGGATGGGAGCCGTTGAGGCGAAGGCGCTTCGTGTTTCTTGGCTAGCCCCTCGACCGGAAAGCCCGGCGGGCAGCCCGGACGAGAAACAGGCCGGACGCGATCGGGACGGCCATCGCGAAGGCGAAAAGGAGGATTCCGCCCACCGCTCCTCCTCCGCATGGATCGAGGATTTCTGTAGCGAAGCACCCGTAGGTACGGTGATAGCCCAACTCGAGGTAGACGACGAGCCCGGCAAGCACGAGACACACGAGAGCCGCGGAAAGAAGAATGACGCCCGCCGCGTTCCGACGCGTTATCGCCTTGGTGGGGATCCTCTCGGCGCTGACGGGCTGACGTGCCATGTTCCTCCAACCTCACGTCACGGGCTAAGGGTTGCCCCAGCCGGAGATCATAAGAACGACAAACAGTAGCCCAACCGCGATCGCAATGAGGACGGCGAGTCCCAGGTAGCCCAGCACGAGACCCAGGGTCGCGGGCTTCGAACTGGCCCCCACCACTCGGTGAGCTCGAGCCCGAGCCATTCGCCCGAAGCCGATCGCAAAGAAAGGCCCGAGGATGGCGGGAACCCCGATGGCCTGTGGAATGTCGCGCCCGTAACTAAGCCCGAACACGAGTGCCGGCGCGATTGCGCAGAGGATCGAGGCCACGGCGAAAGGATCGATCCTTCTCGCCTGCTGCTTGATCGCCATTGCCGCCTCCCGAGAACCATCCGCAGCCTCGACTATCTCGTTCTCGCCAAGGGCCCAACAGATGGGTAAGGGCTCATCTTCAGCGCCAGAAGTACCCAGGCTTGAGGCGGCTCGTGGGGTTGGGCCGCTAGTCCCGAGGTAGCGGTGGCGGTGCGCATCGCGATGCCCTCTCCCCTCTAACGCTCGACGTCGAATGACGGTCGTAACCTTGGAGCGACTCGAGTTCCTCGGCTGACCGTTTCCCCAACCGTTTCCCCACGCCGTCGCGGAGCCGGTTGCACGAGGCACGATGAAGGCCACTAGGTCGGCCGGGTTCACGCACGGAACAGCGCGGAACGACACTCGACGAATCAAGCTGCCACGTGCGGTTCTCGGTGAGGGCCTAGTGGCCCTATGGGCCGTGGGGGTTTCAAATTCCCCTTCCAACACATGTGTCCACTATCCGGTGAACTCGCGCACCACCCCGGACACCACAAGGAGACACTCGCTCCCGTCGTTTCGCCTCACCGAGGGTGAGTCGAACATCCGCGAATGTGTCTCGCCCTCCTCTGACGCTTCCGGTCAGAAGCGCGGTGTCACCATCCGCACGTCGGTCGGCGCGCCGGGCAACCCTCCAGGAGCTGAACGGTATTCCGGCACTCCCACGCAGGTGAAGAGCAGGGCGTCGAGCGGTTCACCGATCAATGCCGGGACCTCGCTGTCGAGGAACGTCATTCCGCACGCGCTCGCGTCGAGGCCGTAGGTGAGCAGGTGCAGCCTGCCCTCCACCAGGCCGGCGGCGAGCTGCGCCTCTCGGTACTCGCGGTCGTCGAGCGCGGCCACGTTCGCCGCACCGATCACGACGAACGCCGCGTCGCGGGCGAGTCCCTGGTCGACGGCCACCCGGTAGAGCTCCTCGCGCAGCCTGGCCGCGCGCACCGGTTCCGACAGGTCCGGCCAGCGATAGACGCCGGGCTCGAGCCCTTCGACGTCGTGGACGACGACGAAGTGCGGTATGCGGATCCCACGCATGGCCGCCAGCATCGACGTCCGCAGCGTGCGTTCCGGCAGGCCCCGGTTCGGATCCATCAGTCTCTGGGACCCGCGGGCCAACACGACGTTCTCGATCGGATCGCGTCCCTCGACCGGGACGTCGGCGGGCGCGCCACGGTCCCACGCTTGGCCGAGCACGTCGAGCTCGCCGGCCCGCTGGGCCTCGGTGACGAGTGGGAACTCGAGGGGTGCCGCGTCGACCTCCCCGACCGCCGCCACGCCTTTCGCCTCGAGCGCCGGGGCGCCGTCGCCGAGCGCCACGACCGCGACCGGCCATTCGTGCACGCGGTCGGCGCCCACGACCGCCGCCACCGCCGCGTCCGGGAACCGAGTGTGGAGGCGGGCTGCGTGTCCGGCGGAGTCTGCGACCGCGAGGAGCTGTGCGAGCATCGTGCCGGCGTCCCAGTAGACATGTCGGAACCCGCGCTCGCGGTACCGCCAGCCGGTCCGCCACGGGACCCCGGTGACGACGATGACGGGTAGGTCGCCGCCCGGCGGCGACCCGATCCGTACGAGGGCATGCTCCTCCGGGTGGTACCAGTGCACGCCGGGCGGTAGGCCGGGAGTGCCGTCGGGGACCGCGACGTAGAGCTCGAGCGGGAACCGGGCGCCCGCGGAACCCGCGGCGCGCCACAGCTGCATCGTGGACGGCCGAAAGGCTCTTCCACGCGAGTCACGTTCACGGACCGTGGTGCGCACGACGCCCGCGGAAAGGTGCAGGAGCCGCGAGAGGTGCGGGAGGTCGACCGCCGCGGCGGGGACCTCGGCGGTGCCGGCGAGCACGCCCACAGCCGGCGCCGTCGTGGGCGGCAGGTCGCGGGGGAGCCGCACGCGGGGCAGGTCCTCCAGGTACCGCTTGTAGTACCGGGGGAAGCGATCCAGGTCGTTGACCTCGAAATCCCGCAGCACCCGAGGGTCGTCGACGGGTACGGTCCACATGAGGTCGGGCTCGACGCGGGAGGGCTCGTACCAGGCCCACGTCATGGACGTGAGCCGGTGCAGCGTCTGCGTCGCGGTCTCCACGCCTCGACTATCGCAGAGCGGCCGGCGTGCGGGCACGACCCGGGGGACGCCGGCTGCATCGAACTCGCGACACGAGAGTCTGAGATCGGTTCCGTATCGGAAGCTGGCCGAATGGGCTAGGGTCGCCCAACGCTCTCGAGCCAAGGAGGCTGCCATGGCGACCGCCGTTGTGAGAAGGAACCTCGACGCTCCGGACGAGACGCGCTCGTTCGGGCACGGGACGCTGGCGGTGGCGCGGCTGGGCTCGGTCATGATCGGACGAGTCCGATTCGAGCCCGGGTTTCGCTGGTCGAACGACGTCAAGCCAACCGCCGGAACCGAGTCGTGCATGGTCCACCATAAGGGGTATGCGATCTCGGGACGCCTACACGTCCTGATGGACGACGGTTCGGAGCTCGAGATCGGACCCGGCGACGCTCACGAGATTCCCCCCGGCCACGACGGTTGGGTCGTGGGAGACGAGCCCTACGTCGCGATCGATTTCTCCGAGGAGATGGCGGGCTTCGCGAAGCCTGCGTAGTCCTCGGCCTTCGAGCAGGTATCTTACGACTGGGTCGCCGAACGGCGAAGGGGCTCAGATCCCCTCCGGCACGGACACGTTCACACTCGCGCCCGTGTGGCCCAGGCAACGGCGGTTAGCGTGAAGGGCCCTTCCGGTAGCAGGTGTCGGCAGCGCTCGCGAACCGCTGACAGTTCCGTTTCGGCAAGGGTGAGTGCGTATGCGCCCGCGGGCCCGACACCAAGTGTGAACGGCTCCCACCAGTCGTCGAAGCTCGCGTGATCGACAGACGCGAAGAGTTCGGCTTCCTCGATGCCCTCCAGTCCCGCCCCTTGGAACAGCTCGGCGAGATGACCCGCTCGCGCACCTGGGAGGCCCGATTCGTCGTGTGCCTGGCTGTGGAGTTCGCGGGCCGCCTGCCAGAACGCGGATATCGGGGCTCGTTCACCCGCGAAATCCCAGACACAGGTCGCCACCATGCCGCCCGCACTGGTCACCCGAGCCATCTCGGCGAGCCCGGCGACCGGATCCGTCATGAAGTGCACCACGAGTTGGGCGATCGTCGCGTCGAACGTGCCGTTGGGATAGGGCAGATCCTCCGCGGATGAAGCCCGCACATCGACACCGGGATACCGCGCCTGCGCTGCTGTAACGAACCGCTCCGACGGGTCGACGGCCGCCACCGCGTCCGGGCCGAGCCGTCGGACGAGTTCGGCGGTCGCAGCGCCCGGGCCGCATCCGACGTCCAGCGCCGTCTGTCCGGCGTGCACGCCCGCGAAGTCGACGAACCCTGGCGCGAGCTGCGCCGAGTACCGCCCCATGAAGCGGTCATAGGCATTCGCCGCGACATCGAAGCCCATGCGTCGACTCTACCGTCGGCGACCAGGCGGCGAGCGTCGCGTGGTGCCCTCGGGGCCTCCGCATCGTCGGCGGCATCCGACCCCGAGGAACGGGCCGCTGCGCGGGGAGCGGTTACGAGTGAATCGCGGTTCTGCGACCGACCGGCCTCAACAGCAAGAGGACGGCGCCGATCGCTGCGGTCATGAGCCAGAGCGATCTCATCGGAGCCTTCGTTCCATCGGTTCACGTCGAATCGGCGGGCGGAGCGTTGGCGGCTCCTGTGTGGGCGAGCGTCAGGTCGTGGATCGCCTTGGTGAGATCGAGGATCTGGTTCGAGAGACCGATCAGCTCCTCGTTCTGGCGTTCCTCGGACTGCACCAACCGCCACTCTTCGTTCGCCAGGTGCCTGCGGGTGTCCTCCTGGCGGTTCTGGCTGATCATCACGAACGTCGACAGGAAGATGGCCTCGAGCGAGACGATCATCGTGAGCAACCCGTACGGGTAGTGCTCGAGGCCCGAGGCGATCCAGATCGAGAACCAGGCGATGTGGAGATAGACGAACCACATGGACCCGGCGAACATCGTGATGGCATCGGCGGCTCGGTTCTGAGCGCTTCGGGCACGCTCCTCCCCGAGCTCGAGCAGCGCCGGGTGGATGGGCCTCCTCGGTACGGCGATGGCCACGACTCCTCCTTACGTAGTCCTCAGGGATGTCCAACTCGCGGGCGTAGGCACACACGACAAAGAACGGAAGCCACCTGCCCGCGCGGGCAACCGAGTACACTCATCGCGTAGGTATCATCCTGCGGTTCGCGAGTAGCGACCGACCCGTGGCCTAGCGGCCCACCCGCCCATCGCCTCCACGAATCAGAAGATCCGGAAGGAGGCGGCCACGTGGTCAGGTGTCCCCTCTGCACGAAGATCCAACTGGTGTTCGTCAAGGGCCCGACTCGCACGTCCTGCTACTCCTGCGGCGCGCAATGGGTCCAACGGCACAACGAGCAGCAAGCCGCCATCGGGCCGGGATCGCCGCAGTACGCATTGCATTCCATGAGCCAGACCCATTCAGCAACGGAGGAGACGAGATGACAGCCAAGCTGATCACGTTCGACGGAGAGGCTCGTCGTGGCCTCGAGCGAGGACTCGACCAGGTCGCGAGGGCGGTCAAGATCACCCTCGGGCCCAAGGGCCGCAACGTGGTGCTCGAGAAGAAGTGGGGCGCGCCGACGATCACCAACGACGGTGTCTCCATCGCGAGCGAGATCGACCTGGAGGACCCGCAGGAGAACATCGGGGCTCAGCTCGTCAAGGAGGTCGCCAAGAAGACCAACGACGTGGCGGGCGACGGCACGACGACGGCCACCGTCCTGGCGCAGGCCATGGTGAAGCACGGCCTGCGGAACGTGGCCGCCGGTGCCAACCCCATGGCGCTGAAGCGCGGCATCGAGGCCGCCGTGGACGCCGCGGTGGAGTCGATCGGGACCCAGGCGGAGGAGATCAAGGACAAGGCCGACATCGAGCACGTCGCCTCCATCTCCGCCGCCGACCACGAGATCGGTGAACAGATCGCCGAGGCCATGGACAAGGTCGGCAAGGACGGCGTCATCACCGTCGAGGAGTCCCAGACCTTCGGCATGGAGCTCGAGCTGGTGGAGGGGATGCGGTTCGACAAGGGCTACATCTCGCCGTACTTCGTCACGGATCCGGAGCGGATGGAGGTCTCCTACGAGGACCCGTATGTCCTGTTGGTCGAGGGCAAGATCGCGAGGGTGGAGGACGTGCTCCCGGTGCTCGAGAAGGTCATGTCGGCCGGACGTCCGCTGGCGATCTTCGCCGAGGACGTCGACGGGCCGGCCCTGGCCACGCTCGTCGTGAACAAGATCCGCGGCTCGTTCAACTCCGTGGCCGTCAAGGCCCCCGGCTTCGGCGATCGCCGCAAGGCGATGCTCCAGGACCTGGCCATCCTCACGGGTGGGCAGGTCGTCTCCAGCGAGGTCGGCCTCAAGCTCGAGAACGTCACGCTGGACCTGCTCGGCAGCGCCCGGAAGGTGGTCGTGACCAAGGACGACACCACGATCGTCGAGGGCGGCGGCAAGCCGGACGAGATCAAGGGTCGGGTCAACCAGCTCAAGGCCGAGATCGACAGGACGGATTCCGACTACGACCGGGAGAAGCTCCAGGAACGCCTGGCCAAGCTCTCCGGTGGCGTGGCCGTGATCAAGGTCGGCGCGGCCACCGAGGTGGAACTGAAGGAGAAGAAGCACCGCATCGAGGACGCCGTGTCGGCGACCAAGGCGGCCGTCGAGGAGGGGATCGTCGCGGGCGGGGGCGTCGCGCTGCTGCAGGCCCAGGCGGCCCTGGACAAGGTGGACCTGGACGGTGACGAGCTCACCGGCGTGGGCATCGTTCGCCGCGCCCTCGAGGAGCCGACCAAGCAGATCGCCGCGAACGCGGGCTTCGAGGGCGGCGTGGTGGTCGAGAGAGTCCGCTCGCTCGACCCCGGGTGGGGCCTGGACGCGACCACGGGCGAGTACGTCGACATGTTCAAGAGGGGCATCGTCGACGCGGCGAGGGTGACTCGCTGCGCCTTGCAGAACGCCGCCTCGATCGCAGCGTTGTTCCTGACCACCGCGGCGGTCGTGACGGCGAGGCCGGAGAAGACCCCGGACATGCCGGAAGGGCCCGGCGGCATGGACTTCTGATCGACCAATCGACCAGGGGAGACACCATGCCCACCGTCGTAAAGCACTTCGAAGGCGAGGTCTCCTTCGAGCTCGAGTCGCGGGGGGCTACTTCCGAACGGTGACCGGAACGATCGCCTACCTCGACGAGGAGGCGCAGACGTACATGGTGCGTGGACGCGACGGGACACTGATCCGGGCGCCGATGCGGGACATCAAGAGGACGATCGAGAGCGTCGCGTAGCGGCGATCGACGCAGCCGCGTGAGATGCTCATGATCGTGCGTCACGGAGCGGGCAGCGCTGAGCTACTTCTGAGGAAGGGTCGTCCTCCGAGTACGTCTTGATGCGGTCCGCGATCTTCCGGTTCTCGCCGGACAGCGGCAGATGCAGGCGATCTCGACATCCGTCCGCGTGCTCCCACCGTAGTCCAGGAGTGAGCCTCACTACTCGATCGGTCGTGGTCGGTCGCGCCACGTGGGGGATTCTCCCCATGGTCGGATCCGTCGATCGCGATACCCTATGAGATTCGGCCTTCGGGCACCGACGACGGCGCGAGGAGCCCGGGGATTGCGCAGGCTGATCATGGCCATCGTCGGGCCCATCCTGTTCCTGCTCGCGATGGATGGTGTCGATTCGACGGCACGCACATCGATCCGCGGCCGCCCCGAACCGACCGGTGGCGCCACAGCGGCCGGGGTTCGGCCACGCGTTGGCGTTCCCGTCTTCGTCGTCGGCTTCATGCGGTCGGGCACGAGCTTGCTGCGGGCGATGTTGGACGAGCACCCAAAGCTGGCGGTGTCCACCGATTCGATGTTCATCCCCCGCTTCTGGCACGACCGGCGTCGCTACGGGACTACCAACCACATCGACGCACGACGTCTGGTTGCCGACGTCCTGTCGTACCCGCGGGTGCGCGAGTGGGAGCTGCCCGAGAGCATTGTGTCGGCCGCTCTGGAGACGCTCGATGAGGCGACCTTCGCCGACGCCGTCCGGGTGGTGTTCGAGATGTACGCGGATGCGAGGGGGAAGCCCACCTGGGGCGAGAAGACCCCCGGGTACGTCCTGCGCTTGCCTCTCCTCGCCTCGTTGTTCCCGGACGCAAGGTTCGTGCACGTGATCCGGGACGGCCGGGACGCGACGTTGTCGTGCCTGGATCGCGGCGTGATCGCAAACAGCGTTGCGGTCGGGGCCGACCGGTGGCACCAGCGGGTCAGCAAGGGGGTGGTCGATGGTCGGGCGCTCGGCCCGCAGCGCTACCTCGAGGTCCGATACGAGGAACTGGTCGCCGACCCGACCGGCGTGCTCAGCTCGGTCTGCGACTTTCTCGATCTGGAGTTCGATCCGAGGATGCTCGGATACATGGATCGAGCGCTCTCCGAGCTCCCGCAACGCGTTCGATCCCGGCACGACAACCTCCTGAAGCCGCCCACGCCCGGACTCCGCGACTGGCGACGGGAGATGGCGCCCTCGGACGTCGCGATCTTCGAGAGCGTCGCCGGGCGGCTCCTCGACGAGCTCGGCTACGAGCGGGGCGTCGATCGGATCCCTCTCTCCGCCCGGCTTCTTGCCTGGAGGAAGGTCGCAACCGCTCGGACGCGCCTGCGCATCTCGCACGTCGCCGACAGGTCCCGAAGCCGAGGCACGATCGACGGCGACCGGCCCTGAGCATCCCGTCGTCGTCCTGCCGCGAGCTCGAGTCGAACCTCGCTAGGATTCCCTCGCCACGGCGAGCAAGGAGGACGCGATGGCCGATCGGGCCAGGGACTGGGCGACCCGGAACGCATGACCGCCGAGGAGCAGCGTCCCGAACGCGCGTGGACCTTCGTCACGCACCACTTCCTCGTGCTGCTCTGCATCGCGGAGAACCCGGATGTACGGATGTCGGAGGTCGCCGAGCGCATCGGCGTGACCGAGCGTGCCGTGCAGCGCCTCGTCGGCGATCTCGTTGACGCCGGGTACCTGGTCCGCTCTCGCCGGGGCCGGCGGAACCACTACGCGATCAGCAGGGAGATGCCGCTGCGGCACCTCGAGACGCAGCACCGCCAGCTCGGGGAGCTGCTCGCGCTCCTGTCGAAGCCCTAGCGGACGCCGACCTCGTCCAGGTGGGCGAGGAGGTCGGCCGGGTCGTCGTACACGCGATACGCGCCGGCCCGTTCCAGCTCCTCGCGGCCGTAGCCACCCGAGAGCAGGCCGATGCCGAGCGCCCGGGCCCGACGTGCCGCGAGGAGGTCCCAGACGCTGTCGCCGACGACCACGCAGTCCTGGATGTCGACGCCGAGCTTGTCCGCGGCGGCCAGGAAGAGGTCGGGGTCGGGCTTGGCGCGCTCCACGAGGTCGCGCGTGACGATCGGCACGTCCTCGGGGACGCCGAGCCGTTCCAGCGTCAGCCCCGCCGACTCGCGATAGCCGCTGGTGGCGATCGCCCATGGCGTTCCCGTCCGCGTGAGCGTGCGCAGCAGCTCGACGGCCCCGGGCAGCGGACGCACCTGCGCCGCGTAACGCGCGTACGCCTCCGCGTGCAGGCGGCGAAGGAGCCCGGCGTCCGCCGTGGTGACCTCGCGTCCGGTCTCGCGCAGGAGCGCGTTCGCGAACAGGCCGCCGCTCATCCCGACCTTGCGGTGGATCCGCCAGACGGACAGCTCGATCCCGGCCTGCTCGAGCGCGTCCCTCCAGGCGAGGACGTGCTGGTACACGCTGTCGATCAGCGTGCCGTCGAGATCGAACACGAGCGCCTGGCTCCGCTCCACGACCGCATCCTAGCGAGAAGCGGGCGTGCGGCAGCCGGCGAGGAGCTCGCTACTGGATCTGCGTCTCGCAGTTGGCGTTGAAGGTGTCGGTTCCGGGCCCGCCGATGCACACGTCCGTCCCGGCCCCGCCGCGCAGGTTGTCGTTGCCGCCGCCGCCCAGGACGCAGTCGGTGCCGCCGGCTCCGTTGGGGTTGTCCACCCCGGCGCTGGCGATGACGAGCTCCGCGGCCCCGGTCGCGTTGAAGGTGCCCGAGTTGATCACGTACGCGGTGAGCGTGAGCCCGTCGCAGGAGGGGATCGGCTTGAACTCGTTCACGTTCACCGCGGACGAGGTATTGACGCGCTTGGAGGCGGCGACCACGTTGGACGCGGTCAGCCCGACGGCGGTGACGAGGGCCAGGCCGGCCACCAGCGTGAGGCTGCGGAGCGACCGCCTGCGGAGGCCCCGCATCACGACGGCCGGCTCCCGTTGGAGACGAGGTAGCGGTAGGTCACCCCGTTCTCCTCGACGGAGTAGGCGTGGAACCCCTCGCGCTCCTCGTGCAGGACCACGTGGCCGTAGTGGGTGGCGAGGCGGACCAGGCTGTCGAAGCTGTCGACCTGTCACGGTCCGCCCGCCAGGCGCGCCGACGCCCGGCTGGACCGGGACCAGCCACTGCCCGTAGCGCGACTCGATGAACGCGGCCTCGCCCCGCCGCGCGGAACGGGCGCGACCGAGCTGGATCGCGAGCAGGCCACCGAGCGCGAGCACGAGGAGCGCCACGGCGGACGCCCGAAGCGGCATCAGCCCGAGCTCCACGCCCAACGCCGAGAACGTGCGCGGCTCGGTGACCTCGGTCTTCAGGAGGCCGCCCGAGGCCGGGTGGAGGGGATCGACGTCCTCCTCACCGGGAGGCGCCGCGCCCTCGGGCTCGAGCTGGAGCTGGAGCGGGTCCAGGAAGAATCGGAGCTCCGGCGCGAAGCGCTCGGAGAGGGGAAGGCCGGCGAGGGTGGCCTCGAGCTCGATCTCGGGGCGGACCGTCACCGTGTAGTAGTCGCGCTCGACGCCCGTGACTCGCTCGAGATCGGCTCGTCAGGTCGCCGAGCGCGGCGAGGTCGAGCGTGCCGGTCAGCGTGGTCGTTCCGCCGTCGAAGGACGCCGGCGGCGCGAGCTCGATCGATCGGCGCCACCCGTTGATGTCGGAGATCTCCGCGACCATGCGGGCGGTGCCGGAGGCATCGAGTGTTCCGGCGGTCTCGAACGCGTAGTCGAAGTCGACCCGGATCTCCTGCGTGAGCTCGAGATACACGGGGTCGCCGGTCTGGATCCGGGAGCGGCCGTAGACGGGCAGTCCGGCGTGTCCGACCTCGCCCTCGTAGGAGAACGTGCCGTCGTGCTGGTAGATCACGTCGCGCTGCTGGACGGTGGTCGGGGAAAGCGCGAACAGGATCAGGCCGAAGACGGCCGCGAGGGCGGCCACGCCCGCGAGCGCGGCGAGGAGGTTCCCGCCGAGCCGCGTGGGCTTCCTCGGCGAGGTCGGGCCCCGCTCGGCCCGGGCGCGAGGCCCGGGGGCCTCCTCGCGCTCGGCGGAGGCGTGCGCCTCGCCGGCGCGTCGAGCCTTGCGTCGGCCGCCGAAGACGCCGAGGGCGGCCATCGAGACCACGGCCGACATGCCCCACGGGGTCCGGACGGCCCCGAGCGGCCCGCCCATGCCGGGTACGAGCGCGGCCATGCCGCCGAGGATCTCGCCCTCGGCCGGGCGGTAGGAGTCGAGCCACGTGTTGTTGTCGCCCTTCATCACGAATCGATCTCCATCCAGCGCCACGATGCGGTGAAGCACCACCTGGCCGATGTCGGGGTTGTGGTACGCCACGACGTCGCCGACGTGGTACTCGGAGAAGCTCCGGACGATCACCACGTCGCCCTCGTGGAGCTTCGGCTCCATGCTCGTCCCGGTGGTCGTGACGTAGGCGGCGTGGCCGCCGAGCTGGCTCGGAGCGAACAGGTACCACCCAACGATCAGGAGGGCCACGCTCGCCCCGATCAGGAGCGTTCGCGTGACCCTCCCTCGACCGTTCATCCCAACTCTCCCCTCGGAGACCGCCGGGCCGACCTTTAGTCGGCGACGACGACCCGGAGGGCGGTCACACCGACGACCGTCGCCTGGGGCGCGGTGGTGGTGCAGCTGACCGCGGTGGCGGCGTTCGTGCACGTGTACCAGCTACCCGCGGCGGCCAGCTGGACCCGCAGCGTCGAGCCGGCCACGGGGGTCGAGTCGAGCGTGAAGGTCACCGAGTCGACGTTGGCCGGGTTGGCCGCGTTGAGGGTGTAGTGGATCGCGGAGACCGTGTAACCGGTCACGGTCCCGGTGCCGTCGCCAGCCTTGGAGGCAGGCACGGTGTTGGCGGCCGTGAACGCGTACGTCCCGGCCACGATGGCGCCGCTGAGCACGAGCACGGTCGAGAGCCGACCGATCGAGGTCCACTTGCTCCGCATCTGTCCGTCCTTTCCTGTCCTGTCAATTCGCCTAACCGTTTGATCGGTTGTCTGGGCTTCGGGTTTATCCCCAAGTTTCGGTAAACCCCCATCCCCTTCGCGGAGGACCCGTCCCCGCTGGTGGCGGACATGTCGCCGAGGTACCCTTGCCCGGCATGTGACGGTTCCCGATCCATAGCGGCAGCACGACCCGCACCCGCAGGGAGCCGTCGATCGTGTCCACTCTCCGCCCGTTCCCATCCCATGCACGTCCGCCTGGAGGCGGCGAATGAGCGTGCTCGAGATCCGAGACCTGGGCGTGGAGGTGGCCGGCCGTCCCATCCTGGCCGGGCTCACGCTCTCACTCCGTGCGGGGGACAAGATCGGCGTGGTCGGGCGCAATGGGGCCGGGAAGACGAGCCTGCTCGACGTGATCGCGGGCGAAGCTCCGCCGGCGGCCGGCCGCGCCGTCGTGCGGGGACGGGTCGGGTACCTGCGGCAGGATCCCCGCCAGCACGGGGCGGAGGAGGAGCACACCGGTCTCGCGCACGTCCTTCAGGCGCGCGGGCTGCGCGAGATGGCCGAGCGTCTGGAGAAGTACCGCCTCGCGATGGAGGAGCGGCCGAGCGAGCCGAACGTCCGCCGGTTCTCGCGCCTGGAGGAGCGCTACCGGGGCGCCGGCGGATACTCGGGCGAGGCCGAGGCCGGCCGGATCGCCGCGGGGCTGGGGCTTCCGCAGGACCGGCTCCTCCTGCCGGTCCCGGCGCTCTCCGGTGGCGAGCGGCGACGCCTGGAGCTCGCCCGGATCCTGTTCGCGGGCTCCGAGGCGCTGCTGCTCGACGAGCCCACGAACCACCTCGACGCGGACGCGAAACGATGGCTCATGCGCTTCCTGGCCGCGTACCCCGGGGCGCTGGTCGTCGTGAGCCACGACATCGCCCTGCTCGACGCCGCGATCACGAGGATCCTGCACCTGGACCGCAGCGGGGTGCACCTGTACCGAGGGACCTACACCGAGTATCGCAAGGCCAGGACCTTGGACGAGGCGCGCCTGTCCAAGCTCGCCGAGCGGCAACAGGCGGAGATCCGGCGCCTGAAGACGCTCGCGGACTCGATGCGCGGCCAGACCGCCAAGCGCGCGAGGAAGGCGAAGACCCTCGACACGCGCGCGAGCAGGCTCCAGACACAGACCGTGGCCGCGCCCGCCCGCGAACGCGCGACGCGCTATCGATTCCCCGATCCCCCTCACAGCGGCAAGACGGTCCTGGCCGCCGAGGCGCTCACGAAGGGATACGGCGGCCCCCCGGTCTTCTCGGACGTGACGTTCGGCGTCGGTCGGGGCGAGCGCCTTCTCGTCATGGGCCTGAACGGCGCCGGGAAGACGAGCCTGCTGAAGATCCTCGCGGGCGTGACCGAGGCCGACGCCGGCTCGTTCCGCCTCGGGCACGGGGTCTCGCTCGGCTACTACGCGCAGGAGCACGAAGGCATCCGCGAGGGCGTGCCGGTGATCACCCACGTGCGCGGGGAGTCGGCCGACGCCTCCGACCAGGACCTGCGGGCTCTGCTCGGGATGTTCGGGCTCACCGGAGAGGTGGCGTTCCAGGACGCGGGAACGCTCTCGGGCGGCGAGAAGACCAAGCTCGCGCTCGCTCAGCTCGTGGCCGGACGTCGGAACCTCGTGCTCCTGGACGAGCCGACGAACAACCTGGACCCGCCCTCTCGCACCGCCGTCGCCGAGGCGCTCCGGACGTGGCCGGGGACCATGATCCTGGTGAGCCACGACGTGGGGTTCGTCGAGTCGCTCGCCCCCCAACGCGTCCTCATGATGCCCGAGGGCGAGCTCGCCTACTGGGATCAGGACCTGCTCGAGCTAGTGGCGCTCGCGTGAACGACCCCGCACCCGGGCCGAATCGACGGGCGAGTATGCTCTCGCGCGTTCGAGCGGGAGGGGCATGACCGGTTCCGCCGATCTCGCATTCGTGAACGGCGCCGTCTACACGGTCGACGCCGCGCGCCCGTGGGTGCGGGCCGTCGCCGTGAAGGGCGGCCGGATCGTCGCAATCGGCGACGACGACGAGGTTCGGGACGCCATCGGGCACACGACCGAGATCGTCGACCTCCGAGACCGGATGCTCCTGCCCGGGTTCCAGGACGCCCATGTCCACCCGCCGTCGGGCGGCCTCGAGATGTTGCAGTGCAGTCTGTCCGATGCCTTCGAACTCGAGCAGTACGAGCGCATCGTGGCCGAGTACGCGCGGGCCAACCCGGACATCGAGTGGATCACCGGCGGCGGCTGGTGGATGGACGTCTTCCCCGGGGGCAATCCGCCCAAAGGGCCGCTCGATCGGGTCGCGCCGGACCGCCCCGTCTACCTTCCCAGTCGCGACGGCCACAGCGCGTGGGTGAACACTCGGGCGCTCGAGCTCGCCGGTGTCACCCGAGACACGGCCGATCCCGACGACGGGGTGATCGTGCGCGACCCGGAGGGCGAGCCGTGGGGGACGCTGCACGAGGGCGCGATGGAGCTCGTCGAGCGGCTCGTGCCCGATGAGACGACCGAGGATTGGCTCGCCGGCCTGCGGCTCGCGCAGGGGTACCTGCACTCCCTCGGGATCACGGCATGGCAGGACGCGATCGTCGGCCTCGGGTCGGGCGACCGGACGTTCGAGGCCTACATCCGGTTCGCGGAGCAAGGATCGCTCACGGCCCGCGTGGTCGGGGCGTTGTGGTGGGATCGTCACCGCGGCGACGAGCAGGTCGAGGAGTTGCTGGAGGCTCGGGAACGCGGTCGCGTCGGCCGCTTCGCCCCGACCTCGGTGAAGATCATGCAGGACGGCGTGCTCGAGAACTTCACGGCGGGCCTGCTCGAGCCGTATCTGGACGCCGACGGGAACCCGACGGAGAACCGGGGCAAGTCGTTCGTCGACCCGGAGCGGCTCAAGGGCCACGTCACACGCCTGGACGCGGAGGGCTTCCAGGTCCACTTCCACGCGATCGGCGATCGGGCGGTGCGGGAGGCGCTCGATGCGATCGAGGCCGCCCGACGGACCAACGGGCCGAACGACCTTCGCCATCACATCGCGCACATCCAGCTGATCCACCCGTCGGACCTTCCTCGCTTCGCGGAGCTCGGCGTCGTGGCGAACGCGCAGCCGCTGTGGGCCTCTTTCGACGGGCAGATGGTGCACCTCACGGTCCCGTTTCTCGGTCCCGAGCGCTCGGGCTGGCAGTATCCGTTCGGGAGCCTGAGGCGAGAGGGGGCGGCCCTCGCCGGCGGCAGCGACTGGTCGGTCTCGAGCCCCGACCCGCTCGCCGAGATCCACATGGCGGTGAACCGGGTGGCGCCGCCCGAGTTCGGCGAGATGCTCGGCGACAGGTCCACCCGCGACGTCTTCCTTCCCGGCGAGCGCCTCGATCTCGCGACCGCCGTCCACATGTTCACGATGGGCTCGGCGTACGTGAACCACCTCGACGAGGTCGCCGGGTCGATCGAGGTCGGCAAGGACGCGGACCTCGTCGTGCTCGACCGGAACCCGTTCGAGGGTGCGGCCTCCGAGATCCGCGACGCGCGGGTGCTGCTCACGATGGTCGAGGGCGAGCGCGTGTTCACCGGCGAAGGATTCGACTGATTCGACGAAGGCGCGACCGGGACCGCGGGCCACCGCGCCCACCGCCCGTGTACTGCTCCCTCGTGAAGGGGTGCCCGCCGAGCATGATCGTCGACATGGTCCTTTGAGCCCGAGACTTCAAGTACCAGATCGAGGAGCGGGCCAAGCGTCCCTAGGTCTGACTCCAGGTCAGAGCGCGTGCTTGCGAGCCTCGGAACTCGGCCGGACGATATGAGCGTTCCTTTCCCAACCGAGCCGGCGGGACCGTGTCGCCGTGCCGCAAGAGCCAGGGAGGTCCATCGCATGGCGTTCGACATGGGCCAGGTACAGCGCGGCGCGCGCAACCGGCGCACGCCGTACTACGAGGCGACGCAGCGGTACGAGCCGAAGGGCTTCACGGTCTACAACCACATGTACTTCCCGATCCGATTCGACACGTTCGAGGCCGAGTTCGACGCGCTCCTGAACGACGTCACGATCTGGGACGTCGCGGTCGAGCGCTGTCTCGAGATCTCCGGGCCGGACGGCTTCACGTTCGCGCAGCTGCTCACCCCGCGCGATCTCTCGAAGTGCGCCGTCGGCCAGGGCAAGTACGTGCTCGTCTGCGACGGCGACGGCGGCATCGTCAACGACCCGGTGCTGACCCGGATGGACGAGCACACGTTCTGGTTCGCGCTTGCATCCTCGGATGCGCTGCTGTTCGCTCGCGGGCTGAAGAACGCGTACCCGGACCTCGACGTCTCGATCAAGGAGGCGGACGTCGCGCCGCTGCAGGTGCAGGGGCCGAAGTCCAAGCCGCTGATGGTCAAGCTCCTCGGAGAAGAGATCCTCGATCTCAAGTACTACTACTGGACCGAGGCGAAGATCGCGGGGGCTCCGGTCGTGATCACCCGCACGGGCTGGACCTCCGAGGTCGGCTATGAGGTGTACCTCACCGACACGACCAGGGGCACCGAGGTCTACGAGGCGATCATGGAGGCCGGCAGGGAGTTCGGCATCCGCCCGACCGGCCCGAGCGACATCCGCCGGATCGAGGGCGCGATCTTCAACTGGGGCGCCGACATGACGTACGAGAACAACCCGATCGAGATGGGCCTCGAGCGCCTGATCGACTGGGACCTGTCCGACGACGCGAGCATCTCGCTGCGATCGTTGCGGCGCATCCGCGAGGAGGGCGTGGCCCAGAGGATCAACGGCCTCGAGCTGGACGGCGAGCCGTTCCCGGCCCTCAACAACGTGAAGTGGCCGGTCGTGGAGGAGGGCCGGCAGATCGGCAAGGTCACCTCCGCCATCTACTCCCCGCGGCTCGCCAAGAACATCGGGTTCGCCTGGCTCCCGGTGGCGCGCTCGGTCCTCGGCGCGGAGATCGCCGTCGACACCGAGTGGGGGACCCGGGCCGCGAGGGTCGTCGAGATGCCGTTCGTCGATCCGAGCAAGCAGATCCCGGTCTCCTAGGCTCCGCGCGGGCCGTTGCGGCCGAGCGCTCGCTTGAACGATGATTCAGCCCGTGCCCCGAGGGTCGACCTCGGGGAGATCGAACGAGAGGAGCCTGCCCGGATGGTGAACGAGCGTCAGGAGATGCTCGAGGAGAGCGCGACGATCTACTTCGGCCCCTGGTACCGGCGCTCGCCGTTCTTCGCGGCGACGCGCCGGGCCGGGTGCACCGCGTACGACGTCTACAACCACATGCTGCTGCCCGCCTACTTCGACGACCCGGTCACCGAGTACTGGGCGCTGATGAACGACGTGACGGTCTGGGACGTGGCCGTCGAGCGGACCGTGGAGATCTCGGGTCGCGACGCCGATCGCTTCATCGACTCGCTCACCTGCCGCGACCTCACGAAGTGCCAGGTGAAGCAGGGCAAGTACATGCTGGTGACGGCGCCCGACGGCGGCATCGTGAACGATCCCGTGCTGCTGCACGTCGGCGAGAACCGATGGTGGATGCAGCTCGCCGACTCGGACGCGGGGCTGTACGCGCTCGGGGTGGCGGCGGGGTCGAATCTGGACGTCCAGGTCTCCTATCCGCACGCCTACCCGATGCAGGTCCAGGGTGCGAAGGCGGCGAAGACCCTGGAGAAGCTCGTCGGCCCCGCGATCTACGACCTCAAGTACTACTGGTGTGACTGGTTCGAGATCGGCGACATCCCCGTCCTGGTGAGCCGCACGGGCTGGACGGCGGTCCAGGGCTTCGAGATCAACCTCCTCGACCCCGATCGCGGTGACGACCTGTGGGACGCGGTCTTCGCCGCCGGCGAGGAGCACGCCATCCGGCCGGTCGCCCCGGTCGAGGGCCGCCGGATCGAGGCCGGCATCATGAACTGGGGATCCGACTTCACGTTCGAGGACACTCCGCTGCACGTGATGGGCCTCGAACACCTCGTCGAGGATCAGCCCCAGGACTACATCGGCAAGGGCGCGCTCGAGGCGCTGAAGTCGACGGGCGTCGACCGCAAGCTCGTCGGCATCGAGTGGCCCGGCGAAGAGCTGCGCGCAGAGTTGACGTGGTTCTGGCCGGTGGTTCGCGACGGGCAGCGGATCGGCAAGGTCACCGACGCCGTGTGGTCGCCCAAACTGGAGCGCAACATCGGGTACGCGTGGGTGCCGATCGACCTCGCCGCACCCGGAACCCCGCTCGACGTCGAGTCCGAGCACGGCCCGATCGCCGTCACCACGGCCGCGATCCCGTTCATCGACCCCAAGAAGGAGGTCCCGGCGAAGGACTTGCGCCGGGACTGAGCCCGACGCGAGTCGCCGGCACGAGGATGGCACGCACGCTCGACCGTCGTCCGCCCGCCACGGCGCCGCCCGCGAACGGGGCTGCGCAAGGCGATCCTGCTGATCGAGCGGGGGACGAAAGAGGCGATCTGGGACTGCCGCATGTGCGGGCAGTGCATCCTGCATTCGACGGGCATGTCCTGCCCGATGCGCTGTCCGAAGAATCTGCGGAACGGCCCCTGCGGCGGCGTCCTGCAAAACGGCAACTGCGAGGTCGTCCCCGAGATGCGGTGCGTCTGGGTCTCGGCCTGGGAGGGCTCGCGCAAGCTTCCGCTCTGGCGCGATCACATGGAGCACGTGCAGGCGCCGACCGACTGGCGGCTCCAGGAGACCTCCTCGTGGGAGAACCTCCTCACGCGGCGGGACAAGGAGGTGCCCCGAGGCTGGGCTTCGCCGAAGGCGCCCAGATGACCGCCCAGCCACGGAGCGGCTTGCACCGGCTCCTGATGGCCGGCGAGTTCGTCGTCACCGCCGAGCTCGCGGCCATCGACTCGGCCGACCCGGCCGCCGTCCGCGTGCTCGCGGAACTGTTGCGCGGCAAGGTCGACGCCGTGAACTGCACCGACAACAGCGCCGCGCACACCCACCTGGCCCCGATGGCCGCGGCGCACCTGCTCCTGGACGCGGGGGTGGAACCGATCATGCAGCTCGCGTGCCGGGACCGGAACCGGCTCGGCCTCCAGGCCGATCTGCTCGGCGCCGCGGCGCTCGGGGTTCGCAACATCGTGTGCATGACCGGCGACGACGTGAGCGCCGGCGACCACCCCGAGGCCAAGCCGATCTACGACATCGACGCGCTCCACCTGCTCCGGATCGCGCGGATCATGCGGGACGAGGGCGTCTACCTGTCCGGTCGCGCGCTCGCCGACCCGCCGAGCTTCCTCGTCGGCGCCGTCGAGAACCCCTTCGCGCCGCCGCTCGAGTTCCGCCCGATGCGCCTTGGCAAGAAGATCGAGGCGGGTGCCGAGTTCGTCCAGACCCAGATCTGCTTCAACATCGACTCGATGCGGCTGTTCATGGCGCGGGCGATGGATCTCGGCCTGCTCGAGCACGTCTGGGTGCTGGCGGGGGTGTTCGTCCCGCGTTCGGCGCGGGCCGTCCGCTATCTGCGAGACCAGGTGCCCGGCATCGACGTGCCGGACTCGGTCGTCGAGCGCATGGACCGTGCTGCCCCCGAGCGGCAGTGGGACGAAGGGGTGGCGATCGCCGTCGAGGTGATGGAGCGGGTCCGCGAGATCCCCGGCGTGCGCGGGGTCCACCTCATGTCGATCAGGAACGAGGAGGCGATCGTCCGGGTGATCGAGGAGGCCGGGCTCCTTCCGCGGCCGTCCGAGGCGGCCTCCGTCGTTTGAGCTCCTCGTCGCGGCTCAGCGATCTCTCAGCGAGTTCTCAGCGTTTGGCCAGAACGTCGCCACGGGGCGTGTCGAACGCCCCGTGAAACCGACACACTGGAGCGAGGACATGAGACGCACCCTGATCGCACTGCTCGCCGGCTCGGCCCTGCTGCTCGCGGCCTGCTCGACCCGGACGATCGACACGCTGGCCCAGCCGAGGGTGTTCCCCACGCCCTCCTCCGAGACCGTGACCGTGGACCCGGCTACCACCTCGATCGAACGCGTGGTCCAGCAGGTCCTGCCCGCCGTGGTGAACGTCGTCTCCGAGAGCGCCCAGGGCACCGGCGAGGGCACCGGCTTCGTCGTCCGCGCCGACGGGATCGTGGTCACGAACTTCCATGTGGTGGAGGGGGCGTCCTCCGTCAAGGTGCTGACGTCCGACGAGCAGCCCAAGGAGTACACGGCCAGGGTCATCGGCGGCGACGTGCAGGCCGACCTCGCCGTCCTCGACATCGACGCCCAGGGCCTGGCCACGGTCCCGCTCGGCGACTCGGATCAGCTCGAGCTGGGACAGCAGGTCGTCGCGATCGGGTACGCGCTTGGGCTCGAGGGAGGTCCATCGGTCACGTCCGGCATCGTGTCCTCCCTCTCGCGCCGGATCACGGTCCAGGACCAGCGGTGTCTCGAGTGCAGCAACGGCCAGCGCGTCTACACGGACGTCGTGCAGACCGACGCGGCCATCAACCGCGGGAACTCCGGTGGTCCGCTGGTCGACCTTTCGGGCAATGTGGTGGGGATCAACACCGCGGGCACGACCGATGCCGAGAACGTCGGCTTCGCGATCCAGATCAACTCGGTGACGCCGACGATCTACCAGGCCGCGGACCACCCGGACCAGCCGGTCGCCTTCATGGGCATCGGCTCCGAGGACGCGAGCGCCCCGGAGATCCAGTTCAACCTGAACTCCGCCGTCGACCAGGGCGCGGCGATCGTGAACGTCGTCGCGGGCGGCCCGGCCGACGACGCCGGGGTCCAGGTCGGCGACGTGGTGGTCCAGTTCGACGGTCAGGACATCGCCACGGCCGAGGAGCTCGGCACGGCGATCCGATCGCACGCGCCCGGCGACCGGGTCGAGGTGGTCGTCGTCCACCCCAACGGCGAGCGCGCCACGCTCACCGTCCAACTCGGCGTCAACCCCGTTCCCATCGGCTGAGCCTGGGACCGGCCCGGCCCGTGCGCTAGCCTGAGCGGGTGAAGGTCAGGCTCCGAAACCCCGACCGGGAGGTCGAGGTCGCGGGGGAGCGCAAAGTCCACGACGTCCTCGGCGAGCTCGGCATCAACCCCGACACCGTCCTGGTCATCCGCGAGCGCGAGCTCCTCACGCGCGAAGACCGGGTGACGGACGTCGACGAGATCGAGATCCGCCCCGTGATCAGCGGCGGCGCCGGCAACCGCGCTGCGAACCGGATGAAGTGTCGGCGGTGCAAAGCGCCGGCGGTCGTCGAGGTCCGCCGGCACAACGCCGCGTTCTGCCGAGACTGCTTCTTCCACCACGTCCGGACCCAGATCGAGCGCGCGATCGAGCACTACGACATGTTCGGGCCGCGGGACCGGATCCTCGTGGCGGTCTCGGGCGGAAAGGACTCGCTCGCCCTGTGGGACGTGCTGCTCGAGCTCGGGTACCGAGCGGACGGCCTGTACCTCGGGCTCGGGATCGGCGAGTACTCATCCCGCTCGGGCGAGATCACGCGGTCGTTCGCGAAGGACCGAGGGGTCGCGCTGATCGAGGTCGACCTGGCCGCGGAGTACGGGTTCGACGTCCCGACCGCCGGCAGGAAGGGATCGCGCTCGACGTGCGCGGTCTGCGGGCTCTCCAAGCGGTACGTGTTCAACAAGACGGCGCGGGATCACGGCTACGACGTGATCGCGACCGGGCACAACCTCGACGACGAGGCGGCGACGCTCCTCGGCAACACGCTCCGGTGGCAGACCGAGTACATCGCGCGCCAGTTCCCGGTTCTGCCCGCCGAGGAGGGACTGGCGCGGAAGGTGAAGCCGCTGTACCGGCTCTCGGAGCTCGAGACCGCGGCGTACGCGTTCCTGCGGCGGATCGACTACGTGGTGGAGGAGTGCCCGCTGGTGACCGGGAACACCCAGCTCCGCTACAAGGAGGCGATGAACCAGCTCGAATCGACCTCGCCGGGGACGAAGGCGCAGTTCTTCCTCAACTACCTCGAGCGCGCCGCGCCGCTGTTCGCGACGCAGGACGAGGCCGAGCTTCGTCCGTGCGAGCGCTGCGACCAGCCGACCACGGGACGCTTCTGCGCGTTCTGCCGAGCGCGAGCGCAGATCCTGGGGGAGAAGCTCGGCGAGCCGCCCGCGGACCGGGAGATCGCCGAGGGGCTGTCCGAAGAGGTCATGCCGGCCGAGCTCTACGGGGTGCCCGCCCCGTGAGCGCCCCCTTCGAGCCGGGGGAGCGGATCCTGCTCGTCGACCAGCGCGGACGCCGGTACCTGGTTCGGCTGCGAGCCGGAGACACCTGGCACTCGCACGGTGGCGGCCTCTCGCACGACCGGTTGATCGGCTCGCCCGAGGGCACCGAGGTGCACGCCGCCACGGGGATGACCTTTCGGGCGTTCCGCCCCCGCATGGCGGACTTCGTCCTGAAGATGCCGCGCGGCGCCCAGGTGGTGTACCCGAAGGACGTGGGGGCCATCCTCGTCGAGGCGGACGTCTTCCCGGGCGCGAGGGTCTTGGAGGCGGGAACGGGCTCCGGGTCGCTCACGATGGCGCTCTGCCGGGCCGTGGGGCCGGAGGGCCGGGTGGTGAGCTACGAGCTTCGCCCCGAGTTCCAGGCCAAGGCCGCGCAGAACGTCGAGACGTTCCTCGGCAAGCTCCCCGCGTGGCTCGAGCTGCGGGAGGGCGACGTGCGCGAGGTGGCCGAGGCCGGCGACCGGTTCGATCGGGTGGTGCTGGACCTGCCGGAGCCGTGGGAGGTCCTCGAGGCCCTGGACGTCGCCCTGGAGCCGGGAGGGATCGTGTGCGGGTACCTGCCGACCACCGTCCAGGTCCAGCAGCTCGTGCTCGGGCTCGAGGAGCGAGGCTACGAGCACCTGGAGACCTTCGAGGTCCTGCACCGGTCCTGGCACGTGACCGCCCGCAGCGTCCGTCCTGACCACCGGATGATCGCCCACACCGGGTTCGTGACGATCGCCCGGCGGATGCAGGGTCCGCCGGTCGGGTCGTAGCGAACCACCCTCAGGTCAACCGCTCGGGGCGCCGACACCGTATCCATCGAACGAAGGCGGTCGGTTGGCCTCCGGGGTCGGCCGAAGGTCTGAAGGTAGACTTCCGCCTCGCGGGAGGTGACGGAGATGCCCGAGCCGGATCCACGCGAAGAGCAGGAGCTCGCGGAGAAGCAGATCCACGAGCTCCAGACGCAGGCCCGTTTCCTCGAGGACGAGATCGCGCTGCTTCGACGTCGGCTCACCAACGGCCCGCGGCAGGTGAAGCTCCTCGAGGAGAAGCTGATCGAGGCCAAGTCCGATCTCTCGCGCGCCATCACCCAGAACGAGAAGCTCGCCGCGACGCTGTCGGCGGAGAAGGAGCGGATCGAGGGCCTGCGCGAGGAGGTCGAGAAGCTCAGCCAGCCGCCCGCGTCCTTCGGCGTGTACCTGGCGTCGAACGAGGACGACTCGGTCGACGTGTTCACCGCGGGCCGGAAGATGCGCGTGAGCATCTCGCCGGACGTGGATCGCTCCGAGCTTCGCAAGGGCGTCGAGGTGATCCTCAACGAGGCCCTGAACGTCGTCGAGGTCCTGCCTCCCGACCGGGCCGGCGAGGTCATGAAGGTCAAGGACCGGCTGGGCGATGACCGCGTGATCGTCCTCGGGCGGGGCGACGAGGAGCTCGTGGCCGTGCTGTCGGCGGGGCTTCGCGACGAGCTCATCCGCGCGGGCGACCCGCTGCTCATCGATCCCCGGTCGAGCGTCGCGCTCGAGAAGCTCCCCAAGGAGGAGGTCGAGGAGCTCGTCCTCGAGGAGATCCCGGACGTGTCCTACGAGGACATCGGAGGCCTGGAGGGCCAGATCGAGGCCATCCGCGACGCCGTCGAGCTCCCGTTCCTGTACGCGGAGCTCTTCCACGAGCACCAGCTCGAGCCCCCCAAGGGGGTCCTGCTCTACGGGCCTCCCGGGTGCGGGAAGACGTTGATCGCGAAGGCGGTGGCCAAGTCGCTTGCCGACAAGGTCCGCGAGCGCACCGGCCGGGCGGACGCCCACTCGTACTTCCTCAACATCAAGGGACCCGAGCTCCTCAACAAGTACGTGGGGGAGACCGAGCGCCAGATCCGGCAGATCTTCCAGCGCGCGAAGGAGCGGAGCGAGGAAGGGCTCCCGGTCATCGTCTTCTTCGACGAGATGGACTCGATCTTCCGCACCCGCGGCACCGGTATCTCGAGCGACGTCGAGTCCACGATCGTCCCGCAGCTGCTCTCGGAGCTCGACGGCGTGGAGACGCTGAAGAACGTCATCGTGATCGGCGCCTCCAACCGCGAGGACCTGATCGACCCCGCGATCCTTCGGCCCGGACGCCTCGACGTCAAGATCAAGATCGAGCGCCCGAGCGCGGAACAGGCCGCCGACATCATGAGCAAGTATCTGAACCCGAACGTGCCGATCCACCCCGCCGAGCTCCGCGACGCCGAGGGCGCGGTCGGCGTCGCGACCGCCCGGATGATCCAGCAGACGGTGGACAGGATGTACTCGGCGACCGACGACAACCGGTTCCTCGAGGTCACCTACGCGAGCGGGGACAAGGAGATCCTGTACTTCAAGGACTTCAACTCCGGCGCGATGATCGAGAACATCGTGCGCCGGGCGAAGAAGGAGGCCATCAAGCGCTTCCTTTCGACCGGCGAGAAGGGCATCCGGTCCGAGGACTTGTCCACCGCGATCCGCGACGAGTTCAAGGAGAACGAGGACCTGCCGAACACGACGAACCCCGACGACTGGGCGCGCATCTCGGGAAAGAAGGGCGAACGGATTGTCTACGTCCGCACGCTGCTCGGAGACGGTGGGGACGAGGGTCGGCAGGTCGAGCGGGTCAGCGCGGGCCAGTACCTGTAGGCTGCTCCGGTGGCCATCCCCAAGGTCATCGGGACCGAGACCGAGTACGGCATCGCGGCCATCGGCTCGCCCGAGTTCAACCCCGTCATCTCGTCCTCGCTGCTGATCAGCACCTACGCCGGGTCGCTGCGTCGAATCCGGTGGGACTACGAGCAGGAGTCTCCGCTCCGCGACGCCCGCGGGTACGAGCCGGTCCAGGTTCGCGAGACCTCGGAGGAGGACCTCGGGCTGGCAAACGTCATCCTTCCCAACGGGGCCCGCTACTACGTCGATCACGCCCACCCGGAGTACTCGACGCCCGAGTGCGCGAGCCCGCGCGATCTCGTCATCCACGACAAGGCGGGGGAGCGGATCCTCGAGCGTTCCCTGAACGAGCTCGAGCGCGCGATGCCGGGCGGACAACGGCTCGCGATCTACAAGAACAACAGCGACGGCAAGGGGAACTCGTACGGGACGCACGAGAACTACCTGGTCGATCGCGCGGTGCCGTTCGCGAACCTCGTCCGCGACCTCACGCCGTTCTTCGTCTCGCGCCAGGTGTTCTGCGGAGCCGGCAAGCTCGGTGCCGAGGCGTCCTGGGACGAGCACAACCGGCCCCGGTACCAGCTCACGCAGCGGGCCGACTTCTTCGAGGCGGAGGTGGGGCTGGAGACGACCCTGAAGCGGCCGATCATCAACACGCGCGACGAGCCGCACGCCGACCCGGACAAGTACCGCCGCCTGCACGTGATCGTGGGCGACGCCAACCTGTGTGAGGTCGCGACGTTCCTGAAGGTGGGGACGACGACGCTGGTGCTCAAGATGATCGAGGACGAGTACCTGCCGGACCTCGCGCTCGCGAGCCCCGTTGCCTCCCTGCACGACGTGTCGCGCGACCTGACCTGCCGGGCGGTCGTCCGGCTCGCGGACGGCCGGAAGCCCACGGCGGTCCAGCTCCAGTGGGAGTACCTGGAGCGGGCGAAGAAGTACGTGGAGCAGGAGGACACTACGGCCGACAACCAGGAGGTCGTCGAGCGCTGGGAGGCCGTCCTGAACGCGCTCGAGGACGACCCGATGCAGCTGCACCGCGAGCTCGACTGGGTCGCGAAGTACCGGCTCCTCGAGGGCTACCGGGAGCGTGACGGCCTCGACTGGAACGACCCCAAGCTGCGACTGATCGACCTCCAGTACCACGACGTCCGTCGCGAGAAGGGCCTCTACCACCGACTGGCCGCGACCGGGAAGGTGGAGCGCCTGGTGACCGACGAGGAGATCGAGCGGGCGATCATGGATCCGCCCGAAGACACGCGCGCCTACTTCCGCGGGCGCTGCATCTCGAAGTTTCCCGACGCGATCGCCGCGGCATCGTGGGACTCCATGATCTTCGACGCGGGCCGTGAAGCGCTTCAGCGAGTGCCGATGCGGGAGCCCCTCCGGGGAACCAAGGCCCACGTGGAGGAGCTGCTCGAGAGCTCGCCGGACCCGGCGACGCTCGTCGATCTCCTTCGGGCTTAGGCCCGTCCGGCCGTCGGCCGAAGCTAGAATGACGCCCACTGATCCGAGGGGAGCCCGCAGCCGTGTCTCAGGAGCAAGAGCAGAAGAAGACCCAGCGCCGCGGTGGCGGCGGTGGTGACGACGAGGAGGCCGGCGAGGTTCAGCGTGCCTCCAAGGGCGAGAAGCTCAAGGAGGAGATGGACGACATCCTCGACGAGATCGACTCCGTGCTGGAGGAGAACGCGGAGGAGTTCGTCAAGTCGTACGTCCAGAAGGGCGGGGAATGAGGGACGAGCCCCTCACGCCCGTCGCGTCGGGCGGCCCGATCGGCGCGAATCCCAGCTTCTTCGACCTCGTCGCGTCGACCCGACCTGAGACCCTGCCGCGGCCCGCGACGCCCGAGGATCTTCTCGGGTTCCCGCACGGCACGACCGTGCTCGGCCTGAAGTTCGCCGACGGCGTCGTCTTCGCCGGAGACCGCAGGGCCACCGAGGGCTACTCGATCGCCGACGACAAGATGGACAAGGTCTTCGCGGCCGACGACTACTCGGTGATCGCGATCGCCGGCGTGGCCGGTCAGGCGATCGAGATCGTCCGGCTGTTCCAGCTCGAGCTCGAGCACTACGAGAAGATCACGGGCGACCGGCTGTCGCTCGAGGGCAAGGCGAACCGGCTCGGCCAGATGATCCGTGGCAACTTTCCTCTCGCCGTCCAGGGGCTCGTCGTGGTGCCGCTGTTCGGCGGCTTCGATCCCCGGCTGCAGGAGGGCCGGATCTTCTACTACGACGCCACGGGGGGCCGGTGGGAGGAGGACGACTTCCACGCCACCGGTTCGGGCGGTCGTCCCGCGAAGGGGACGCTGAAGAAGCGCTGGCGGCCGGGGCTGGACCGGGCGGAGGCGCTCCGGGTCGCCGTCGAGGCGCTGGTGGACGCCTCGCAGGAAGACGTGGCGACGGGCGGCCCCGACCCCGCGCGGGGGATCTACCCGACGGTCGTCGTCGTGACCTCGGTCGGCGCCGAGAGCCCCGGCGAGGACGAGGTGCGCTCGGCCTACGAGGCCGTCGTGGCGGAGGGCGCCCCGTGAGCTTCATGCCCTACGTGCCGCCCGAGCAGATGATGAAGGACCGGTCGGAGTTCGCGCACAAGGGCATCGCGCGAGGGAAGTCGGTCGTCGGGCTCGAGTACGCGGACGGGGTCCTGTTCATCGCGGAGAACCCGAGCGCGACGCTCCACAAGATCAGCGAGATCTACGATCGGATCGCGTTCGCGGGGGTGGGCAAGTACAGCGAGTTCGAGGACCTGCGGATCAGCGGGGTGCGGCACGCCGACCTGCGCGGGTACTCGTACGGGCGAGAGGACGTGCGCGCGAAGGACCTCGCGAACGCGTACTCGCAGGCGCTGAGCACGATCTTCACGCAGCAGATGAAGCCGTACGAGGTGGAGATCCTCGTCGGCGAGGTCGCCGACGACGGCGGGCACAACGAGATCTACCACATCCTGTTCGACGGGACCGTGAACGACGAGCACGAGTGCGTCTCGATCGGCGGCCACGCCGAGGAGCTGGGGACCGCGATGAAGGACGCCTACCGGCCGGGCTGGGACCTGCCGACCGCGGTCCGCGAGGCCGCCAAGGCCCTCGCATCCGCGGAGGCGCGCGAGATCCAGCCCGAATCGATCGAGGCCGGTGTCCTGGACCGAACGCGCGACCAGCGCCGGAAGTTCCGGCGCCTGGCGGAGGACGAGGTCACCGGGATCCTGGCGGGGTAGCCGGGCCGGCGTGTGGGCACCCGCGTCGCTGGCTTCGGCGGTGGAGGCGGATCTCGTCGCCCACGTGTCGGGTCTCTACGAGTCCTTCGGCGAGGTGCATCGAGGCGCGGACGCGGTCTGGTTCGTCACCGGCGATGGTTCGCCGTATCGCAACGGGGTCTTGCGAGCGAGGATCCCCGAGCGCGACCCCGACGGGACGATCGCACGCCTCGTCGCGCCGTTCGCCGAGCGGAACCTCCCGATGGTGTGGTGGGTGTTCGCGCCGCCCGAACGCCGCCCATTCGAGATCGACCGCGCGTTGCGAGCGCACGGGTTCGAGCTGGACACGGATCTGCCGGGGATGGCGGTCGAGCTCGCGTCCGTCGACCCGCCGCCCGTGTCGACGGCGGGCGACGTGCGTCGCGTGGTCGACGACGACCTGTTCCGGGACTGGGGCCAGGTCGTGGGGAGGGCGTTCGAGGACTCGGAGTTCGAATCCGGGCTCTCGGCACGAGCGTTCCGGGCGTGCGGCCTGGACGACGACGCGCCGTTTCGACACTTCGTCTATCGGCTCGGCGGCGTGACCGTCGGGGCCTCGACCCTGTCGCTCGGGGCGGGCGTGGCCGGAATCGCGAACATCGCGGTGCTCCCGGAGCACCGCGGCCGAGGCGTCGGGGCCGCGGTGGCGGCCGCCGCGCTGCTCGAGGGTCGTCGGCTCGGACTCGGTGTGGGCGTCCTCTCCGCCGGAGAGCTCGGGGTCCCACTGTACGAGCGCCTGGGATTCCGAGAGGTCTCCCGGCATCGGACGTATCTCCGGCCGGCGCCGCCGGACTGATCCAGGGCCGGAGTCTCCCCGGTTTCCAGGCCCGCGGACCTACACTCGGGTGATGGATCGCCGCATCTTCGGGCTCGAGAACGAGTACGGGGTCACGTGCACCTTCCGTGGCCAGCGGCGGCTGTCCCCCGACGAGGTCGCCCGCTACCTCTTCCGCCGGGTGGTGCACTGGGGCCGGTCCTCGAACGTGTTCCTGGAAAACGGGGCGCGACTGTACCTCGATGTGGGCTCCCACCCCGAGTACGCGACGCCCGAGTGCGACTCGATCCCGGACCTCGTCGCGCACGACAAGGCGGGGGAGCGGATCCTGGAGGCCCTGCTCGCGGCGGCCGAGGTCCGCCTTCACGAGGAGGGCATCAGCGGGCAGGTGTACCTCTTCAAGAACAACACCGACTCCGCCGGCAACTCCTACGGCTGTCACGAGAACTACCTCGTGGCCCGCCAGGGCGAGTTCGCGCGCATGGCGGACCTGTTGATCCCGTTCTTCGTGACCCGACAGATCTACTGTGGCGCCGGGAAGGTCCTGCACGGCCCTCGCGGGGCGCAGTTCTGCATCGCCCAGCGCGCCGAGCACATCTGGGAAGGGGTGTCGAGCGCCACGACCCGCTCGCGGCCGATCATCAACACCCGCGACGAGCCGCACGCGGACGCGGAGCGGTACCGGCGGCTCCACGTGATCGTCGGCGACTCGAACATGAGCGAGTGGACGACCTTCATGAAGGTCGGCATCACGGACCTGGTGCTCCGGATGGTCGAGGCGAACACGGTCATGCGCGATCTCACGCTCGAAAACCCGATCCGCGCCATCCGCGAGATCAGCCACGACGTGTCGTGCCGCCGGAAGGTTCGGCTCGCCAACGGCCGTGAGCTCACCGCCATCGAGATCCAGGAGGAGTACTTCGATCGAACGGACAAGTTCCTCGAGCGTCGCGGGACCGACCCGCAGTCCAAGCAGCTGCTCGAGGAGTGGCGCGAGGCGCTGGACGCGCTCGCGGCGGGCGAGCCCGACACGCTGATCCGCAAGGTCGACTGGGTCGCGAAGCAGGCGATCGTCGACCGGTACCGCCTGAAGCACCAGCTGCCGCTCTCGCACCCCAAGATCGCGCTGCTGGACCTCGCCTACCACGACGTGAACCGGTCGCGTGGCCTGTACTACCTCCTGGAGCGCGGTGAACGGGTCGAGCGCGCGGTGACGGAGAAGGAGATCCAGCGGGCGATGCGCGAGCCCCCGCAGACCACGAGGGCCAAGCTCCGGGGCGACTTCATCAAGCACGCCAAGCAGAAGCGGCGCGACTACACGGTCGACTGGGTCCACCTCAAGCTGAACGACCAGGCGCAGCGCACGGTGCTCTGCAAGGACCCGTTCCGCAGCGTCGACGAGCGCGTGGAGCAGCTCATCGCCCACATGTGAGGACCCGGGCGGGGTGTCGGGTCAGAGCCCCTCGCCGACGAGGACGATCGTCGCGATCGCGAGCGTGGCGCCTCCGAATGCGAGCGCAAGCACGGTCCAGTCGGGCATCGGCACGAAGGTCCCGCTGCGGAGCCCTCGCTGAACCGCCCGCTGACGCACCGCGCCGAACACGACCATGAAGAGCCCGAGCAGGGCGAACCCGACGCCGAGCGCCACGAACGGGCCCGCCGCCGCGTCGATCAGGCTCGGGACCAGTCTCCCGACCCCCATGCTCACGGCGAGCGCGGCCAGCCCGCTCCGGTACCAAGCCAGGTACGTCCGCTCCGCGGCGAGGTAGGTCCTGCGCGATGCGTCGACGAGGTCGCGTTCGGTGAGGTCGGGTTCCGGCGCCACGGAGGCATCCTCCCACGGGCGCGCGGCCGTCGCGTCAGGTGGAGGTGCGCGACGGCGGCTCCCCGCCGGGCGCGTCCGCCGATCCGACCGCTCGGCGCCAGGCGACGGTTCCGGCGGCCATCCGCGCTGCGAGCACCCCGGCCGCGCCGGCCGCGAGGAAGCACGCGGGATCCTCGGCGGGTTGCCGCCCCATCGACTCGACCTCCACGTTCCGGCGTTCGAGCTCCTGGAGGGCGGGGCGTCCGTCGACCTCCACGAGCTGGTGGCGATCCTCCAGACGCTTGCCCCGCAGCGTGTTCCAGAGGGCGGTGCGCTCGGTCTCGTCGTGCAACGCGGGGACCGCGACGTGCGCACGTGCCGTGCAGACGCGATCGAGGATCGTTAGCGAGTGGTGCGACACGCCCCGGTGGCGCTCGCGCGGGTCGGCGAACGAGACGCGGAGGGCTGCCACCGGTCGGCCGCCGAGCGCGTCGGCAGCGTTCAGCGCGTAACCGTTCGCAAGGGCGCTGACCCCCCACGTGGTGTCGGTCCCGAGGTTGCCGGGCCCGTCGGCGACGAGTACGACGTCGGCCTCCAGAACCTCGAGAGCGGCGAGCAGGGCGCTCCATAGCGTCACGGCCTCGAGCTGGCCTCCGAACGCCTGACCGCACGTGATCCATGCGTCGAGGAGCCCGGCCGTGATCAGCCGGGGCACGAGGCGGGAGAACGGGCCGGGGAGCGCCGCCCCGTCGGTCATCACGTACACCACGCGCTCGGCGCCGGCGGCCTTCGCGCCGGCCGCGATCGGCGCGATCATCGAGTGCAGCGGGGCGCAGACCACCGGGATGCCTCGAAGGCCAGGTGACGCCTCGAGCGCCTCGCGGTGGGTCTCCTCGACCGCCTCGACGGCGACCTGGAGCGGCGTGTAGCGGGCCTTCATCACCCGTCCTCCGTGCCCGAGCTCGAGCACCCGGTCGCCCTCGACGGCGACCACGAGATGGAAGCCGCCCGTACCGAGCCCGAGGGCCATCGCCGTCGTGTTCAGGAGGACGCGGTCGCCCACCGCCACCGGTCCGGTGAGCTCCGAATACGCGATGGCCGGCGCGCGAGCGCCTTCGACCTCGACCTCGACCTCGAGGGCGCCCGGGCGCTCGGCGACCAGGGCGACGACGGTGCCCCGGCGCAGGCGGATGCTTCCCCGGGGGGCCGACATGGCGGAAGTATGATGCCGCGGCGATGCAGCCGCTGGAGCGACTCGTCAACCTCGTCGCGCTGCTGCTCGAGTCCAGGACGCCGCTCACCTTCGAGCAGATCCGGGAGAAGCTCTCGGAGGCCTACGAGCACCAGGACGTGAACTCGGCGAAACGGATGTTCGAACGCGACAAGGACGTGCTCCGCGACATCGGCGTCCCGATCGAGGTCGTGGCGACCGACGTCTGGGACGCCGAGCAGGGGTACACGATCGCGAAGGATCGCTACTACCTCCCCGAGATCAGCTTCACGCCCGAGGAGATCACCGCGCTCTCGGTCGCGGCGCGGTCGGGCGGCGACACGTCCGCGGAGGACGCCGTGCGCAAGCTCCTGTCCGGCGCCGAGCAGGGGATCCTCGCGTCGGTCGCCGGCGCCGCCCCCGGCGGGATCGGCGGCGGCGCGGACCCTCGGCTGCCGTCGGCGGCGGAGGCGGTGGCCGGGCTTCGTCGCGTGGGGTTCTCCTACCGGAGCGCGCGCGGCGAGAGCTCCGACCGCGTCGTCGACGCCTACGGTCTGGCGGTGCGGGGAGGGCGTTGGTACCTGGTGGGGTTCGACCTCGACCGCGGCGAGATCCGGTCCTTTCGCCTGTCCCGAGTGGCCTCGGACCTCGCGGACCGCGGACCGGGCGGGGAGCCACCCGAGGGCTTCCGGGCCGCCGACATGGTCCGGGGCGCGCCGTGGGGGCCGGGAGAGCCGAGGACGACGGCGCTGGTCGCGTTCGCCCCGGAGGTGGCCTGGTGGGCGATACGGGGGATCCTCGGCGCCGAGGTAGCCGGCACCCGGGGCGACGGCTGGGTCGAGGTTCGGATCCCGTGGCAGCCGGGCGAGAGCCTGGCGGGGTGGGTGCTGTCCTTCGGCCCCGACGCCGAGGCGGTCGAGCCGCTCGAGCTCCGCGAGGAGATCGTCGGGCGGCTGGAGGCGGCGCTTGCCGCCACCTGAGAACGCGCGCGGGAGCCCACCGAAGGCGTCCGAGCGGCTGCGGCGTCTCCTCGTGGTCGTCCCCTATTTCGTGCAGCACCCGGGGACGGCCTTGTCGGAGGCGGCGGTGCTGTTCGACCTGTCCGAGCAGGAGCTGCTCGACGACCTGAACCTGCTCTTCGTCTCGGGCCTGCCACCCTATGGCCCCGGGGACCTGATCGACGTCGACATCCAGGACGGCCGGGTGTGGATCGGGATGGCCGACTACTTCGCCCGCCCGCTGCGCCTGTCGCGGAGCGAGGCCCTGGCCCTGTACCTGCGCGGCACGGCCCTCGGCGGCGCGCCCGGCCTTCAGGAGGCGCCGGCGCTGGAATCGGCCCTCGACAAGCTCGCGGAACGGCTCGGCCCGGAGACGCTGGGCGGCCTGCCCGAGCGGGTGGGTGCCGCGGAGGCCGGTCGGCCGGCGGAGGGCCTCGAGGACCTTCGGCGGGCCGCGGAGCATCGCGATCGGCTGCGGATCGAGTACTACGCCGCGTCCACGGCCGAGACGACGACCCGCGAGATCGATCCCGAGGAAGTCTTCTTCGCGATGGGCAACTGGTACGTGGTGGCGTGGGACCACCGTTCGGACGAGGAGCGTCTGTTCCGCGTCGACCGCATCAGGTCGGTCGAGGCGACCGGCACTCGATTCGAGTCGCGGGGTCTCGAGGGCGCCGGGCGGTCCGCTCTACACCCGAGACGAAGGAGACCTCCAGGTCCGCCTACGCCTTTCGCCGGAGGCCCGCTGGGTGGCCGAGTACTACGAGACGGCCGAGCAGACCGAGCTCGACGGGGGAGGTCTGGAGGTCGTGCTCCCGGCCGGGCGGCTCGAGTGGCTCGAGCGGCTGCTGCTTCGGCTCGGCGAACAGGCACAGGTGCTCGAGCCCCAGGATCTGAAAGACCGGGTTCGCGAGCTCGCCGGCCGGACCCGGAAACGGTACGGATAGGGTAGCCCCGTCCTGCTCGGCCGCGCTCAAGCGCTCGTTTCGCGGGGTCGATACAGCGGGGGACATGACCACCATCAGAACGACGTGCCCCCGCTGCGGGGAAGTGGACATGGGCCCCGAGTCCATCCTCCTCCAGGTCACGCGCGGCGGGCGCGAGGGGACGTACCGCTTCACCTGCCCGACCTGCATGGACGCGGTCGAGAAGCGCGCGGATCGCAAGATCGTGGCCCTGCTCGTGTCCGCGGGCGTCGACGTGGCGGGCCGGGCGACCCTCACCGAGACCGAGGAGTTGTTCGAGGCCGAGGAGGAGCCGGCCGAGGACCCGAGAGGACCGCTTCCCCGGGGCCCGGCGTTCACGATCGACGACCTGATCGACTTCCATTTCCGGCTCCAGGACGATCGCTCCATCCAGGAGTTCCTGGCCAAGCAGTAGCATCCACCCCATGTCGGGGGTCGCCGTGGTCTGGCTCGTCGTCGGTCTCGTGTCCACCATCGCCGTGCTCGCCGTCGTGATCGGGCTCGTCCGGCACGTGCTCGTGCTCGTGCGCTCGCTCACCCGATTCCAGGAGGAGATCACGCCGATCGCCCAGGAGATCGCCACGCAGGGCGAGCGAGCGGCCGCACGGTCCGAGCGCGCCGGAGCCGAACGAGGGTTCGGCCGGGCCCGAGGTCCGGCGGTACGATAGCCGCCACCCCACATGCTCAACATCGGTCCCCAGGAGCTGCTCCTCATCCTCGTCGTCGCGTTGCTCGTCGTCGGTCCACGCCGTCTGCCCGAGCTCGGCCGTTCGCTCGGCAAGGGGTTGCGAGAGATCCGCAAGGCGCAGAGCGAGGTGCGCAAGACGATCCAGATCGAGCTCGACGACGAGCCGCCCCCGGCCTCCGCGTCGGGTCGCAGGTCCTCGGCCCGGCTCCCGAAGGAGGCGGCCTCGGACGGGGACGAGGACGACGCCGAGTCCGGATCAGACGGCGCCCTGCCGGCCGCGGCCGCCTCCACGCAGGCCTCGACGGTGGGGGAGGTCTCCAAGACGCTCGGGCGCAGCCTGGCCGAGCTCCGGAAGGCGCGTCAGGAGATCCAGCGCTCGTTCCGGGTGGACCTGGACGAGCCGAGCGCCTCCTCGCGGTCCTCGGCGCCGCCGCCCCGCGCGCCCGCCCCCGGCTCCGAGCCGCCCGCCCCGGAGCCCGAAGGCTCGGTCGCCTCGGACGCCGGTCCCGCACCGGAGTAGGTCGGCACCCTCGATGCGCCTGATCCCCGAGCGCCTGCGTCGACGCCCGCGCCGTGATCCCGAGGGTTCGATGTCGTTGGTCGAGCATCTCGAGGAGCTTCGTTACCGGCTGGTCGTGGTGATCGTGGCGGTCGCGGTCGGCGCGACGATCGGGTGGTTCCTGTTCGACCCGCTGGTCGACCTGCTCCAGAAGCCGTACTGCGACTACTGGCAGACCGTTCCGCGCGAGCTGCGCGCGACCCAGGGATGCACGTTCTTCTTCTCCGGCGCCCTGGAGCCGGCGTTGATCAAGTTCAAGCTCGTGGGAGTGATGGGGCTCTTCTTCGCCCTCCCCGTCGTGATGTATCAGCTGTGGGCGTTCGTCGTGCCCGGACTCACGAAGCGTGAGCGGCGGCTCGCGATCCCGTTCGTCGTGAGCTCCGTCTTCCTGTTCGCCCTCGGCGCGCTGTTCGCGTACGTGACCCTGCCGAAGGCCCTCGGGTTCCTCCTGGGTTTCGCGGGCTCGAGCTTCTCCCCGCTGCTCACGGGAGACCGGTTCTTCTCGTTCGTGGTGCTCGTGGCGCTCACCTTCGGTCTGTCGTTCGAGTTCCCCGTCATCCTCGTGTTCCTGAACGTCGCCGGGGTCATCACCACGACCCAGCTCCGGAGCTGGCGGCGCGGGGCGATCCTCGGTATCGCGATCTTCGCGGCCGTGATCACGCCGAGCTCGGACCCCTACACGATGCTCGCGATGGCGCTCCCCATGTGGTTGTTCTACGAGCTGGCTATCATCATTGGCCGATTCATGAAGCGGTAGGGAGCACATGGCGATCAAGGGCAAGAGCAAGAGCCGCGGGGCGAAGACCGTCGCCAGCGGGCCGAAGCCGGCCTACGTGCCGGTGAAGACGCCGCTGCTGCGGCGACGGGGCCTGTGGATCGCCGTAGGCACGGTCGTGAGCGTGGCGATCGTGGCAGGGCTCGCCTACGGGCTCGTCCAGGAGCGGGACCAGAGCCGACAGGATCAGCTGCTGGAGCGGATGGCCGGCGCGGTCGGCGACTACCAGGGGCAGATCGAGCCGATCCTGGTCCCGATCGGGCAGGTGGCGCCGCCGTCGAGCTTCAGCGCCTTCCCGAGCCTGGGAACGACGATCGCCGCCCTGCAGGCCGAGGGGGTCGACGAGACCGCCGTGAAGCAGGCGGCGAAGGATGCCGACGACCTGGCCGCGACGGCGAAGAACGCGAACGACCTGTTCCGCCAGATCCAGCCGACCGAGCTCCTTGCCGACCAGGGCTTCCCAGCCGACTTCAACCTGTACGTCATCAACTCCCAGGAAGGGTTCGACCGGGCGATGACCCTGTACGAGCAGGCGGCGCTCCTCACCGGGATGGCCGTCGAGGCCGAGGAGGGCCCGGCGCGCGACGGGCTCCTGGCGCGGGCGAGCGACGTCTACGACATCGCGGGGAAGGTCTTCGCTCGCGCGTACGGCGACTACGTCGAGGCGCAGATCCAGGCAAACGTGTTCCAGGCCACGCCCGGCGGGTTGTCGGGCTCGCTCCTCACCGGCCCGACGGGCTAGTCGGACCGGTCTTCGCAAGCCCCACGGCACCCGCCCGTAGACTCCACCCGTGACCGACCCCCGGCGTTTCGCCGCCCGCTACCCGTTCGCCCTCGACGCCTTCCAGACGCAGGCGATCGAGGCGCTCGCCGCCGGCGGCTCCGTGCTCGTCGCGGCGCCGACGGGCTCGGGGAAGACCGTCGTCGCGGAGTACGCGATCGAGCGCGCGCTCGCGCTCAACGGCAAGAGCTTCTACACGACGCCGCTGAAGGCGCTGTCGAACCAGAAGTTCGGCGACTTCGTCGCTCGTCACGGCGCGGCCAAGGTCGGCCTGCTCACGGGCGACAACACGATCAACGGGGAGGCGCCCGTCGTCGTGATGACGACCGAGGTGCTGCGGAACATGCTCTACGAGCGGTCCGAGACCCTCGACGGGCTCGTGTCGGTGGTGCATGGACGAGGTCCACTACCTTCAGGATCCCTACCGCGGCGCCGTCTGGGAGGAGGTGCTGATCCACCTCCCGCTGTCGGTCTCGGTCGTGTGCCTTTCCGCGACGATCTCCAACGCCGAGGAGTTCGGGGAATGGATCGGCACGCTCCGAGGTCCGACGCGCGTCGTGATCGAGGAGCGCCGGCCCGTTCCCCTCGAGCATCACTATCTCGTCGGGCACGACCTGCACCCGATGCACGTCGACCAGGCCGGCCAGCTCGTGCCGAACCCGTACGTCGTGTCCCTGGACCGCGAGGAGGTCCGGTACAAGACCTTCACCCGGCGCGGGTCCGGCACCACCCAGCACCAGCGGATCCCGCGGCCCCGGGAGGGACATCGCCGCGTCTACGTCCCGAAACGGGAGGAGGTCGTCGACGTGCTGGCCGAGGAGGGCATGCTCCCGGCGATCTACTTCGTGTTCAGCCGGGCGGGATGCGATCGCAGCGTGCAGTGGCTGCTGTCGTCCGGCATCCGCCTCACGAGCCGTGAGGAGGCCGCGAGGATCCGCGAGTTCGCCGAGATGCGGGCGGCGTGGATGGACGAGGAGGACCTCAAGACCCTCGGCTTCTTCGACTTCCAGGACGCGCTCGCGGCGGGGATCGCCGCGCATCACGCGGGGATGCTGCCCGTGTTCAAGGAGACGGTGGAGGAGCTGTTCGAGGCGGGCCTGGTCAAGGTGGTCTTCGCGACGGAGACGCTCTCCCTCGGCATCAACATGCCGGCCAAGTCCGTCGTGATCGAGGACCTGTGGAAGTTCCAGGGCGAGCGCCACGAGCTGCTCACGCCCGGGGAGTACACCCAGCTCACCGGGCGCGCCGGACGCAGGGGGATCGACGAGCTCGGGCACGCGATCGTGGTGTACCAGCGGCAGGTGCCGTTCGAGCGCGTGGCCTCGCTCGCGTCGACGCGGACCTACGAGCTCACGTCCTCGTTCCGACCCTCGTACAACATGGCGGTGAACCTCGTGCGGAACTACTCGCGCGAGGAGGCGCACCACCTGCTGAACTCGTCGTTCGCGCAGTTCCTGGCCGACCGCGGCGTCGTCGCCCTCGAACGTCAGCTCGAGCGCGACAAGGCGTACGTGGCCGGGTATCGGGACCAGATGCGGTGCGATCTGGGGGACTTCGCCGAGTACTGGCGCCTGCGCGAGAAGGCCGAGGACATCAGGACGCAGGCGCGCAAGGGACGCGACCGCGCGCTCGCGGACGCCGTCCGGGACGCCCTCGTCGCGCTGCGCCCCGGGGACGTGATCTACGTGCCGAGGGCCAAGCGCCGGGGCCTGGCCGTGGTGCTCTCAAGCCGCGAGGGGCGTCCGACGGTCCTTGCGCAGGACCGGAAGTTCTTTCGGCTCTCGACCCGGGACTTCGAGGAGCCGCCCGTGTCGCTGGCTCGGGTGCCGCTGCCGCGAACGGGAAGCGCCCGGAGCGCGCGGTATCGCCGGGACCTGGCGGCGCGGCTGGTCGCGCTGGACGTTCGACCGCAGCGTCGGTCGCGGGGCTCGGTCGACGCTGCGGTCGAACGCGAGGCCGCCAAGATGGAACGCCTGGCGGAGCAGCATCCATGCCACGGGTGCCCCGATCGGTCGACCCACGAGCGGTGGGCCCGTCGGGCGAGCGAGCTCGAGCACCAGGTTCGCGGGATCGACCGGAGGATCCGCACTCGGACCGAGACGCTCGCCCGCCAGTTCGAGCGGGTGCTCGGCGTCCTTGAGGAGCTCGGCTACGTGCGGGAGTTCTCGATCCTGCCGAAGGGACGAAGCCTCGCCCGGATCTACGGCGAGGGCGACGTGCTGGTGGCCGAGGCGCTCGCGGAGGGGCTCCTGAGCGACCTGACGCCTTCGGAGGCGGCCGCCGTCGTGTCGAGCATCGTGTACGAGTCGCGAGAGCGCGTGCCGAGGGAGGGCGAGATGCCGACCGGCGCCTCCGCCGAGCGGTACCGGCGGCTCCAGGGGATCTACGCCAGGATCCGCCAAGCCGAGGACGCTCACCACGTCGAGCTCTGCCGGGAGCTCGAGGCCGGGTTCGCCTCGTCCGTCCACCGGTGGGCCGAGGGCGAACCCCTCGAGGACGTGCTGCGAGAGACCGGGCTGGCCCCCGGGGACTTCGTCCGGAACTGCAAGCAGCTCCTTGACCTGCTGCGGCAGATCGAAGACGTCGCGGAGCAGGGTCAGTCCGACACCGTCCGGCGGGCGCGCGAAGCCGTGAACCGCGGGGTCGTCGCCTACACCGGGGTGTGACCGACGGCTCGCGGGTTCGGGCTAGGATGCGCGGAATGTCGTCGCCATTCGGCGAGCTGACGGTCATCGTCAATCCTCACGCGGGCAAACGCCACGTGGGAGAGGAGATCCCGGAGCTCGAGCGCAACCTGCGGGCCCGGGGGCTCGAGTACCGGCTCCTTCGGACGCAGGGCCGCGGCGACGCGGTTCGACTCGCGCGATCCGCGCTCGAGGGAGGCGGTCGCTTCCTCGTGGCGGCGGGGGGCGACGGCACCGTCCACGAGGTCGTGAACGGGATGCTCGACGGCGACGGCAAGGCGATCGGCGAGGAGCCGGTGCTGGGTGTGGTCGCGGCGGGCAGCGGCTGCGACTTCATCAGGACCTTCGGTCTGCCGGGCGACGCCACCCGGGCGTGCCTGCACCTGACCGGCGATAACACGTACCCGCTCGACGTCGGGAAGATCGCCTACACGACCGTGTCGGGAGGGACCGACACGAGGTACTTCGTCAACGTGGCGGAGGTGGGGCTCGGCGCGGCCGTCGCGGCGCGAGCCGAGCGGATGTCGCCCCGACTCGGGCAGGCGAAGTACTTCTTCGGCTTCTGGCTCACGCTGCCGCGGTTCAAGCTGGCGAACGTGCGGGTCCAGGCGGATCGCAAGACGTACGAGGGCTCGGCGTACCTGGTGATCATCGGGAACGCCCAGTACAACGGCGGGGGGATGAAGGTCTCCCCGCGCTCGTTCCCGGGGGACGGCGTCCTGGACGTCCTCGTATTCAAGGGTCCGAAGTCGGACTCGTTCACGATGATCCCCAAGGTGTACCGAGGCGAGCACGTTCCCCACGACCACATCGAGGAGTTCCGCGTGAAGCGCGAGCTCGTGATCGAGGCGGACCGCCCCCTGCCGATCGAGGCCGACGGCGAGGTCCTCGGCACCACGCCGGCGACGTTCGAGGTGCTCGCGCAGCCGATCCGGATGAAGCTGTGACCGGCCCGCGGTACGCGGATCGACGCGAGCGCGCCGTGTCGGCCGCGGACGCGGCGGGCCTGGCCGGCGTGCTCCTGTCTCCCGGACCCGATCTCGCCTACCTCATCGGCCACGAGCCACCCCCGTTCGAACGGCTCACCCTCCTCGTCCTGCGCGTGGGCGGAGATCCGGTGCTGGTCGTTCCGGCGCTGGAGGGGCCGGCCGCCGAGGCGGCGCCGGGGATCGGCGGCATCGAGCTGGTGGCCTGGCGCGACGGCGAGGACCCGTACGAGCTCGCGGCGCGCGTCCTGCCGCCGGGGAGGTATGCCCTTGGCGATCGGACCTGGTCGTCGCACCTGCTCGCGCTCGAGCGGGCCACCGCCGGATGTTCGTTCGTGGCCGCCGGCGAGGCGATCCCGCTCCTTCGCGCCGTCAAGGACGAGGACGAGATCGCCCGCCTGCGAGCCGCGGCGACGGGGGCGGACGGCGCGTTCGACGGGATCGTCCCGCTCGCGTTCGCGGGGCGGAGGGAGCGGGACGTGGCGGCCGACCTCGAGCGGCTCCTTCGCGAGCGCGGCCACGAGCGGGTCGAGTTCACGATCGTTGGGTCCGGGCCGAACGCCGCCTCGCCCCATCACGCCGCCGGTGAGCGGGTGATCCGGCCCAGGGATGCCGTGGTGATGGACTTCGGCGGCGTCGCGGGGGGCTACTGCTCCGACATCACCCGCACGGTCTTCGTCTCGGAGCCCGACGAGGAGGGCCGGCGCGTCTACGACCTGGTCCGAGCCGCGCAGCAGGCGGCCTTCGAGGCGATCCGGCCGGGGGTTGCGGCCGAGGAGGTGGACCGTGCGGCCCGCCGCGTGATCGGCGATGCGGGCTACGGCGAGCGGTTCGTCCATCGCACGGGCCACGGGATCGGGCTCGAGGTCCACGAGCCGCCCTACATCGTCGAGGGGAACGAGACGCCGCTCCAGGTGGGGATGACCTTCTCCGTTGAGCCGGGCGTGTACCTTCCCGGGCGCTTCGGCGTGCGGATCGAGGACCAGGTCGTCGTCGTCCCGGGCGGCGCCGAGCGCCTGAACGAGGCGAGCCGGGACCTGTTGGTCGTCGCCTAGCGTTCGGGCCGCGCACGAGCCCGGGCGGGTTCAAACCCGGCGGCGAACCCGCGTTCCCTCGGGGCTGTCCATGACCTCCAGGCCCAGCTCCTGGAGGCGGTCGCGGATCTCGTCGCTGCGGGCGTAGTCCTTCCCCGCGCGGGCGGCGTCGCGCTCGGCGACGAGCGTGCGCATCTCCTCGGTCGGTTCCCAGCCCTCCCGGGCGTCTCGCTCGAGGTCCAGGCCCAGCACGGCGTCCCAGGCGGCGAGGAGCGCGTACTTCTCGCCGTCGGGGAGATCCGAGCCCATCACGTCCGTCAGGACCACGAGCGCCCGGGGCATGGCGAGGTCCTCGGCCAGCGCCTCTCGAAAGCGCGCGTCGAAGGCCTTGGCGGCATCGGAGGACCCGCGCGCCGGCCCGCCCCAATCGGCCATGCGGCGGCGGAGGTCGCGCAGGCGGCGGTGCTGACCCTCGAGCGCCTCCCAGCTGAAGTCCATCTCGCTCCGGTACTGCGTCCCGAAGCACAGGAGCCGGTAGGCGAGCGGGTCGATGTCCTGCTCGGCCAGGTCGGTGACCCGGTAGATGTTCCTGGCGGACTTGGCCATCTTCTGGCCGCTCATCTGGAGGAAGCCTCCGTGGACCCAGATCGAGACGACCTGATGGCCGACGGCGCCCTCGGACTGGGCGATCTCGTCCTCGTGATGAGGGAACTTGTTGTCGTTGCCGCCCGTGTGGACGTCGAAGCGCTCGCCGAGGTGCTTCATCGACATGGCGGAGCACTCGATGTGCCACCCGGGGAAGCCGTCGCCCCACGGGCTCGGCCACCGGAGCGCGCGGTTGGGTCCGGCCTTCTTCCAGAGGGCGAAGTCCTCGGGGTGCCGCTTGGCCGGGTCGACCGCCACCTCCTGTCGGTGCCCGGCGCGCAGCTGGTCCAGGGTGTTGCCCGAGAGCCTGCCGTAGCCGGGAAAGGTCGTGACGTCGTAGTAGACGGTCCCGTCGACCTCGTAGGCGTGGCCCCTGTCGATGAGCGTGCGGATGATCTCGATCATCTCCGCGATGTGCTGGGTGGCCCGCGGGTACAGGTCGGCGCGCTCGATGCCGACCAGGTCCGAGTCCTCGAGGAACGCCGTCGTGTACTTCTCGGCGATCTCCGGGGCCGAGAGCCCCTCGTCGGACTCGGCGAGCTCCATCTTGTCGCGGCCGGCGTCGGACACGTCGTCCGTCATGTGGCCGACGTCGGTGATGTTCATGATCCAGCGCACCCGGTGGCCCTCGAACCGCAGGGCGCGACGGATCAGGTCGCCGAGCATGAACGAACGCATGTTGCCGATGTGGATGTACCGGTACACGGTGGGGCCGCACGAGTAGATCTTCACGGTCTCCCCGTCGGCGGGGGAGACCTCGAGCAGCTCGCGGGTGAGGGAGTCGAACAGGCGCACGGTGACTCAGGATACCGGGGGGTGCCCGACGTTCCGGCGGCGCCCCGGGTCGGGCCGTCAGGCTGGGTCCACGTCCGGTCGGTTCGGCGCCTGTGTGGTCTCGGTCGTCAGGGTCAGATGTGGCGCAAGCGCCGCTGCCTCCCCTTCGGCCTCCTCGGTCGCGGGGTTCGGCGGGATCGGGACCGGGATCCTCGAAGCCACGCCCGCGTGCTCCTGATGCGCGCGCACCACGGCCGCGTGGTAGTTGTGGAGCATCTGGAGGAACACGGGGTCCCGGTACGGGCGGCCGTCGACGTTCGGACCTCGGCGGCCCTCGATGATCGCTTCGACGTCGTCGCCCGTGAGCGTCTTGTGCATCTCGAGCGCGTGTCCGACGCCGAGGACCTCGCCCCGGTTCTCCTGGAGGAGCTCCCAGGTCCGCTCGTAGAGCTCGTGGAGCTTGGCGTCCACCGCCTTGCCGAACTCCGAGTCGAAGAGCGCGCGGTCCTCGCCGGTCTCGACCGGCTGGGCCCCGCGGAGCGCCGCCAGGCTCACGGACCGGGAGGCGATCGTGTTGCCCATCGCGTAGTACGCGAGCGCCTGGGTCGCGATCGCGGTCGCGCCACGCATGTCCCCGCCGACGCCGGTCGAGTGGTCGCCCTCGAAGAACATGCGCTCGCCGGCGAGCGACGCCAGAAACGTCATGACGTCGACCTCGCGCTCTGAGCGCCACTCGACGAACTGGTCCTCGGGGGGGATCGACGCGACGAAGCCCCCGATGTCGCCCCGGCGCTCGATCGTCGCCATGTCGATCACGGCATGACGGCGGAGCCGGTAGGCGACGACCGCGTGGCACGCCTCGTGCACCGCGACGGAATGCCGCTCGCGCTCGATGTACTCGTGGTCGTCGGGAAGGCCGTGCTGCTTCAGCTGCTTGGCCTTCACGATGTCCGAGTAGATCACGGTGTCGCGATCCTCGCGGATCGCGATCACGAGTCCCTCGTTGACGATGTCCTTGATCGAGGCGCCGGAGAAGTAGGGCGTGATCGTCGAGAGCTTGTCGACCTCCTCGGGGGTGAGGACGTGCTTGACCTTAGCGAGGTAGTACTCGAACGTCGCCCGGCGTCCGTCCTTCTGCGGGTAGCCGACCTTGTACTGACGGTCCACCCGTCCCGGCCGCAGCATCGCCGGGTCCAGGGACTCGGGCATGTTCGTCGCGAAGATGTGCAGGATGCGGTACTTGGGCGGGGGCTTGGCCTTCATGCCGAGCATCCGCCGCAGCCGATTCACGAGCCCCCGGGGCTTCGTGAGACCCGACATCTCGGACAGCAGGGCCTGGAGGGTTCCCATGCCCCCGCCCCCGCCCATCATGCCGCCCATCAGGACGCCCTCCTTGTGGGGCCCCACGCTCGGCGGCACGGCAGAGGAGAAGACGGCGTTCCGGCCGGCGTCCGACAGGTAGGCGAGCCCGTTGCAGGCGGGCGCGACGGTCCACGGGCTGTCGGAGGGCTGCAGGTTGCCTCCGCCGCCCGCCATCGCGCCCCGGCTGCCGAGGGAGTCGGCCTCGTCGAAGAACACCAGCACCCCGCCGTATCGGAGCGCGAGCCGACGGAGCTTGCGGTACAGGCCCTTGACCTTCAGCACGCCGACGCCCATGAACATCTGCACGAACGCCGCCGGCTCGACGGACACGAAGGGCTTGCCCGTCTCGCCCGCGATCGCCTGCGCCATCAGGGTCTTGCCGGTCCCGGGCGGCCCCCACAGGAGGATGCCACCGGGGACGTATCCGCCCTTTTCCTCGATCGCTGCGGGGTTCTCGAGGAACACCAGCGTCTCCTTCAGCTGGTTCAGGGCCGCGTCCTGTCCCTTGACGTCGTCGAACCGCGTCTCGATCTCGTCGGGCTGGATCGTGTCGATCCCGCCCCGCGACAGGAACCAGAAGAGGCCGACGAACTGCATGATGATGAAGACGAAGCCGAACCCGATCTGCAAGATGAACGGGAGGGCCACGACGAGCCGACTCGGCGCGTCGACGATGCCGAGCCACGGGGGGTCGGTGTGGAAGATGCGGCCGAGGAACGTGCTGAGCGCCAGCAGCACGATGGCGTACTTGAACGCCCGCGACATCCGGTAGCGGGCCCAGTCGTCCATCCCGCCGAGCCGCCTGTGCATGCCGCCGTAGACCCGCTTCTCCCAGAACGCGTAGTAGCCCTTGGAGTGCTCCTCGATCAGGTAGTGGAGCTGCCGGAGGAGCTCGAGCGCGCCGAGGACGAGGATCCAGGTGAAGTCGCGCAGCGCGAGTCGGATCGCCTCGGACATCGGGTCGCCCAGAGGGTGGACGGTCGTGGTCCAGACCGTGGCCAGGCCGCAGACCCACAGGAACGCCAGCAGGATCAGGAACTTCACGCGGTCCCATCCGGCGGAGGGCGCCCGGGTCTCGCGCTCCGAGGGACGCGGCCGCGAGGGGCGGTCGACGCCTCGCTGGATGGACACGCTCGTGCGGTTCTTTCCGGTCATGGCAACACCGTCCAGGAGTCGACGATCGATTGGATGTCGGATCGATTGCGGTCGTAGCACTGGGCGCTGCAGAGGAGGGCGATGTAGTAGACCCGGCTGGTCTCCGGGTCGACGAGCGACATCTGGTTCACCGTCACGTAGTCCGGGCTCAGCAGCGCCGCGCCCGCTCCTCCGAGCAGCGCCCGCTGGAGGTCGTTCTCTCCGGTAGCGGGCGCGCTCGCCTGCGCCGTGGCGAGCGCGCTGGCGCGGAACTGGAACACGACGTGCACGCCCCGCACCCCGTCGCGGTCGATCGTGTCGTCGTAGCTGACGACCTGGGCGCTGTTCGGATCCTGGATCAGGGCCGTGACCGGGAAGAAGTAGTCACGGAGCGAGCGAAAGCTCGACAGGTCCCGGTCGTCGAAGCTGTACTCCTGCACGAGCGCGATGCCCTGCGGGAAGTCGGTGTCGAGTGCGCTCGGGTTGAAGACGTGCGAGGCGGCCGGCACCGGGTCCCCGTCGATCCCGACGAGCCACCGGATCGGATCGGGTGTGGACGCCGGCGGGCCGGGCGGTTCCCCGAGAAGGGTCGCCTTGTCGAACAGCGTCCACTCGGTCGGCATCTTGAACGCGGTCCGCAGCGAGGTGTTCCGGACGTACTCGTTGCTGGGCCCGGAGCAGGAGGCGGCCAGGATGGCGACGGCGAGGATGCCGACGGCAGGGACGGCCAGGCTCCGACGAGGCCGGCGAATCATCGCAACATTATGAGGGTTCGTGCCTGGAACGGAAGCCGCCATGAACTGGGTATCGACGCCTGTGGCTCCGCGCTACAGCGGGCCGGCTCAGGTCGCCAGCGCTCGCCCCTCGAACGGGGTGGACAGCACGATCGTGGTGCGGGTCTGCACCTCCCCCTTCTCCCGGAGGCGGCGGATCAGGTCCTCGAGCTCGCGCGTGGTCTTCGTCCTGACCTTCAGGATGTAGTTGGCGTCCCCGGCCACGCTGAAGCAGTCCTCGACCTCGGGGAAGTCGGTCACGCGGTCCGGCAGGTCGTCGGGCTGGGTGGGATCCAGGGGCGTGACCGCGACGAGCGCCGTGACGTGCAGCCCCAGCGCCTCGGGGTCGACCACGGCGCGGTAGCCGAGGATCGCCCCCTGCTGTTCGAGCTTCCGCACGCGCTCGTGCACCGAGGAGGCGGCCAACCCGACCCGGCGGCCGACGTCCGCATAGGTCGCTCGGGCGTCGTCCTGCAACGCCGCGATGATCTCGAGATCCCGCGCGTCCAACACCGCCGTATCGTACCGGCGCCCCGGGTGGCGGATGGGGGGCCGAGCGACCGGGCGATGTTCGCGACCCCCTCGCCGGGCGATTCCCATGCACGTGCGGTTCGCGGTACAACGTCGACGCCGACGGCCCACCTCCTCCGGGCCCCGAAGGAGGGAGGGGCTCGTGCGCAAGCTTGCCGTGCTGGATCCGGCGCTCGCCCGTCGATACACGGCGTTGGTCGCCGCCGTGGCGTCCGACGTCGAGCGGCGCCTGTCACCATCGGTGCTGGCCAATCGCGTCGCCGAGTGCTCCGCCGACCCTCCGACGCTGCAACTGGCGTCCTGGCGCAACGAGCGGGCCGCGTTCGCCGCCGGGCTGCGGCGCCTCGGGCGCCGAAGCCCGTGCCTCGTGTTCGCCGACGTCCGCGACTGCTACGGCTCGATCGCACCCGGCGTGGTCGCGGCATCGCTCCTGGGGCTTGGGTGTGAGCCGAGGAGCGCGCGGGCGGTGGTGGCGTTGCTCGAGGGCCTCGCCGAACCCGGCGGGCGAGGACTTCCCGTGGGGCCCGCGGCATCGTCCGTCCTGGCAAACGCCGTCCTGGCTCGAGTGGATGAGGCGCTGGCGCGTGCCGGCGCTTCCCACCTGCGGTGGGTCGACGACGTCGTGGTCTCCGCCCGGGGGCAGCGGGACGCCGAGCGGCGTCTGGAGCTCCTGCGCGGGGTGCTCGCCGGCCTCGGGCTCGAGCTGAACGAATCCAAGACGCGGATCGTCCTGGGCCCGAGCGAGACGCGGTGCGAAGCAACGGTCTCAATGGCAAGGACGCGAGCGGTCCTGGGCTAAGCTCGCGCTGCCATGCGCACGCTGTTTCGGGCCGCCCGTGTGCACACGCTCTCGTACCCACGCACGGGGGAGTGGTTGCTCGTCGACGAGCGACACGTCCAGAGGGTCGGCACGGGTGAGCCTCCCGAGGCCGACCGGGTCGTGGAGTTGCCGGGGACCACGATCCTTCCCGGCTTCGTGGACACGCACGTCCACCTGACGGGCACGGGCGTGCACGAGCAGGCCCCCGGGCTCGGATCGGCCCGCTCGGCCGGTGAGCTCCTCGAGATCGTTGCCGGGGTCGTCCGAGAACGGCGGGGGCCGGTCCTGGTGCACGGCTACGACGAGTCGAAGTGGCGGGATCGCACGCCGCCGGGGATCGAGGAGCTGGACGGTGTGTGCGACCGCCCCCTGGCCGTGGTCCGCGTCGACGGGCACGTGACGCTCGCCAACACGGCCGCCCTGAAGGAGTCCGGGGTCCTTGAGCGCGAGGGCGTCGACCTCGACCCGGCGGGCCAGCCGACCGGCCGGGTGCGAACGGAGGCGAACGTCTCGCTCCGGCGCTGGTTCGCCACCCACCTTGCCGAGCGCGACGTGGAGGAGCTGCAGCTGGCCGCGGCCAGCCTCGCCGTCTCCTACGGGGTGACGACCATCCACGAGATGTCGATGCCGCACGAGCGGGGCATCCGAGACCTCGAGATCCTGCTCGGGCACCGAGCGCGGCTGCCCCTGGACGTCGTCACGTACGTCGCGACCACGGACATCCCACAGGTGATGGACCTCGGCCTCCAGCGGATCGGCGGCGACCTTCCGGTGGACGGATCGATCGGCGCCAGGACGGCGCACCTCGCCGAGCCCTACGAGGATGTCGCGGGCAGCGGTTCCCGGTACTTCGACGACGACGACCTCGCGACGTTCTTCCACGACGGACATCTCGCGGGTCTCCAGGTCGGCGTCCACGCGATCGGCGATGCCGCGATCGAGCAGGTCGTGGCGACCTGGGAGCGCGTCTACCAGACGCTGGACTCGCGGGCGCGACGCCACTTCCGGGCTCGACGCCACCGCATCGAGCACTTCGAGATGGCCGATGGGCGGACGATGGAGCGAGCGGCCGCCCTCGGCCTCGGGATCAGCGTCCAGCCCACGTTCGACACGGAGTGGGGCGGACCCGGCGGGTTGTATGAGCAGGCGCTCGGGCCCCATCGGGCCGCCCGGATGAACGCCTTCCGATATCTGATGGATCGCGGCCTCGAGGTCGGCGCCGGCTCGGATACCCCCATCACGACGGTCGACCCGATGGCGGCGCTCGCGGCGCTGGAGGGGCATCACGACCCCGTACAGCGTCTGTCCCGCGAGGAGGCGCTCAGGGTGTGCACCATCGGCAGCTCGCGCCTGGCGCATCAAGACGACAAGAAGGGGACCCTGGAGCCAGGCAAACACGCCGACTTCGCCGTCTACGACGTCGACCCCCTGGAGGCGGAGTCCCTCGACGGGGTTCGGCCGATCCTGACCGTCAGCCTCGGGCGCGACGTGTACGCGGCATGAGGCCGCTCGGACCTGCAGATTTGACACCTCGGCGGGCCCAGGCGTAGCTTCCCGTCTGCGCCGCCGCTCCGGCGGGGGCGCACGGAGGACCCGAGAGGCTGAGTAGAGAACGCGGCGCCCCGGCGCCGCGGCCCCAAAGGCCACTCGGGTCCTCCCGTCTGTCCCTCCGCCGCCCGGCTCCGATCTCCGCGAGCCCGGTCTTGGTGCGCGCCCCCAGGATCACCTCCAGCTGAAACGCGTGAACGCGCGTTGCGTTCACGCAGGTACTTGGAATAGCGTAGGCCGGAGTGGGTACTTCGGATCGGGGGCAGGGTCTCGATGCGTAGGGCCTGTGTGGTCCTGGCGGCGTTGGTCCTGCAGGCGCCGGCCGTGAGCATCGTCGAGGCGGACCCCGCCCCTCCGAACATCCTGATCATCATGACCGACGACCAGGGCGTGCGGCAGTTCATGAACGTCATGCCCGACACGCAGGCCTGGTTCGGCGCCGGGGGAACGGAGTTCACGGCAGCGACGGTCTCCGAGCCGCTGTGCTGCCCGTCGCGGGCCTCGTTCTTCTCGGGGCTCTACCCTCACAACACCGGGATCACCCAGACGAACGGTCGGGCTTCAACGCGAACGGCACCATCCAGGACCGGCTCCAGGACGCCGGGTATCGGACGGCCATCTACGGCAAGTACCTGAACGCCGTCACGTCGAGCCCGCCCTTCTTCGACAGCTGGGCGACGTTCCCCGACAGTCAGAAGGCGTATGTCGGCGGCACGTGGAACGTCGACGGGACGCAGACGGTCATCGGCACCTACGCCACGACCTACATCGCGGGCAAGGTGCACACCTTCCTCGCCGCGGGTGAGGCCAACGACGCGCAGCCGTGGCTGATCGTCGCGACGCCTCCGGCGCCCCACGAGCCCTACCTGGTCGAGTCCGCCTACGGAGGCGCGCCGGTTCCGACGATGCCGACGAACCCCGCGATGTCGGAGACCGACACCTCCGACAAGCCCTCGTGGATCCCGCGCGCCACGCGCCCGAGGTTCGCGCGCACGTACCAGTCCATGGAGCGGACCCTGCTGAGCGCCGACGATATGGTCGCATCCATCCGGGCCGACCTGGCCGCGCTCGGAGAGGACGACAACACGATGGCCTTCTTCTTCTCCGACAACGGGTTCCTGCTGGGCGAGCACCAGATGGGCGCGAAGGGCCTGCCGTATCTTCCGGCCCTCCAGGTGCCGTTCTTCGTGTGGTGGCCCGGGCACGTGGCGGCCGGCGCGACCGACGACCGGCCGGCGCTCCAGCTGGACATCGCCGCAACGATCTACGACGTCCTGGGCATCACGGCGACGACGGACGGGCAGAGCCTGTTCGGCCCCGACATCGGGAGCCGGGCGCTGTCCGAGTTCTGGCCCGCCAGGACGGATCCCCCCTACGCGTTTGCCACGACGACGACGCCCGCGTACCAGTACGTCGAGTGGTACGACAGCCAGGGCGCGATCGCGTTCAGCGAGTACTACGATCGGGTTTCCGACCCCTGGGAGCTGCAGAACCTCCTCGTCGACGGCAATCCGGCCAACGACCCGGATGTGGCCGCGCTGAGCGCTCAGCTCCAGGCCGATCGGGGCTGCTCGGGCGCCTCCTGCCCCTGAGTCCCGCCCAGGCTCGGCCACGACCTCTCGAGGTTCGGCCCAGCGTTCCTGCGCGCCCGGTGGGAATGTCCCGCGGTGCGTCCGTGTTCCTGGCTTGAACCCCTTGCCAGGGAGATGCGCGGCACTACAATCCCCGGCCGAGGAGAGGACCGCGTGGAAGACATCGACGAGACCCTGGAAGACGAAGAGCCGGACGAGGAGGGCGAGGAGGCCGAGGAGCTCGAGCGTGAGGCTCCCGCCGGGGCCCCGGCGCCGCCCGTGGCGGACGAGGACGTCGAGTCCATCCAGGACATCCTCGTGAAGCAGGAGGCGCGCGAGGAGGCGGAGGAGGAGGACGATTCCGTCCTCAACCTCACCCGGGAGGAGCGGCTCGAGCCCCTGGCGGTCAAGGTCGTCCCCCCGCAGCCCACCGAGTTCATATGCAAGAAGTGCTACCTGGTGAAGCATCGGAGCCAGCTGAAGGACAAGGCCAAGATGCTCTGCCGGGACTGCGCCTGAGTCCCAGTCGACTTCGGCTCCCCCTCGCGCTGCTCGTCGCCGTCTCCTCCGGCGCGGCGATGTCGCTGTCGCTTCCGCCGGCGGGGTGGTGGCCGATCGCGCTCGTCGCTCCGATCCCGCTGCTCTGGCTCGTCCGCGGAGCGAGGCCCCGACGAGGCGCGATCCTGGGATTCGCGTTCGGCATCGCCTACTTCGGCGCGCTGCTGTACTGGATCCTGCTGTTCGGCGAGCTCGCGTTCGCCGCGCTCGTGCTGATGTCGGCGGGGTACGTCGCCGCGTTCGGTGCCCTGGCGCACGCCGTCTGGCGCCCCGAACGACCGGTCTGGTCCACGCTGGGGCTGGCCGGCCTATGGACGGTCCTGGAGTGGCTCCGCGGGGCCTTCCCGCTCGGCGGGTTCGGTTGGGGTCAGCTGGGCTCGACCCAGGTCGACGCGCCCTCCCTTCCGCTCGCCTCGGTGACGGGCGCGTGGGGGCTCTCCTTCCTCGTGGTGCTGGTTGCGGGGCTCCTGCTGCTCGCCCTCGAGCGGTGGGGGAGGGGAGGGGCTCGCTCGGTCGCCTGCCTCGGGGCGGCGGTGGTCCTGGTCCTCGCGCCCGCCCTCATCCCCACCCCGGAGCCGAACGGGCCATCGATCGACGTCGCGGCGATCCAGGTCGACGTCTCCAGCGTGCAGGACCTCGTGGGCGCCGAGGAGGACATCGCGGTGGCGCGGCTGAACGTCGAGGCGCACCGCACCTTGCAGGGCGACCCGCCCGATCTCGTCGTCTGGGGCGAGGGCGCCCTGGACCCGGGGGCGCTCGCCGACCCGGCCACCGTTGCCGCCGTGACGGACGCGATCGCGACCGTCGGCGCCCCGACGGTTGCCGGGGCCGTGGTGGTGGACCCGGACGGGTCCGAGCACACGAGCACCCTCGCGTTCGACGGCACCGGGGGGCTCGTCGATCGCTACGACAAGGTCCGCCTCGTGCCCTTCGGCGAGTACGTGCCGTGGCGCGGCATCCTCGAACGGTTCATCGACGCGGTCGACCAGGTCCCCGTGGACCGGGTGCCGGGGGAGCGGGTCGAGAACCTGCACGTGAGCGGGCTCCCGGCCTTCGGGGCCCCCATCTGCTACGAGAACAGCTTCGCGTCGATCGACCGCGAGATGGTCCGACTGGGGGCCGGCTTCCTGGTCGTCACCATCAACAACGCCTCGTATGACCGAACGGCCGCCTCGGAGCAGCACCTGGCGATGAGCCGCCTCCGGGCGGTCGAGAACGGCCGGTGGGTCGTGCACGGAGCCGTCTCGGGCATCAGCGCCCTCATCGATCCCACGGGCAGCGTGGTGGACCGCCGCGAGCTCTTCGAGCCGGCCGTGATGCGGGGGACCATCGTCTCCTCGAGCCGGACGACCATCTACACGCGCCTGGGCGACTGGGTGCCCTGGGGGAGCCTCGTGCTGGTCCTCGGGCTCATCGCGATCCCGAGGCGACGGACGGCGGGTGCGCGCCAACCGATGCCGTTGCCGGAGCGCCCGCGCGTCCTGGTCGTGCTCCCCACCTACGAGGAGCGAGAGACCGTCGGCGAGGTCCTGAGCGGCTTGCTCGCCCTCCCGCACGGGGTGGACGTCCTGGTCGTAGACGACGGCTCGCCCGACGGCACCGGCGCGATCGTGCGTTCCAGGGCCGAGACGGACCCGCGGGTCCGGCTGCTGGAACGCGAACGCAAGTCCGGGCTGGCAAGCGCGTACGCGGCCGGCTTCCGGGTCGCGCTCGATCAGGCGTACGACCTCGTCGTCGAGATGGACTCCGACCTTTCGCATCGTCCCGACGAGCTGCCCCGGCTGCTGGAGGCGGTCGGGGCGCACGACGTCGTGGTCGGCAGCCGGTACGTGCCCGGCGGCTCGGTGTCCAACTGGAGCCGGGTCCGGCTCGCGCTGTCACGGGGAGGGAACGCCTACGCGCGCTTCTGCCTCGGGATCGGCATCCGCGACGCGACGAGCGGCTTTCGCGTCTACCGGAGGGCGGCGCTCGCCGAGATCACCGAGACCTCCGTCCGCTCCGACGGCTACGGGTTCCAGGTCGAGCTCGTCTATCGCGCCCGAAACGCGGGGATGTCGATCGGCGAGGTGCCCATCTCGTTCCGCGAGCGCGAGCACGGACACTCCAAGATCAGCCGGCGGATCGTCTTCGAGGCGCTGTGGCTGGTGACCGTATGGGGCATCCGGGACCGATTCGGAAGCCCGCCCGGGTCGACGGCGGCGGGCTGACAAACGCCGAGAATGTACGTTATGACAAGTTGACTTCGCATCCCCACCCCACCTCTCACAACCCAACCCCCCACCCAAGACCGCCCTCCTCCTCCATTCCATCCCTCTTGCACGCCTCGCACCGCGGTCGGACCCACCCCCCGATCAGTCTCGACCACTCACGCGGCGACTAGGTCAAAGGATGGGGCGATGCCGAAGCCCTTCGACCAATGGGCTCCCCCGGCGCTCCTACGTAGAATGAGCCCGGCGGTGGGCCAGGTGTGGTCCCACCGATGACGTACCCCGCGGGGTTCGAGAGGGAGGTTTTTCGATGTCGGGAGTGCACCGCAGAACCCCAAAGCGGAGACGACGGACGGCACTGGGGCAGGTGCTGGTCGTGCTCGCGCTCGCAATCGGAGTCCTCCCCCTCCTGTCCGGCTCGACCCTCGCGGTCGCATCCGACGTCACGTTCTCCAAGTCGGGCCCGGCGACCGTCGACCAGGGCGGCACCGTGACCTACACGATCTCGGCCTCCAATTCGGCGAACGACGTCTCCGAGCCCGTCACCGTCGCAGACCACGTCGGCGTCGCTCTTTCAAACGTGCAGGCAAGCGCCTCCCAGGGCTCGTGCACGGTGAACGGCAACGCCGTGAGCTGCTCGCTCGGCACGATCCCGGCCGGCGGCAGCGCTACCGTGACGATCTCGGCCACCGCGCCGACCGCCTCCTGCCCCACGATCTTGAACAGAGCGAGCGTTCAGGTCGGCACGGAGTCCCCGCGGAACACGAACACCGTCACCACCGACGTGACGGGCTGTGAGCCCGACCTCACGTTCTCCAAGTCCGGCCCGGCGACCGTCGACCAGGGCGGCACCGTGACCTACACGATCGCCGTCTCGAACGAGAGCGACGTCCAGTCGCGGCCTCGGGCGGTGATCGTCACCGACAGCGTCGACGCGAGCCTGACCAACGTGCAGGCAAGCGCCTCCCAGGGCTCGTGTGACGTGAACGGGAACGCCGTCAGTTGCGCGCTCGGCACGATTTCAGCCGGCGCCACCGCCACCGTGACGATCACCGCGACGGCGCCGAGCGACTCATGCCCCGTGATCTCGAACACCGCCAATGTTCAGATGGGCACAAAGCCTGCGCAGAGCACCAACACGGTGACCACGCAGGTGACCGGGTGTGAGTCGGATCTCACGTTCTCCAAGTCTGGCCCGGCGACCGTCGACCAGGGCGGCACCGTGACCTACACGATCGGCGTCCAGAACAGCGGCACGGTCGACTCCCAGCCCGTCACCGTGACCGACACGGTCGACGCGAGCCTGACCAACGTGCAGGCAAGCGCCTCCCAGGGATCGTGTGACGTGAACGGGCACGCCGTCAGTTGCGCGCTCGGCCCGATCGCCGCCGGCGGCAGCGCCACCGTGACGATCACCGCCACGGCGCCGACCGGCTCGTGCCCGGAGATCTCCAACGCGGCCGAGGTCCAGCAGGGCACGCAACCGCCGCAGAGCACGAACACGGTGACCACCACCGTCACGGGGTGCGACACCCCGAACGTGCAGATCACCAAGAGCGCCTCGACCGCAACGGTCGCGGTCGGCGGCTCCTTCTCCTACACGGTCGTCGCCTCCAACACCGGGAACGGGCCGGCCCAAAACGTCGTGGTCACCGACTCGATCCCGACTGGGCTCACGATCACCAACGTGACCGGCCCCGGCTGCTCGGTGAACGGCCAGAACGTCACGTGCAACGTGGGGACCCTCGCGGCCGGCGCCTCGGCGACCATCACGATCACCGTGACCGCGACGGCCTCGGCATGTCCGAGCGTCACCAACACCGCGCACGTGACGTGGGCGGCCGGTGAGGGCACCGCCTCCGCCGACAGCAACCAGGTCGCGGTCGCCGTCGCGTGCACGCCCGGCATCAGCCTGACCAAGAGCGCCTCGACCGCAACGGTCGCGGTCGGCGGCTCCTTCTCCTACACGGTCGTCGCCTCCAACACCGGGAACGGGCCGGCCCAAAACGTCGTGGTCACCGACTCGATCCCGACTGGGCTCACGATCACCAACGTGACCGGCCCCGGCTGCTCGGTGAACGGCCAGAACGTCACGTGCAACGTGGGGACCCTCGCGGCCGGCGCCTCGGCGACCATCACGATCACCGTGACCGCGACGGCCTCGGCATGTCCGAGCGTCACCAACACCGCGCACGTGACCTTCGACAACGGCCAGGGCGGCACCGGCACGGCGAACAGCAACGCCATCGCCGTCGGCGTGAACTGCCAGCCCGACGTGCAGATCGTGAAGAACTCGGACGCGCCGGGCCGAGGCATCGACTCCGGAGAGTCGTTCTCGTACACGATCACGGTCGCCAACGACGGCAACGCGACCGCGGAAGGGATCATCGTCACCGATACCATTCCCTCCGGGCTGACCATCGACGGCGTGACCGGCCCCGGATGCTCCGTCCGCGGCCAGGTCGTCACGTGCAACGTGGGGGACCTGGCGGCCGGGGCCTCGGTCACGATCACCATCGACGTCACGGCGACCGACGAGGCCTGCCCCGAGGTGGAGAACTTCGCGCACGTCGAGTGGATCGAGGGTGAGGAGACCGTCTCCGAAGACAGCAACACCGTGCACACCGATGTCGATTGCGTCGGCGGTGAGACCGTGACCCCGACGACGCCGCCCCCGACCGCCACCACCACGACGCCGCCGGGCGGAACCGCCTTCACCGGACCCGACGAGGGCGCCGTGCGCCTCGGGGTGCTCGCGATCGCCCTGCTCGTCCTCGGCACGGGCCTGCTGTTCGCCGGTTACCGTCGCCGGGCCCGCTCCGAGAGCTAAGAGGTCGGGAGGAAGAACGTGGGACCCCGGCCCGGGCCGGGGTCCCACGACCATCCCACGGCCGGCGAGCGACGACTACCCGTAGAAGATGACCGTGACCCAGTAGTGACCGCCGGCGCGGACGACGCCCACGGCCGCCCGCTGGAACATCGAGCGCAGGATGTTCTGACGGTGGAGCTTGCTGCCCATGAAGGACGCTTCCAGGCCCGGGAGCGAGCCGCCGACGCCCACGTTCTCACCGGCAAGTGACCACCCGTAGCCGTCCAGCGCCCCCCGGATCTGGTCCGCGCTCGAGTGAAAGATGTAGCCCCTCCGCGCCATGGCCTCGCTGTGGCGTCGCGCATAGCGAGAGAGCCTCGCCGCGAACCGCAGCTCCGCGCGATCGCGCGTCTGGCGATCCTGGTTCGTGAGCGCCAGCATGTGCCGTCGACGACCGAACCGCTCGTACGCGTTCGCGTCGGCCCGGACGCCGGCGAGCGCGAGCACGAGCAGGCCGGACAGCGACAGCGCGACGAGAGCCCGCCGCCCGCGGCGGTCGTTGGAGAGAACACCCATCTCGAGCCTCCCGACCCTCGGGTCCCGCTGAGACCGAGCCCGTCGGGGCTCACGTCCTTCGGCAGCTCGGCCGCCTCCCTCGGTGGAGGCCCGGAGCTGTGCGCCCCGCCGTCACCGGCGGTTTGCCCGTTCGGGACCGACCGTTGCTTTGCCGTCGGAGGTATCGGTCGGGCGATCGCCCGGCTTGAGCGGGAGATGGCTCGGACGGACTAGCCGGGGATGCTCCTCGCGGGCAGGCCGGCGGACGCCCGCCCCGACCGCGAAAGGCTCGCGCGCCCTACCAGCGCAGCTTGAGGTGTCGGGCTGCCCGCGCCTCGTCGAGCCGGCGCACCGGGGTCGTCACCGGCGCCTGGTGCAAGAGATCCGGGTCCTCGTGGGCCTCCCGATGCGCGCGCCGCAGCGCCTCGGCGAACCCGTCCAAAGACTCGCGAGTTTCGGTCTCGGTCGGCTCGACCATCATCGCCTCCTCCACGACGAGCGGGAAGTAGACCGTCGAGGGGTGGTAGCCGAGGTCGATCAGGCGCTTGGCGACGTCCATCGCCCGCACGCCCGTCTGCTCCTTGAGCTCCCGGGCCGTCGCGACGAACTCGTGCATCGGCCTGCCCTCGGGGCGGGCGAGCGGAAACACGTCGGCCACCTTGGCGGCGAGGTAGTTGGCGTTCAGCACCGAGCGTTCCGCCACCTCGCGCAGGCCCTCGCGCCCGTGCAGGAACACGTACGCGTACGCGCGCACGAGGACCCCGACGTTGCCGAGGAAGCCGTGCATCCGGCCGATCGAGTCCGGGTAGTCGCTCTCGAGCCGGAAGGCGCCGGTCGAGGGGTCGCGCTCGACCCGCGGGTACGGCAGGAGCGGCACGAGGGCCTGGGCGACGCCGACGGGCCCCGCACCCGGCCCTCCCCCACCGTGCGGCGTCGCGAACGTCTTGTGCGTGTTGATGTGCACGATGTCGAACCCCATGTCGCCGGGCCGGCACCGGCCGAGGATCGCGTTCAGGTTCGCGCCGTCGTAGTAGACGAGTCCCCCGACCGCGTGGACCACCTGGGTGATCCGCTCGATCTCCTCCTCGAACAGGCCGAGGGTGTTCGGGTTCGTGAGCATCAGGCCGGCGACGTCCTCGTCGACGAGCTTCTCGAGGGCGCCGACGTCCACGAGCCCGCGGGCGTCGCTGGGGACGTGAACCGCCTCGTAGCCCGCCAGCCGCACGCTCGCCGGGTTCGTGCCGTGCGCCGAGTCCGGGATCGCGACCTTCGTTCGCGGGCTCCCGGCCTTCGCGTGGTGGGCCCGCATGACGAGCAGGCCGGTGAGCTCGCCGCACGCCCCGGCCGGGGGCTGGAGCGTGGCCCTGGACATACCCGTGATCTCGCAGAGCGCGCGCTCGAGCCGCCACAGGAGCTCCAGGGCACCCTGCGTCGTCGAGTCCGGTTGCCGCGGATGCAGCCGCTGGAACCCGGCGAGTTGCGCGACGGTCTCGGCGATCTTCGGGTTGTACTTCATGGAGCAGGATCCGAGCGGATAGATCCCGGTGTCGACGCCGTAGTTCAGCTGCGACAGGCGCGTGTAGTGGCTCACGAGATCGCGCTCGGCCACCTCCGGCAGCCTGGCGGGCTCGCGGCGGGCCAGCTCCGTGGGGATCGGCGCCTCCGGCAGGTCCAGCGGCGGGAAGCTCGAGGCTCGCCGACCTCGTCGGGAGAGGTCCATGATCGTTCCCTGCCGATCGGGCGGACCCTGCCCCCGCACCGGCGCGCCGACCGCGCGAGGCCTGGGCGCCGCCGGGACCTCGGCGCTCACGACAGCACCTCCTTCAGCGCCCGCGCGAGCCCGTCGATCTCCTCACGCGTGCGCCGCTCGGTCACGGCGACGAGCAGCGCGCGTCCGTCGGCGTCGGGAAGCGGGACGCCGGCCAGGTACCCGAGCCCGACCAGGGCCTCGACCACCTCCGCCGCCGGGCGCGGCAGCCGCACCGGGAACTCCCGGAAGAACGGCGCTCCGGGGAACAGCAGCTCTACGCCGGGGACCTCGGTGAGGCGGTCGGCCGCGTAGGAGGCCTTCGCGGCGCAGTGCCGCCCGAGCTCCTCGAGGCCCTGCGGCCCGAGCCAGGCGAGGTAGATCGTCGCCGCGATCGCCATCAGCGTCTGGTTCGTGCAGATGTTGCTCGTCGCCTTCTCGCGACGGATGTGCTGCTCGCGCGCCTGGAGCGTGAGCACGTAGCCGACCCGCCCGTCGACGTCCAGGGTCTCCCCGACGATCCGCCCGGGCAGCCGACGGACCTCGTCGAGCCGCGTCGCGATCACGCCGAGGTAGGGACCCCCGAAGTTCAGGTGGTTGCCGAGCGACTGGCCCTCGGCGACGGCGATGTCGGCTCGCAGGTCGCCGGGCGGCGCGAGCAAGCCGAGCGAGAGCGGATCGAACACCTGGATCGCGCGAGCCCCCCCGGCGTGGGCGATCCCGAACAGCTCTCGGACGGGCTCGAGGAGGCCGTAGGCGTTGGGGTGCTGCACGATGACGCACGCGACGTCGTCGCCGACCTCGGGTTCGCCGCCGCGCCCGTCGGGCGCCTCGAACAGCTCCGGCTCGTATCCCGTTCCCCTGCCGTACGTTCGGAGGGTCTCGACGTGCCGCGAGTCAACGGCCGAGCTGACGAGGACTCGGCCGCGGCCCGGCGTCGACCGCGCGAGGTTCACCGCCTCGGCGAGCGCGGTCGAGCCGTCGTAGAGCGAGGCGTTCGAGACCTCGAGGCCGGTGAGCTCGCAGATCATCGATTGGTACTCGAACAACGCCTGGAGGACGCCCTGGGAGAGCTCGGGCTGATACGGCGTGTACGAGGTGTAGAACTCCGACCGCCCGGCGAGGGCCCAGACAACCGAGGGAACGTAGTGGTCGTAGGCGCCGCCGCCGGCGAAGCACACCAGGTCGCCGGCGTGGCGGTTCCGCGCCGCGAGGGCCGTGAGGTCGGCGAGGATCTCCATCTCGGAGACGCCCCCGGGCAGGTCCAAGGGTCGGTCGAGCCGGACCGATGCCGGGATCTGCTGGAACAGCCGGTCGACGTCGTCCATGCCGATCGCCACGAGCATGTCCCGGACGTCGTCGTCGGTATGCGGCGCGAACCTCATCCCGAGGCATCAGTCTAGCCAGTTCGCCGGGGACGCCGGGCAAACTGAGGCGGTCAGCCCGAGACGTCCTCCAGGCCGTACTTGGAGACGAGCGACAGGTAGTCGCGCTGGTAGAAGATCTTGCAGTTGACGCCCGGGTAGAGCTCGCGCAGGCGTCGGATCTTGCGGTTCTTCTTGGTGACGAGCCTCTGATTCAGCGTGGTGATCTCGATGTAGAGGTCGTACTGCGGCAGGTAGAAGTCGGGCGTGAACCGCTGGACGACGTTGCCGTGGCGATCCCATTCGAGGTCGAAGGAGCGCGGCTCGTACTCCCAGCCGATCTGGTAGAAGTCCAGCAGCTGGGCAAACTGGCGCTCGCTGGCATGCGCGAACCTGACCGTGTCGCTCTTCAAGACCGGCCGAACGGTCGCCGCGGCGCTCTCGCTCACACGCCTCCGGCCGCGCGGGCGCCGCGACCCTTCTTCCGGCCGCTCTTCGCCAGAGTCCCCTCGAGATCCGTCCATACCTTGTCCACGGCGATCGCGAAGACCCCCTGCCCGCTCGCCAACAGGTCGACGACGGCCTCGGGAGACTCCACCTGGTAGATACGATTCCCGTCAGAGACAAGGGTCGTCCCGAGCGCCGGCGCCTTGAGCTCCTTCAGCGTCGCCATCGCCTTGCGGATCTGCTGGAGGTTGACCCCGCTGTCCAGCATCCGCTTGATCAGCTTCAGGACGGCGAGATCCTGGAACGAGTACAGCCGCTGCGTGCCCGAGCCCTGCGCGTCCTTGACGGACGGCCGGACGAGCCCGGTCCGGGCCCAGTAGTCGAGCTGGCGATAGCTGATGCCGACGATCTTCGTGACTTCGGGGACGCGATATCCCTGCTCAGTCATGACAACTCCGTAATTACGCGGACGTGGCCCAGGCTAGGCGGCGACCCCCCTCGTGTCAATCATCCCCACCCGCGACCGGGAGCCCGGGAAGGTGACGGGCCCGAGCCGAGTCCTACTGGAAGTCTTCGGGGTTCACGTTCTCGAGGAACTCCCGGAACTTCTCGACCTCTTCATCCTCCTCGCCTTCGTTGGGGATGAGGATCGAGGCCTCGGAGAGCACCTCCTCGTGCGCGAAGATCTTGCAGCCGAGCCGCACGGCGAGCGCGATGGCGTCCGAGGGCCGCGAGGAGACCTCGAACGTGCTCCCGTTTCGCTGCATGTTGATGACCGCATAGAAGGTCCCGTCGCGAAGCTCGGTGATCACGATGCTCTGGACCTGCACGGCCACCTCCTCGAGAATGTTCTTGAGGAGGTCGTGGGTCATGGGCCGGGGCGTGACCACGCCCTGAAGGGCGATGGCGATGGCGGCCGCCTCCGGCTGGCCGATCCAGATCGGGAGGAAGCGCTCACCCGAGGACTCGCGCAACAGCACGATCGGCGAGTTCGTCGGCAGCTCGATCCGCACCCCGGCGAGCGTCATCTCGATCAACATGGCACCGCCAGCGACCGTACACCCCGCCCCGGAAGTCCGGCAACCTAGGGCGAGGCGGGCGAACCCGGGAGGAAGCCGTTCAGCGCGTCGGGATCACGGTCGAGCGCCGCAAGATCTTGCACCGCAAGGAGATCGGGGATATTGCGGTAGCGTTCGCGAACGTCGAGGCCGTACCCGACCACGAACACGTCGGGGCACTCGAAGCCCCGGTAGCGAATCTCGAGCGGGGCGATCCGTCGAACGGCCTTGTCGAGCAACGCGCACACCTGCACGGACGCCGGGTTCCGCGACTCGAGAACCGAGATCAGGTAGCCGAGCGTCAGCCCCGTGTCGACGATGTCTTCGACGACGATCACGTCGCGACCGCCGATGTCCTCGTCGAGGTCCTTCACGATGCGGACCCGGCCCATCGACTCCGTCGCGCCGCCGTAGCGCGAGATGGACATGTAGTCGACCGACAGCGGAAGGCCAACAGTTCGGATGAGGTCCGCGAGGAACACCGAGCCGCCCTTCAGGACCGAGATCAAGACGGGCGCGCGCCCCTCGTAGTCCCCGGTGATGGTGCGGCCGAGCTCCTCGATCCGAAGGCGGATGTCCTCACGCCCGAAGAGCACGCTGACGACGTCCGACACTGGCGGCGATGCTACCCATTTCTGCCGCACATGACTTCGTTCCCCACGCCCACGCGGCGTCACGAGAAGAGTGCGTCCAGGAGACCCACCCCGGCGTCGACGACGGCGCCGAGCGAGCGGCGCCACCACGGCCCGTCGTCCTCGAGCGGCGGCGGCGGCGACACGTCGGTGACCACCAGGGGAACCGCCCCAAGCGCCGACCCTCCCGAGAGCGAGATCGTGACCGTGCCGATCGTCTGCCCCCGGCCGGGTGGATATCGAACGCGCGGATCCACGACGATCCGTCGCTCCACCACCGCCTGCACGGGCACGAGCGCCTCGAGTCCGCCCCCCGCGGCCACGGCCACCTTCCGGCCGTCGATCTCGACGGCCCCGAGCGCGAGCCCCTGCTCGATGAGCGTTCGTCGCTCGAACGCGGCGAACCCGAAGTTGAGCAGGGCCGCCGCGTCGGAGAACGCCTCGCGCGGCTCTCCCAGCACGACGGCAAGCACGCGCTCGTCCTCGCGCTGGGCGCTGGCGACGATGCAGAAGCCCGCCCCGCTGGTGAACCCGGTCTTCACGCCGAGCGCACCCGGATAGAGCCAGAGCAGGGCGTTTCGGTTCTGGACGACCCGCGGCTCGCCCTCGGGGGCGGGGATCGTCTCGACCCGGGTCGAGACGATGTCGCCGAACCCCGGGAGCCGATAGGCGGCGATCGTGAGGGTGGCCATGTCCCGGGCCGTCGAGTAGCCGGCGTCGTCGAGACCGTTCGGCGAGGCGAACCGCGTCCGCGACATGCCGAGGCGGGCCGCCGTGCGATTCATCATCTGGACGAACCCCTCGACGCTCCCGGCGACATGCTCGGCGAGGGCGACGGCGGCGTCGTTGGCGGACTGGAGCAGCAGCGCGAACAGCAGCGGTCGGACCTGGATCCGCTCGCCCGGGAGCAGCCCGAGTCCGGAGATCCCCACGACCTGCCCGCTCGCAGCGTTCTCGCTGACGGTGACGACGTCGGTCGGTGAGGTCCGAGACAGGACGAGGTAGGCCGTCATGATCTTGGTCAGGCTCGCGACCGGCCGCTTGTCGCCCGCGTTCAGGGAGAACAGCGCCTGGCCCGAATCGAGGTCGACGAGGAGCGCCGAGGCCGCCTCCAGGGGCGGAGGCCCCAGGGCGCCCGGCGCGGGAGTGTGCAGGACGCTCGGGAACGGCGATGGCGACGTCCCCCCTCCCGGAACGGGGACGGGGGTGGGCGGCGGCGTGACCGTCTGCGCCAGGCCGAGCGCCGGCGCCATCGCGAGCACGCCGAGCCCCACGACGAGCGCGACCGCCATCGCCGCCCGCGCCCGAGCCGGCCCCGCCGGCCCTCCCGGAACGTCCCGCACGAGCCCGCCGGCGCGTCGCGTCACGACTCCGCGCCGATCAGCCGACGAGATGCTGCCGAAGGTTCGTCCGAAGCAGCGCCTGCTTGAGCTTGCGCGATGCTCGCGCGAGATCCGCGAGCGAGGCGGCCGCCGTGCGCCGGGCGTCGGGGTTCCGCTGCCGAAGCTGGGGCATCACGATCGTCTCGAAGAACGAGGCCTCGCGCTCCGCGAAGTGCTTGTACATCGTGAGGTGCCGGGGCTCGACGCCGTAGCGGAAGAGATCCTTCACGATCGAGAGCACGATGTAGTCGTCGCCGTCGTAGTAGCGGGCCGCCTCGGGTCCGTGCGAGCAGACGAGGCCGAACGACTCCAGCTCCCTGATCCGATCCCGATCGATGCCCGTTGCGGCCGACATCTCCTCGATGGACATCTGCAGGCCGGTCGGCGGCTCGGCGAGCTCGTCGTCCGCCTCGGCCCCGCCGGGGGTCCCGGCCGCCATCTCGGGATGTTCGTCGTCTCCTTCGAGTTGCAGAAGCCGGTCCTTGATGACCTTGAGCGGCAGATACTCGTCGCGCTGCATGCGAAGGATCGACTTCAGGCGCTCCACGTCCTTGTCGTAGAACTTCCGGTACCCCGACGGGGTGCGCTCCGGATCGATCAACCCCTCGGATTCGAGGAACCGGATCTTGCTGATGGTGATGTCCGGGAACTCGGCCTTCACCGAGACCAGGACCTCACCGATCGACTGGTAGTTGCGCGTGGGCATCCCTCACTCCCCTGCGAAGAAGACGAGCTTGAACTTCCCGATCTGGACCTCGTCGCGCGGTGCGAGCTTCGTGACGTCGACCCGCTCCCGGTTGACGTAGGTCCCGTTCATCGACCCGAGGTCGTGCACGTACCAGCCGTCCGCCTGGCGCCGGATCTCCGCGTGCTTGCGACTCACGGTGATGTCGTCGAGAAAGACGTCGCTCTCGGGGTTGCGACCCGCGGTGGTGACCGCGTCCTCGAGGAGGAAGGTCGACCCGGCGTTCGGACCGTGCTTCACGAGAAGGAGAGCCTGGTCGGTCTCGAGCTCGTCCTCGGGGAACGGGAACTCATCCCCACCTTCACCTTCGATCTCGACGGGGGTGATCCCGATGGTCGTCTCGTCTTGAAGGACAGCGCCACAGTTCGCGCAGTAGCGCGCCTCGTCCTTGTTCGGATGTCCACAGCGGGTGCAGTACACGCTCGAGTGCTCCCAATCCCGGGCCTCGGCCTCACGGTAGGTACCGAAGCCTCAACCTCGACCTCGATCGAATCTCCACGCTACAAGCCGAGAGTCACACGGTCAACCGTGGATCGCCTTCGACCTCGAGGGCCGACCGGCCTTGACCTGGAGCTTCGAAGGAGCGTGAAAGAGAGTGAGACCGCTCACCGCCGGACGGGGGTCTCGGTGACGTCGAGTCGAGCGGAGCCTCAGCCCTCCTGTTGCTGGATGAAGGCTCGATACTCATTGGCGCCGAGGAGCGACCCGACCGCGGACGGATCCGCGACCTCGAGCACCGCGATCCATCCGTCTCCGTAGGGTTCCTCGTTGACGAGCTCCGGCCGGTCCTCGAGGAGCGCGTTGCGCTCGGTCACCGTGCCCGAGACGGGCGCGTAGACGTCGGAGACCGACTTGGTGGACTCGACCTCGCTGAAGGGCTGGTTGGCGGTCACCGCCGTGCCGACCTCCGGGACGTCCACGTAGACGACGTCGCCGAGGGCATCCTGCGCGTAGTCGGTGATGCCGACCCGCACCCGGCCCGCGCCCTCGTCGCGGACCCACTCGTGCTCCTTCGTGTAGCGAAGGTCCTCCGGAAACTCCATCTCCTTCTCCTTCATGTTCCGAGCCGGAGCGAACGTAGCACGTACCGATTCAGCGCTCGCCGGCGAGCGTCGCTCGAAGGTCGCCCGCGTACAGGAACGCGGCCACGTAGGACTCCGCGATCCCGACCGCGTAGAAGACCCATCCGCACGCGAGGAAGGCCGGGGCGAAGGCGTACCCGAGCGTGCCCCACGCGATGCACCCGATCGCGACCACGAGGCTGAACGTCGCGACCTTCCCGACGTATCGCACCTCGATCCGTGCGTGACGGGCGGACATGAGCGCCAGCCCGGCCACCAGGATGACGACGTCGCGCACGAGGATCAGGAGGGCTGCCCACAGCGGGAACGCGCCGCGCACGACGAGCGCGATCAGGCCTGCGCCGATCGCCAGCCGGTCCGAGATCGGGTCCAGGACCTTGCCGAGCTCGGACACCTGGCCCGTGGCCCGCGCGATCGCCCCATCGATCCAGTCCGTCGAGAGCACCGCCCCGAACAGGATCAACCCGGCGCGGGTGGTGTCCTCGTCGACGATCAGCCACACGAACACCGGGATCATCGCGATTCGCAGGAACGAGAGGGCGTTCGGCACCGTGAGGACCCGGTCGGTTTCGGGCGGTCGCGTCATCGACCGAATCCCCGCATCGCGTCGGGCCGGCGGGATTCGAACCCGCGACCTTCTGACCCCCAGTCAGACGCGCTAACCAAGCTGCGCCACGGCCCGCGTTGGACCAGAGTCTACCGACCTCGGCCGGGACGGAACCGGAGCCGAACCGGGACGCCCTCGAGCTCGAAGGCTTGGCGGAGCCGGTTCTGAAGAAACCGCTCGTAGGTGGCGCCCGGCGAACGGCCGCCGAACAGCACGAACGTGGGGGGGGCGGCCGAGACCTGGGTGGCGTACCGATATCGGACTCCACCCGGCGCCGGGCGCTCACCCTGGGCGGCGCTCACGACCTCGTTGACGATCGCGGTCGACGCCCGGCGGGTCCACCGATCGTGCACCTTGAGCAGCCCCGGGGGCAAGCGAAGCACGCCCGTTCCGGTCTTCGCCGAGGTTCGGAAGACGGGGGCGTGCGCGAATGGGGTGAGCTCCAGGGCGAGGTCCTTGTACGCGCGATCCTTCTCCTCGACCAGGTCCCACTTGTTCGCAACGGCGACGATGCCCCGCCCGACCTCCATGACGCGGGCCGCGATCCGCTTGTCCTCGGCCGTGAACCCCTGCGCCGCATCCAGGATCAGCAGTGCGACGCCGGCTCGTTCGATGGCGCGTTCGGCGCGCAGGAAGCTGTAGTACTCGACGCCCTGAACCTTCGACGGGCGCCGGAAGCCGGCGGTGTCGACGAACCGAACCGGGCCCTTCTCCCATCGCACGACGGCGTCGACGGCGTCGCGCGTGGTGCCCGCCTCCTCGAAGACGACCGAACGCTCCTCCCCCACGATCCGGTTGAACAGGCTCGACTTCCCCACGTTCGGCCGCCCGACGATCGCGAACCGCGGCTCGTCGTCATCGCCCCGCTCGGGAGTCTCCTCGGGGAGGAGCTCGACGATGCGGTCGAGCAGGTCGCCCGAGCTCCTCCCGTGGAGGGCCGAGACGGTCAGGGGGTCCCCGAGACCCAGGCCGGCAAACGCCAAGGCGTCGGCCTCTTCCCGGTCGCCGTCGACCTTGTTCACGACGAGCACCACCGGGACCCGCGCCCGGCGGAGCGCCCGCGCGAGCATCGCGTCCTCCTCGACCGTCCCGGTCTGGGCGTCGACGACGAGCAGGATCACGTCCGCCTCCGCCGCGGCACGATCGGCCTGGCGCGAGACCTCGGCGTCGATCCCTCGGGCGGCGTGGACGAAGCCGCCGGTGTCGACGAGACGGAAGGTCCGACCTCGCCATGATGCCTCGAGCTCGACGCGATCGCGGGTCACCCCGGGCATCTCGTGGGCGATGGCCTCCCGGCTCCCGATCAAACGGTTCACGAGCGTGGACTTGCCGACGTTCTGCCTGCCCAGGACCGCGACGGCGGGAAGGCTCACCGGGCGCCCTCCTGGAGCCGCGCTCGCACGAGCGCCAGCGCGGTCTCGAAGACGCCGTCCGGGCTCATCCGGGTGGTATCGATCTCGATGGCGTCCTCGGCCGGCTCGAGCGGGTTGGTGCGCGCGTCGAGCTCGTCCCGGGCAGAGAGCGCACGCCCGACCTCGTGGGTGACGACCCTGCGCTCACTCGTTCGTCGCGCGATGCGCTCGGCTTCCTCGGCCTTCAGGAAGATCTTCGCGTCGGCCTGTGGGGCCACGACGGTCCCGATGTCGCGTCCCTCGACGACCCCGCCACGCTCGCAGAGCCGACGCTGCTCGGCGCGCAGGACGGCCCGGACCTCCGGATGACGTGCCGCGATCGAGACGTTCGACTCCACCTCTGGGGACGTGAGCGAGGCATCCGGGACCCCGCCGTCGATCGAGAGCGCCGGCGGACGCACGCTCGAGTCGAGGTCGAAGGTCATCCTCCCTGCGAGGCTCGCGAGGCCGGGCCCGTCCTGGAGATCGACCCCCTCTCGGAGGGCCCGCATGGCAAGCGCCCGGTACATCAGCCCGGTGTTCAGGTAGGGCAGTTCCAGTCGCTCCGCGAGGCGGCGCGCGAGCGTGCTCTTTCCCGATCCCGCGGGACCGTCGATCGCGATCACCGGTCGAGGGGCCCTCACGGCTCGACCCGGGCGCCGAGCTCGCCGAGCGTGCCGACGAACCCGGGGAAGGACACGTCGGCCGCCTCCATCCCTTCGATCGTGACCGCAGTCTCCGCCCCGAGCGCCGCGACCGCGAGCGCCATCGCCATCCGGTGATCGCCTGCGGAGGAGGCGTGTCCGCCCCGAAGACCGCCCCCAGCCACGACCAGATCGTCCCCCTCGACCTCGGCCGCCCCGCCGAGCGTGCGGATGGCGTCCGAGACCCCGCCGAGCCGGTTGCTCTCCTTGACTCGGAGCTCGCCCGCCCCAAGGAACCACGTCTCGCCGGCGGCGTGCGCCGCGAGCATCGCCAGCACGGGCACCTCGTCGATCAGCAGCGGCAGCTCGTCTTCCGTGACGGTGGTGCCCCGAAGCCCGCCACCGGCCTCGATGGCGAGCAGGCCGACCGGCTCGCCGAGCTCGTGGCGCTGGACCTCCGTTCGCGTGCGAACGCCCATCCTGGACAGCACCTCGAGCAGGTGCGTGCGCGTCGGGTTCAGGCCCACGTCGGCGACGGTGAGCGGCCCACCGGTCACGGCCGCAGCCGCGATCAGGAACGCCGCCGAGGAGACGTCCCCGGGAACCGATCCCGAGAAGCCCCCGTGCCGGAACGGCTCGATGGTGACGCGTGCGCCCGCGACCCGAACGCTCGCCCCCAGGTGCTCGAGGGCGCGCTCGGTGTGGTCGCGGGTGCGCGCCGGCTCCTCCACCGAGGTCTCCCCCTCCGCGGCGAGCCCGGCGAGCAGGACCGCGCTCTTCACCTGTGCGCTCGGAACGGCGGACACGTGGGCGATCCCGCTCAGGGGCCCCCCTCGGACGACGACCGGGGCATGGCCCTCGGTGGTCAGGACGCTCGCACCCATCGCACGCAGGGGCCCCGCGACACGCTCCATCGGGCGGGCGGACAGGCTCACGTCGCCGGTGAGCCGCGACTCGAACGCACACGACGCCAGCACCCCTGCCACCAGACGCATCGTGGTGCCCGAGTTCCCGCAGTCGAGGGGACCCTCGGAGGCCCGAAGCCGCCCTCGACCTCGAGACTCGACCGCTACCTCACCACCTCGAGGTTGACCTGTGTTCGACGTGGAACGGTCGTCCTCACCCATGCCCGTGGGGTCTGAGGCCCAAGCCTCGAGTGCATCTCGAGCTCCGTCGCCGGAGATCGCGGCCAGGACCCTCGCCGTCGACCGAACATCCAGCGCCGACGGGAGCCCTCGAAGCTCGCTTCGACCCTCGGCCGTCGCCGCGAGGATCAGCCAACGGTGGGCGATGGACTTGTCGCCCGGCACGCGGGCCCGCCCGCCGATCGGTCCCCCGGGACGGATCGTCACCCGCACGCCCGATGCCTCCTCAAGCCAGCCGGACGGGCTCGAACCACCGCTCGCGGAGCGCCCGCTCGGCCTCGTCGGCGCTCCCCGCCGCCACGGTGAGATACACGGTGCCGCGTCCGCCCTCCGGCGAGTGGACGATCTGGAGGTCCTCGATGTTGACGCCGACCGCCCCCATCGCCGCGGTGAGCTCGGCCAGAACCCCGGGCCGGTCCGGCACCGGTACCAGCAGGACGCTCACGCCGGACCGCACCTGCGGCTTGGCCGCGAGCGTGAGCCGCGCCGCCTTTGCCGCGGCGAACGTCGCCTCGACATTCGGCGAGTCCTCGGCCAGAACGAGATCCCGCAGGGACGCGAGCCGCTCCACATACAGGTCGATCGCCGCCGCGATCGACTCCCGATTGGCGAGCAGGATCTCGCTCCACAGGCGCGGGTTCGACGCCGCGAGGCGGGTGAGGTCGCGAAAGCCGCCCGCGGCGAGCAGGAGGATCTCGGGCTCGCCGGCCTCCTCGGTCGCGGCCAGCCCCATGAGCGCGGTCGAGGCCACCTGTGGCAGGTGGCTGACCATGGCGACGAGCCGATCGTGACGGTCCGGGTCCATCCGAATCGGACGCGCGCCCACCTTGCCGACCCAGGCCTCCAGCCGCTCGATCGAGGACGCATCGGTCCACGGTCCCGGGGCGAGGACCCAGACGATCCCGTCCAGCACCGAGGGTGACGCGTGATCGGGACCCGATCGCTCGGAGCCACCCATCGGGTGCCCGGCGACGAATCGCCGCAGCTCGTCTTGGTCGGCCCGCGCCTCGATCTCGACCATCACGTGAGACTTCACGCTCCCGACGTCGGTCACGACTGCCTCCGGCGCCAGGCGCAGAGCCTCGACCACGAGGTGGGGTAGAACCGGGATCGGGGTGCAGACGAAGACGAGCGTCGCCCCTCTGAGACCTTCCCCCAGGCTCGCCGCCGCGGACAGCCCCGACCGCTCCGCCGCCACCGACAGCACCCCCGGATCCGCGTCGAACCCGCGGACCTGGTCTCCGGCTCGGGCCGCCGCCATCGCGATGGAGGTCCCGATCAGCCCCGTCCCGACGATCGCCACCCGCTCAGTCGAGGTCATCGCGCAGCGACTCCGCCCCGTCGAGGTACGTCGGCGCGATCTCGTCCCGCCCTCGCAGGGTGTGGAAGTGCATCAGGATCCGCACGACCCGCGGCATGGAGCCTCGGACCGGGATCTCTTGCGCGCACATGAGGGGAACGCTCCCCAGCCCCATCCGGCGCGCCGCCTCCGCCGGGAACGCCGCGCGAAGGTCCTCGGTCGCGGTGAAGAAGACGCTCACGATGTCCTCGGGATCGACCCCGTTGCGTTCGAACATGGCGGTGAGCAGGCGCTCGGTCGCGGCGAACACGTGCTCCACGGAGTCCTCCGCCACACGGATCGCCCCGCGCGCGGCGCGCACCCGTTCCTCGCCCACCGTTGCCCCTCCTCCACGGCCCGGGCGAACAGGCTACAGGCCGGCGACACGGTAGAGAGCCCGTACCTCCTCCGCCGAAAGGTCGCGGAGCTCGCCCGGACGCAGGCGACCCAGCCGGACGGGCCCGACGCGCGTGCGCACGAGACGGCGGACCGGCAGCCCGACCGCCTCCAGCATCCGACGGACCTCGCGCTTGCGTCCCTCGGCGAGGACGAGGCGCACCGCGCCGCGGCCCCCGCTCCGCCCGGCGGCGCGAGCCTCGAGCGCCTGCGCGGGCCCGTCCTCCAGCGGGACTCCCCGGCGGAGGCGCCCGAGCTGGCGCTGCGTGGGCATCCCCTCGACCTCGGCCAGGTACTCCTTCTGCACGCCGTGCCGTGGATGGGCGAGCCGGTGGGCGAGATCGCCGTCGTTCGTGAGCAGCAGCAGGCCCTCCGTGTCGCGGTCCAGCCGTCCGACGGGGAACACGCGAGGGCCCTTGGGCAGGAAGCCGCTCAGGTCGCGTTTCGCGTGCACGTCGCGCATCGTGGTGGTCACCCCGCGAGGCTTGTGGAGGGCGAGGTAGCGAAGCCCCGGGTCGACGCTGATCCCGCGCCCGTCGACGCGGACGGCGTCGCGCTCGGGATCGACGCGGTCGCCGAGCGCCGCCACCTTCCCGTTCACCTCGACGCGCCCCGCGACGATCAACTCCTCGCAGGCGCGACGGGAGCCGAAGCCCGCGCGGGCGAGCGCGCGCTGAACGCGTTCGACCGCCATCCCGGCTACTCGCCGGCTGCTTCGGCCTGCTCGCCCTCGGGAGCCTCCTCCTCGGAGGGCCGGCCGAGGAGCGGCGCGAGCGGCGGGAGCTCGGCCAGCGAGGGCAGTCCGAGCTTCTCGAGGAACTCGGGGGTCGTCCCGTACAGCAGGGGCCGACCCGGCGTCTCTTCCCGGCCGACCTCGACGACCAGCCCGCGGTCGACGAGGGCCCGGAGCACGCCGTCGGAGTTCACGCCGCGGATCGACGAGACCTGATGCCGGGTGACCGGCTGCTTGTACGCCACGATCGAGAGCGTCTCGAGGGACGCCTTGGTCAGGCGTGCGTGCCGCGAGGACAGCACATACTGCTCGACGACCGGCGCCGCGTCCGGGTGCGTCGTCAGCCGCCAGCCGCCGGCGACGCCCCGAAGCACCACGCCGGCCTGCCGGTCCTCGTACGAGCGGGCAAGCTCCTCGCAGAGCTCGTCGGCCTCGCGGCGTTCGACCCCGAGGGCCTGTCCAAGCACGACGGCCGCCACCGGCTCGTCGGAGACGAACAGGAGCGCCTCGAGCGCCTGGAGCAGGGGCCCGCGATCCTCGTCGCTCACGGCCCCCCCGTCCCCTCCCACCGCACCCGGATCTCCCCGAAGGTCTCCGCCTGGGCGAGATCGAGCTTCCCCTCGCGATAGAGATCCAGCACGGCGAGGAATCGGACCACCACCTGGATCCGCTCGTCGCAGTCCGCGACCAGGTCGCGGAACGAGGCGTGCCCCAGCCGATCCAGCTGCGATCGCACCGCCTCACGGGCCTCGTCCATCGTGTAACGGATCGGCGTGACGTGCGAAAGGTCGAGCATCGGCGGCGGGCGCATCAGGACCGCCGCGAGCGCGGCGAGGTCGGTCGCCGTCACCGTCTCCATGACGTCGGGGTACAGGTGCGCGAGCTCCGGGGGCGGGCCAGCCTCGCGGGGGACGTGTCGCGCCTCCTCCTCGATGCGGCGGGCCAGATCCACCGCGACGCGCCGGAAGGCAGCGAGCTCGAGGGAACGGGCGTAGAGCAGGTCGGGCGAGACCCCGAGCAAGTCCTCCTCGTCCAGCATCTGGTGGCGGGGCATCAGCCGGCCAACCTTGAGCTCCAGCAGCACGGCGCACGCGGCCAGGAACCACGTCGCCTCCTCCAGCGACCAGCGTTCGGCGTCCTTGGCGTGCGCCAGGAATCGATCGGTCACCGTCGCGATCGAGACGTCGCAGACGTCGATCTTCTGATCCAGGATGAGGTCCGCGAGCACCTTGAACGGGCCGACGTAGACCGGAAGCTCGACGGCGAACGCGCCCGCGGACTCGAGCGGCTCCCGGCTCATCCGAGGCTCATCGCCGAGCGAACGGCCTTCATCGTGTCCTCGATGACCGGGCGGACCCGCGCCTCACCCTCGGCCAGGATCGTGTCGACGACCTCGGGCGTGGCGTCCATTGCATCGCGTCGCTCGCGAAACGGCGCGTAGAAGGCGACGATCCGGTCGGCGAGGTTCCCCTTGCAGTCGACGCACCCCAGCGCCCCGCTCCGGCAGTTGTCCCGCGTCCAATCGTAGATGTCGTCGGAGAACAGCGCGTGCAGGGCGAAGATCGGGCAGATCTCCGGGCGCCCGGGGTCCCCGAGTCGCACCTTCTGGGGGTCGGTGATGAACGAGCGGACCTTGCGACGGATCGTACCCTCGTCGTCGCGGACGTCGATCGTGTTGTCGAGGGACTTGCTCATCTTCCGTCCGTCCGAGCCGGGCACCGACGGCGCCTCCGACAGGAGCGCCTGCGGCTCGACGAGGACGTCCCCGTACAGGCGGTTGAAGCGGCGGACGATCTCCCGGCTGAGCTCGAGGTGCGCGACCTGGTCCTCCCCCACCGGGACGAGCTCGCCCTTCACGATCACGATGTCCACGGTCTGCAGCACGGGGTAGCCGAGCAGGCCGAGTTTGGCCACGTCGCGCTCGGCCATGTCGCGCAGGCGCTCCTTGTAGGTCGGGACCCGCTCGAGCCAGCCGAGCGGCGTCACCATGCCGAGCAGCAGGCTCAGCTCCGCGACCTCCTTCAGGTCCGACTGCCGGTAGAGCGTCACGCGCTCGGGGTCGACTCCGGCCGCGAGCAGATCGAGGACCAGGGACCGTACGTTCCCGGGGAGCTCCGCCGTCCGGTCGTAGTGGGTCGTGAGCATGTGCCAGTCGGCGATGAAGTAGAAGGCCTCGTGGTGTTCTTGCAGGCGGACCATGTTCGTGACGTTGCCGAACCAGTGTCCGATGTGCAGTGGACCGGTCGGCCGGAAGCCCGTGAGCACGCGGCCCTCGGCGTCGGGGGACGCGACCGCGCGAGCGTCGCGGCGGCCCTCCTCAGGCGTCTCCGAAGCCTCGGCCACGATGCGGCCCATGATAGCCGCGGGTCAGTCCCGATCCGGCTAGGGACACGCAGCTCCCGCGAGCACGTCGCAGATCCCTCCGAACAACCCGGAGACGATCCCGAAGAACGGGCCGCCCAGGAGGAAGAAGATCAGGAGCATGAACAGCACCAGGAACTCGTCGAGGTTCGCGTACACCTCCCGAGCTCGGCCGCGGAGGACGCGGACGAGCAGCTTGGAACCGTCCAGGCCTGGGACCGGCATCAGCTGGATGAGGAACATGAACCCGTTCACGAGGAGAAACGCGTAGGCGATCAGGAACGCGTCCCCGGTCGCGCCAAGGCGCATCGCGAGCCCGCCGATCGCGGCCAACAGCAGGTTCGCACCCAGGCCGGCCCACACGACCCGGAGGGAATCGCGCCTCGGGTCTCGGAGGGCGCTGGGGTTCAGCGGCATCGGCTTCGCGTACGCGAACACGGGGACGAGGAACCCGGAGCCCGAGGCCACCAGGATCAGGGCGAGACCGGGAAGGATCAGGCTCCCGAACGGGTCGATGAGCGGCCGGGGGTTCAGGGTCAGGCGCCCCCACCGCCGCGGGCTGGCGTCGCCGAGCCGGTCCGCGAACGCCGCGTGCGCGTACTCGTGCAGGACGAGCGCCGGCACGAGCGCGACCAGCAGGAAGAGCGCGAACTTGATGCCGCTGACGTACACCAGCCCTACTCCCCGTACCAGCCGTACACGAGCGGCGGGGTCTCGACCGGATCCTCGCTCCACGTCAGCGCCCCGGCGATCCGGCGTAGGCAACCCCGCGCGTCGTCGGCACTTCGCGCGTGGACGCTTCCCAGCTCCTGCCCGGCCTCGACCCGGTCCCCCACCTTGGGCCGGAACACGATACCGACGGCGGGGTCGATCGGGTCACCCTTCTTCCTCCGTCCGGCGCCGAGGTCCCCGCTCGCGCGGCCGAGCGCCTCCGCGTCCACCGAGGCAAGATGCCCGCCGCCTTCCGCCAGGATCGGCGAGACGACCGGGGCCCGAGGGAGCACGCCGCCCGGATCGTCGACCACGCTCGGATCGCCGCCCTGTGCCTGGACCATGCGGCGGAAGGACTCGACGGCCGCCCCGGAGTCGAGCGCGGCGGCGGCGTGGGCTCGACCCTCCCCCATCCCGACGCCGGTCAGGCGGCTGAGCGCCTCGCCGGCGAACATCACCGCGGCGTCGCGAAGACGCCCGCGCGTCTCGCCCCGCAGGAGCTCGAGCGCCTCCACGACGTCGAGCGCGTTCCCGATGGCGTCGCCGAGCGGCTGTGACATGTCGGTGACCGCGCATCGCGTCGGGTGGCCCCAGTCGGCGGCGAGCCTGGCGCACGCCTTCGCGAGGGTCACGGCCTCCTCCGGCGTCTTCATGAACGCGCCGCTTCCCGCCTTGACGTCGAGCAGGATCAGGTCGCTGCCGACGGCCAGCTTCTTCGACATCACGCTCGCGGCGATCAGCGGGATCGAGGGCACCGTCGCGGTGGCGTCGCGGAGCGTGTAGAGGGCGCCGTCGGCCGGCACGATGTCGGCGGTCTGGGCCGCCACGGCGCATCCGATCTCGTCGACCTGGCGTTCGAACGCCGCCGGCTCCAGGTCGGTCCGCAGCCCGGGGATCGCCTCGAGCTTGTCGAGCGTGCCCCCCGTGTGCCCGAGCCCGCGGCCGGAGAGCTTGGCCACCGCCAGGCCGACCGAGGCCGCGAGCGGCGCGAACACCAACGTCACCCCGTCGGCCACGCCGCCGGTGGAGTGCTTGTCGACCTTCGGCCGGCCGACGCCGGCCAGCGGCAAGGTCGTGCCCGAGTCCACCATCGCCCGGGTGAGGGCGAGAGTCTCCTCGTCGTCCAGGCCGTTGATGAAGGCCGCCATGAGGAATGCCGCGGCAAGATAGTCGGGTATCTCCGCCCTCGAGTAGGACAGGACGAACGCCCGAAGCTCATCCGGATCCAGACGCCTGCCGTCGCGCTTGGCGGCCACCAGGTCCCGGGGATCGGAGAACCTCACGACGACACTCCATCGCGGCTCGAGTGGTCCTCGAGACGACCCTCACGTGAAGGTCGAGACTCGGACGCCGAGCGCGACTCCGGCCACCTCGATCTCCACCTCAGGTCCTTCACGAGCCGATCTCCGCAGCGAAGCTCTTTCCCTCCAGGTCCCACGGCATCCCGAACAGTTCGGCGACGGTCGCGCCGAGGTCCGCGTACGTGTCCCGGTCTCCCACGTCGTAGGGACCGGCGGCCAGGCCCGCAGCCAGGAGCGGGGTTCGTTCGCGGGAGTGATCCGTCGAGGGCGTCGTCGGGTCGCAGCCGTGGTCGCCCGTCAGGAACAGCACGCCTCCCCCGAGGGCACCGATCAGCTCGGGCAGGCGTCGATCGAGCGCCTCGATCGCGTGCGCGTACCCGACGGGATCGTTCCGGTGACCGTACTTGCTGTCGAAGTCGACGAGGTTGCTGAACACGAGCGCCGGTCCGGGGCGGCGCAGGTACGCGAGCGTGAGGTCGACGCCGTGGTCGTTCGAGTCCGAGTACACGGCCTCGGTCAGGCCCTGGCGGACGAAGATGTCCTGGATCTTCCCGACGCCGTACCCGGCAACGCCGTGCTCGGCGCAGCGATCGAGCAGCGTCGGGCCCGGCGGCGGCACGGAGAAGTCGCGTCGCTCCGGGCGGCGAACGAACGCCTCCGGCGGCCCGGAGAACGGGCGAGCGATCACCCGCCCGACGGCGTGCGGGCCGACGAGCAGCCTCCGCGCGATCCGGCACCACTCGTACAGCTGCTGGAGGGAGACGACGTCGGTGTGCGCGGCGATCTGGAAGACGGAGTCGCCGCTCGTGTAGACGATCGGCCTACCGGTCCGCAGGTGCTCCGGACCGAGCTCGGCGATGATCTCCGTGCCCGAGGCCGGGACGTTGCCGAGCACCCGTCGCCCGATCCGCTCCTCGAACGGCTCCACGATCTCGCGGGGAAATCCGTCCGGGTACAGAGGGAACGGCTCGTCGAGCACGATCCCGGCCATCTCCCAGTGTCCGGTGGTGGTGTCCTTGCCCGCGGAGCGCTCCGTGAGGCGACCGTGGGCGGTTCCGGCCTCCGCGCGCGGGAGAACCCCCTCGATGTCGGTCAGCATCCCCAGGCCGAGGGCGCCGAGGTTCGGCGCCCGGATGCCGCCGACCGCCCGGGCGGTGTTGCCCAGCGTGTCCGAACCCGCGTCGCCGTACGCCTCGGCGTCCGGGGCCGCCCCGACGCCGAAGGAGTCGCACACCAGGATCAGGACGCGCGAGGCGCTCGCATCGGTCACCTTCAGCGACCCTCGCCCTTGCGGGCACACTCCACGCAGAGGATCGCCCAGGGCAGGGCGTCGAGGCGCTCGATGGGGATCGGGTTCCCGCAGCGCTCGCACGTCCCGTACGTCCCAAGCTCCATCTTCTTCAGCGCCCGGTTGACCCACCGCAGGTTCGCGCGGAGCGCCTTCATGACCGAGAGCAGCCGCGCGCGCTCGGCCGTGCTGTGCGCGCTGTCGGCGAACCCCCGCTCGACGTCGATCGCCGCGTCGTCGGAGTCGGGGTCGCCGCCTTGGTCGGCGATCTCCTTGCGCAGGTTGTCGCGCTGCTCTTCGAGCGCCGTGCGGAGCTCGACGAGCTTCGCCTCCTCGATCACGCGGAATCCCTCCTCTTGCTCTTCGCGCGAGCCCGCGGATGCGACGTGAAGTAGACCTCCCGCAGGTGCTCCCTGGTCACCAGCGTATACACCTGGGTCGTCGCGACACTCGCGTGTCCGAGGAGCTCCTGGACGACGCGCACGTCCGCGCCACCCTCGAGCAGATGGGTCGCGAAGGAGTGACGGAGCGTGTGGGGGCTCAGCCGCTTCCCGAGGTCGGCGGCCCTCGCGTTCTTGGCGAGGATGAAGGCGCACCCCTGGCGTGTGAGCCGGCCGCCGCGCAGGTTGAGGAACAGCGCCGAGCGCGAGCGCGCCGTGGCGATCTGCGGGCGGACGCGGGTGAGGTAGGCCGAGATCGCGTCCCGCGCGTAGCGGCCGATCGGGACGTCGCGTTCCTTGCTGCCTTTGCCGAAGACGCGGACGCTTCCTTCCTCGAGATCGACGTCGTCCACGTCCAGGCCCATGAGCTCGGACACTCGAACGCCTGCGCCGTAGAGCGTCTCGAGCACCGCGCGATCGCGAAGGCCCGCGGACGTCGAGGGATCGGGCTGGGCCAGGAGCCGCACCACGTCCTCGATCGACAGGGGTCTCGGAAGCCGGCGCGGGAGCTTGGGCCGGATGACCCCGGCCGTCGGATCGCGATCGGTCTCGCCCTCCCGCAGCAGGAACCGATGGAAGGCGCGGACCGACGAGAGCGCCCGGACGACCGACGTCGCGCGGTAGGGCCTGCCGTCGCCGTGAGTGGACGCGGACATGCGCGGCGACGTGCGCCGCGACGTCGCGATCCTTGACCTTGCGGGCGTCGCTCACCCTCCGGGCGCGCAGGAACGCGGCGTACCTTGCGAGGTCTCGACGGTACGCGCCGATCGTGTGACTCGAGAGCCCCCGTTCGACCAGGAGCTGATCGAGGAACCGCTCGATCTGCGAGTCGATCTCGTCGACCACGGCGTCGTCCGGACGGGTCAGCCGAGGCCGGCGTCCGCGAGCGACGTGAACGCGAGGCCGTGCGCGCCGGCCACACCCTCGTTCGTGAGCGCGCCGGCGTAGGCGTTGACGCCGAGCGCGAGGGCCGCATCGTCGCCGACCGCGGGCTCGAGGCCCTTCGAGGCGATGTCGATCGCGTAGGGCAGCGTGACGTTGGTGAGCGCGTACGTCGACGTGTTCGGAACGGCGCCCGGCATGTTGCCGACGCAATAGTGCACGACGCCGTGCTCGACGTAGGTCGGATCGGAGTGGGTCGTCATCCGCGAGGTCTGCACGCACCCCCCCTGATCGATGGCGATGTCGACGATGACCGATCCCGGGCGCATCGACGCGACCATCTCCAGGGTGACGAGCTTCGGGGCGAGGGCGCCGGGGACCAGCACCGAGCCGATCAGGACGTCGGTCTCACGGACGCGCTGCTCCAGCGTGAGCTGGTCCGACATCAGCGTGATGATGCGTCCCTTGTGGATCTGGTCGATGAATCGCAGCCGGTCGAGGTTCCGGTCGACGACCACGACCTCGGCCTCCATGCCGGCAGCGATCCAGGCGGCGTTCGAGCCCGCCATCCCCGCCCCCAGGACGAGCACCTTGGCGGGGCGAACGCCCGAGACCCCGCCCATCAGGATCCCGCGACCCCCGTACTCCTTCTCCAGAAGCCGAGCCGCGACGTGCGGAGCCATGCGCCCGGCGATCTCGCTCATCGGCGCGAGGAGCGGGAGGTGGCCATCGCCGGTCTGCACGGTCTCGTAGGCCACGGCCGAGACCTTGCGTTCGATGAGCGTCTGCGTGAGCTCGCGGCTCGCCGCCAGGTGCAGGTACGTGAATAGGATCTGACCCTCGCGCAGCCGGCCGTACTCCTGCGCCACCGGCTCCTTCACCTTGAGGATGAGGTCGGAGCTCGCCCAGACCTCGTCCGCGGTCGCCACGATCTCGGCGCCGGCCCGCTCGATACCGATCCTGTGGGATGCTCGACCCCGCGCCCGCACCGTCTTGGACGAGCACCTCGTGACCGGCTCGCGTCAGCTCCCTTGCACCCTCCGGGGTGAGGGCAACGCGGAACTCGTTGTCCTTGACCTCCTTCGGGACGCCGACGATCACGACCAGTGACTCCCTCCGGCCGGGGCCTCGGACAGCCTACCCGACCGGGTCGCCCGCCCGATCGAGGCTCCGGCGCTCGCGGCGAATACGCGCCAGGCGCCGGGCACGCCCTCTAGCCCGTGCTCCCCGCCCGCGATCCCCAGCACGTCGTCGTCGGAGAGCTCCACCTCCCCGGTGTGGACGCTCGTCCCACATGAGGTCGAGGTTCGAGACCCACCCGGGACGTGGACGAGATCGAACGGCCCTTCCCCCACGACCTGGTACGCGATGTTGACGTCGGCGCTGCGCGCGTAGCGCGTCTCGGGTGCCGTCACGCGAGTCCCGCCCTCCCCTCCACCATCAGCAACGCGAGCGCGGTCTTGGCATCGCGAACCCGACCGGCGCGAGCCGCCCCCACCATCTCGGCGAGCGGGCGGCGGATCACCTCGATGCCGGCCTCGGGCGTCCCCGCGGGTTCCGGCTCGGTGCGCGCCCAGAACAGGTGGAGGTACTCGTTCGAGAAGCCCGCGGTCGTGTACACGCCGCCGAGGAACTCGATCGAGGCGTGCCGGTAGCCGGTCTCCTCGAACAGTTCTCGCGCCGCGCACGTGAGAGCGTCCTCGTCTCGCACGTCCAGGAGCCCCGCGGGGATCTCGACGAGGGCCTGCCGGATCGCCGGGCGGAACTGACGGACGAGCAGGACCTCCCCGTCGGGCGTCAAGGGCAGGACGCCCGAGGCGCCGACGTGCCGGGCGACGTCGTAGGGGTGTCGGGAGCCGGGCCAGCGCTCGCGGGCGACGGAGAAGATCGGGCCCTCGAACTGAACCTCGGAGGACTCCGGCTCGTCGGCCATCGCTCCGGCGGGCTAGCCGGGGATGACGACCGGTCGCTCGGCGCCGGCCTCGGCGTGTGCTCGCGCCTGAGCGGCGCCAACGAGATCGCGGAACAGCGGATGCGGCCGCGTCGGGCGCGAGCGCAGCTCGGGGTGGAACTGGCCCGCCATGAAGAACGGGTGACCCTCGAGCTCGATGATCTCGACGAGCCGGCCGTCCGGCGACATCCCCGAGAAGACGAGGCCCTTGCCCGACAGCGCCTCGTGGTAGGCGGGATTCACCTCGTACCGATGCCGATGGCGCTCGTACACCACGGCCTCGCCGTAGACCCGCTCCGCCCTCGTGCCCGGGACGACGTGACAGGGCTGCGCTCCCAGGCGCATCGAGCCGCCGAGGTCGGTCACGTTCTTCTGCTCGGGCAGCAGGTCGATCACCGGGTGCAGGGTGGCCGGGTCGAACTCGGAGGAGTTCGCGCCCTCGAGCCCACACACGTTGCGGGCGAACTCGATCACGGCGCACTGAAGCCCGAGGCAGAGCCCGAGGTACGGGACGCCGTTCTCGCGCGCGTACCGCACGGCGTCGAGCTTTCCCTCGATCCCTCGCCATCCGAACCCGCCCGGCACGACGATGCCGTGGATCCCGGTGAGCACGTCGGCGACGTCGCCCTCCTCCAGCTCGTCGGAGGAGACCCAGCGGATGTCGACGTCCACGCCGTGATGGAAGCCGCCGTGCTTGAGGGCCTCGATGACGGAGAGGTAGGCGTCGCGCAGGTTCACGTACTTGCCGACGATCGCCACCCGAACGGGGTCGTTCGCGGCGTCGATCCGCTCGACGAGGGACCGCCACTCGGACAGGTCGGGCTCGGTCTCGATGCGCAGGTGGTTCGCGAGCTCCCGGTCGAGCCCCTCGCGATGCAGCACCAGCGGGACGCGGTAGATCGAGTCGGTGTCGGGGGCCGAGACGACGCCCGAGATCGGCACGTCGCACAGGAGGCTCACCTTCTCCTTCAGGTGCCGGCCGATCACGCGGTCGGAGCGACACACGATGGCGTCGGGCTGGAGGCCGAGTGAGCGCAGCTCCTTGACCGAGTGCTGCGTCGGCTTGGTCTTGAGCTCGCCGGAGGGTCCGATGTACGGCATCAGGCTGACGTGGACGAACGCGCAGCGATCGCGGCCGACCTCGTTGCGGAGCTGGCGGATCGCCTCGAGGAACGGGAGCGACTCGATGTCGCCGACCGTCCCCCCGACCTCCACGATCACCAGGTCGGCGTTCTCGGCGGCGGCGTGGTTGCGGATCCGCTCCTTGATCTCGTCGGTGATGTGGGGGATCACCTGGACCGTCTTGCCGAGGTAGTCGCCGCGCCGCTCCTTCGAGATCACGGCGCTGTACACGGCGCCCGTGGTGAGGTTGGAGCCGCGATGCAGGTTCTCGTCGGTGAAGCGCTCGTAGTGGCCGAGGTCCAGGTCGGTCTCGGCTCCGTCGTCGAGCACGAACACCTCGCCGTGCTCGAAGGGGTTCATCGTTCCGGGGTCGACGTTCACGTAGGGGTCGAGCTTCTGGAGTGCGACCCGGAGGGCTCGAGAGCGGAAGAGTCGGCCGAGGGACGCGGTGGTGATCCCCTTGCCGAGGCCCGAGGCCACGCCGCCCGTCACGAAGATGTACTTCGGCTCTTTTTGCACCTCGGAAAGGCATCGTATCAGAGGGGTGTGACGCGGCAGACCGTTCGGCCCGAAAAACTCGAGCCACGACCGCGAAACGTCCGCGGCGATGCGTCGTCTCAGACGCGACGACCCAGTCGGTCGACGAACCGCAGCGGCGGCGTGACCTCGATGACCCGGCTGAACGAGACCGTCTCCGCGAGGACGTTGAGGCCCACCGCCGCCGACGCCGCGACCGGCATCCACGCGTCCGGGAGCGCGTCGAAGAGCGCGAGCCCCGCCGCGAAGCCGAGGAGGTTGGCCCCGCCGTCGCCGAGCATCGCGCGCTCGCCCAGATCGAGGGGGAGGACGGCGACCGCGCCGGCGAGCAACCCCGCGACGGCGGGGGCGTCGGACAGCTGTCCCCACGCGAGGAATCCGAGCGCGGGAGGCACGAACGCCTTGAGCGCCCGTCCCGGGCGTACGTCGAGCCCGTTCCACGCGTTCGCGCAGGCGGCGAGGAGCACGATCCCGGAGAGCCGAACGTAGCCCGGCCTGGAGGGCTCGAGCGCCACCACGACGATCGCCGCGCCCGTCGTGACGACGACCTTCAGGAGCCCCGTGGTCATGCGGCCGGCGGCCAGGGAGCGCAGGTGATTGCGGATGCCGCGAGGACCGGGGGTGGCGAGATCGTCGACCAGCCCCGCGGCGAAGACGAGGAGACACCCGGCCAGGGAGCCCCACCCCGGGGCCGCGAGGCCCCGCAGGGCCGCATACAGGACGGTCGAGGCTGCGGCGGCGCCCGCGAGCACGATCCCGAGGCTTCGTGGCACGAGCGCGCCGCGGTAGTTCGGCGTCGCGAGCCGTCCCCATCTCATCGGAGCCCGATGGCCCTGGGCGCGAGCGCGCGCAAGACGTCCCAACCCTGACGGCCGCGGTGCGCGAACCCCCGAACGTCTCGAAACGTCGGCCGGTGAGCGAGGGCGGCCGGGACCTCCTCGACCCGCAGCCCGGCGCGCGCGGCATCGATCGTCATGGCCGTCTCGACGCCGAACCCCCGGGCGAGCGGGCGGACGGCATCCAGGGCCCTCGCGGAGAGAGCGCGCTGACCAGAGAGCGGCTCGCGGACCTCGATCCCGGCGAGCACGTGGATCCCCCGGGCGGCGACGCGCTTGACGAGCCCAAAGCCGGCGGCAGGCCCGGGGGGGAACACGGCGATCGCGAGGTCGGCGTCCCCCGACACCACGCGTTCGAGCACGGCCCCGAGCTCTCCCGCGGTCGCGCCGAGGTCGCCGTCGGCGAGCAACCAGAGCCCCGCGGGGGGCAGGCGTGCAAGGGCGCCCTCGAGCGCACGCCCCTTCCCGCGCGAGCGCTCGAGACGGAGCACGGTGGCGCCGGCCGCCAACGCACGGGAGGCGGTGTCGTCGCCCGACCCGTCGTCGACGACCACGACCTCGGACACGGTCTCGAGGTCTCGGAGCGCCGCCACCGTCTCGCCGATCCGATCCGCCTCGTTGCGAGCCGCCACAAGGGCGACGACGCGCGTCACGGAAGGGGCGGGAGGGGCTCGGCGCCGTCCTTGATCCCGTAGGTCCCACCCTGGCCGGTGATCAACAGCTCGTCCAGACCCAGGACCAGCGCGGCCCCGCCCATGCTGAGGTCCAGGTCGTCCACGGTCACGATCCCGTCGGTCCCGCGAACCTGCTCGACGAACCCGAGGACGGTCGTCGCGGACTCCCCGGCGGCCGCCGGCGTGCCCAGGGCCGCCAGCTCGTCGACGAGCGGCACGGCGAAGTCCTCGGGCGACAGGACCGGCTCCTCGTCCTGCCCACCGCCGAGCACGACGACGACCTGGCCCAACGACCCGATCTCCGCGAGCGTCGACGCCGAGAGTCCTGAGCCCACGGGCGCGAGGAACCCCGCCGAGAGCAGCTGGGCCAGCAGGTCGTCCTCGGGCGCAGCGCCGCCGCCACCCCCGGCGAGCCGAACCGCGAGCGCCGACGCGGTGAGGGCGGGAAGCTGATCGGCGGGTGCGTCCGAGGCCCCGATCAGCTCCGCGAGCTGCGCCTGCGTCTCCGGGTCGTCCGAGGCGATCTCGTCCCGAGCCTGGACCACCGCGACCACGTCGGCACCGCCGTCCTGCAACGATCGCTGCGCCTGCCCGAGCACGGCGTCCTCGACGCCCTCCTGCGCGACGACGACGACGCTGTGGCCGAGGAGCCGATCCTCGGTCAGATAAGGAAGTGCGGCGTCGACGAAGGCGTTGAGAGACTCGACCTCGGCCCGGTTCTGCGTGTCTCGGTTCTCCAGGTCCCGGACGTCGTCGCGGAGGTTATCGGTCTCGCGCTGCAGCTGCTTCACCAGCGCGGGCTCGACGAACGCGCTGCCGGCGAGCAGGCCGACGGCGAGGGCGAGGAAGACGGCGACGATCGCCACGAGGTGATAGCGGAGCGAGATCACAGCAGCTCCTTCAGCTGGAAGAGCCACTGTCGGAACTGCTCGAACAGCTGGATCACGTACAGGCGGAGCGGCGGCGAGATGAACACGACCGCGACGATGGCGGCGATGGCCGCACCGACGAGCAACAGGCTGTCACGGGTTCGGATCCTCGGCGAGTACACGCGGGAGACGCCTTTGGCGTCCATCAGGATTTCGCCGACGCGGAGGCGCACCAGGAACGTGCTCGCCATTCCCTCGCGGCCCTTGTCGAGGAACTCGCGGAGGTTGCCGTGGCTTCCGACCGCAACGATCGCCTCGGCACCCTTCTCGTGCGCGAGGAGGAATGCGACGTCCTCGCTCGTACCGGCGGCCTGGACGACCTTGTAGGGGACGCCGAGCGCGTCCAGGCGCGAGCGCCCGGGCGCCCGGCCGTCCTGGTACGCATGGAGCACGATCTCCGTCGGCGGGCGGCGACGGAGCCATCGCCGCCCCGCACGAGGCAGGGCGAGCCGGAGCGCCTCGTCCGAGACGCTGTCCATGTCGCCCAGGATCAGGTCCGGCAGGTAGCCGGCCTCGATCATGGCGTCGGCACCACCGTCGACACCCACGAGGACCGGACGGACGTCCCGGATGTAGCCACCGAGCGCGGCGAGGTCCTCCTTGTAGTTGTAGCCGCGGACCACGACCAGGACCGGTCGCTGAGAGAGGTCGTGGTCCAGCGCAGGGAGACCCGAGCCGCCGAAGAGCAGGTCACGCTCTCGCACCATGAAGTCGACCGTGTTCGCCGCGAAGCTCTCGAAGCGCTCGGCGAGGGACAGCTGCGCCTCCGCCATGGCCCCGAGAACCGCGGTCTCGCTCTGGCGGATCCCGACCCCGACCAGGCGATCGCCCACGAGGACGCGATCCCCGTCGAGACGCACGGGGTCTCCCTCGCGGACCTTGCGCAGCAACAACCCTCCGACGGTATCGATCAGGGGAACGCCCGCCCGCACCAGCGTGAGCGGACCGAGGTTCGGGTACCTGCCGCTGATCGAGCGCCTCGCGTTCACGACCGCGGACACGCCGGCGTCGATCAGCGCGTCCGCGGAGACCCGGTCGAGGTCCTCGTGGTCGATCACGGCGACGTCGCCGGGCTGCGCGCGCTGGACGAGACGCTTGGTGCGCCCGTCGACGCGCGCGAGCCCCTCGTTCGGGCGCTGACGACGGCCGGGCCGTCGGAGCAGGCTCCTGGACCTCGCTTGCGTGGGGTCTGTCCTCCTGAGCGCGGTGCGCCGGGACCGTTCCGGCGCGGTGGCCTCCCGACCCGCGGCCGGGGCTCAAGGGTATCCGAACCCCTCGTGGGATCGCCCGGCCACCTCAGGGCCGGGCCTTGGACCGCCCCGCCTCGGCGAGGAGCTCCTCGGCGTGGACGGACGCGGCCTCGCTCCCCGGGAGCCCGGCGAGCATCCGGGTGAGCTCCTCCACGCGCCCCGCCTCGTCGAGCACCGTGACCGTCGCGGTGCCGCCGCGTTTCTCGACCCGTACGTGCCGGTCGGCGAAGGATGCGATCTGTGGCAAGTGGGTGACGACCACGACCTGCCGGGTCCGCGCCAGCGCGGCCAGCCGACGCCCGACGGCCACCCCGGCCCGTCCGCCGATCCCCGTGTCCACCTCGTCGAACACGAGCGTCGGGACGGCGTCGAGATCGACCAGCACGCTCCGACACGCGAGCATCGTGCGGGACAGCTCGCCCCCGGATGCGACCTTTGCGAACGGCAGCCGAGGTTGTCCCGGCCCGCCGGCGAACGCAAGCTCCGCGCGCTCGGCTCCCCCGGAGCTGAGCTCCGAGTTCGGAACGAGGACCACCTCGACCTCGACCCCCGGCATGCCGAGCTCGCGCAGCTCAGACTCGAGCGCCGCGGCGAGCTTCGGGGCGGACGCCTCCCTCCCCTGCGAGACGGCCACGGCCAGCGCCGTCACCCGTGCGCCCCGTTCGGCGACCTCCCCTTCGAGCCGAGTGGCCTCGTGCCCCGCGTCGGCGAGTTGCTCGAGCGATCGCCGGGCGCCCTCCAGATAGGTCAGGACCTCCTCCTCGCTCCCCCCGTACTTGCGCAGGAGCGCCCGGAGAGCTCCGAGGCGATCGCGGACCTCGTCCAGGCGTGCCGGGTCGAGCTCGAGCCGGTCACCGTAGTCGCGGAGGTCGCGGGCGAGCTCGACGGCCTCGGCGCCGAGCGCCTCCGCTCGCGAGGCGAGTCCCTCGGCTCGGCGATCCAGCTCCGCGGCGGCTCGAAGGTTCGCGGCGGCGGCGGCGAGCTCGTCGGCGGCCGCTCCCTCCGCCGACAGGGTGTGTTCGGCCGAGGCGGCGAGCTCCACGAGCCGCTCCGCGTGCGCCAGCCGCGCCTCCTCGAGCAGGAGCTCCGCGATCTCCCCGGGCCGCGAGGCGGCGGACTCGAGCTCCCGCACCTGGTACGCGAGGAGGTCGATCTCGCGCTCGCGGTCGCGCTCTCGCTCGAGCAACGCCTCGAGCTCGACGCGAGCGGCCCGCAGCCGCTCGTGCTCGGTCCGCAGCTCCGCGACGGCCTCGGAGTGCACGCCCCCCGCGAAGCGGTCGAGGAAAGCCGTCTGCGCGGCCGGGGACAGCAGCCGCAGCCCCTCGTGTTGCCCGTGGAGCTCGACGAGGTCGCCGGCGAGCTCGGCGAGCGCAGACACCGGCGCGAGCTGACCACCGATCCGGGCGGTGCTCCGCCCGTCCGCCGAGACGGTGCGGGCGAGCAGCAGCTCCCCGTCCTCCGCCCAGCCGGCGGCCTCGGAGCGTTCGGGCGCGTCGAAGCGCGCCTGCACGCGGGCCGCCGTGGAATGCGGACGGACGAGCGACGCCGAGGCCCGTCGCCCGAGCGCCAGCGCCAGGCCGACCGTCACCATCGTCTTGCCCGCGCCCGTCTCGCCGGTGAGCACGTTCAGTCCCGGGTCCAGCGCGAGGTCCAGGTCGTCGATCACGCCGAGGCCGCTGATGTGAACCTCTCGGAGCACTAGCGTCGCTCCTCGGGCTCCTCGTCCGGCCCGGGGAGACCGAACTTGTCGCGCACCAGCTCGAAGAACCCCGGCGCGTCGTCGCGCCGCACGAACCGAGCCGGCCTCGGCGCCGCGCCGATCTGCACGCGCGAGCCGACCGGGAGCTCCAGGCTCTCCCGGCCATCGGCGGATACCAGCCCCTCCTCCTCGCCGAGGACCTCGAGCGTCACCCGCTCGTCGGGACCGAGCACGAGCGAGCGGTCGAACACCATGTGGGCGGCGATCGGGGTGACGACGATGCACGGGACCGAGGGCGACACGATCGGTCCACCGGCGGAGAACGAGTAGGCCGTCGAACCCGTCGGGGTGGCCGCGATCACGCCGTCCGCCGAGAAGGTCGTCACGTAGGAGTCTCCGACGAACACCGCGAGCCGGATCAGCCGGTGCCGCGCACGCTTCTCGACGATCACCTCGTTCAGCGCCCACTGCGGGTCGAAGGCTGCGCCGTCGGACTCCGCAAGGACCGCGAGACGCTCCTCGATCCGCGCCGTCTCGGTGAGCATTCGGGCGAGCACGGCGGGCGCCTCGTCGGGCTCCGCCTCGGTGAGGAATCCCATCCGCCCGACCTTGACGCCGAGCACGGGCACGTCACCGCGGGAGGCGAGGTGCGCCGCCCGCAGGAACGTGCCGTCGCCGCCGATCGAGACCACGAGATCGAGCCCCTCGACGAACGCCAACGCGAGGGTCGCGTCCTCGGTGAGAGGGCCGGCCCATCGCCGCACCTCGACCTCCCGCTCGCCGAGCCACCGCTCGAGCTCCACCGCCGCGCCCTCGGCCGCCGGCCTCGCGGGGTGGACGACCAACCCGACCCGCCTCACGGCCGACCTCCGATCCGGAGCCCTTCGCGGATGGCGGCGTCGACGTCGAGCGCCGGGCCCCCGCCGCCGGCGCGAGCGTGGAGCGGGAACTCGACGTTTCCGGCCGGTCCGGGCAGCGGCGACGCCATCACGCCCCGCGGCGTGACGCCCGCGTCCGCGCACGCGGCCGCGACGCCCTCGATCGCGCGGCGCCACACCTCCGCGTCGCGCACGACGCCTCCCCGTCCCACGACCTGCGGGCCGGCCTCGAACTGCGGCTTGACCAGCAGCACCAGGTCCGCCCCGTCCGCCGTCACGGCCATCAGCGCGGGGACGGCCAGCCGCAACGAGACGAACGAGAGGTCCGCGACCACCAGGTCGGGAGCGTACGGCAGGTGGGCCGGCGTCAGCTCGCGCACATTCGTTCGCTCGAGGACCGTGACGCGCTCGTCCGACCGGAGCGACCACGCGAGCTGTCCGTAGCCGACGTCGACGGCGACGACGTGTCGGGCGCCTCGCTTGAGGAGGCAGTCGGTGAACCCACCGGTGGAGGCGCCGGCGTCCAGGCACGACCTCGACGCGGGATCGACGGCGAACCGGTCCAGCGCCGCGTCGAGCTTGTCGCCCCCGCGAGAGACGAATCGCCGCGTAGCCGCGAGGAGCTCCACCGGGTCGGCGGGATCGACGAGGGTCGAGGGCTTCTCGGCCGGACGGCCGCGGACGGTCACCTTGCCCTCGCGGACGGCCGCGTGGGCCTCGGTTCGACTCGCGACGAGACCGCGCCGAACCAGCTCGGCGTCGAGCCGACGGCGCGCCACGACCGGCGTCAGACGGCGCCCGGCGAATCGCCGGAGGTGACCGGGATCCTCGTGACCGCCTCGGTCGGGGCCGGGTCCGGCTCGCCCGAGGACGAGCTCGCATCGGGCTTCGACCTGGTCGCCGTCGTGCGCTTGGCGCGCGTTCGCTTGGCCGTGGACCGCTTCGAGCCTGTCTTCGCCTTCTCCAGGTCGCGCACGCGCCGGCGAAGGGCGTCGACCTCGTCGCGCGAGGCGACGCCGACCTGGTTCAGCTGCGAGCGGACCTCGGTGCGAACGAGCTCGGTGAGGCGCTCGCGGTTCCGATTGGACCACTCCATGATGTTCTGCGCGGCCTTCGCGATCTGGTCCTTGCTCTGGCCCGGCATCAGCGACCCCGCCAGCTCCTGTGCCCGTCTGGGCGACAGCTTGCCGACCGCGGCCTCCACGTTCTTCCGGATCTCGTTCACGACCATGGGCGCTCCTTCAGCTCGACCGTGGGAAGCCAGGATACCCCCGCCGTCCACGACCCCTTCGGCCGTGAGTCCGCTGCTAGGCTGCCTCGTCGATGACGCGGCCACCCGAGGTCCGTCCGTGATTCCGATCCGAGACGCGAACCCCACCAGCCGGGTCCCGATCCTCACCCTCGCGCTCATCGCCGTGAACGTCGCGGTCTTCCTCCTCTGGCAGCCGACCTTCGGCACCCAGGACGAACAGAACGAGTTCTATCTCTGCCACGCGGAGATCCCCTTCGAGGTCACCCACCGGGAGAACCTTGCGGACGGGGGGCTCGAGGCCCGGCGGGCGATCGACCGTGACTACGGGCCGGGCGCCGGCGACCTCGTCCAGCCGTTCCTCCAGGAGGCGTGTCCCGACAAGAGCTGGCTGGCCTCGATCTTCGTCGCGATGTTCCTGCACGGGGGGTGGCTGCACCTCGCGGGGAACATGCTGTTCCTCTGGGTGTTCGGGAACAACGTGGAGGACCGCCTGGGGTATGTCGTCTACCCGCTGTTCTACGTGATGGGCGGTCTCGCCGCGACCGGGCTCCAGCTCGCGTTCGATCCCAGCTCGACCATCCCAAGCCTCGGCGCCTCCGGGGCGATCGGGGCGGTGCTCGGCGCGTACGCGGTCCTGTTCCCCGGAGCCCGCGTGACGACGCTCGTGATCTTCTTCTTCATCACCGTCGTCGAGGTGCGGGCCGCGTTCCTGCTCGTCGCCTGGCTCCTGCTCCAGGTCTTCAGCGGCGTCGGGCAGCTGGGGACGAACGTGAACGGTGGCGTTGCGTTCTGGGCGCACGTGGGCGGGTTCGCCTTCGGCGCGGGTGTCGCGTGGCTCTTCTACCGCCCGCCCGGACCGCGGACGCGAGTCTCCGCTCTCCCACCTCGGCCGGACGCCTTCTGAGGGGGCTCGGCGAGCAGGACCCTCAGGTCCTCGGCCACGTAGGTGGGGCGCACGTCCGAGGAGGCTAGCTCTTCCCGAGTGCTGACCCCGGTCAGCACCAGAAACGAATCCCACCCCAGGTTGACCGCGCCCGCGATGTCGGTGTCCAGGCGGTCGCCCACCACGAGCGGCGACGAGGCCCCGGCGCGCCTTCGAGCGGATTCGAAGAGCGGGGCGAAGGGCTTGCCGACGACCTCCGCGCTCGCCCCAGTCGTCTCGGTGACGACGGCGAGGAGAGCCCCCGCGCCCGGCCACAGCGCCCCGGGAACCGGGAAGGACCGGTCCGGGTTCGTCGCGACCAGGTGCGCCCCGCGCTCGACCAGGACGCAGGCCGTTCGCAGCTTCGCGTACGTCGCCTCGACGTCGACACCGACCACGACGTGGTCCACGTGGTCCGGCTCGCCGTCGAGGATCTCGAGTCCCGCCTCGGCCAGCGCGCGCCGGATCCCGTCCTGTCCCACAACGAACACGGATCCTCCCCGGGCGGCGAGCAGGTCCGCGGTCGCGAGCGCGGAGGTGACCACCTCGGACGGGTCGGCGGCGACCCCGAGGCCCTCGAGCTTGGACGCCACCTGCTGGGGCGTACGAGAGGAGTTGTTCGTCAGGAAGATCACGCGGATGCCGGATCGGCGAAGCGCCACCATGGCCTCGAGGGCGTGGGCCACGGGCTCGTCGCCGCGATACAGGACCCCGTCGAGGTCGAGCAGGAGGACGTCGTAGCGCGAGGCCAGCATCACCCGGCGAGCCGGGCGAGCGCTCGCTCGTAGTGCTCGACCCCCGGGCGCATCGCGATCGCGAGCTTCAGGTGCCCGATGGCTCGTGTGCGCTGTCCCGTCCGCTCGCACGCGAGCGCGAGCCCGAAATGGGCGTAGTCGTTGGCGGGCTCGATCTGGACGACCTTGGCGAACTCGCGCCTGGCGCGAGGCGCGCGGCCGGCCATGAACAGCGCCCGCCCGAGCGCCTCACGGATCGACCCCTTGTCCGGCTCGAGCAGCTTGGCGCGGCCCAGGAGCATCGCGGCCTGATGGGGATGACCGTCGGTGAGGAACCCCACGCCGCGCGAGAACAGGTCGTACGCCGATTCCGTCTCGCGCTCGGGGGGCCTGCTATACATGCTCCGTGCCCCGCGTCTCGCCCTTCGTCGGCCTGCGCTTCGACCGTTCGCGGGTGGGATCGCTCGATCGCGTCACCGCACCACCTTACGACGTGATCTCTGCTCGAGAACATGCGAGATTCCTCGCCGCCAGCCCCTTCAACGTGATCCGGCTCGACCTCGGCCAGGAGCCCGGGCACCCGGAGCTCCCCGCCCGGTACGTGCAGGCACGGGTCGATCTCGACGCGTGGAGACGCGACCGCGTGCTGGTCGAGACGGACGGCGAGCGGTACTTCCCGTACGAGATGGCGTTCTCCCTTCACGGGCACAAGCGGCGGGTTCGAGGCGTGGTGGCGTCCGTGGACCTCGAGGACTGGGGAGGAAACGTCGTCCCACACGAGCGCACGCTTCCCGGGCCGGTGGAGGACCGGCTCCTTCTCGTCCGCGCGCTCGGCGCGAATCTCTCGAGCATCTACGCGGTCTTCCTGGGCCCGAACCGGGCGCTGGCGGGCTGGCTCGACCGGGTGACGGACCCGGACCCCGTCGCCTCCCTCACCGACCACGACGGCGTGGAGCACCGGATGTGGGAGGCATCGCCCGAGGCGGACGTCGCGGGGTGGCTCGAGCACGAGGTGCTCATGATCGCCGATGGGCATCACCGCTACGCGACCGCCCTGCGGTACCGGGACGAGATGCGGACCGAGCACGGCCCGGGACCTTGGGACGCCGCGATGATGTTCGTCGTGGACGCGACGCTCGAGGATCCTCCCGTGCTGCCCTTCCACCGGATCCAGCTCGCCGGGACGGCCCCCTCCGAGGGCACGCGAGTCCGAGACCTCGAGGAGGTGCTGGAGACGGTCGACGACGGCAAGCTCGTCTACGGCGTCGCCTCGCACGAGGACGGGGCCCTCGTGCACCGCGTCGCCGAGCTCGCCGGCGAGCCACCGGTCGTCTGTCGGCTTCACGAGGACGCGCTCAGGGGGCTGGACGACACCCTGCGATTCACGCCCGATGCCGTCGCGGCCGAGGAGGCCGTCCGCAGCGGCGAGGCCGTCGCGGCCTACCTCCTGCCGCCGACCGACGCGCCAACGATCCGCGCGGTCGTCGAGCGAGGCGAGCGTCTGCCCCAGAAGTCGACGTTCTTCTGGCCCAAGCCACGGACGGGCATGGTGATCCGCCCCCACGACCTCGCGTGAAGAGGACGCAGGGCTACTCGTCCTGGGGGCGTTCGAGCTTCTTGATCCCCGACGCGACGACCTCGGTGAGGCTCCGCGCCCCGGCCCCGCTCCGGTAGAACCGCCTGACGAGGTGGCCGTACACGAGAACGTCGTCTCCCTTACCGAGTCCCTTCAGGGCGCGTTTGCCGACATCTCGGTGCCAGGCGGCGACGGGCAGCGGGAGGAGGCGCTTGCCCGTCTCGGGCACGGACAGTCGGAGCTCGGTCACCTCGTCGCCCGAGGGCATCCGTCGCTCGACCGGGTCGGCCGCAACCGTTCCCGCGAGCACGACCACGTTGACCGCCACCATTCCCTCGATCATCGTGATCCCTCCCGTTCGTGCGCACGCTAGCAGCAGCCACCGACACGGCTCCGACTAGACTTCGGTCGTGGAGCCCGTCGTCTTCGAGGTCGCGCCGGGAATCACGGCGATCGACACGTTCTACGGCGGACGCGAGCGCTACACGGCCGCGTATCTCTTGGACGCACGCGAGCCGACGATCGTCGAGACGGGACCGACCCCCTCGCTCGGGCACGTCGCGGCGGGGCTCGATCGGCTGGGCGTCGGAGCTACCGACCTGGCCAACGTGGCGGTCACGCACATCCATCTTGACCACGCGGGCGGCGTCGGCGCGCTCTGCGAGCGGTACCCGAAGGCGACCGTGTGGGTCCACGAACGGGGCGCCCGGCACCTCGCCGACCCGACAAGGCTCGTCGCGAGCGCCACCTCCATCTACGGCGACGACCGGATGGCCGAACTCTTCGGATCGGTTGCCCCCGTTCCGGCGCAACGGATCCGAAGCCTCGGCGACGGTGACGTCGTCGACATCGGGGGCCGGTCGCTCTCCGCGTTCGACACGCCCGGACACGCGAAGCATCAGGTCGCGCTCCTGGACTCGGACACCGGCGCCGTGTTCACGGGCGATGCGCTGGGGATCCATCCCCCGGACCTCCCGTTGCTCCGCCCCGCGACGCCCCCTCCGGACTACGACCTCGAGCAGGCCCTCGACAGCATCGAGCGGATCCGGTCGCTCGCCGGCGAGCTCCTGCTCTTCTCGCACTTCGGCCCGGTTCGCGAGGTCGACCGGATCTGCGACCTGGCTTCGAAACGGTTCCGCGACTGGACCGAGGCCGTCGGCCGCGCGATGGAGCGAACCGAAGATCTCGACGAGATCGTGAGCGTGCTCGAGGCGGAGAGCCGGCGCGACTTCGAGACGGGCGCGCAGACCGAGCTGGATCTCGGACGACTCGAGATCCTGTCGAGCGTTCGGATGAACGCCATGGGCATCGTGGGCTACTGGCACCGGCGTCGCGAGCGCGAGTCCGCCCCTCGTGAGACCGACGCTCAGGAGAGCTGAGCCGCGCGCTCGGCGGCGTCGTACGCGGCGGCGTCGTGGCGCACGACCTTGCGGAACTCGCGCACGGCCTCCTGCGACCGGCCGGCCTTCTCCAGGATGTCTCCGGTGACGTACCACACCCGGAGCACCTCGGGCCCGGCGACGTCCTCGCGCGTCCGGATCCGCCGGAGCAGGCCGAGGGCCTGATCGAACTTCCCCTGGTCCGCGAGCGCGCTGGCCGCGACGATCACCGCCTCCGTCTTCGCGGCCAGCGGAACCCCGCGCGAGCCCAGGGCCTCCTCCGCAAGCGGGACCGCGCGGTCGGGCCGTCCGATCGAGCGCAGGCAGTCGGCGATAATGTGGTTCTGGTCGGCACGGCCCGACATCCGTCGATAGGTCTGCATCTCGGTCAGCGCCTCGCGAAAGCGATCGAGCTGGTAATACGCGAGGCCCAGGACCTCGCGTACGGCCGCGGAACGAGGGGCCAGCTCCTTCGCCTTCAGCGCCTCGGCCGAGGCGCCCCGAGCGTCCCCGCGCTCGAGCAGCTCCGCCGCGCGCTCCAACCTCGCGATCGCGGGCTCCGCCTTGCCTCCCCGAGCGGTCTGGCGGAGCTCGGACACGACCTCCCCGGGAAGCCCCGATCGGCGCCGAGGCGCCGACGCGCTTCGCTGGCCGGGACGAGGTCGCAGGGGCTTCGGCATCGTTCCCGCAGCCTACCCGGCCCAACGCAAAGGGCCGCCCCGAAGGGCGGCCCTTGCAACGATGTCTCGGCGGCGACCTACTCTCCCACCCAGTTGCCCGGGCAGTACCATCGGCGCAGGAGGGCTTAACTTCCGGGTTCGGGATGGGACCGGGTGTCTCCCCTCCGCCATGGCCACCGAAACGGCGTCTCCCGACCAGGGCCGGGACGTCGAGTCGACGGGAGCGCGGCCCCCGAGCAGGGCTCGGGAACTGCGATAGCGAGCGCGAGCAAAGTCAAGTCCTCGGCCTATTAGTACCGGTCGGCTCAACGCGTTGCCGCGCTTCCACCTCCGGCCTATCAACCTCGTAGTCTGCGAGGGGCCTTACCAGGTTAACCCTGTGGGAGACCTCATCTAGGGGCGAGTTTCGCACTTAGATGCTTTCAGCGCTTATCTCTTCCGAACGTGGCTAACCAGCCGTGCCGCTGGCGCGACAACTGGCACACCAGAGGTTCGTCCGCCCCGGTCCTCTCGTACTAGGGGCAGCTCCCCGCAAGTCTCCTACGCCCACGACGGATAGGGACCGAACTGTCTCACGACGTTCTAAACCCAGCTCGCGTGCCTCTTTAACGGGCGAACAGCCCGACCCTTGGGACCTGCTCCAGCCCCAGGATGAGACGAGCCGACATCGAGGTGCCAAACCGCTCCGTCGATATGGACTCTTGGGAGCGATCAGCCTGTTATCCCCGGGGTACCTTTTAGCCGTTGAGCGACGACCCTTCCACATGGCGTCGTCGGATCACTAGGCCCTGCTTTCGCACCTGCTCGACCCGTCGGTCTCGCAGTCAAGCTCCCTTGTGCCCTTGCACTCGACGCCTGATTGCCAACCAGGCTGAGGGAACCTTTGGGCGCCTCCGTTACATTTTGGGAGGCAACCGCCCCAGTTAAACTGCCCACCAGGCGCTGTCCCCGACCCGGATCACGGGCCGAGGTTAGAGTCCCAACAGATGAAGGGCGGTATTTCAAGGGTGGCTCCACCCGAGCCGGAGCCCGAGCTTCACAGCCTCCCGCCTATCCTACGCAACACCTGCCAGAACCCAACACCAAGCTGCAGTAAAGGTCCCGGGGTCTTTCCGTCCTGTCGCGGGTAACGAGCATCTTTACTCGTACTGCAATTTCGCCGAGTCCCCGGTTGAGACAGTGCCCAAGTCGTTACGCCATTCGTGCAGGTCGGAACTTACCCGACAAGGAATTTCGCTACCTTAGGACCGTTATAGTTACGGCCGCCGTTTACCGGCGCTTAGGTTTGGAGCTTCGCTCCCCGAAGGGAACTAACCCCTCCCCGTAACGTTCCGGCACCGGGCAGGCGTCAGTCCGTATACGTCGTCTTACGACTTAGCACGGACCTGTGTTTTTAGTAAACAGTCGCTTGGGCCTGGTTTGTGCCACCACATCGAGCTCGGGCCGCGAGGGCCGTCACCCTACCGTGGTCCTCCTTCTCCCGAAGTTACGGAGGCAATTTGCCGAGTTCCTTAACCAGGGTTCTCTCGATCGCCTGAGTATTCTCTACTTGCCCACCTGAGTCGGTTTGGGGTACGGGCACCTCAACCACTCGCTAGAGGCTTTTCTCGGCAGCATGGGATCAGTCGCTTCGCCTGAAGCGGCTCGGCATCGTGCCTCAGGGTTACGGCTCCCTGGATTTGCCTGGGGAACCCCCCTACGCACTTGCCCCACGACGACCATCGCGTGGGTCGACCTACCCTTCTGCGTCCCCCCTTCGCTTCCCTAGTATCGAGCGGGTCGGTAGCCCCCGAAGGGGTTCCCTTAGCGGCTCGGATTCGGGATGGGCGCGGATGAGGTGGTACTGGAATATCAACCAGTCGTCCATCGGCTACGCCTCTCGGCCTCGCCTTAGGTCCCGACTAACCCTGGGCGGATGAACCTTCCCCAGGAACCCTTGGGCATTCGGCGGACGGGCTCCTCCCCCGTCTTTCGCTACTCATGCCGGCATTCTCACTTCTTGTGCGTCCACCGCTGGGTTACCCCGCCGCTTCACTCGCACAAGAACGCTCCCCTACCGATCCCTCGGCCTGGACCGTGGAAGCCTCCCTCCACGGCCGAGCCATACGAGGAATCCCGCAGCTTCGGTGTCGTGCTTGAGCCCCGATACATCATCGGCGCAGGACCACTTGACCAGTGAGCTATTACGCACTCTTTCAAGGGTGGCTGCTTCTAAGCCAACCTCCTGGTTGTCTGTGCAATCCCACATCCTTTCCCACTTAGCACGAACTTCGGGACCTTAGCTGGCGATCTGGGTTGTTTCCCTCTCGGCTACGGAGCTTAGCCCCCGCAGCCTCACTCCCGGACTCTGGAGCATCGGCATTCGGAGTTTGACTGAGGTCGGTAAGCTTGTGGGCCCCCTAGCCCAATCAGTGCTCTACCTCCGATGCTGAACGTCCGAGGCTGCCCCTAAAGGCATTTCGGGGAGAACCAGCTATCACCGAGTTTGATTGGCCTTTCACCCCTACCCACAGGTCATCCCCCAGGTTTTCAACCCTGGTGGGTTCGGTCCTCCACGAGGTCTTACCCTCGCTTCAACCTGCCCATGGGTAGATCACTCGGCTTCGGGTCTAGGGCGTGCGACTGTGCGCCCCATGCAGACTCGCTTTCGCTTCGGCTTCGTCAGAAGACTTAACCTTGCCGCACACCGCTAACTCGCCGGCTCATTCTTCAAAAGGCACGCCGTCACTCGAACTGGTTACCCAGCTCGAGCTCCGACAGCTTGTAGGCTCACGGTTTCAGGTGCTATTTCACTCCCCTCCCGGGGTGCTTTTCACCTTTCCCTCACGGTACTAGTTCACTATCGGTCGCCAGGGAGTGCTTAGCCTTAGGGGGTGGGCCCCCCAGATTCGCGCGGGATTTCAGGGGTCCCGCGCTACTCGGGAACACTGCAAAGGAGGTCGGTCGCGTTTCGACTACAGGGCTGTTACCTTCTGTGGCGGCCCGTTCCATGGCCTTCGTCTACGTGCCGACTTTGTCACTCCTCGATCTCACCGGTGCGAGATCACGCAGGTCCCACGACACCGGCCCGGCAACGCCACCGGGCTGTCACACCGGACCGGTTTAGGCTGATCCCCGTTCGCTCGCCGCTACTAGGGGAGTCGCGGTTGCTTTCTCTTCCTCGCCCTACTGAGATGTTTCACTTCGGGCGGTTCCCTCCTCAGGCCCTATGGATTCAGACCTGGGTGACCGGGCATGACCCCGGCCGGGTTTCCCCATTCGGACATCTCCGGATCTCAGCCTTCTCGGCGGCTCCCCGAAGCTTTTCGCAGCCAGACGCGTCCTTCATCGGCTCCTGGCGCCAAGGCATCCACCGTAAGCCCTTAGTAACTTGACTGTAGATGCTCGCGCTCGCTATCGAGTTCTCAAGGTGCTCGGGAGCTCGCACCCCCAGAGCTGAACAGTGTGCCCGGCCGGCTCGCGCATCGATCGACCCGTTCGCCCTCCAAGAGGGGTACTAGCGTCGAGCGATCCGAGCTCGCCGACCGAGTAGCCAGTGCATCGACCTGGAGTCTCCCGAAGCGCCGACCGTGGTGGTCGACGTCCGGGGTGCCAAGTGTCTCCTTAGAAAGGAGGTGATCCAGCCGCACCTTCCGGTACGGCTACCTTGTTACGACTTCACCCCAATCGCGAGCCCCACCTTCGACGGCTCCCTCCCCAAGGGGTTGGGCCACCGGCTTCGGGTGTTGCCCACTTTCGTGGTGTGACGGGCGGTGTGTACAAGGCCCGGGAACGTATTCACCGCAGCATTGCTGATCTGCGATTACTAGCGACTCCGACTTCACGGGGTCGGGTTGCAGACCCCGATCCGAACTGAGCGCGACTTTTTGGGATTCGCTCCCCCTTGCGGGATCGCAGCCCTTTGTATCGCGCATTGTAGCATGCGTGCAGCCCTGGACATAAGGGGCATGATGACTTGACGTCATCCCCACCTTCCTCCGGTTTGGCACCGGCAGTCTCCCCAGAGTTCCCGGCTTTACCCGCTGGCAACTGAGGACAAGGGTTGCGCTCGTTGCGCCACTTAAGGCAACACCTCACGGCACGAGCTGACGACAGCCATGCACCACCTGTGCAGGCTCCGTAGAGCTCCGGCTTTCACCGGCTTCACCCTGCATGTCAAGCCCAGGTAAGGTTCTTCGCGTCGCATCGAATTAAGCCGCATGCTCCGCCGCTTGTGCGGGCCCCCGTCAATTCCTTTGAGTTTTAGCCTTGCGGCCGTACTCCCCAGGCGGGGTGCTTAATGCGTTAGCTTCGGCACGGACGGGGTCGATGTCCGCCCACACCTAGCACCCAACGTTTACGGCTAGGACTACCAGGGTATCTAATCCTGTTCGCTCCCCTAGCTTTCGCGCCTCAGCGTCAGGCAAGGCCCAGAGATCCGCCTTCGCCACCGGTGTTCCTCCTGATATCTGCGCATTTCACCGCTACACCAGGAATTCCGATCTCCCCTACCTGCCTCCAGCTCGGAAGTATCGGACGCAGTTCGGGGGTTGAGCCCCCGGATTTCACGACCGACTTTCCGAGCCGCCTACGCGCGCTTTACGCCCAATGAATCCGGACAACGCTCGTCCCCTACGTGTTACCGCGGCTGCTGGCACGTAGTTAGCCGGGACTTCTTCTCCAGGTACCGTCACTCTCGCTTCGTCCCTGGCGAAAGGGGTTTACGACCCGAGGGCCTTCATCCCCCACGCGGCGTCGCTGCGTCACGCTTTCGCGCATTAGCGCAATATTCCCCACTGCTGCCTCCCGTAGGAGTCTGGGCCGTGTCTCAGTCCCAGTGTGGCTGGCCGTCCTCTCAGACCAGCTACCCGTCGTCGCCTTGGTAGGCCGTTACCCCACCAACAAGCTGATAGGCCGCGGGCCCATCCCGGACCGTCGGAGCTTTCCCGGCACGACCATGTGATCACGCCGGAGTATCCGGTATTAGCTCAGGTTTCCCTGGGTTATCCCGGTGTCCGGGGCAGGTTGCCCACGTGTTACTCACCCGTTCGCCGCTCTCCCCTCGGGAGGGTTACCCCTTCCGAGGTTCTCGCTCGACTTGCATGTGTTAAGCACGCCGCCAGCGTTCGTCCTGAGCCAGGATCAAACTCTCCGTAGAGAACCGTCGATCCGGTCCCGAAGGGCCGGGTTTGGGTTCGGTGTGTGAGAGTCGGCCTCCCGGGAAGTGGCACCTCCCGATCGGCCTCCTGTGATTCGTTTTCGTACGACCGTCTCGTTCCGGGCACGGCGAACCGCGCCCTTCCCTCGACGGGGATACGCACTGGCTTTTGGCACACTGTTCAGTTCTCAAGGTGCGAGCGACACCCACGCGGAAGAACCCGCGAGAAGGGAGTCACGCCGACCGCCCATGCTACGCACGGCCGACTGGAGCGTCAACTGCCGACTAGCTGCCGGCACGCTGTTCAACTATCCAGAGCCTACCAGCTACCTCAGCCGTGCGTTCGCCGGCGAACGGCAGGCGGGGGAACCCATCAGGCACTGGATGTCCTGCCCAGGCGCAGGAATCGGCGTCGGCCCACTTGGAGGACCCCACCTGAAAGGCGCTCGAGGGATGTCTCGAATTCCGTCAACGCCTCGCCGTCGAGACGGACGCCACCCTGCTCGATCAGGCTTCGGGCCCTGTTGGCAGACTCGACGAGGCCGAGCACGGCGAGGAGCTTGGGTACGTAGACGCGCCCATCCACGACGAGCTCGGGGGGGATGGCCTTGCTCGCCAGGTTCTCGGGCACCTCCCGGGCGCGGTGGACTGCGGAGAATCGGCTCTCGGCCGCCGCCCCCGCACCGTCGCCGTGGTAGAGGTCGACGATCTCGCGGGCCATCCGGCGCTTCTCCACCCAGGGGTCGAGCGATCCTTCGGCCAGGCCCGCCGCCACGCGCTCGGACTCGGCCGGGTCGGTGAAGAAGTCGACGGCCAGCTGCCGGTACTCGGCGATCAGCCCGTCGGCCACACTCACGAGCTTCCCGAACATCTCGTCCGGCTCCTCGGTGATCCCGACGTAGTTGCCGAGAGACTGGCTCATCTTCTGCACGCCGTCGGTGCCGACCAGGAGCGGCATCGTGAGCGCGATCTGCGGCTCCTGCCCGTATTCGCGCTGGAGGTCACGTCCGACGAGGAGATTGAACCGCTGGTCGCTGCCGCCGAGCTCGACGTCCGCCTCGACCGCGACCGAGTCCATCCCCTGCAACAACGGGTACAGGAACTCCATGATCGAGATCGGCCGGCCCTCCGCGTAGCGCTTCGCGAAGTCGTCGCGCTCGAGCATCCGGGCCACGGTGGTCGAGGCCGTGAGCCGCAAGACGTCCTCGATATCGAGACGCTCGAGCCACTCCGAGTTGGAGCGCACCTCGGTCCGGTCGCGATCCAGGACGATCCAGAACTGCTCGAGCAGCCGATCGGCGTACCCCTGGACCTCCTCCTTGGACAGACGAGGACGGGTATCGCTCTTGCCCGAGGGATCCCCGACGCGCGCCGTGAAGTCTCCGACGATGAGCACGGCGACATGGCCGGCGTCCTGGAACTGCCGGAGCTTGCGGAGCACGACGGCCCATCCGAGCGTCACCGAGGGAGCGGTGGGATCCAGACCCAGCTTCACGCGGAGCGGCCGGCCGAGCTCGAGCTTGGCCGCCAGCCCTTCCTCCGGGACGACGTCGGCCGGGCCGGCAAGCAGGGATGGAAGGTCGGAAGGCCCCATGGGCGCCCGCGATGCTAGCAGTGGGAGCGCAGTCGCCGTGGGAAGATGCAGTCCCATGGCTGGGCGTTCCCGCGCGACGTTCGTCGCGACCCTGCTCCTCGTCGCGTCGTTCGCGACCGCCTGCGATCTGCCGACCCTCCGCGAGGCCCGTCAGGAAGCCGTTGAGCTTCCGCAGACCTCCTTCCTGTTCGCCGCCGACGGCACCCTCATCACGCGGCTGCACGCGGGCGAGGATCGCGTGCTGGTGCGGGCCGCCAGGATCCCCGAGGTCGTCCGCGACGCGGTGATCGCGATCGAGGACCAGCGCTTCTACGACCACGCCGGGCTCGACCTGCGGGCGCTGCTCCGCGCCGCGTACGTCGACGCCACGACCGGCGAGGTCGTCGAGGGCGGCTCGACGATCACGCAGCAGCTCGTCAAGCAGGTCTACGTCGGGAGCGAGGAGACGCTGGATCGGAAGATCCGCGAGGCCTACCTCGCCTGGCAGATGGAGCAGCGCTTCACGAAAGAGCAGATCCTCACGAAGTACCTGAACACCGTCTACTTCGGCAGCGGCGCGTACGGGATCATGGCCGCCTCACGTACCTTCTTCGACAAGGAGCCCATCGACCTCTCGCTCGACGAGGCCGCGTTCCTCGCCGGGGCGATCGCCGCCCCGGTCACGTACGACCCCGTCACGCACCCCGGGCGGGCTCGCAACCGCCGAAACCGCGTGCTCGCGCGCATGCTCGAGCTCGGCATGATCGACCAGGCGGCCCACGATGCCGCGGTGACGAGCCCCATCGAGCTGAACATGAACCAGGACGAGAGCGAGCCCTACCTCGCGCCGTACTTCGTCGACTACTTCAAGGAGTGGTTCCTGTCGAACCCGAAGTTCGGCGAGACACAGGAGGAGCGCTACAAGCTCTTGTTCGAGGGCGGCCTGCGGATCGTGACGACGATCGACCCGCGACTGCAGCTCGCCGCCGAGCGCGCCGTCGATTCGGTGCTGCTCTATCGGTCCGACCCGTACGCGGCGCTCTCCGCGATCGACCCGCGCACCGGGTACGTGCGGGCGATGGTCGGGGGACGCGACTACTGGAGCGAGCAGGACCGCTTCGCGCGGATCAACCTCGCGACGGGCGGCAGCACCGGGCGCCAGGCCGGCTCGGCGTTCAAGCCGTTCGCGCTGGTCGCGGCGCTGGAGCACGGGATCACCCGAACGCAGCCGCTGAACGGGTCGGTCGCGCACATCCTCCTCCAGGACGGCACGTATTGGGATCCGCACAACGCCGAGGGGGGCGGCTACGGCACGATCTCGCTCGAGAGCGCGACCGTGAACTCCGTCAACGTCGCGTACGCGAACCTGCTCTCGGTGATCGGCGCGGGCAACCCCTACGCCGGCGCCGAGGCGACCGTCGAGGCGGCCGTCCGCATGGGCATCCGGTGCTGCCCGCGGACGACCGAGCCGAACACGCCGCTCGCCGCCGTGCCGTCGGCCGTGCTCGGTGTGAACGAGGTGAGCACGCTCGAGATGGCGTCGGCGTACGGGACCCTCGCGTTCAGCGGGCTGCACGTCCAGCCCACGCCGGCGATCAGCATCACGACCCGCGACGGCGACGTTATCTACGAGGCCAAACCGAAGCCCAGCCAGGTCATCGACCCTGCGATCGCGCAGGAGGCGGTCGACATCCTCAAGGGCGTGGTCGCGGGCGGGACGGGGACCGGCGCGAACATCGGCCGGCCGCAGTTCGGCAAGACGGGGACCGCGCAGAACGCCAGCGACGCCTGGTTCGTCGGGGCGGTCCCGCAGCTGGTGACGGCGGTCTGGGCGGGATTCCCCCAGGGGCAGATCCCGATGTGCTGCGGCAACGTCCGGATCTCGACCGTCTACGGGGGGACGTGGCCCGCCTCGATCTGGCGCGCGTTCATGTCGGTCGCGACGGCCCACATGCCGGTCAAGGAGTTCCCGACCGCGCCCGAGGTCGAGTACGTGACCCTCCGGGTCGACGTGACGCAAGGGTGTCTCGCGAACCCGTACACGCCGCCGCAGGACATCGAGACCTACCAGTACGTCTCCGGCTCGGAGCCGTCGCTGGAGACCTGCACGGAGCCCACCTCGTACCAGGAGCTGGTGGTTCCCTCGGTCATCGGACTCGACAAGCAGGCGGCGATCTCGACGCTGCATGGCTCCGGTTTCAACGTCGCCGTCGAGTACGCGGAATCGGGTCAACCGGAGGACACCGTGATCGACCAGGAGCCCCGAGGCGGCGCCCACCTCATCCAGACCGGGACGGTGACGATCACCGTCGCCCGAGGATCGCCCGAGCCCGTGCTCGTCGACGTCCCCGACGTGGTCGGCATGGGAGAGGCGGCGGCCACCGAGGCGCTCCAGGGCGCCGGCTTCCAGGTGCTGGTGATACGGGACCAGGAGTGCGATCCGGCCGACCGCGCGTGCGACTACGTTCCCGGGGTCGTCTGGTCGCAGCAGCCGAGCGGGCAGGCCGAGGCCGGCGCCACCGTGACGATCGTCGTCAATCCCTGACGGTCGGCACCGACGGGCGTCCCGGCGAGACGAACGCGTTCCCTGTCTCGAAGTAGCGCCAGCGCGACTCGATCCCGACGTTCACGCCGACCCGGGTGCTCCGCGCGATCCGTCTCGCCGGCAACGGCTCGCCGACCCGCAGCTGGAGCGCCCGATCGCGGAGGAGGTCGGCGCCGTTGTCCGGCCGTCCGATCGCCATCGCCTGCGTGAGCCGTCCGGGCCCGGCGCAGAGCAGGCGGACGGCGTCCAGTCCGCGGTTCGTCGCCATCGACTCCAGTCCCTCGAGCGGCTCGGCCGCGCGAAGGAGCACCGCGCTCCCCTCGCCCTCGCGCCCCGTAACGACGTTCGCGCAGAAATGCTGGCCGTAGGTGAAGTACACGTACAGGCGCCCCGGGAGGCCGAACATGACCAGGTTGCGCGGCGTCGGTCCCCGGTAGGCGTGGCTCGCGGGGTCGTCGGGCATGTACGCCTCAACCTCGACGAGGCGCGCCGAGAGTCGCGTCCCGTCGGGCAGAACCCGGACGAGCACCCGGCCGAGCAGCTCGGGCGCGACGGCGGTCGAGGGGCGCGCGAAGAAGCCCCTCGGCAGCCGCGGTCCGAGCCTCACCGGCCCTTCCGCAGGAACGCCCGGAGCCTGCTGAGCGGCCACGCGTTGATGACGTCGTCCTTCGTGAGCCAGCCGCGCTGCGCCGTGGCCACGCCGTAGCGCATCACGGCCAGGTGCGTCGTGGCGTGCGAGTCCGTGTCGACCGAGAACTTCACGCCGTGGCGCCTCGCCCACAGGATGTGCTCATCCTTGAGATCGAGCCGATCCGGATACCCGTTCACCTCGAGCGCCGTGCCGGTCCTCGCCGCGGCCCGGAAGACCTCGTCCAGATCGAACTCCACCGGCGCCCGCCGGTTGATGAGACGGGCGGTCGGGTGGCCGATCACGTGCACGTTCGGATTCTCCATCGCGCGGACGAGGCGACGAGTCATCTCGTCCTTGGACTGGGTGAAATGCGAGTGCACGGACGCGACGCAGATGTCGAACCCCTCGAGGAACTCCGAACCCCAGTCGACGTCCCCGTCGGGATCGATGTTCAGCTCCGAGCCGTGCAGCAGCGTCATCTTCGGGTAGCGCGATTGGAGCCTCCGGAGCTCGGCGCGCTGAGCGAGCATCTTCTCGTCGGTCATCCGCTGCATGAACAGGTTCGGCGCGTGGTCGGTGACCGCGTAGTACGCATACCGGAGCTCGGCGGCGGCGGCGAGCATCTGCTCGAGCGAGGCCAGCCCATCGGTCAGGTTGGTGTGGGTGTGGAGGTCTCCGCGGATCTGCCGCTGGATGATCACGTCGGGCAGGGTGCCGTCGAGGGCCGCCTCGACCTCGCCCCGGTCCTCGCGGAGCGTCGGCGGGATCCACGGAAGGCCGAGCTTCTCGTAGACCTCCTCCTCGGTGCGCGCGACGATGAGCTTGCCGGTCTTGGCGCGGAACAGGCCGTACTCGTTCAGCTTCAGGCCCTTGCGGACCGCCATCTCGCGAATCCGGATGTTGTGGGCCTTCGACCCCGTGAAGTAGATCATCGCCGCGCCCCACGCCTCGAGCGGCACGACGCGCAGGTCGACCTGCAGGCCCGAGGTCGTGATGATCGAGGACTTGGTGTCCCCACGGGCCAGGACGCGTTGGACGATCTCGACCGACGTGAAGGCGTCCATCACGCCCGCGGGTTCCCCGCTTGCGACCAGCAGGTCGAGGTCGCCGATCGTCTCCGCCATCCGTCGCAGGGAGCCCGCGTACTCGATCCGCTCGACGTCCTTGCGGCCGCCGAGGAGATCGAGGAAGTGCTCGGCGAGGTCCATCGCGACGGAGGACAGGGCGCGGCCGTCCAGCTGCTGCAGTCGCTCGATCCCTCGCCGGATGTTCTCCTCGGTCTTCGCGCCGAAACCCTTCAGGTCGGCGAGGGTTCCGGCGTCCACGGCCGCGCGCAGGGCGTCGATGCTCGCGATCCCGAGGTCGCGGTACAGGATCATCGCCTTCTTCGGGCCGAGCCCCGGGACGGCGATCATCTCCCGGACGCCGGCCGGGATCTGCGCGCGAAGCTCCTCGAGCGCGGCGATCGTTCCGTCCTGGAGGAACTCGTGGATCTTCTCTCCGATCGACGAGCCGACGCTCGGGATCTTCAGGATCTCCTTCAGGTCCATGCCGGAGACGTCGCCCGCGTACCCGCCCACCGCGCGGGCGGCCTTCTCGTAGGCCCGGGGCTTGTACGGATCCCGCGAAAGGATCGAGAGCAGCTCGGCGTACTCGAGGAGCGCGGCCTCGACGGCGTCGTTCGCGCGGGGCACGGTCAACGCACCCCGCGAGCCCTCAGGCCGCGCCGAGCAACCAGAGCAGCAACGCCTTCTGGGTGTGCAGCCGGTTCTCGGCCTGGTCCCACACGGCCGAGTGCGGGCCGTCGATCACCTCGCCGGTGATCTCCTGGCCGCGGTGGGCCGGGAGGCAGTGCAACACGGTGACGTCGGGCCGGGCCACCGACACCTTCGCCAGATCCAGCGGTGAAGGCGGTGAAGACGAGCGCGCGCTCGTCGGCCTCGGCCTCCTGCCCCATGCTCGCCCAGACGTCCGTGTACAGCACGTCGGCGCCGGCGGAGGCCTCGCGCGCGTCGTTCGTCGTCAGCACGCTGCCCCCGGTCCGCTCTGCGATCTCGGTTGCCCGCTGGACGATCTGCGGGATCGGCTCGAACCCCGGGGGCGTGGCGACCCGCACGTGCATCCCCATCTTCGTGCCCCCGAGAAGCAGGGAGTGCGTGACGTTGTTGCCGTCGCCGAGGTACGTGAGCGTCCGGCCGGCGAGCTCCCCCTTGATCTCCCGGATCGTGAGCAGGTCGGCGAGACACTGGCAGGGGTGTTCGAAATCGGAGAGCGCGTTCACGACGGGCACCGTCGCGGAGCCGGCGAGGACCTCGAGCCGCTCCTGCTCGAACGTCCGCAGGACGATGGCGTCGACGTAGCGCGACAGCACGCGGCCGGTGTCCTCGATCGTCTCGCCCCGACCCAGCTGGAGCTCGGCCGACGACAGCGCGACCGGGTGGGCGCCGGTCGAGGCGATCGCCACCTCGAAGGAGACGCGGGTTCGCGTGGATGGCTTCTCGAAGATCATCGCCACGGACTTCCCGCGGAGGGCCTCGGCGGTGTCGCCGGGCTGCGCCTTCACCTTCCCGGAGAGGTCGAGCACCCGCGCCAGCTCCTCCTGCGTCAGGTCGTCCACGGAGAGGTAGTCGCGCTCCATTGCCGCAGTCTAGCCCCGGCGACCGTTCGGCGCGCCGGGGCGGTCGGCGCCTTCCCGGGAGCGTGCCGATTCGCCGTTAGAGTTCCGACCATGGTGTGGAGCGGTGGACGTCGTGCGGCTGCCGCGCTCGCGGTGACCGGGTTCGTGCTGGTGGCGGCCGCCTGCTCGGGGGGGCCTGAGGCGGCGCCAGCCCGCCCGGCGGTCGATCTTCTCGAGCCCGACCTCGGTGGGCTCGAGAAGATCGACCACCTGATCTTCATCGTGCAGGAGAACCGTTCCTTCGACCACTACTTCGGCACGTTCCCCGGCGCCGACGGGATCGAGTTCCGGAAGGACGGGACGCCTCGCGCCTGCCTTCCCGACCCCATCCTCGACCATTGTTCGCGGCCCTACCACAGCCGCTCGCAGTTCCAGGAGGGCGGACCGCACTCGCACCCGGCCGCCGTGGACGACGTGAACGACGGTCGGATGAACGGGTTCGTCCGCGTCGCCTCGCAACACGAGGCAACCTGCGCCTACCGGCGCTTCGAGCCGTCGTGCCGCGCGAGCCTCGGGCCTGGCCAGCAACCGGACGTCCTGAGCTACGTCACCCGCGACGAGATCCCGAACTACTGGGACTACGCCGAGCACTTCGTCCTCCAGGATCGGATGTTCGCGCCGACCGATTCCTGGACGCTGCCCGCGCACCTGTTCCTCGTCTCCGCGTGGTCGGCCTTCTGCCCCGATGTCGACGACCCGATGAGCTGCGAGTCGAACATCGACCTGACGAACCCCGGGCAGATGTACCGGTACGGAGAGCCCCCGATCTACGCCTGGACCGACGTGACCTACCTCCTCCACGAGCAAGGGGTCAGCTGGGGCTACTACGTCGGGAAGGGGACGTGCGTCCGCAAGATCTGCGACGAGCGGAAGGGTCGGTACGGCACGACCGGAACGGGAAAGAACCCGCTCCCGGGGTTCGTCGACGTCCGCGACAATCGCCAGCTGGGGCGCATCATGACCCACAACGAGTTCGCCGCGGCCGCCCGGGCCGGAACCCTTCCGTCGGTCTCCTGGCTGGTGCCCGGGAACCTGGCCTCCGAGCACCCGGGCTCGGGGACGCCGATCAGCGCCGGTCAGCGATACGTGACCAAGATGATCAACGCGGTGATGCAGGGGCCCTCGTGGTCCTCGAGCGCGATCTTCCTCACCTGGGACGACTGGGGGGGCTTCTACGACCACGTCCTGCCGCCGAACGTCGACCGCAACGGCTACGGACTGCGCGTCCCGGGGATCCTGATCAGCCCGTGGGCCAGAGCCGGGACGATCGACCATCAGACGCTCACGTTCGACGCCTACCTCAAGCTCCTCGAGGATCGCTTCCTCGGCGGTGCCCGGCTGGACCCCGAGACGATGAGCCGGCCGGACTCCAGGCCGACCGTCCGGGAGAACGTGAGCATCCTGGGAGACCTGCAGAACGAGTTCGACTTCACGCAGGAGCCGCTGGAGCCCCTGATCCTGGACCCGACGCCCTGAGTCAGGCCTCGCAGTCGAGCCGCGAGTACGCGCTGAGGCAGACGTCGATCCCCGGCCCCCCGTCGAGCGCGTCCCGCTGCCGGTCGCCGTCCAGAACGTCGTCGCCGTCGCCGCCGTCGATCTCGTCCCGGTTGAAACCTCCGTAGAGGCGATCGTCGCCCTCGCGGCCGATCATCCGGTCGTTCCCGTCGCCGCCGTACGCCGCGTCGACCCCGCTTCCCCCACGATGTCGTCCCAGCCGCTCCCGCCGTGGAAGGCGTTGGTGTCGGGCCCACCGAGCAACACGTCCCGCCCCGCCTCCCCGGACAGGAAGTCGTCCCCATTCTCCCCGTCGAGGCGGTCGTCGCCCGCACCACCGAACAGGACGTCGCCGCCCGAGAGCCCGAACAGCTGGTCGTCGCCCTCGTCCCCGAACAGGCCGTCCTCGAGACGCTCGCCGAACATCCGGTCGTCGCCGAAACTTCCGACCAGGACGTTCCGCCCGCGGCCGCCGCAGAGCACGTCGTCGCCGCCCAGGCCCCACAACACATCATCCCCGCCCAGGCCCGCGACGACGTCGCGCCCGGCGGTGCCGACCAGGAAGTCGTTGCCGGCGGTGCCCGCGACGGTGGCGACGTCGCCGTCGCACGTCGCGGGTCGTCCCGAGGGCGGGGTGGGGGTCGTCGGCGTGACCGATTCGCACGCCACGGCCCGCTCGGCCTCCAGGCACGCATCGTCGCCGACGCCGCCGCGAACCGCGTCGTGCTCGGCGCCTCCGTCGAGCACGTCGTCGCCGTCCCGGCCGTTGAGCTCGTCGTCACCCTCGGCGCCGTAGAGCCGGTCGTCGCCGGGGCCGCCCGAGAGCACGTCCTCGCCCGAACCGCCCGTGAGGACGTCGTCGCCCTCCTCCCCGATCAGCGTGTCGGCGTCGCCGTGGCCCGCGAGGACGTCGTTGCCCTCGCCTCCGATCAACGTGTCGTCGCCCGGGCCCGCGTTGAGCAGCGCGTCGTTTCCGGGCCCCCCGTCCAGCAGGTCGGCGCCGGGATCGGCCTGCCCCCCCGTCATGACGTCGTCGCCATCCCCTCCGTACAGGCGATCCGAGCCCTGGATCCCGAACACACCGTCGTCGCCGAGACCGCCGTCGATCACGTCGTCGCCGGGACCCCCGATCAGGCCGTCGTCGCCATCGTCGCCGCAGAGCACGTCGTTGCCTCCACGGCCGATGATCGCGTCGTTCCCTCCGAGGCCCACGATCACGTCGTCACCGTCCGTGCCGCGTACGAGCTCGGACGCGTCGGTGCCGACGATGGTGGCCATGAGCCCGAGGCAGGCCGGAGCCTCCTGGGCCGCGACGATGCGCCGCCCGCAGAGCGCGACCAGCAGGAGCAGGGTGGCCGCGACGACGGACGCGAGTCGCACGGATGCCGATCCGCCGCGCCGGCTCCGAACACCGACCTCGGCCCGCCGGTCTGGCAACCTCACCCCGCCCGCAACCGGGCGCCGAACTCGCGCGCGAGGCGCTCGACGATCGCGGCGACCGCCTCGCCCGCCTCGGCGTCGGTCAGGGTTCGATCGGACGCCCTCAGGTCGATCGAGAAGGCGAGACTCTTCGTCCCCTCCGGCAGCGGCGGCCCGGAGTGCACGTCGAAGAGCAGGCACGAGTCCAGGAGCTCGCCGGCGGCGTCCTCGAGGGCGGCTTGCAGCTCGCCCCCCGGGGTCGCGATGTCGACCGTGAACGCGAGGTCGCGCCGGACCGGAGGGAACCGGGGGACGTCCCGGACCTCGCGAACGTCCGAGGCGTGCCGCATCAGGGCCTCGACGTCGAGCTCGCCCGCCGCGACACGACCCGGGAGGTCGAGCGTCGCGGCGACCCTCGGATGGAGCTCGCCGAAGACGCCGATCGTCTCGCCGGCGGCTTCGATCGTGGCCGACCGCCCCGGATGGAACGGAGCCCCGTGGGGCCCTCCCGGCTTCCACGTGACGCCGAGCTCGGCCAACAGTTCCTCCACAACGCCCCTGGCGTCGAACACGTCGTACTCGCGGCTCGCGTCGGCCCATCCGGCGCTCGCGGCCCCCGTCATCACGAACGCGACCCCCGGGATCTCCAGGGGGGCGCCGTCGCGGAGCCGGAACACGTTGCCCGCCTCGAAGATCGCGATCGACCGAACGTGCCGGTACGCGTTGCGCTTCGCCACCTTCAACAGTCCGGAGAGCAGCCGTGTGCGGAGCCACCCCTCGTCCGCCTGGAGCGGGTTGGTGATCCGGACGGCGTCACGGTCGCCGGCGAGTTCCAAGTCCTCGTCGGAGACGAACGGGACCAGCCGGACCTCGCGCAGGCCGGCTCGTACCGTCGCGCGGCGGACTCGTCCGAGGAACGTCGTGCGCTCCGGCAGCCCGCCGGCTTGCCGGACCGGCGGGAGGGTCGAGCCGACCCGCTCGTAGCCCTGGACGCGCACGACCTCCTCGATGAGATCGACCTCGCGCTCCAGGTCGACGCGATAGCCCGGGATCTCGACGCCGATCGCGTCGTCCCCGACCGGCTCGTGCCGCATCCCGAGGCGCTCGAACACCTCGGCCGCGTCCGCCCTCGAGACGGGGTAGCCGATCAGCATCGAGGCGCGCGAGGCACGAAGCGAGATTCGCTTGCGCGCGGGCGCGCCGCCCACCTCGAGCGCGCCGCCAAGCACCCTGGCGCCGCACCACCGCCTCATCAACTCGCACGCACGGTCCGCACCCACCGGCACGCCCTCGGGGTCGACCCCGCGCTCGAACCGGATCGACGCCTCGGTCGAAAGATCGAGGCGGCGACGCGTCCGCTGGATCCCCTCTCGTTGGAACCATGCGGCCTCGAGCAGGACGTCCGTCGTCGAGGCCGAGATCTCGGCGAGCTCGCCGCCCATCACCCCGGCCACGCCGACCGGTCGCTCGGCGTCGCAGATCAACAGGTCGTCCGAGGTGAACACGCGCTCGACGTCGTCGAGCGTCACCATGCGCTCCCCATCCTCGGCGCGTCGGACGACGATGCCAGGGCCCTTCAGCATGGGCAGGTCGAACGGATGCAAGGGCTGCCCGATCTCGAGCATGGCGTAGTTCGTGGCGTCGACGGCCGCCGAGATCGGTCGCATGCCGGCCGCCGTCAGCCGCGCCTGCACCGCGATCGGCGACTCGACGTGCCGCACGTCGCGCAGGATCCGCGCGAGGTAGCGGGGGCACCGCTCGAGGTCCACAACCTCCAGGATCGCGACGCCCTCGACGGACTCCTCCGTCTCCTCGAGCGAGACGTTGGGCGGGACGAGCGGCGTCCCCGTCGCGGCCGCGACCTCCCTCGCGATGCCCAGCACCGAGAGGAAGTCGGCCCGGTTGGGGGTCACCTCGATGTCGAGGACCGCGTCGTCGAGCCCGAACGTCATCGCCACGTCCGTCCCCGGCTCGAGCTCCGGCGGAAGGATCAGGATGCCTTCGTGCGAGGGCGAGATGCCGAGCTCATCGGGCGCACAGAGCATCCCGTTGGAGACGACGCCCCGGATCTCTTTGGCGGCGAGCGGCTCCGGCAGCCCCGGCAGCGTGGCACCTGGCGGCGCGAGCGGCACGAGATCGCCGGGACCCATGTTGCGGACGCCGACGACCACCTCTTGGTCCACCGAACCCGCCTGCACCCGCGCAAGGCAGAGCCGATCGCTGTTCGGGTGGTCGCGAACCTCCACCACCCGGCCGACGACGACGCCGGACAGCCCGGCCCAGGGACGTTCCACGGACTCGACCTCGGCACCCTTGCGGGTCAGGAGCTCCGCCAGCTCCTCCGCGGTCAGCTCCGTCGGGCAGAGCTCGCGCAGCCATGACAGGACGATCTTCATGCGGCGCCCTCGAACTGTTGGAGGAACCGCACGTCGCCCTCCACGAGCAGGCGCATGTCGTTCACGCCGTACCGGACCATCGCCACGCGCTCGACGCCCCAGCCGAACGCAAACCCCGTGTAGCGCTCCGAGTCGTATCCGCAGTTCTCGAGCACCTTCGGGTGCACCATCCCCGCCCCACCCATCTCCAGCCAGCCGTTGCCGCAGACGCGGCAGCCGGCGCCGCCGCAGACGAAGCACGACACGGCCGCCTGGCAGCCCGGCTCGACGAACGGGAAGTAGTCGGGGGTCAGGCGGACCCGGACTCCGGGGCCGAACAGCTCCCTGGCCATCACCTCGAGCGTTCCACGGAGGTCCGCGAACGAGAGGCCCTCGTCGACCGCGAGCCCCTCGACCTGATAGAAGACCGACAGGTGCGTGGCGTCGACCGCCTCTCGCCGGTACACACGGCCGGGGACGACGACGAAGACCGGGGGCGACTGCGACTCCATCGTGCGGATCTGCACCGCGGAGGTCTCGGTGCGCATCAGGAGACCGGGCACGTCGACGTAGAGCGAGTCCTTCAGCGTGCGGGCCGGGTGGTCGGCGGGGATGTTGAGCGCCTCGAAGTTGTGCCACTCGTCCTCGATCTCGGGGCCCTCGGCGACCCGGTATCCCATCCTGGTGAAGACCTCGACGATCCGGTCCTCGACGAGCGTCAGCGGATGGAGCGAGCCCGGACGCGGGCGCCGGCCCGGCAAGGTCACATCGACGGCGTCCGCCTGAAGCAGGGTGGCATCAGCGCCGATCTCCAATTCCGAGCGACGCCCTGCCTCGGCCTCGCGCAGCTCCGCGAACACCTGGTTGGTCAACCGGCCGAGCTCCCGGCGGGACTCCTCGGGCAACCCGCCGAGCGATCGTTGCACGTCGCCGAGCCGGGACCGGCGGCCCAGCACCGCGACCGCCGCCTCGTCGAGCGCCTCGAGCGTCCCCGCGGCCGCGATCGCCTCCAGACCCCGCGTGCGCTCCTCCTCGAGGGTGCGGCGCGCCTCCCCGGGGTCCATGGTCGGCGAGTGTAGCAAGGGGGTTGTTGCCGACCGGGACGCTCAGTCCGAGCGTTGCTCGCTGGCGGCGGGCACCTCGAGGACGAACGTCAGCGCATCGTCGGTCACGCGGACCGACGCGGTCCCTCCCTGGGCCGACGCCACCCCGAGGGCGACGAAGAGGCCGATCTTGCTCCCGGCGCCGGTGCCGGGGGGGCGGGGGTGGAACAGGCGTTCGGCCTCTGGCTGCGTCAGCTCCGTCCCGCGCCGGGTGGTCTCCAGCAACAGGCGGCCGTTCGCGAGCGAGGCATCGACGAGGACCGAGCCCTCGTTCGTCCACCACACCAGCGACTCGACGAACGCCTCGAGGATCATCCGGAGCCGCTCCGGGTCGACGAAGGCCTCCAGCGCTCCTCCGCGCCAGACCAGCGGAGGATGGTCGGGATCGCGAGCCAGCGAGTCGGCGACGGCGCCAACCATTCTGGCGAGGTCCACCCGCTCGGGGAACAGCTCGAGCGAGCCGGCCGCCAGGCGGGCCGCGTCGACGAGCTGGCGGAGGATGCCGTTCAGCCGATCCGTGTCGTAGACGATCCCCGCGAGCATCAGCGCGCGCTGCTCCTCGGTCATCTGCTCCCATCGCGTCGACAGGGAATGCCCGAACCCCTTCATCGCCGTGAGGGGCGAACGGATGTCGTGCGCGGCCGCCGCGATGATCGTCTCGAGCACGGCGCGCCGGCCCTCCCGGCGCTGGCGCGTCCACTCGAACAGGCACACCGTGGCGGCGGCGGCGAGGTTCAACGACTCGGCGCCGCCCTCAAGGGGAACGCGCACGGTCTGGTCCGCGAGCTCGGCCACCTGTCCGGGAAGCCCCCAGGCCTCGTTGCCGAACAGGAACGCCACGGGGTCGACGAGGTCGAGCTCGTACAGGTCGGCGTCGCCATGGGCATCCATCGCGAGCACCCGCATCCCGCGGGCGCGCACGGCCTCCACGGTCTCCAGCGTGTCCGCCCCCCGGACGACCGGAACGTGGAACAGCGATCCGGCGGAGGCGCGGACCGTCTTCGGGTTGTAGACGTCGACCGAGTCCGGGCTGAACACGACGCCGTCCGCCCCCGCCGCGTCGGCCGAGCGAAGGATCGTCCCGGCGTTGCCCGGATCCCGGACCGCATGCAGGAGCGCGACGCAGCGCGCCCCGGCAGCCAGCCCCTCGAGGTCGACGTCCACGTACGACGCGATCCCGACGAGCCCCTGCGGGGTGACGGTCGAGGTGAGCTTGGCCATCACCTCGTCGCTCACCTCGACGAGCTCGGCGTTCGCGAGCCTGGCCCGCTCCACCAGGGGATGGGTGGGATCGGTGTGATAGAGCCGCGCGAGGCCATCGCGATGGCCGAGCGCCTCGGACACGGCCTGCGCGCCCTCGACGAGGAACCGGCGCTCGGCGTCGCGGAACGGCCGCTTCTTCAGCCTCAGCGCGGCGGCGACCCGCTCGTTCCGCGTCGACGTGATCACACGACCCTCCGGCACGCGCCTTCGGGCGGCATCCGAGTGTCAACGGGGCGGGGGCCCCGCCCGCTCATTCGGCGAGCGCGTCCTTGGCGGTCTGCACGAGCTGGCCGAACGCGGCCGGATCCCGCACGGCCATGTCCGCAAGGATCTTGCGGTCGACCTCCACGCCCGCCACCTGGAGGCCGTGGATGAACCTCGAGTACGACAGGCCGCTCTGGCGGGCGCCGGCGCCGATGCGGGCGATCCACAGCCTGCGGAACTGGCCCTTCCGGTCGCGGCGATCGCGGTAGGCGTACTGGCCCGAGTGGAGCAGCTGCTCCTTGGCGACGCGGTAGCGGCGGGATCGCGAGCCGTAGTAGCCCTTCGCCTTTGCGAGGACCTCCCGTCGCTTCTTCTTCGCGTGGACCGAACGTTTGACCCGTGCCATCTCCGCCTACTTTCCGAGCAGCCGGCGGATGTTGGTTCGCTCGGCCGTGACCTCGGTCATACCCTCGACCCGGCGCCGGCGGCTGCCGCTCTTCTTCGTCAGCATGTGGTTCCCGGTCGCCTTGCGATGCAGGATCTTCCCGGTTCGGGTGATCCGGAATCGCTTCGCGCTCGCCCGGTGCGTCTTCTGTTTCATAAGCTTCCCTCTATCTGGATCGTCGACACGCTTCCTGGGCCTGCGCCGGCTCGGGAGCGTCGGGGGCCTCCGGCCGGGGAGCCACGTTCCTCGGCTCGGGCTTCTTCGTCGGCGCGATCACCATCACCATGTTGCGACCGTCCTGCTTTGGCTGCGCCTCGACGCTCGCCGTGTCGCCGAGATCCTCCACGAGCCGATCCAAGATCTTGCGGCCGAGGTCCGTGTGCGCCATCTCGCGCCCGCGGAACATGATGGTCACCTTGACGCGCGCACCCGCCGAGAGGAACCGGACGACATGCCCCTTCTTGGTGGCGTAGTCGTGCGGATCGATCTTCGGACGGAACTTGATCTCCTTGACCTCGACCCGGGCCTGCTTCTTACGGGCCTCCTTCTGGCGGATGTCGCGCTCGTACTTGAACTTCCCGTAGTCCATGATCCTGGCCACGGGGGGGTTCGCCTGCGGCGCCACCTCCACCAGATCGAGGTCGAGCTCCTGAGCTCGCCGGAGCGCCTCCTGGGTGGAGATAATTCCGATCTGCGACCCATCCGGACCCACCAACCGCACCTGCGGCGAGCGGATCCGGTCGTTTATGCGCGGATCAGCCGAGACCCCGCATCACCTCCCGGTCGAACGAAAAGGCACCGGGCAATCCCCCCGGTGCCGTGGGTGGAGCACGGTGAACCGTTCCCGAGGAGTATAGGTGCAGGTGGGGACGGTGTCGACGGTCACGGCAAGCGCGCGAATACCGCCAGCTAGACCGCGCGGACGTTGGCCGCCTGCTTGCCCTTCGGGCCGTCCACGACGTCGAACTCGACCGCCTGGCCCTCGGTCAAGGACTTGTAGCCCTCGCCCTCGATGGCGGAGAAGTGGACGAACACGTCGTCCTCTCCCTCCCGCGAGATGAAGCCGAAGCCCTTCTCGTTGCTGAACCACTTCACGGTGCCCTGCTCTGCCAACGGTCCCTCCTGGTGCCTGAGCGGCGCGGAGCCTAGCACGGAGGTCGCTCGCGCTCAACGCGCGAGACTCGAGCAGCTTCACCAGTCGGGGTCCAGCGGTCGGCCGTAGTCGTCCTGGAGGCGCAGCGTGTCGTCCTCGGTCGTGTATCCGTACGCGATCTCGAGGACCCGGCCGCGGTGCCCGCCGCCGTTGGTGATGCGGTGCGTCGTCTCCGCCGAGACCATGAACTCCTCGCCCGGGCTGGCCTCCACGGTCTTGTTCCCGATCTGGACGGTCAGGCCAGGGTCCAGGACTACCCACATCTCGTCCCGCATCTGGTGATAGTGAACGCTCGTCTCCTGCCCGGACTCGACCGTGATCACCCGGACCGAGCTTGGCTGGTTCAGCGCGTAGGTGACGACCTTTCCCCACGGCTTGTCGACGATCATCCCCCGTCCTTCGGCACCTGATCGAGGACGGAGGCCGTCTCCATCGCCGCCATCGCGGCGTCCCATCCCTTGTTGCCGTGCTTGCCCCCCGCCCGGTCCGTTGCCTGTTCGAAGGTGTCGGTGGTCAGGACGCCGAAGATCACCGGAACGCCGGTATCCTCGGCCGCGCTCCGGATCCCGTTGGCGGCCTGGCCCGCCACGTGATCGAAGTGCGGCGTATCCCCCCGGATCACGGCGCCGAGACAGACGACCGCGTCGTAGAGCCCAGACGACGCCAGGCGTCGAGCGACGACCGGCAGCTCGAACGCGCCGGGGACCCACGCGACCACCAGGTCCTCCTCGTCGACCCCGTGCGCCCGCAGGCCATCGAGCGCACCGGCGACGAGCCGGGCGGTCACGAGCTCGTTGAACCGGGCGGCGACGATGGCGAACCGTCGTCCACGGGCCTGGAAGTCGCCACGAATCTCGTTCACGGCGCCTCCCCCGCCCCGACCTCGGCCTCGATCTCGGCCTCGACCTCGATCTCGCCCTCGGCGGGGATCTCCACCTCTCCTCGGCCCTCCAGATGGTCCAGGAGATGCCCCATCTTCTCGCGCTTCGTCCGTAGGTACTCGATGTTTCGCGCGTTCGGCCGCGTCTCGAGCGGGACGCGTTCGATGATCGACAGGCCGTATCCCTCGAGCCCCGCCCGCTTCGACGGATTGTTGGTGAGCAGGCGCATCGTCCTGACCCCGAGGTCCACGAGGATCTGCGCCCCGATCCCGTAGTCGCGAGGGTCGGCGGCAAACCCGAGCTCGACGTTCGCCTCGACGGTATCGCGCCCCTGCTCCTGGAGCTGGTAGGCCCGCAGCTTGTGCGTGATGCCGATCGCCCGGCCCTCGTGCCCCCGGATGTACAGGACGACGCCGCGTCCCTCCGCTCCGATCCGGCCGAGCGCGCTCTCGAGCTGGTCGCCGCAGTCGCACCGCAACGAGCCGAACACGTCGCCGGTCAGGCACTCCGAATGCACCCGCACGAGGATCCGCTCACCGGCCCCCACCTCTCCGAGGACGAACGCCACGTGCACGTTGCCCTCTACGAGGCTCTCGTACGAGACGGCGGTGAACTCGCCGTATCGGGTCGGGATCACGGCCTCCGCCGTGCGCTCCACGAGGTGCTCGCGGTGCCGGCGATGCAGGATCAGGTCCGCGATCGAGATGAGCTTCAGACCGTGCTCCCGCGCGACGCGAACCAGCTCCGGCATCCGCGCCATCGACCCGTCGGGGTGCAGCACCTCACACAACACGCCGGCTGGGGAGAGGCCGGCGAGCCGGGCGAGGTCGACCGAGGCCTCGGTGTGCCCGGCGCGCTTCAACACACCGCCCTCCTGGGCCATGAGCGGGAAGACATGCCCCGGCATCCGGATGTCGCTCGGCTGCAGCCCCGGGTCGACGATCGCGCGAACGGTCGCGGCGCGGTCGAACGCGCTCGTGCCGGTGGTGGTACGACCCAGGATGTCGACCGAGACGGCGAAGGCGGTCCCGTGACTCTCGTTGTTCTTCGAGACCATCAGGGGGATCCGCAGCTCGTCGAGCCGCTGCGCGGTGAGCGGCATGCAGACGATCCCGCGACCGTGAGTGACCATGAAGTTGATCGACTCCGGCGTCGCCTTCTCGGCCGCCATGATGAAGTCGCCCTCGTTCTCGCGATCGGCGTCGTCGACCACGATCACCATCTTCCCGAGGCGGATGTCGGCGACGGCCTCTTCGATCGTCGCGAACACCGAACGATCCTGATCCTGCGGAGTCCCGCTCATGCCCCTCTCCCCTCGAGCAACGCTTCCACGTACTTCGCGATCACGTCGACCTCCAGGTTCACGGGATCGCCCACGCGGGCCGACCCCAGCGTCGTCACGTCCATGGTGTGCGGGATCAATGCGGCGGAGAACGTCTCCGCGCCTCGCGCCGCGACCGTCAGGCTGATCCCGTCCACGCACACCGAGCCCTTCTGCACCAGATACCGACGCACATCCGCCGGCGCGCGTACCGCGAGCCAGGCACCGCCATCGTCCGAGCGATCGATCGCCGTCACCTCGCCGACACCGTCGACGTGGCCCTGCACCAGGTGTCCGCCGAGCCGACTGGAGAGCGTGAGCGGTCGCTCCAGGTTCACGGCGTGTCCCTCCTCGAGTCGGACCAGGCTCGTGCGGGCACGCGTCTCCTCGGACACGTCGAACGCCAGATGCTCCGCCGAGCGCTCGACGACGGTGAGGCAGACGCCGTTCACGGCGACCGACGCCCCGACCTGCGAATCGGAGGTCACCGTGCGGCAGCCGATCGCCAGGCGGCTCGGGCCCGACCGGCGCACCACGCCACGCTCCTCAACGATCCCGGTAAACATCCGCCTCCACCCTCAGGTCCTCGCCGAGGAGATCGAACGCGCGGATGTGTAGCGGCCGTGCGCGCGAGACCTGGGCGACGCCCCGACCTCCGAGCACGCCGGGGGCGTCGGTCCCGCCGATCAGCTTCGGTGCCAGGTACACGACCACCTCGTCGACGATGCCCTCCTCGACCGCGGCCCAGGCGAGCGTCGGCCCGCCCTCGAGGAGCACCCCCTGCACGTCCCGTTTGCCGAGGTGAGCGGCGAGCTCACCGAGCGGTACGCCCTCGCCCTCGCGCTCGAACTCGACGACGTCGGCGCCGGCCTCGGCCCACTCGCCCCGGCGGGCCGGCGGCGCGAGCTCCGTGGTGGCGACGAGCGTTGGCGCCGAGTGGTCGAACAGGTCGCCGGTCGCAGGGACGCGGCCGCGAGCGTCGACCAGCACCCGCAACGGAGGCCGGCCGCGGTATCCGGGCTCGCGCACGGTGAGCGAGGGATCGTCGACGGCCGCGGTGCCGGCGCCGACGACGATCGCGTCCGACCACGCCCGGAGCCGATGGACGTCCATCCGGGCCGCCTCGCCCGTGATCCAGCGCGACGACCCGTCGCGCGCCGCCACCTTGCCGTCCAGCGAGGCGGCCGACTTCCAGACGACGAACGGGAGTCCCGTTCGGACGTGCTTGAGGAACGCCTTGTTCTGGCGTCCCGCCTCCTCGGCCAGGGGGCCGACGCGAACCTCGACGCCGGCGCCCTCCAGCCTGGCGAAGCCGCGGCCGTCGACGATGGGGTTCGGGTCGCGAATGGCCGAGACCACCCGCACGATGCCGGCGGCCAGGATCGCGTCGGTGCACGGTGGCGTTCGGCCGTGATGGTCGCAGGGCTCGAGGGAGGTATGGAGGGTCGCGCCCCGCGCCGCCGCCCCCGCCTCGCGAAGCGCGAGGATCTCGGCATGGGGCGTGCCCGGGCCGGCGTGCCACCCCTCGCCGACCACGCGGCCGTCCGCGACGACGACGACGCCGACCATCGGGTTCGGGGAGACCAGTCCCCGCCCCCGCTGTGCGAGCGCGATCGCTCGCTCGATGTACGCCTCGTCGGACACGTCCAACTCCGTTCCCGAGGCGTGGATGCGGGGGAAGGCAGCGGGCGGCAGGGCCCGCGGCCGCTGCCGTCACCGCCCGTCCTCTCCCATCCCGACTCTCACGGTCGGTCCCGGAATCTCACCGGGTCAACCCCTGAGCGGCTCCCAGAGGGTCGCGGACTCTCACCGCCGGTGGGGAGTTGCACCCCGCCCCGAAGACAGGCTCTGGTCCGGAGTATACGAAGGCACCGGCGAAGCCGCCAGGGGAAGGCCCCTCGGCGTGCGGGAATGCGTGGCTAGGTGGTGCGGCGGTCGACCGCGTAGGAGGAGCGAGTCTCCCGTTTGGCGAACTGCTTCATCTCGGTCGCGACCGCGACCGCCTCCCCGTAGTGGGCGAACCGGCGGACCTGGGTCGTCGCGATGCCCACCGAGACCCCGGCGAGCGGGAGCTTCTGGAGGACGCCCTTGCGGTCCTCGACCTCGACGTAGCCTCGCTCGAGGTCTTCCTTGTCGTAGAAGTCGTTGATCTCGAGATCGAAGCGCTCGACGATGCGCTTGGCCACCTCCTCGGCGATCTCCGGAGGGACGACCGCGACGAAGTCATCGCCGCCGACGTGACCGACGAAGCCGTCGGAACCGGCGTACTCGACCACGGCGTCCTGAATGATCCGCGCCGTCGCCTGGATCAGCCGGTCTCCTCGCACGAATCCCTTCTGGTCGTTGTACGCCTTGAAGTTATCCAGGTCCGAGTACAGCACGGCGAAGGGCCGGTCCTCGCGAACCATCCGCTCGATCTCCTCCTGGATCCGGATGTTCCCCGGAAGGCCGGTGAGCGGCGAGAGGTTCCGCATCTCCTTGGCCCGGCGCAGGGTCCCCTTCACCCTGGCGAGCAGCTCGATGGGATCGAACGGCTTGATGATGTAGTCGTCCGCGCCGGCGGTGAGCCCCAGCACCTTGTCGGTCGAGAGCGCCTTCGCCGTCAGCATGATGATCGAGGTGTTCGAGGTCTGCGGATTCCTGCGGAGCCGCTGGGCCACCTCGAACCCGTCGATGCGCGGCATCATGACGTCCAGGAGCACGAGATCCGGCCGCAGCGTCCCGGCGCGCTCGAGCGCCTCCTCCCCGTCGGAGGCGACGGACACGTCGTAGCCGGCACTTCGAAGGTTGACCTCCACGAAGCGCGCGATATCCGGATCGTCGTCGACGACGAGGATCGTCTCGGGCATCAGGCCGCCCTCACGATCGCCTTCAGGTCGCGGGCGGCCGCCGCCACGTCCCCGGCCCGGAAGATCGCCGACGCGGCCACCAGGACGTTGGCTCCCGCGTCGACGCAGCGCCGGGCGTTGTCGAGCTTGACCCCGCCGTCGATCTCGACGTCGGGGTGCAGGCCTCGGCGGTCGAGCTCGTGCCGGACGGCCTCCACCTTCGGCAGGGACTCCGGGATGAACGCCTGGCCCGCCCAGCCGGGGTGCACGCTCATCACCATCACGTCGTCGATCTCCTCGAGGTGCGGGTAGACCGCCTCGATCGGGGTCTCGGGGTTCACGGTCAGCCCCACCCGCATGCCGGCCCCCCGGGCCTTCGCGATCACCGGCGCCGGGTCGTCGACCGCCTCGACGTGGAAGCTCACGACATCCATTCCGGCCTCGGCAAGCTCGTCGAACAGGCCCTCGGGCGCCTCCACCATCAGGTGCCCGTGCAGCGTCAGGTCCGTGTGGGGGCGCAGCGAGGCGACCACCACCGGTCCGATCGTGAGCGGAGGGACGAAGTGCGCATCCATGACGTCGACATGAATGACGTCGGCATGCCCGTGGACGAGCTTTACCTGGGCGGCGAGGTTCGAGAGATCGGCCGAAAGGATCGACGCCGAGAGCTTGCCCATCTCGCGCGATTGTAGCGGTGAAGGGTCTCGCATTCCCGATGCGGCCTCACTTTGGGACGACGGCATCGGAGGCTACCGCATCGCTCCTCGAGCCTCGGCGGCGGAAGCCCGCGACGAACATCGCGTCGCAGCCGTGCCGGTGAGGCCAGAGTCGGATCCGGGGAGCGGGGCCGTCGGGGCCCGCGAGCTCGACCGGCTCGAGGTCGGGTCGGTGGCGCAGGATCGCGTCGCAGGCGGCGTCGGTCTCCGCCCGGGGGAACGTGCAGACGCTGTAGATCAGCCGGCCGCCGGGCCGCAGCAGGTCCGCGGCGCCCACGGCGATGGCGACCTGCGTCCGGGCGAGCGCGGAGAGCTCGTCCCTCGTCGGCCGCCACAGCAGCTCGGGGCGCCGCCGGGCTGCGCCGATCCCCGAGCAGGGGGCGTCCACCAGGACGCGATCGAACGGACCTCGAACGGCGGGGCTTCGGGCGTCCTGCACGATCACGTGCCCGGTCAACCCCAGCCGCTCGAGGGCCGCGCGCACGAGCCCCGCCCGAGCAACCCGGGCATCCGCCGCGACGAGCACCCCCTCGGGCCCGACCCGGCATGCGACATCGGACGCCTTCCCGCCCGGCGCCGCGCAGGCGTCCAGCACCCGCTCCCCCGGCTGCGGGTCGAGCGCTCGCACCACGAACGAGGACGCCTGGTCCTGGACCGCGAACCAGCCTCGGTCGAAGCCCGGGATGCCGGTCGGTGCCCCGCGGGACACGATCAGCGACTCGGCGACCAGGCCCCCGCGCTCGGCCGAGATCCCCGCCGCTTCGAGCTCGCGCTCGAGCTCCTCGACGCCGATCCTGCAGGTGTTCGTTCGAACCGTGAGCCCGGCGACCTCGGCGAGCGCTGCGGCGGCGATCTCGGCCTCGTCGCCCAGCACGCGCCGGAGCTCGCGAACCGCCCATGTCTCCAGGCCCGTACGAACGGCGACGTCCTCGTCGCGCTCTCCCCGCGGAGGACTCGCGCCCTCCACCGTGAGCCTGCGCAGCACCGCGTTCACGAATCCGCGGTGGCGGGGATCGGCGAGCTCGACCGTCTCGGCGACGGCGGCATGCGGCGGGATCCGCGTGTGGAGGATCTGGTATGCACCGAGACGCAGGACCGAGCGCGCCGCCTTCGGCGCCGTGTCGAGCGGCCGCTCGAGGAGCGGCGCGAGGGCGTGGTCCAGGCCAAGCCGGCGTCGCAGCGTCCCGTACGCGAGCTCGGACGCGAGCGCGGCATCGCGTTCCGAGAGTCCCGCGCGCGCGATGGTGCGAGGGAGCGCCAGGTTCGAGAACGCGCCCTCGTCCGTCACTCGGCGGATCACGTCGAGGGCGACGAGGCGCGCGCTCCAACGCGCGGGGGCGGCCCGAGGAGCACGCGAACGCGAACGCGGTCGGCTCACCCCAACCGCTCGCCCACCCGCGGCCGAAGGCCGTTCACGAGGTCGGCACCCGACATGCGTCGGCGCCCTGCGGGGGCGAGGTCCAGCGGACGGAACCCGCCGTCCCCGGTCGCGACGACGATCCCGTCCTTGGACACGGCGACGATGCGCCCCGGCTCGCCCACCCCGTCCACGGCCTCCCCGTGGAACACCTTCAGCGAGTCCCCCCGGAACGCGGTCGTGGCCGCAGGCTCGGGAGCGAGCGCTCGGCAGCGGTTCACGAGCGAGCGGGCCGTATCGGACCAGCGCAGGACGCGATCCCGGGGACCGATCTTGCGGGCAAACGTCGCGAGCCCGTCGTCCTGGGGGCGCGGGATCGCCCGCCCGGAAGCGAGCATCTCGATCGACTCCACGAGCACCTCCGCGCCGATCGCCGCGAGGCGAGCCCCGAGCGATCCGGAGTCGTCCTCCGGTCCGATCGCCTCCTCGCGTTGCCGGATGATCGGCCCCGTGTCGAGGCCGCGATCCATCACGATCGTCGTCACGCCGGACCGGTCGAGCCCGAGCAGCAGCGCGGTCTGGACGGGGCTCGCCCCGCGCAGCGCCGGGAGCAGCGAGAAGTGCAGGTTGACCGGTGCGATCCTGGCGAGGTCGAGGACGTCCGGCGGTAGCAGCTCTCCGTAGGCGACGACCGCGAGGATGTCCGGCGCCGCCGCCGCGAGGCGGTCGAGCCCCTCGCCGGACCGGACGGTGTCGACCTCGGCGAGGTCCAGACGGAGCGACCGCGCGCCCTCGGCGACGGACGTGGGCGCCGGCTCGTTCCCCCGGCCCGCCGGCTTCGGCACGGCGGTGACCACCAGCCTCAGATCGTGCTCGGAGGCGGCGAGCGCCCGAAGCGCCGGGACCGACCACGCGTCGTTGCCGAGGAACGCGACCCGAAGCGGTCCGGTCACGCGAGCGACGTTCGCGGCGGCACCTGGCCCTCCTGCGCGCGCTTCAGCTCGTGCTCGCGCAGCTGCCGCATCACGTCGCGGCGCTCCCGGTCATCGAGGTGGTCGATGTAGAGCCTGCCGTTCAGGTGGTCGGTCTCGTGCTGGAAGATCCGAGCGAGGAAGCCTTCGGGGCGCAGGTCGACCGGACGTCCGTCCACGTTCTTGCCCAGGAGCCTCACCGAGAGCGCGCGCGTCGTCTCGTGATACGGACCGGGGATGGACAGGCACCCCTCCTCCGCGCGTTGTTCCTTCTCCAGGGCCGAGAGCACGGGGTTCGCCACGAACCCCGCGTTGCCCTCGCGGTCGTCGTAGACGAAGCACGCGAGCGACAGCCCAACCTGGTTCGCCGCCAGGCCGACACCCGGCGCGTCGTACATCGTCTCGAAAAGGTCCTCGGAGAGGCGGCGCAGGGCGCTGTCGAACGACTCGATGGCACGGCACGTCCGACGCAGGACCGGGTCGCCGAGCGTTCGGATCGCCATGAGGGTCATGCCACGCTCCTCATAGATGCGGCTCCGCCTCGGCCCGGGTCACGACCCCGCGCTGCGCGAGGCGTCGGAGGTGCTCGCCGAGCTTGGCGACGTCCGCCGGGTCGACGGCGACCAAGCATACCGTCTGCTCTGGCAGCGACGATGCGAGCAGCGTGCGATGCGGCACTCGGGAGAGCTCGGACTCGAGGTCCGCCGATCCGACGACGCGGAACACGGGGGCGCCGACCGGGAAGCCGGCCTCGGCTCGTCGCGGCCCCTCGATCCTGGCGAACCGCTCGGGCTTGCCCGTGACGAGCGCCTGCACGGCATGGTCGTTCGGTCGGCTCGATTGCACGATCACCCGACCCCGCGGCCAGGCCCAGACCGCCGCCTCCGCCCAGGCCGACAGGGCTCGCTCCCGGGCAGCGATCCCGGGCCTGCGCAGCGACGCATCCGCGTTCAGGATCCCGACCACGTCGAGCCCCACCTCGCCGAAGTCCTTCACCGCGTCCAGGCCGCCGACGAGGACCTCCGGATCTCCCGGCGGCCGCGGCGGGTCGTCCGGTCCGACATGGGCCACGGGGATGCGGGCGACGCCGCGCGCCCATTCCTCGACCCGCTCGGCCCCCCCGCGCGCGATGCCGAAGTCCGAGGCCCCGCAGCTCCCGCATCGACCCGGGGCCTCGCAGACCGTGCACCGAAGGCTCCCCCGCTCCGATCGAAGGGAGCCGCCGCACGCGGCGCACGACGCCGGCTCGCCGCACGCCCGGCACACGCGAGCCGTGCCGTACCCGCGCACCGGCTCGTACAGGAACGCCCGCCGCGCCTCCTGCACGGCCCTCACGAGCCTGGTCGCCCGCCCCTCGAATCCCGGGCTCACCACCTCGACCGGCGGCCAGCGACGCGGCCTCGGCTCGACGTCGATTCGAGGGTGCGCGAGCGCCTCGAGCGACGGCATCACCGACGCCAGCACGCAGACGGCCTGCGCGATCCGGGTGCGGGTCACGGCGACCTCCCGGACGTGGAAGTAGGGCGCCCGCTCCTCCCGATGCAGCGCGTGGTGCTCGCGCGCCACGTAGACGAGTCCGAGGTTCGGGATCGGCGCGAACACCCCGGGGCGCGTTCCCACGACGACGCGGTACCGGCCGCCGGCGATGTCGAGCCACATCCGATACCTCGAGCGCTTGTCGCCCCCGAAGAAACACGCCACGTCGCCCCCGAACGCGCCGAGCACCGCCTCGATGGTCGCGGGTACCGGCTCCACCTCCGGCACGATGACGATCGCCGACCGCCCGGCTCTCAACGCCGTGGCGACGCACTCCACGGCGACCGCCGCGTCCTCACCCGGCGCCGTGCGCACGAGGAACGTGCCGGATCCGTCGACGAGCGCGCTCAGCAGGAGGGCCCCGTTCGCGTACGCGTCGGAGAGCAGCGATAGGGCGGCGGGGTCGACCGGAGCAGGGGCTCTGAGGCGACCGAAGGGAGCCGAAGGAGCGAAGCGCCCCCTGCGCAGGTCGACCCCGCCGTCCACCCCCGCGACCTCCTCGCCGGCAACCCGAGGCGGCACCGACCGCCCGATCACCGCGGCGAGCGGCGAGATGTACCGCTCCGACATCCAGCGATACAGCTCCAAGAGGCTCGAGTCGAAGAACCGAACGGGCGACACCGCCTTGACGACCGGCAGCACGCGATCGGGCAGGTCGGAGGTCGGCCCGAGCACCCACCCTCGCACGAGCTTGCCGTGGAAGCGCACCTGGATGAGGGAGCCGAGGCCCGCGTCGAGCGTGCCCGGCAGCTCGTAGGTGAACGACCGGTCCAGGGCAAGCAGCGGACGGTCGACGCAGATCGCAACGGGTCCGGATAGGGCGCCGCTCGCGTCCGCGCTCGGAGGGTCGGCCGCGGCGCTAGTCGAACGCCCGGCGGAGCTCATCCGCGCGGTCGGTCGCCTCCCACGGGAACTCCTTGCGACCGAAGTGCCCGTAGGCGGCGGTGTCCCTGTAGATCGGCCGGCGAAGGTCGAGGTTGCGGATGATCGCTGCCGGGCGGAAGTCGAACGCCTCCCACACGAGATCGGTCACCTTGACGGGATCCGCGTGTGCCGTCCCGAACGTGTCGATCGCGAGCGACAGTGGGTGCGCGGTTCCGATCGCGTACGCCACCTGGATCTGCAGGCGATCGGCAAGCCCCGCCGCGACGAGGTTCTTCGCGACGTACCGGGCCATATACGCCGCCGAGCGGTCGACCTTCGTCGGGTCCTTGCCCGAGAAGCAGCCGCCACCGTGCGGCGCCATCCCTCCGTAGCTGTCGACGATGATCTTGCGCCCGGTGAGGCCCGTGTCCGCCTTGGGGCCGCCGATCTCGAACCGGCCGGTCGGGTTGACGAGCACGCGGACGTCGTCGGCGTCGAGGTCGAACTCGCGCAGGACGGGGTCGATCACCTCGGCGGTCACGTCGGGCGCGAGGAGCGTCTCGATGTCGACCTCCTCCCGATGCTGCGCGCTGATCAGGACCGTGTGAACGCGCCGAGGAGTCCCGTCGGCGTACTCGATCGAGACCTGGCTCTTGCCGTCAGGCCGAAGGTACGGGATCACGCCGGCCTTGCGGACGTCGGCGAGCCGCCTCGACATGCGGTGGGCCATCGCGATGGGCACCGGCATCAGCTCGTCGGTCTCGCGACACGCGAAGCCGAACATCATCCCTTGGTCGCCGGCGCCGAGCGTGTCGAGCTCGTCGACCGAATGGCCCTCCCGGTGCTCCAGGGCGTCGTCGACGCCGCGGGCGATGTCCGCGGACTGCTCCTGGATCGACGTGATGACGCCGCACGTGTGCCCGTCGATGCCGAAGTTGGCGTCCGTGTAGCCGACCTCCGTGATCGTGTCGCGGACGACCTGCGGGATGTCGACGTACTCGGAGGTCGAGATCTCCCCGGCGACCATGACGAGGCCGGTCGTCACGAGCGTCTCGCACGCCACACGGCCGATCGGGTCCACGGCAAGGATCGCGTCCAGAACCGCGTCCGAGATCTGGTCCGCGAGCTTGTCGGGGTGCCCCTCGGTGACCGATTCCGAGGAGAAGAGGTAGCCGTGGGTCATGTCGGCCGAGCATAGCAGGGGCTCCCGGCGGGACTCGGGGGTTCCACGCAAGGGCCGTCAGCGAGTCAGGAGCTTGCCGAGCCGATCGCAGATCGCGCCGGCGAGCTCGCGCTTCGTCCACTCGCGCAGGCGCTCGTCCTCGCCGGTGCGGGACAGGATCGCCGCGCGGTTCGTGTCCGATCCGAACCCCGTCCCGGCCCGGCCCACCTCGTTCGCGACGAGCAGGTCGAGGTTCTTGCGCTCGAGCTTCTCGCGCCCGGCGGCCTCCACGTCCTCGGTCTCCGCGGCGAAACCCACGAGGACGAGCTCGCCGGGCTCGGCGCCGAGGTCGGCGAGGATGTCGGGCGTCGGGACGAGCCGAATCTCCGGAGCGCCCGCCTCCTTCTTCAGCTTCGCCTCCGCCACCGTCTCGGGCCGGAAGTCGGCGACCGCGGCGGCCATGACGACGGCGTCAGCCTCTCGCGCCGCCTCGCGCACGGCGTCGCGCATCTGCCCGGCCGTGGTCACGCGCACGATCGCCGGCCCCTCGGGCGGCTCGATCGTGCCGGGGCCCACGACCAGCGTCACGCTCGCCCCCCGCGCGGACGCCTCCGCCGCGACCGCGAACCCCATCTTCCCGGTCGACCGGTTGCCGATGAACCGCACGGGATCGATCGGCTCCCACGTCGGACCGGCGGCGATGACGATTCGCCGCCCGGCGAGGTCTCTGCCCCGCGAGAGCGTCTCCTCGATCGCGGTCACGATCTCCTCGGGCTCGCTCATCCGTCCGATCCCTTCGTCGCCGGCAGCGAGCGACCCGCGCTCCGGGCCGACGATCCTCGCCCCTCGCTGGGCCAGGGTCGCCACGTTGCTCTGCGTGGCGGCGTGCTCCCACATGCCGGTGTGCATCGCCGGGGCGATCACCAACGGGCATCCGGCTTCGAGCAACGTCGACGTCAGCAGGTCGTCCGTGATCCCGAACGCGAGCTTCGCGATCACATTGGCCGTCGCGGGGGCGACGACCGCGACGTCGGCCTCGTGCGCGAGCCGGACGTGGAGGACCCGTTCGGGCTCCTCCCACAGATCCGTGTAGACGCGATGGTCCGACAGCGCCGCGAACGTGGCCGGCCCGACGAAGCGCTCGGCGGATCGCGTCATGACGACGCGAACGGACGCACCCTTCAGTCGGAGCAGGCGGGTGAGGATGCAAGCTTTGTACGCGGCGATGCCGCCCGTCACACCGAGCAGGACGCGTCGGCCTCCGAGGACGGGGAGTCCGCTCGCCTCCACGTGCCCACCTCCGCTGTCCGGGTCCGGGTCCGCGCCCTGCCCCGCGGCCCCGCGAACGCTAGGGGGCGCTGACCCCTTCGGGACGCTCGGCGCTGATCTTGCCCTCGGCGATCTCCTCCAGGGCGATCGAGAGCGGCTTGTTCTTGAGCCCGGTCTCGACGAGGGGCGGGATGAACTCGGCGCGGCCCTCTCCGAGCTGGTTGTAGTACGAGTTGATCTCTCGAGCGCGCTTGGCCGCGAGGATCACCAGCGTGTACTTGGAGTCCACCTGGGCCAGCAGGTCGTCGATCTTGGGGTCGATCATGGGTGCGGGTCCTTCCGAAGGCGATCGGCCGAACGGCTGCGGGACGCCTCGATGATAGCAGCGACCTGCGACGATGCGTCCTCGAGCTCGTCGTTCACCACCCGGTGATCGAACCAGGAGCCCTGGTCGAGCTCCCACTCGGCCTTCGCGAGCCGGCGCGCCAGGCGCTCCTCGTCCTCGGTCCCGCGAGTGCGGAGCCGACGCTCGAGCTCGTCCAGCGACGGCGGGACGAGCAGGATCAGCACGGCGTCCGGCACCGCCTCTTTCACCTGGCGCGCGCCCTGGACGTCGAGCTCGAGGAGCGCGTCGCGACCCGTCGACAGGATCTGACGGACGGGCGCCGCGGGCGTCCCGGAGCGGTGCCCGAAGATCTCGGCCCACTCGAGGAGCTCGCCGTCCTCGATCATGCGGTCGAACTCCTCCTCCGAGACGAAGGCGTAGTCGACACCCTCCCGTTCGATCGGCCGGCGCTCCCGCGTCGTCGACGATACGGAGAGGAAGAGATCCGGGACCCGCTCCAGCAGCCGGCGGACCACGGTGCCCTTGCCGACCCCCGACGGGCCGGCGATGACGTAGAGGGTCCCGCGTCGTTCGATCGGCGGGCTACTTCTTGGCGAACTCGGCGAGCAACGACTCGCGCTGCTTGGCGCCGAGCCCACGAACCCGGCGGCTCGCGGAGATGTCGAGCTTCTCCATGATCTTGCGCGCCCGGACCTTCCCCACACCAGGAAGCGACTCGAGCACCGTCGAGACCTTCATCTTCCCGACCGTGTCGTCCTGCCTGGACAGCATGTCCTTCAGCGTGAGCTTCCCGGACTTCAGCTGACCCTTGATCTCGGCCCGCTTCCTTCTCGCCTCCGCGGCCTTCTCGAGGGCCTGCTTGCGCTGTTCGTCGGTCAGGACCGGTAGGGGCATGAGAACACTCCTTCGCTCGTTGGGGGCCTCGGGAACGCCGGGAGTATAGTCACGGCCCCGTCGGGCAGCAACGCGACCCATGCGTCCGACCTGCGGTTATTCGCGAAGCGTCGGGTTCAACGAACGGTCGCGAGGATCGCGCGCGCCGCACCAACGGGATCGTGCGACGACGTGATCGGACGACCGATGACGAGGTAGTCCGCGCCGCCTTCGACGGCCTCCTCGGGGGTGAGGATGCGAACCTGATCGTGACCGTTCGATCCCGCTGGCCGGATTCCGGGAACGACGAGACAGGTCTCCTCGCCGACGACGTCGCGAACCACCGAGACGTCCTCGCCCGAGACGACGATGCCGCCCGCACCCGCGGCCCGCGCTTCGAAGGCGAGCGACGCGGGAGAGGCGAGTCCCTCACCGGCCACGCTCGAGAGCACCGTCACCGCGAGGACGACCGGCACGGCGTGTCCGGTCTGCTCGGCTCCCGCCGTCGCGCCGCGAACCGCGGCGGCGACCATCGCCTCGCCGCCGAGGGCGTGGACGGTGAACATCGACGGCCCCATGCGCCCGATGTTGAAGGACGCGCGCTCGACCGTGTTCGGGATGTCGTGGAGCTTCAGGTCCAGGAACACCGATCCGTAGGAGCGCAGCCGGAGCAGCGCGGCGGGCCCGTGCGCGGCGAACAGCTCGAGCCCCACCTTGAGCACCCCCACCTCGCCCTCGAGCCGGCGCGCGAGCGCCTCGGCCGCGTCCAGGTCCGACACGTCCAGGGCCACGATGAGCGGGTTCGACGGCCGGGGGATCACGTCGGAACCTCCTCGAGCGCCGGCAGGTCGCCCCGGACGCGAAGGCGTCCCCGAAGATCCGCGGGCGAGGCGATCCCCTTCGCCTTGAGGTACCCGAGGATGCCCCTGGCGATCTCCACGGGGGCGGACGGGTTCACGAGCATCGCCGTCCCGACCTGCACGGCCCACGCGCCGGCGAGGAAGAACTCGACGGCGTCCTCGCCCGTGGAGATCCCTCCGACGCCCATGATCGGAACGTCCGGGAGCGCCCGGGCAACCCGATAGACGGCCGCAAGCGCGATCGGCTTGATCGCGGGCCCCGAGAGGCCGCCGACCGGCGCGGAGAGCCTGGGCCGGAGGCGTTCGGGGTCCACCGCGAGCCCGGGGACGGCGTCGATCAAGGTGAACCCGTGGGCTCCGGCTCGCACGCACGCGCGCGCCGTCGCGACGAGGTCGGGCAGCAGCGGCGGGAGCTTCACGAAGACCGGCACGCGGGACAGGCGCGACACCGGGCCGACGACGTCCTGGATCCGTTCGGCGTGCACATAGAACGGGTCCCCCCGGCGCTCCTCGTCCGGGGCCGAGAGGTAGACCTCGAGCGCCACGATCCCGGGCCGCAGGTGGAGGTGGCTCGCCACGCGGAGGTACTCGTCCGGCGTGGAGCCCGCCACGGAGCCGATCACCGGGGTGTGGGCTCGCGTGAGCTTCGGCAGGTCCTCCTCGACGAACGCCTCGACCCCGGGGTTCTGCAGACCGACCCACGAGAGCAGTCCCGACGCCGTCTCGGTCGCTCGCGGCGTCGGCGAGCCCTTGGAGGGCGAAAACGTGAGGCTCCGCGAGACGACGCCGCCGAGCCGGTGGAGATCGACGAGCCCGGGAACGTCCCGGCCGGTCCCCAGACATCCCGACGCCGCCAACACCGGGTGCGGGAACGTCACACCGCCGAGATCGACCTCGAGCGTCTGCTTCAACCGGGCCACGTCCCCGCAACCGGGAAGCCCTCGGGCGGCGTCGGCGTCATCCGCGGCTCGTCGCCCATCCACCGATCCCACAGGATGCGCGCGGGGTTGAAGACGGGGCCGTCGATGCACGCGCGGAGGTTGTCGAACCCCGAGCCGTCCTTTCTGATGACCGGCACGGCGCACGTGAAGCACATCCCGATGCCGCAGGCCATGTGCTCCTCGACCGCCATCTGCGACGGGATCTGCCGGTCGGCGCAGAGCTCCGCGATCGCGCGCAGGGTCGAGCGCCCGGCCGCCGCGTACACGACCTGCGCGCCGGAGGACTCGAGCATCGCCGGGAGGACGTCGACCACCACTCCCCGCTCGCCGAGGCTCCCGTCGGCGGTCACGATCGCGATCGTCTGCGACAGCCGCTTTCCCTCGATCGGCTTGAAGACGTGATCCATCGTCTCCGCTCCCACCACCATGTCCACCCGCTTGCCACGGGTGCGGAGCTCCTGCGCGAGGAAGTAGATCGGGGCGGCGCCGTGTCCCTCGGAGATGAGCAGGCAGTTGGTCAACTTGGTGGGATAGGCGAACGCCTTGCCGAGCGGCCCGATGACGTCGAGGAACTGGTGGGCCTTCGCCTCGGCGAGCCAACCCGTGCCCGGCCCCGCCGGATCGAACACGAACTCGAGGGTCCCGGCCCATCCGCCGCGACGCGAGGCCTGGTGGATCGAGAAGTGTCGCCGGAGCAGGAACGCCCGTCCCTCAGGCATCCCCACCGAGATGAACTGTCCGGGCCGAACGCGCTCGGCAACCTCCGGGGCCACCAGAGTGATCGAGTGGTAGGCCCCCAGCTTCCGGGCGTTCAGCACCTCCGCCCGAACGCGCCTCACGGCGTCACCCTACCCGGGTTGCCGAGAGCCCGAGTCGCGCCTGGACCGGCACCGCCGAGGCCGCGAGCTGCTGGTACTCCTGGAGCGAGCGCGGCGTGCCGGGCGTCCCCCGGAGCGATTCGATACCGCGGAGCGCGGCCAGGGTCCCCTGCAGCGTGGTGATGCACGCGATGCCTGCCTGCGCCGCCGCCGTGCGGATGTAATACCCGTCCGTCCGAGTTCCGCGTCCGAACGGCGTGTTGATCACCATGTCGACCTCGCCGGCGCGGATCAGGTCGACCACGGTCCGCCCGCCTTCGGAGACCTTTGCGACCCGCGTGACGGGGATCCCCGCACGCTCGAGCACCCCCGCGGTGCCCTTCGTCGCGAGGAGTCGGAACCCGAGCTCGGACAGCCGCTTGGCGGGGAACGCGATCGCGCGCTTGTCGCGATTGGCCATCGAGACGAACACGGTGCCGGCGCGCGGGAGCCCGGCGCCGCTCGCGTCCAGGGCCTTCGCGAGCGCGCGCCCCGCGTCCTCGTCGATCCCCATCACCTCCCCGGTGGAGCGCATCTCGGGACCGAGGATCGTGTCGACGCCCGGGAAGCGACCGAAGGGCAGCACGGCGGCCTTGACGGCGGCGTAGGGCAGGTGGCGGTAGTGGCGCGGGTCGGCCGGCAGGACCCCTTCGGCGGCAAGCTCGGCGAGCGTTCCGCCCAGGAGCACCCGGGTGGCGACCTTGGCAAGCGGAACGCCCACGGCCTTGGAGACGAACGGCACCGTCCGCGAGGCCCGCGGGTTGGCCTCGAGCACCCAGATCCGCTCGTCCTTGACCGCGAGCTGGAGGTTGATCAACCCCACCACGCCGAGCCTGCGCGCGAGCACCCCGGCGATCCTCTCGACCTCGTCGAGCTCCTCCTCGGAGAGCGTCGGGGGCGGGATGTGGCACGAGGAGTCTCCCGAGTGCACCCCCGCCTCCTCGATGTGCTCCATCACGGCCCCCACGAAGACGTCCGTCCCGTCGCACACCGCGTCGACGTCCACCTCGATGGCGCCCTCCAGGAAGCGGTCGACGAGGACCGGATGGTCGGGGCCGGCCTCCGCGGCCGTCGTCACGAACCGCTCGAGCTCGTCCTCCCCGTACACGATCTCCATCGCGCGCCCGCCGAGCACGTACGACGGCCGCACGACGACCGGGTAGCCGATCCGAGTCGCGACCTCGCGAGCCTCCGACAGGTCTCGCGCCTCTCCGTGGGGCGGCGCGGCGATCTCGAGCTCGCGAAGCAACGCGGCGAACTTGCCTCGGTCCTCCGCGAGATCGATCGCCGCGGGCGGCGTCCCGAGGATGCGCTGGCCCGCAGATTCCAGGTCAGACGCGATCCGCAGGGGCGTCTGACCGCCGAGCTGGCAGATCACGCCGATCGGGGCCTCGACCTCGCACACCGCGAGGACGTCCTCGGTCGAGAGCGGCTCGAAATACAGCCGGGAGCTCGTGTCGTAGTCCGTCGAGACCGTCTCCGGGTTCGAGTTCACCATCACGGCCTCGAGCCCGGCCTCACGGATCGCGTAGGCCGCATGAACACACGCATAGTCGAACTCGATCCCCTGCCCGATCCGGTTCGGCCCCGCCCCGAGGATCACGACGCGAGGCCGCTCCGCCCGCCGGACCTCGTCCTCGTCCTCGTACGTGGAGTAGTGGTACGGGGTCCGCGCCGGGAACTCGCCGGCACACGTGTCCACCGTCTTGAACACCGCCCGCACCCCCAACGCGGTCCTCCGGGCCCGAACCCCCGCCTCGTCCGCCCCCGTGAGCACGGCGATTCGCCGATCCGACAGCCCGACCCGCTTCGCCCCGAGCAGCTCGTCGGCGCCCAGCGAGTCGAGCTCACGCGACGCCAACACCGCGCACTCCTCCGCGATCTCCGCGATCTGATCCACGAACCACGCATCGATCCCCGATGCGGCCGCGACCTCATCCACGGAGCACCCCGCCCGTAGCGCAGCCTCCACGAGATGCAAGCGCCCCTCGGTCGGAACGCCGAGCTGCTCCAGCAGGAGAGGCGGGCTCGACCGGGCAGGGGGCTCATCGACGAGCGCAGCGAGTCGATGGAGCGAAGCGCCACCCTGCACGGACGAGCCCGCCGACCCCCCCAGGTCGGCCCCCGCGACCTCGAGCGAACGCCACGCCTTCCCGAGCGCCTCCTTGAAGGTGCGCCCGATCGCCATCACCTCGCCCACCGACTTCATCGTCGACGTCAGCACCGGGTCGGCCTCGGGAAACTTCTCGAAGGCGAACCGCGGCACCTTCACGACCACGTAGTCGAGGGTCGGCTCGAAGGCCGCCGGGGTCTCGCCCGTGATGTCGTTCGTCACCTCGTCGAGCAGATAGCCGACGGCGAGGAGCGCGGCGATCTTGGCGATCGGGAAGCCGGTAGCCTTCGACGCCAAGGCGCTCGAACGCGACACACGAGGATTCATCTCGATCAGGACCTGCCGGCCCGTGGCGGGCTCGACCGCGAACTGGATGTTCGAGCCGCCGGTCTCGACCCCGATCGCGCGGATGCACGCGAGGGCGGCGTCGCGCATCCGCTGGTACTCGCGGTCGCTGAGGGTCTGCGCGGGCGCGACCGTGACCGAGTCGCCCGTGTGCACACCTAGAGGGTCGACGTTCTCGATCGAGCAGATCACCACGGCGTTGTCCGCGGCGTCGCGCATCACCTCGAGCTCGAACTCCTTCCAGCCGGCGATCGACTCCTCGACGAGGACCTCGGTGACCGGGCTGACCTCGAGGCCCCGCGCGGCCGCCCGCGCGAGCTCGTCCCGATCGGCCGCGAAGCCGCTCCCGCCGCCACCGAGCGTGAACGAAGGCCGCAGGATCACGGGGTAGCCGAGCTCCTCGCCCAGGAGGAGCGCCTCCTCCAGCGAGCGGGCGGTGCCGGCGCGGGGCACGTCGAGGCCCGCGGCCTGCATCGTCGCCTTGAACCCGCTGCGGTCCTCGGCGCGATGGATCGCCTCCAGCCCGGCGCCGATCAGGCCGACCCCCAGCCGGTCCAGATCGCCGGATTCCGCGAGGGCGACGGCGACGTTCAGCGCGGTCTGGCCGCCGAGCGTGGGCAGCAGCGCGTCCGGTCGCTCGCGCTCGATCACCCGAAGGATCGAATCGGGGGTGAGCGGCTCGATGTAGGTGCGATCGGCGAACTCCGGGTCGGTCATGATCGTCGCCGGGTTCGAGTTGACGAGCGACACGTGGAACCCCTCGCGTCGCAGGACCTTGCAGGCCTGGGTGCCCGAGTAGTCGAACTCGCAGGCTTGCCCGATGACGATCGGCCCCGACCCGACGATGAGGATCCGATGGATGTCCGTCCGCTTCGGCATCAGCGCGCCATCAGCTCCCGGAACTCCTCGAACAGATGACGCGAGTCGTGCGGGCCGGGGGCCGCCTCCGGGTGGTATTGCACCGACAGGGCCGGAACGTCGAGGCAGCGAACGCCCTCGAGCGTGCCGTCGTTCAGGTTCCAGTGCGTGAGCTCGACGCGACCGAACGGGGTCTCGGCGACGTCACCCGGCCTCGGCCATCCGTCCGGGTCCACCGCGAAGCCGTGGTTATGGCTGGTGACCTCGACGCGGCCGGTGCGTCGATCCTTCACCGGCTGGTTCGCGCCGCGGTGACCGAACTTCATCTTGTAGGTCCGTCCACCCAGCGCCAGCCCAAGGAGTTGATGGCCGAGGCAGATGCCGAACAGCGGCAGGCGGCCGAGCAGCTCCCGGGCGGCGGCGATGCCGTACCGCGTCGCGGCCGGATCGCCGGGGCCGTTGGACAGGAGCACGCCGTCGAAGTCGCGGACCCGGTTGGCCGGCGTATGCGCCGGGAACACCGTCGCCTCGATCCCCGCCGCGGCCAGGCGCCGAAGGATGTTCCGCTTGAGGCCGAAGTCGACCACCGCGACGCGGAACACGCGACCGTGCGCCTCCGAGGCCGCGCCGATCAGCTCGGCCGCCTCGTACGGCTCCCTCGCGGTGACGACCCTCGCGAGGTCGGCACCCTGCATGCTGGGGATCGCCCGCGCCCGCTCGACCAGCGACGCGGGATCCAGGTCCTCCGTCGACATCGCGCAGCGCATCGAGCCCGACTCGCGCAGCCGCAGCGTGAGCCGCCGAGTGTCGATCCCCTCGAGGCCGAGCACCCCCGCGTCCGCCAGATCGTCGCGGAGCGTCCGCGTGGCGCGCCAGCTCGACGCCCGGCGGGCGGCCTCTCGAACGACGAAGCCGGCCACTCGCACGAACGCCGATTCGGGGTCCTCGTCGTTCGTCCCGTAGTTGCCCTGATGTGGCGACGTCATCGCCACCACCTGCCCGGCATAGGAGGGATCGGTGAGCACCTCTTGGTAGCCGGACATCGCCGTGTTGAACACGGCCTCCCCGAACGCTTCCCCCGTCGAGGCGAAGGCCCGCCCGCGGAAGACCGTGCCGTCCTCGAGGGCGAGGACGGCCTCCGGACCCCGCGTCACCGCTGGGCCTTTCCGTCGGCGACGACGAGCTCGCCCCGGTAGATCGTGTGGACGACTCGCCCGTGCAGCCGCCGACCCAGGAACGCGGAGTTGCGGCTCTTCGACGCGAACGGTGGCTCGACGACCCACTCGGCGCTCGGATCGAACACCACCAGGTTCGCCGGACGCCCGGGCTCGATCGGTCCGCCGTGATCCGCCGCTCCGAGGATCCGCGCCGGAGCCGTCGACAGCGCCTCGATCGCGCGGGAAAGGCCGAGCCACCCTGGTTCCACGAGATGCGTCAACATCGCCGCGAGCGCCGTCTCCAGGCCGATCGTCCCGGGCGGCGCCTGATCGAACTCGGCCTCCTTGTCCTCCACCGCGTGCGGCGCGTGGTCGGTGGCGACCGCGTCCACGGTCCCGTCGGCCAGGGCCGCCCGCAACGCGTCGCGATCCTCGGGCGCCCGCAGCGGCGGGTTCACCTTGAAGTTCGTGTCGTACGTGACCAGGTCCTCGTCCGTGAAGACGAGGTGGTGCGGCGTAACCTCGGCGGTGACGCGCAGGCCCCCGGCCTTGGCGCGTCGGACCATCTCGACCGAGCCCGCCGAGGAGAGATGGCACAGATGGAGCCGCCCTCCCGTCAGCCGCGCCACCGCGAGGTCGCGCGCCACGATCACCTCCTCGGCCTCGCGCGGCTGACCGGCCAGCCCGAGCGAGTACGAGTGAAAGCCCTCGTGCATCTGGCCGCCCTCCGAAAGGGAGGGATCCTCGCAGTGTTCGGCGATCACGACGCCCTCGAACGCCTTGGTGTAGGTCAAGGCGTTGCGCAGCATGCGCGCGTTCGCGATGCACCGCCCATCGTCGCTGAACACCCGGACGCCCGCCTCGACCATCTCGCCCAGCTCGGCCATCGCCTCCCCCTCGAGGCCGCGCGTGATCGCGCCCACCGGAACCACGTCGCACAGACCCGCACGCGCGCCGAGCTCGCGGACCTCGTGGATCACGGCCGCGTTGTCGGCGACGGGGTCGGTGTTCGCCATCGGCGAGACGGCCGTGAACCCTCCGAGCGCCGCGCCCCGGCACCCGGTCTCGACGGTCTCCTTGTCCTCCCGGCCGGGCTGGCGCAGATGCGTGTGGAGGTCGACGAGCCCGGGCGCGGCCACGAGGCCGCCGCCCTCGATCACGGTGGCGCCCGCCGTCTCGCCCTCGGGGCCGGCGATCCGTCCGCCCTCGACGAGGACGTCGCCGATCTCGTCCCGCCCGACGGCGGGGTCGACGATGCGGACGCCCCTGATCAGGATCCGATCGCTCACGCCGCCTCACCCGCCTCCGGCCCCGTCCCCCCGAGCAACAGGTACAGGAGCGCCATCCGGATGGCGATGCCGTTGGTGACCTGCTCCTCGATGACCGAGTTCGGCAGGTCGGCGACGTCGCTGTCGATCTCGACGCCGCGGTTCATGGGACCGGGATGCATGATCAGGCAGTCCTCAGGCAGCATCCCGACCCGCGCGTTCGTGAGACCGAACAGGCGCGAGTACTCGCGTACGCTGGGGAAGTACTGCTGTCGCTGCCGCTCCCGCTGGACGCGGAGCACGTAGCAGACGTCCAGCTTCGCCAGGACCGATTCGATGTCATAGGAGACCTGGACGCCCCACGCCGGCGCGTCCGGTGGGATCAGCGTCGGCGGACCCACCAGGGTGACCTCGGCGCCCATCTTCACGAGCGCGAACGAGAGCGACCGCGCCACCCGAGAGTGCAGCACGTCGCCCACGATGGCGACCCGCAGGCCCTCAAGTCGGCCAAGCCGCTCACGCATCGTGTAGAGATCCAGGAGCGCCTGCGTGGGGTGCTCGTGGGTACCGTCGCCGGCGTTGAGGACGCTCCCCTTCACCCACTTCGTCAGGGTGAGCGGCGAGCCGCTCGACGAGTGGCGGATCACGATCGCGTCGGCGCCCATCGCCTGGAGCGTCAGCGCCGTGTCCTTCAGGCTCTCCCCCTTGGCCACGCTCGAGCCGCTCGTCGAGAAGTTGATCACGTCGGCCGAGAGTCGTTTGGCGGCGAGCTCGAAGCTGATCCGCGTGCGTGTGGAGTTCTCGTAGAACAGGTTCACGACGGTGCGGCCGCGGAGCGCCGGCACCTTCTTGATCACGCGGCTCCCCACCTCGCGGAACGACTCGGCCGTATCGAGGATCCGCACGACGTCGTCGGCCGTCACGTCGTGGATCGACAACAGGTGCTTGTTCATCGCGACACCTCCGCGGGCTCCTGCACCTCGACGGCGTCCTCGCCGTCCACCTCCCTGAGCGCGACGCGCACCTGCTCGTCCCTGCGCGTCGGGACGTTCTTGCCGACGAAGTCGGCTCGGATCGGCAGCTCCCGATGACCGCGGTCGACGAGCACGGCAAGCTGGATCGCCGTCGGCCGTCCGAAGTCGACGAGCGCGTCGAGCGCCGAGCGGATCGTCCGGCCCGTGAAGAGCACGTCGTCGACCAGCACCACGGTCCGGCCATTGATGTCGAAGCCGATCCGCGTCTCGTGGACCTCGGGCGCCTCGGCCCGCATGCCGATGTCGTCGCGGTAGAAGGTGATGTCGAGCACCCCCACCGGCGGCCTGGCCCCCTCGATCCGCTCGATCTCGCCGGCCAGGCGCCGGGCGAGGTCGTCGCCACGGGCCGCGATCCCGACGAGCGCGAGCGCCTCGGCACCCTTGTTCCGCTCGAGGATCTCGTGGGCGATCCGGGTCACCGCCCGCCGGATGTCCGCCTCCTCCATGAGGCGCGAGCCGGTCATCAGCCCGCGCCCCGCCGAAGGCGGTCGAAACGGGAAACGCCCGGCCGCGCGCGCGGCAGGGCGTCGTGGTCGAGGTTCATCGTCGTTCCCTTCCCGGCCTCGCGGGACCGGACTTAAAGGGGAAGTTCGGTGGCAGGATAGCGCCGCCCCCCGGTGGCGGCAAGGACGCTGCCGTCGAGTCGGCCGCGAGGGCCTACACTTGGAGCCGAACCTCGAGAAGGGTGGAAGACATGGTCGCCTACGCCCCGGGTCCGGAGTGGATCGTCGTCCTCGTGGTCCTCGTGCTGCTCTTCGGGGCGAAGAAGCTTCCCGAGCTCGCGCGATCGGTCGGCAAGTCCACGTCCGAGTTCAAGAAGGGCATGTCCGAGGGCGCGTCCGACGACGAGGACGACACGTCGAAGGACGACAAGCCGAGCCCGACGCCCAAGGCCGAGACCACCGAGTAGGCCGTCCGGGCCCACCGCGTTCCCGCTCGCGTAAACAGACCCGCCTCCCCGCGTGTTCATGCCGCGATGGACGAGGCACTCAGGATTCGCCCGCCGCGGGCGGTCGAGGCCGCCGATCTCGCGTTCGACGAGTTCTTCCGGGCGCACCGCGACCGGCTCTTCTCGGCCCTCTGGCTCCTCTGCCGGGACCCTCTACCGGACGGCGCTGAACCTGTCTCGGAACCGGCGTCACCGGGTGACCCGCCGCCGCTGGCGGCGTCAGGCGGGTTCGTTCGGTGCCGTCGGAGCGGTCCGAGCGATCTTGCCGAGGACCCCGTTCACGAACCGGCCCGAGTCCTCGGTCGAGAGCTCCTTCGCCGCCCGCACGGCCTCGTCGATCGCCGCCCCGACGGGGACGCCGGCGAACGTGAGCTCGTAGGTCGCGATCCGAAGGATCGTCCGATCGAGCGCGGGCATCCGCTCGACTCTCCACCCCTCGGCGTAGGAGCCGATCAGGAGGTCGAGCTCGGGGAGGCGGTCGTCCACGCCCTCCACCAGCTCTCGTGCGTACGGCGGGATCTCGCGCCCCGCCGCCTCCCACTCGACGAGCACGGCGGGGCCCTCGGCGTGGGTGACGTCGGCCTGGAACAAGATGTCGAGCGCGAGCCGCCGCGCCTCGCGCCGCGAGGTCACCGAGTCACTTCACGCGCTCGATGTAGGCGCCCGAGCGCGTGTCCACCTTGACGCGCTCGCCCTCCTCGACGAACAGCGGCACCTGGACGACGGCGCCGGTCTCGAGCGTCGCGGGCTTCATGGCGTTCGTCCGCGTGTCCCCCTTGACCGCGGGCTGGGTGACGGTCACGGACAGAGCGACCGACGCGGGAAGCTCGACCGCGATCGGCACGCCCTGGTGGACGGCGACCTGGGCGGTGGAGCCCTCGGCGAGATAGCCGGCGCCGTCGCCGATGACGTCGGCGGGGACCGAGAGCTGATCGTAGGTCTGCGTGTCCATGAACGTGAGGTGGTCTTCGTCGCGGTACAGGTACTGCATCTCCTTGCGTTCCACGATCGCGAGGCCGATCTTCACGCCGGCGTTGAACGTCCGCTCGATCACCGCGCCGGTCCTCACGTTCCGCAGCTTGGTCCGAACGAACGCGCCGCCCTTCCCGGGCTTGACGTGCTGGAACTCGACCACCTGGAACAGCGTCCCGTCGAGGTCCAGCGTCATCCCGTTCTTGAGGTCGTTCGTGGACACGCTCACAGCACGACCAGCTCCTTGGTCGATCGAGGGATCGGGCGGCCTGCGCCCGAGGTCACCTCGACCATGTCCTCGATGCGGACGCCTCCGAGCCCCGGGAATGTACACGCCCGGTTCGATCGTGACGACCGCGCCCAGCGGTACATCCTCCGCCCCGTCCCGGCGAAGGCGCGGCTCCTCGTGGATCTCGAGCCCGACGCCGTGGCCGAGCCCGTGAGGGAACTCCGTACCGTGCCCGGCCTCGTCGATCACGCTGCGAGCCGCGAGGTCGACCTCGGCGACGCTCGCGCCCGCCCGAAGGGCGTCGATGCCGGCGCGTTGCGCGGTGGCGACGAGGTCGTGGACCTCGCGCAGGCGCCCGCCGGGCTCGCCGAAGGCGACCGTCCGCGTCATATCCGAGTGGTAGCCCTCGACCAGGGCCCCGAAGTCGAGCTTCACGACGTCGCCCCGGCGAAGCGGCCGCGTCGTCGGATGGTGGTGCGGCTCGGCGGCCTGCTCCCCGAACGCGACGATCGTGTCGAACGCAATGTCGTCGGCGCCGGCCCGCTTCATCGCGAGCTCGAGCTCGAGCGCCAGCTCGCGCTCCGTGAGGTCCTCCGCGAGCGCGCCGCCCAGAACCACGCGTTCGAAGGCCAAGTCCGCCGCCTCCTGGGCAGCCACGAGCCGTTCGAGCTCGCCTGGCTCCTTCACCCGGCGCAGGCGCTCGACCTCGGGCCCGACCGGGACGAGCTCGATCCCCTCGAGTCGTTCGCGCAGACGCTCCCAGAAGCCGAAGGTCACGCCGTCGGCCTCGAAGCCGATCCGCGAGAGGCCCCGGGCGGCCACCTGCTGGGGCAGGGGCGGAAACCCATCCAGGTAGACCACCCGCTCCGCGTCGGCGACCTCGTGGCACGATTGCTCCTCGTAGCGTCCATCGGTGAAGAAGATCGTGGCATCGGGGGCGACCAGCGCCTGCGCGTTCGAGCCCGTGAACCCCGTGAGGTACCGAACGTTCGGCAGGCGCGTCACGAACATGGCCTCGAGCTCGAGCGGGACCAGGCGCTCGACCAGGCGCGCGCGCCTCAGCGCGTGATCCACGGCAAGGCCTCGAGCGCCAGGTGGTAGCCGCCGGCCCCGACGCCGGCGATGGTCGCGCGGCAGACCGGCGAGATCACCGAGTGCCGGCGGAACTCCTCGCGTGCGTAGATGTTCGTCATGTGGACCTCGATGGCGGCCAGGCCGGAGGCTTCGATCGCGTCGCGAAGCGCGTACGAGTAGTGGGTGAGGGCGCCCGGGTTCAGCACCAGCGCCTCCCACCCCTCCTCCCGAGCGCCGAGGAGCCACCCGACGAGGTCCCCCTCGTGATCGGATTGCCGCCACGCGGTCTCGTGACCGCGACTCGCCGCCGCCGCGGCGATCTCGTCCATGATCTCCTGGAGCGTCTGCGACCCGTATCGCTCGGGCTCGCGGGTGCCGAGCGCGCCCAGGTTCGGCCCGAAGAGGAAGAGCACGCGCACTAGACACCGCTCCCGCGCACCGCGGCCGAGCGCATCTCATCGAGCAGGGAGCGCAGGCGATCCTCGGGCACCGAATCGACGACGACGGGGCGGCCGACGTCCTCCAGGAGCACGAACCGCATGCCGCCTCGGTACTTCTTGTCCATGCGCATCGCGGACACGATCTCCTCGGCCGGCGGCAGGGCGCCGTCGGTCTCCAGGCCGAGGGAGGCAAGCAGCCTGGTATGGCGGCCGGCGAGCCCCGCCGGCGCCAGCCCATCCGACTCCGCGAGCCGGGCGGCGAACACCATGCCGATCGCGATCGCCTCGCCGTGGGATCGGCCGGCGAAGGCGTCGAGGCGCTCGAGGGCGTGCCCGAGCGTGTGCCCGTAGTTCAAGATCAGCCGCCGACCGGCGTCGCGTTCGTCCTCGCCCACGACGCCGGCCTTCGCGCGGACGCAGCGGGCGACCAGGTCCTCGAGCGCGCGCGGCTCGCGCTCGAGCACGGGCCCCGGGTCGAGCTCAAGGCGCTCGAGCAGCTGGAGGTCGAGCGTGAGCCCGTACTTCGCCACCTCGGCGAGGCCGGAGCGATAGTCGCGGTCGGGCAGCGTGGCAAGCGTCGCGACGTCGGCGAGCACCGCGACCGGCTGATGGAAGGCCCCGACCAGGTTCTTGCCCTCGGGCAGGTTGACGGCGGTCTTCCCGCCGATCGCGGCGTCCACCTGGGCGGTGAGCGTCGTCGGAACCTGCACGAACGGAACGCCCCGCATGTACGTCGCTGCGACGAAGCCCGCGAGGTCCCCGACCGCGCCGCCCCCGAGCGCCACGACGACGTCGTCGCGATGCGCCTCCTGCGTCGCGAGCTGACGGTGGAGCGCGGTCATCGTCTGGAGCGACTTCGCCTCCTCGCCCTCGGGGACCCCGAGGTGCACGCACGCCAGGCCGCGAACGGCGAGCCCGCGCTCGAGCGGCTCGAGGTATCGCTCGCCGACGACGGCGTCCGCGACGACGAACGCGCGCTCGGCGCCGGGCAGCTCGGGCAGGTGGGATCCGGCCTGTGCGAGCACGCCCCCGCCGATCGTCACCTCGTACTCGTGACCCGGGACCGAGACCCTCACGCGCTCCATCGCAGGAGCTCCTCCTCGATCGCCGTCGCGACCCGTTCCGGAGGGCCGCTCGCGTCGACCACGTGGGCCGCGAACTCCCGATAGAGCGGCTCGCGCTCCGCGTACAGCCGCGCGAGGTCGCCTTCGGCGCGGATCAGCGGCCGCTCCGCCGCGGGTCGAACCCGGTCGGCGAGCACCGCGAGCGGAACCGAGAGGAACACCACCTCGCCGGTCGCGCGAAGCGTGACTCGGTTGGCGGGCTCGAGCACGACGCCGCCGCCGCACGAGACCACCGAGGGGTCGCGCGCGGCCGCCTCGCCGAGGGCGGCGGCCTCCAACTCCCGGAACCGTGCCTCCCCCTCCTCCTCGAAGATCTCGCGGACGGTCTTGCCCGCGGCGCGCTCGATCTCCGCGTCGAGCTCGACGAACGGCACGCGGAGTCGCGCGGCGAGCTCGGGGCCGACGGTCGACTTGCCCGAGCCCGGCATCCCCACGAGAAAGACGATCACGGCAGCCCCGCCAGGAAGCCCTCGAGGTTGCGGCGCGTCTCGGGGAGCGAGTCGCCTCCGAACTTCTCGAGCACCGCGTCGGCGAGCACGTGGGCGACGACCGCCTCGCCGACGACGGCGCCCGCGGGGACCGCACAGACGTCGGTCCGCTGCTTGATCGCGACGGCGGGCTCGCCGCTCGACAGGTCGACGGTGGACAGCGGCCTCGGCACGGTCGAGAAGGGCTTCATGCCCGCGCGGACGCGGATCGGCTGCCCGGTGCTCATGCCGCCCTCGATCCCGCCCGCCCGTGCCGTCTTGCGCTGCAAGGGTTTCAAGATTTCGTCGTGCGCCTTGGAGCCGGGCCGAGCCGCCGTCGCGAAGCCGTCGCCCACCTCCACGCCCTTCACCGACTGGATGCTCATGAGCACGAGCGCGAGTCGGGCATCCAGCTTGCGGTCGTAATGCACGTGCGAGCCGAGACCCGGCGGACACCCGTACGCGAGGACCTCGAACACCCCCCCGACCGTGTCCTTCGCCTTTCGGAGGCGGTCGATCTCCCGAACCATCCGCGCGCCCGCCGCCTCGTCGAAGCACCGAACCGGGGACGCGTCGACGACGTCCAGGTCTCCGGGGCCGGGCGTCTTCGAGGACCGGGTCGCGACCGAGCCGATCCGGACCACGTGCGACACGACCAGGATCCCGAGCTCGGCCAGGAACGCCTTGCAGATGGCGCCCAGCGCGACGCGCGTCGCCGTCTCACGGGCGCTCGCGCGTTCGAGGACGTTGCGCACGTCGTCGAAGCCGTACTTGAGCGCGCCGGCGAGGTCCGCGTGCCCCGGTCGAGGCCTCGTGAGCTTGTCGGCGGGGTCGATCTCGCCCTCGACCCCCATGAGGTCGCGGTACTTGGCCTCCCATTCCGCATTGGGGATCGTGACGGCGATCGGGCTCCCGAGGGTGAAGCCGTGGCGAACCCCGGAGACGATCTCGACCGGGTCGGCCTCGAGCTTCTGCCGCCCGCTCCGTCCGTACCCGAGCCGGCGGCGGGTCAGCTCGTCGGCGACGGCTTTCGGCGAGACCGGCACGCCCGCGGGCATCCCCTCGAGCACGCCGACGAGGCCCCGGCCGTGCGATTCACCCGCCGTGAGGAGTCGCAGCATGGTCCCCATGATAGGAGTGGCGGAGGGCGGCCCCGTGGTCCCGGGGCCGCCCTCTCCAACCGGCGACCGCTCCCCCCGAGCGCGACCGCCGGCAGCTCTGGACTACGGGTCCTCGCAGAGCGTGAAGCTCTGGTCCCCGAACAGGAATCGCGCGCAGTTGCCGTTGATCTTCACGAGCTTGAAGTTCTCGTCGAACAGGGCGCCCTCCTCGACGGTGTAGAGCTTGCCGTCGACCTCGACCTGCAACCGCTTCCCGTTGCCGTTCACCGACTCGAGCATCACGTCGTGTCCGCCGATCGTGATGTGGCTCGGCTCGTTCTGGCCGCCACCGCCACCGGGCGGCGGGGACGTGGGAGGCGGGGACGTGGGAGGCGGGAACGTTGGGGGCGGGGTCGTCGGCGGCGCTGTGGTGGGCGGCGCCGTGGTGGGTGGCGCCGACGTTGAACCCGTGCTTCCCGTGGGGCCGACGCTGCCGCTCGTGGACGCGGTCTGGAGGCCGGGCGGGATCGAGAACGGATCCCGCGCCCCCGCCAGGTCCACGGGCGGCAGCGTCTCGCGGGGCGTCGGGGACTCGGTGACCGACGGAGCCGTGGTGGGGGCGGTCGTGCCCCCGGTCGGTCCCGTCGGCGCGGCGAGGTCCTCGCCGCCGTCCCCTCCCAGCAGGGTCGTGTACAGGAAGTAGAGCACCGCCAGGCCGGCGACCACGCCGAGCACCTGGAGCATTCGCTTGTCGCGGGGGGTGAGGGTCATCGCTAGGCCTCTCCTGCGTCGGTGGACGTGGTCGAGGAGCCCGTGGTGCCCGACGGAGCCGCAGGGGCCGTACCCGCGGTCGCGGTCGGCCCCGGCACCGAGGCCGGACCGGCGCTCGTGTCGGTCGTGTAGAACTCGATCGCGGCGAGCATCTGGAGGGACGTCCCGGGCGTGACGGATCCCTGGTCCGCGCTCACGGTGATCGGCGCCACCGTGATGCTCATGACCTTGGCCGCCCTCGGCATCGTCTCGACGAGGAACAGGAACTCGTCGATCGCGAAGTAGCTTCCGGTGACCGTGACCTGAGACGGGATCACCGAGAACTGGCCGGTAGCCCCCGGAGTCGGCGAGCCCGGGGCGAACGAGAAGAAGTCCACGGCCGCGCGATCCGCGGCGCTCTGGAGCAGCCGGAACAGCTCCGGGAGGTCGGCCGTCGGCGGGACCTGGTCCTCGATCTCCGCGATCTGTCGTTCGGTCTCCGGAGCCTCGGCCTGCGCGTCCTGAAGGGCGCCGAGCTGCGCCGAGAGCGCGAGCTCCTGATCCTGCGCCGCCGTCAGCTCGTCCTGAGCCTCGCCCACCTCACCCATCTTCGGCAGGACGAGGAGCACGAGGGCGATGACCACGATCAGGGCGAACCCGACCCCGGCGAAGATCGGCGCCCGGCGGTTCACGGCTGCACTCCTCCCTGGCCTCGCTCGGTCGCGGCCGTGGCCGACAGGTCCAGCCCGCTGGTGAAGGTGTAGATCGCCGAGAAGGGCGCGTCTTCCTGCGCGCTGGCGACCCAGGCGTTCACCCACCCCTGGATCTGCTCGAGCCGGGTCAGCCAGGTCGCGATCGTCCCGGACTCCTTGGCGACCCCGGCGAAGCTCATCGAGCCGATCAACGTGGTTTCGGCGGTCTCGGCCGGCGCCGCGGCCACACCCGTGGGGGCGGAGAGCTGGCCCGACAGGTTGGTCAGGTATTGGGCGTCCGGGATGACGCGCGAGACGTCCAGGAGCGCGCTCGACCACGAGAACTCGTTCAGGAACAGCGTCGCCACGAGCTCCTCCTTGGCGACCAGCTCGGCCTGGAGGTCGGCGAAGGGCTGGAGCTCGGCGATCTGGGTCTGGAGCTGCGCGTTGACGTCGTTCTGCACGGCGAGGTCGTCCTGGGCTGCGGCCAGCCGCTGCGTCTGGAGGAAGTAGAAGACCGCCGACCAGCGCGAGCACGCCGAGGCCCGCCGCGATCGCAAGCGACGTCTTTCGGCGAACCGCCTGCCGCTGTCGGATCTCGGGGGGAAGGAGGTTGACCTGACTCACGAACGCCTCCGACTGGGGATCGCCAGACCGACGGCGACCGACAGCACGGCCTCCGCCTCTCCGCTGGCCTCGGCGGACAGATCCAGCTCCGACTTCACCCGCTCGAACAGGCGTCCGCGCTCGACCTCGACCGGGATGCGTTCCTGCAGGAGCTCGAGGAACCCGTCGAGGCGCGAGCCTCCGCCCGTGACGACCACGCGGGCGATGCGCGCCCCTGGGACCTGCGCCGCGTAGAACTCCAGCGAGGAACGGATCTCGTCGACGAAGCTCCCCGCGCGAGAGAGCGCGAGCCGCTTCACCTCGTCGGCGCCGGGACGGATCTCGTCGACGAAGCTGCCCGCCCGGGAGAGCGCGAGCCGCCTCACCTCGTCGGCGCCGGGAACCTCCTGGGGCGTTCCCGTCTCGTCCGGCGGCGGCGGGACCACGGTCTCGCCGCGCTTGAGCGACTCCGCGGCGTCGTCGTCCAGCCCGAGGCCGCGCGCGATCGCCACCGTCACGTCCCTGCCTCCGGAGGGAAGGATCCGGACGAATCGGGTCACGCCGTGATCGTGCACGCAGATGCTCGTGACGTGGGCCCCCACGTCGATGACGGCCTCGTCGCCCTGCGACTCGAGGTCGAGCGGCGCGTCGCTGCTTCCCACCGCCCGCACGGCGGCGAACGGCGTGAGGTCGATGCCCTGCGGCTCGAGCTTGGCGGCGAGCACGGCGTCGACGAGCGCGCTCACCATGCCCTTGTGCGCGGCGACGAGCAGGATGCGCTGCATCCGCCGGCCGCCCTGGTCCATCTCGCCCAGGGGGTCGAAATCCAGGACGGCGTCGTCGGCCGCCATGGGGATGAACTCCTGCACCTGGAAGGCGAGGGAGTCCCGCAGCTCCTTCTCGGGCAGCCACGGGAGCGCGACCTCCCGCACGACGACTCGCTGATTCCCCACCCCGAGGTACACCTGTCGGCCCTTGACCCCGCTCTGACTCCAGAGGCTCCGCAGCGCCTCCGCCACGAGCTCGGGCTGGCGCACCTCGCCGGCCTCCACGGCGCCGGGCGCGAGCGGCACCTGCGCGGCCCGAACGACCACGGGGACGTCCCCCGCCGCCACCTCCGCCACGCGGACGGCGGTCGAGCCGACGTCGACGCCGATCCTCGTCTTCGCCACCTACGCCCCCTCCACCTGACGCTGCTCCAGGTAGCGGTCCATGTCCGACTCCCGGATCCGGTAGTTCTTCCCGACCCGGATGGCCGGGAGCTCGCTCGCCTTGATGAGCCGGTAGACGGTCATGTTCGAGACGCGCATCGTGGCGGCGACCTCGGCCACGGTGAGCAGGCGATCGCCGGACTGCCGACCGCTCCACCCTCCGCGAGATCCTCGGGCCACCGATTCCCTCCTGCTCAGACCGACCGCTCGGACAGGTAGCGATCCACGTCCGACTCCCGGATCCGGTAGTTCTTCCCGACCCGGATCGCCGGGAGCTGCTGGCTCTTGATCAGCCGGTACACCGTCATGTTCGAGACGCGCATCGTGGCGGCCACCTCACCCACGGTGAGGAGCCGATCACCCACGAACGGCCGTCGTTTTCCCATCCCTCACAACTTCCCCATCTCGAACAGAATCCTCAACTCCCACATGTGTCACACTCTCAACATCCGTGCCCTGGAGTCCCAGGAGGCGGAAACGTAACAGGAGCCACAAACAGCGTCAAGAGCACCTGTTCCCTACATTCGGCACGATAGGCTAAATTACATATATGTAATTAGCAGGAATCTTCAGAAGTCACATCCCTAACATGCCGCAGGCACGACGGCCCGGCAAGGTGGTTCGGTGAGTGGGGCTCAGGCCCCGATGAAGCGAAGGTATGCGTCCGCCAGGCGGTCCCCGAAGAACACGGCCACCCCGGCCCCGAGCGCGATCCAAGGACCGTACGGGAGGCCGCTCTTGCGGCTCGCTCCCGAGAGGAGCGCGACGATCGCCGCCACTCCCCCGATGAGGATCCCCGCCGCGGCCGCCACACCCACGTAGCGCAGGCCCAGCCCCCCGAGCACGAGACCGACCAGGCCCGCGAGCTTGACGTCGCCCATCCCCATGCCCCGTGGTGCGATCAGGGCCACGATCAGGAGCCCTCCCCCGTAGGCGAGGCACCCGATCAGGGCGTCGACGAGGTCGACGGGCGCGCCGGCGAGCCGCGCGATCACCAGGTACCCCGCCGCGATGAGGAAGGTGGGGTACACCAGACGATTGGGGATGATGCGATGCCGCCAGTCGATCACGGTGATCGCCGCCAGGAGACCGAGGAACGGCGCGAGCATGCCGACGATCCACGGATCGTCGAAGGCCAGGGCCGTCGCCGCGAACAGGCCCGCCGTCGCGAGCTCGATCAGGGGGTAGACGGCGGAGATCCGCGCCTTGCAGGACCGGCATCGGCCCCGTAGCAGGAGCCAGGACAGGACGGGGATGTTGTCCGCGTTCCGGATCTGGACCCCGCAGGCCGGGCACCTCGAGCGCGGCCGCACGAGCGACTCCCCCGCGGGCACCCGGGCGATCGCCACGGTGAGGAAGCTCCCGAACACCAGGCCGAACGGGATGACGACGGCCAGTCGGATCGCGGCGTCCAAGGCGGCGTCAGTCTAGTTGTGGCTACCGGCGCCGAGGAGGGCGCTGCGACCCCCGGGCTGATCTGCCCGCGCAGAGGTCACGCGGCGTCGGGAGCACATGTCGCCGTCTTGCACTCGGCCCACGTAACGACCTGCCATGCCGAGGCCACGGGGTTCAGGAACTTCGGCGGGGAGTCGTACTTGAGGCGCTGGTCGTACGAGTAGACCTTCGCGTAGCCGGACGTGATGGTCGATCCCGAGAACGTGCCCACGGGGCCACGGTACCGCTGGGCGACCGCCCCGAAGATCGACAGGTTCCCCAGCGTCGAGCCGAGCCCGTAGTTGTAGTTCTGGACTCGGAACGAGTGCTGGACCGTGAGGACGGGCCCGTAGAAGCTCGGGTTCCGCAACGCCCGCGCGGTGAGCACCGTCGCCATCGTCGAGGTCCCGGGCGTCGTCCCGCTGAAAAGGGACGGCGTCGTCGCAGAGGTCGAGGTCCCCGGGATTCGCAGGTTGCAGCTGTCGTCGCTCTTGACCCCATCGCAGGGCGGCGCCGAGGTGGTCCCGTCGTTGCGGACCGGGTGGTAGACCTCGACATAGTTGTTGGCCACCAGGCCCAGCAGGTCGTCCCCGCCCGCTCCCCCGGCGTAGGTCGTGCTCCCGAACAGGATGACGTTGTTGTCGGCCGCGATCGTCAGCCGGCCGTTGAGCGCGCCCTGGAGGAAGACGTCACCGGCCCTGCACCCGTACCAGCTCGCCGGCGTGATGTCGAACCGCTGGGGGAACCCCAACGGGTGGGCGATGGTCGTCGAGCTCTGTCCGATCTGCGCCCGCGTCATCGCCGCGGGGCAGCCGCTCGTGAAGTTCGCGTCCGATGAGGTCGACGGGACACTCTGGACGTAGATGATGCCGTTGGACGGCTGCGCCATCCGCGTCACCCGGAACCCGGCTGACGATGCCTCCGTGTAGTACAGGTTCGTGTTGGGGTTCATCGAGACCGAGCAGTTGATGGCGCGGCTGAACGGGCTGATCACGTCCATCGTGCCGTCGGAGTTCAGCTTGATGGCGGTCGGCCCGGTGAACAGGCATCCGGTCCCGCCGAACGCCGACTGCGTCTCCTGCTTGAGCTCGATGTTGCTCGGCGGCATCGTCAGCGCGTCCGCGTACACGGGATCTCCCGGGCTGGCGAAGACGGGCGTGCCGCCCCCCCAGTACAGAGGCGTGCTCCCGCCGCCGTCGTAGCTCGTGCTGGTGTCCCCGTTGAAGTGCGGGGTTCCCGAGACACGGAGGGCGTCGTTCGTGTGCAGCGGACCGTTGATCGTGTCCTGGGAGATGAACGTGATCTCGGTGCACGTGTTCCCGTCGGTGTCGCCGGCGAAGTCCACCCGCCCGGCGATATCGCGCCCCTCGTAGTAGTGCAGCGCACAGCGCGTCTGCGCCTGCGTCGGCGTGTAGTCGTCGCTCGACCCGTACGCGGCCGGGTCCTTGGTCTCGTAGTCGGTGAAGTACAGATAGTCGAGGAAGTTCTTGCGCCGCACGCTCGCCTCGACCGACCGCGTGACCTCTCGCACCATGCCGGTCGAGGTGACCCTCACGGTCCCGTCCACGGCGATATTGGACGTGTCCACCGAGTAGCGGTAGGAGGCCTCGCTGGCCGGGCCGGGAACCGCGACCCAGTCCGTGAAGGCGTCGTTGCCGTCCGGAGGCGGGTTGGAGTCGGAGTACTGCCAGTACGACCCGTCCTGGTTCAGGTGGAAGATGTAGTCGTCGATGCCGGCCTCTGCGGCGGACAGGGCGGCGTTCCAATCCTGGTCCCGGCGTGAGATGTTCTGCGATCCGATCGAGTACGACATCACGCTCGTGACGAGCATGAGCAGGAACACGAGGGACAGCACCACGACCACGAGCACGAAGCCTCGCTCGTCGCGACGGATCCGATTCAGCATGGTCGAGCTCCTCACGGATCCTCCGTCGGGCTCGGAAGCGGGTTGTAGTACACGTTCGGCAGCCGGACGCGGGTCTCCAGAGTCGTGTGGTTGACGTAGAGGATCGTGTCCTTGCGGATCGCGAGCTTGATCCCGATCGCGCTCACGAGCAGTCCGTCCGCGGCGGAGAGCGGTGTGACGGTGTCCGAGAACGCCGTCAGCGTCCCCCCGTCGTCGTAGTAGTAGGTGAAGATCGGCTGGTCATCCGCATTGTCGACGTACCGGCCGACGAGCCGCGTCGTCGGTGTCGCTGAGTACGCGCCGCAGTTCGGCGGCGTGGGCTCGGGCGACCCGGCATCTGGCTGCGTGACCGTTTCGACCAGTCGATCGTTCGAGTCGACGTACAGATGGATGCGCTTTGGGCAGGCAGTCGTGAGGTTGAGGTTCGCGTAGAAGGTGATCTCGAAGTCGTCGGCCAGGACGAACGGGGTCGTCGTGGTGTCAAGCCTGGTGGTGGTGCGGACGTCCTTGCTCACCACCTGCATCAGCACCCGCGCCTCGTCCAGGTTCTCCAGCCGCCGGATCCCACCGGTCGCGGCGGTCTCGAACGACGCGACCGACTGGAGCGCGAAGAGCATGACGACGCCGAGGATGGCCACGACCACCATCACCTCGGGGAGCGTCATGCCGGACTCGTCGCGGAACAGCCTGAACCGGGTCACAGCGCTACCACCACGCTCTGCGGGCCCGGCGGATCCGAGGTCGCGAGGGTCGCGGTGCCGCTGACGACGCCGCTGACCTTGATGCTCCAGGTTCCGTAGGGCAAGGCGAACGTGATCTCCCCGGCCGCGTCGGTCAGCCCGATGGCGAAGCTCTCTCCCGCGGCGCACCCCGTGTCGGCCGCGTGCGATGCGTCGACCTGGAGCCCAGCCGTGGGGACACCAGCGGTCGTGACCAGCACGCGCACCTCCGGCATCGAGACGGTGCCGGAGGTCGTGGCGGCCGGCTGCACCGCCAGGGTGGTGCTCCCCCCGGGGTCGGCGTCGGCGCAGGTCCCCGCCCAGACCTCGTATCCGTCGGCGTAGGGGAACAGGTCGACGATCGAGCGGGGCGTGCCGCTCCCGGCGAAGGCCTTCAGCCCGGCCGGCAGGATGTGGGTGTTGAACAGCGTGATCGAGACGTTCGAAGGAGCGGCCGCGCCCGCGTCCTTGCCAACAAGGGTCAGGTTCATGGCCGCCGCCCGGTCATAGAGGAACAGGAGCGAGGAGATCGCCCCAACGGTCACCGTGACGGGCTGCGAGGGCGACCCGACGAACTGATCGCTCACGTATCCCGACGCGCTCGCGGTGGCCGTGTAGGCCCCGGCGGGCAGGAACGCGAAGAAGACGCACCCGTCCGAGGACGTGGTCTGGCTAGAGGTCTGGGGGCCGGCGATCGCGACCGACACGCCCGACTCTGGGGATCCGTCGCGGTCCACGACGCTCACGGCGAGGTGCCCGGAGCTCGCGTCGTACGTGCCAACGGGCGGCGTGACGACGGTCTGCGCCTGTGGAGCCTCGACGCCCCGCATCGCGGGCCAGGTAACCGAGACCGTGACCCGGAGATACGCGGGATCCGACCCCTGGGGGGCGTCGCACGCGCCCGCGCTGGCGTCGCTCGCGATCCACTCGGACTCGCGGGTCACCCTGTACGGCACGCCGTCGACGTCCCGGGTCGTCACGACCTGCCCGACCGTGAGGCTCGTGAAGTTCGTGCTCCGGACGGTGTCCATCTCCTCGGACGCCAGGTTCGCCGCGACGCTGCGGTTCCGGTTGTTGCGGATCAGGTTGAGCGTGGTTCCCTGCATCGTCGCGATGCCCGTGATCAGGACGCCGAAGATGAGGATCGCGGCCATGACCTCGACCATGGTGAAGCCGCGCTCGTCGCCAACCAGGCGAGCGCGGAGTCGCGCGAGGATCCGGCCGTCATTGGTCACAGGTAGTCCACCTCTAGGGAGAGCATCGGCCGATCGGGGGCCACCCTTGAGGGCTACCACCCGTTGTTGCACTCGGCCACGGTGTCGACCGCGGCGAAGGAGATCCCCTCTCCCCGGTCCGTCGACGGGCTCCCGGCCACCTGCGCGAGACAGAAGTACCTGCCGGTGGAGGACACGCCCACCAGGAGGAGCTCCTGGTCGAGGTGAACGTGGATCGACACCTCGCCGATGGCCGGCGCCCCACCGTCGATCCAGTCGACGCTCGGCTCCTCGGTCTCGGCCTGGACGGCGTCGAAACCGTCCCAGTCCTGTCGCTCGGAGTAGTAGGCGAGGGCCGCGGCGAGCCCGGTTCGCATCTCGGCCTGCGCCGACCGATCCGACGCGCTCTCCCTCGCTCCGAGGAACGTCGGCAGCGCGACGGCGATCAGGATGCCGATGATCAGCACCACCACCATCATCTCGATGAGGGTGAAGCCGTCCTCAGCTTGAAGTTGAAGGCGAAGCCTCGCGCGCATCCTGGGACCTCTCCTGGGTAGAACGGACGAGGGGGCGACCCCGGAGGGCCGCCCCTTCGATCCGTGCTGCTCGAAACCGCCTGGGCTTACCAGCCGCCGGTGCAGGCCGCGACGTTGGCGAAGTCGCCACCCGTCGTGTTGCTGCCGTACACGGTGCCCGGCCCCGTCGAAGTGTCGGCCACGCAGTAGCCGTTCCCCGACGCGCTCTGGTTCTGGAGCAGGATCGCTCCACCCACGATCACGGGGGCGGTCGTGTCGAAGACCGCGATGCCAACCGTGCCCTGCACGGTCGTCGCCGAGACGGCCCACGTGAGCGACGGCTCGATGCCCGACGCGGTCGACACGTCGAACCCTGTGTAGGTCTCGCTGTCCGTGAAGAAGGTCTTCGCGGCGGCGAGGCCGTTCCGCAGGTCCGACTGAGCGGCCCGGTTCTGAGCCCGCTGACGAGCCCCGAGGAAGGTCGGCAGAGCGATGGCGATCAGGATGCCGATGATCAGAACGACCACCATGAGCTCGATGAGGGTAAAGCCCTCTTCGTCCTTCCGGCGCTGCCAGAAACGCTGAAGCATGGAGTCACCTCCCCTTCTCGTGCACGCGCGTCCCGTCGACGCGCTTCCTTTCACGTTGTCGGTCGCGGGAACGGCGGTCTTGACCCGCCTCGGCCGGTTCGATCCGGAATGACTCGAACGGGGTAGTCACCGGCATCCGGCCGTGAGGGCATGGTGCCGACCGGCGCTCGCGCCGCCGGCGGCCCGGAGGCCGTTGCGTGTGCCCGTCGACCCGGGGCTACTGGGCTACTGAAGGAGGTTGATGATGTTGAACATCGGCATGTACAGGGCCACGACGGCGGCCCCGACGGCCCCACCGATGATGGCGATGAGGAGCGGCTCGATGAGTGACGTCAGCGCGTCCACGGAGGCCGAGACCTCCGAGTTGTAGAACTCGGCGACCTTCTCGAGCATCGTGTCGACGCCGCCCGTCTCCTCGCCCACCGCCATCATCTGCACGACCATCGGGGGAAAGACCTTGTGCTTGGACAGCGGCTTGGCGATCGACTCCCCTTCCCGGACGCTCCCCTTCACGTCGTCGACGGCCCTGGAGATCACCTTGTTGTTCACGGTGTCCTTCACGATGTCGAGCGCCTGGAGGATCGGGACACCGGCGTGCAGGAGCATGCCGAACGTCGAGGAGAACCGGGCCAGCGCCACCTTGTGGAACAGGGGCCCGAATACCGGAACGCGGATCTTGAGCGCGTCGAGCCGCGCCCGCCCGGCCTCCGTCTTCTTGTACCGGCGGAGGGCGAAGTTCGCGCCCACCGCTCCCAGGATCACGATGTACCAGTAGGTGCGGACCGCCCTGGATGCCGTGAGGAGGATCTGCGTCGGCAGCGGCAGCGTGCCCCCGAGGTTCGTGTAGATGTTCTCGAACTGCGGGACGATGAACAGGAGCATCGCGGCCATGATCAGCACGACCAGGCACACCACGACCACGGGGTAGGTCATCGCCGACTTGATCTTCCGGCGGAGCTCGACCTCCTCCTCGATCTGGTCGGCGACGTTCAGCAGGACGTCGTCGAGCACGCCGCCCGTCTCCCCGGCCTTGATCATCGAGACGAACAGGTTGTTGAAGGCCTTCGGGTGCTTTGCCATCGCGTTCGACAGCGACGAGCCCTGCTCCACGTCGGTCCGGACGGCCACCAGAACCTTCGCGAGCTCCTTGCTCTCGGTCTGGTCGCCCAGGATCGAGAGCGCCCGCAGGATGGGCAGGCCGGAGTTCACCATCGTCGCGAACTGCCGGCAGAAGATCGAGATTCCCTTGAGCTTGACGCGGCCGGGATGGAGGTTGATCTCCATCTTGAGCCCGGCGTTGGCCCTCTTCACCTCGACGGGCGTCATTCCCATCTCGCGAAGCTTCGCTTGAACGAGGCTCTCGCTGTCGCCGACGAGCTGGCCGGAGACGAGGTTGCCCGTCCGGTCGCGAACCTTGTAGTCGTAGGTCTGCGGCATCTCTACACCAACCCCTCGCTCAGTAGTCGCCCATCACCATGCCGGCCGCCGCCGCGGCGCCGTAGCCGGCGTCGAAGCTCGCGCCGCCGCCGCCGATCAGGCGATTCAGCTCCTCGGGGTCGTGGCAGCGCTCGTACGCGAGTTGCTGGGAGACCTTGCCGTTCTTCACGAGCGTGGCGAGCGACTGATCCATCGTCAGCATCCCGAAGCGCCCTCCGGCCTGCATGATCGAGTAGATCTGGTGCGTCTTGCCCTCGCGGATCAGGTTGCGAACCGCGGGCGTGCACACGAGCACCTCGACCGACACGCAGCGCCCGTGACCGTCCGCGGTCTGCATCAGCTGCTGGGTCACGACCCCCTGGAGCGTCGTGGCGAGCTGGACGCGCACCTGCTGCTGCTGGTGCGGCGGGAAGACGTCGATGATGCGGTCGATCGTCTGCGGGGCGTCCTGCGTGTGCAGGGTCGCGAAGACCAGGTGGCCCGTCTCGGCGGCGGTGATGGCGGTCGAGATCGTCTCGAGGTCCCGCATCTCGCCGACCAGGATCACGTCGGGGTCCTGGCGGAGCACGTGCTTCAGGGCCTGCGAGAACGAGTGCGTGTCCGCCCCGATCTCGCGCTGGTTCACGATGCACTGGTTGTGCTTGTGAAGGAACTCGATCGGGTCCTCGACGGTCATGATGTGCGCTCGGCGCTCGCGGTTCACGATGTCGACCATCGAGGCCAGGGTGGTGGACTTGCCCGAGCCCGTCGGGCCCGTCACGACCACGAACCCTCGCGGGTAGCGCGCGAGGTCGGCGACCACGGTCGGCAGCTCCAGCGAGTCGATCGACTTGATCTCGTACGGGATCAGCCGGAACGCCGCGCCCACCGAGTCGCGCTGCAGGTAGACGTTGACGCGAAATCGCGCCTTGCCCGGCAGCGAGTACGACATGTCGAGCTCGAGCTCCTGCTCGAAGCGCTCGCGCATCTTCTGCGGGAGGATCGCGTAGATCATCCCCTGGAGGACCCTGGGCGTGAGCTGCGGGTACTCCTCGAGGCGAACCAGGTCCCCGTGCAGCCGGATCGTCGGCGGGGCCCCCACCGTGAGGTGGAGGTCCGACGCGCCGCGCTCGAGGACCACCTCGAGCAGCTCGGGGACCGGGACCTGAAGCTCCTGTTCTTCCACCGAAGCACTCATCTCACTTCACCACCCTCGCGATCTCTTCGATTGACGTTTGGCCCGCGCGGGCCTTCTCGAGGCCGTCGTCGCGGAGCGTTTGCATGCCCTGTTCGATCGCGACCACCCGGATCGCCTCCGACGAGGCGCGATCGACCGTCATCCGCTCGATCTCCTCGGACATCGGCATGACCTCGTAGAGCCCGATCCGGCCGCGGTATCCGGTGTTCGCGCACGCGGGGCACCCCTTGGGCCGGCGGAAGTCCCCCGGCTCCGACAGGCGCGACTCCGGCAGCCCCGCCTCGAGCAGCTCGCTCGGGTCGGGTTCGTACGGCTCCAGGCACCGCTCGCACAGCTTGCGCGCGAGGCGCTGGGCGACCACGCAGTCGACGGCCGACGCCACCAGGAACGTCTCCACCTCCATCTCGATCAGCCGGGTGATCGCGCTCGGAGCGTCGTTGGTGTGCAGGGACGAAAGGACGAGGTGGCCGGTCAGCGCGGACTCCACGGCGATCATCGCGGTCTCGCGGTCGCGGATCTCACCGATCAGGATGATGTCCGGGTCGGCGCGCAGGATCGATCGAAGCGCCGAGGCGAACGTCAGCCCGGCCTTCGGGTTCACCTGGATCTGGTTCACGCCGGGGAGGCGGTACTCGACCGGGTCCTCGACCGTGACGATGTGCTTGTCGACGTTGTTCAGGATGTTCAGCGTCGCGTACAGCGAGGTCGACTTGCCCGAGCCGGTGGGCCCGGTGACGAGCAGCGCTCCGTAGGGCTTGCGGAAGGCCTCCTCGTACCGCTTGAACGCCTGATCGAGGAACCCCAGATCCGACAGCTGCAACAGCGCGTTGCTCTTGTCGAGGATCCGGATCACGATCTTCTCCCCGTAGACGGTCGGCAGCGTGGCCAGCCGCAGGTCGAGCTGCTTGGTGTTCACCCGCATCGAGACGCGTCCGTCCTGCGGGACCCGCTTCTCCGCGATGTTCAGGTCGGCCATGACCTTCAGGCGGCTGATGAGGCCGCCCTGGATGCTCTTCGGGGAGTGCATGACCTCGTGCAACACGCCGTCCACGCGGAAGCGCACGCGGACGTCCTTCTCGCTCGGCTCGATGTGGACGTCGGAGGCGCGGTCGGCGACCGCCTGCGTCATGATCGCCTGAACGAGCTTGACGATCGGGGCCTCCTCGACCGCCGCCTCGACGTTGCCGAGCTCCGCGTCCTGGTCGAGGGCCTCGACGGCCTCCGTGGCCAGCGCCTCGACCTGATCTCCCATGCCGGAGAACTTCGCGATCGCCTGCTCCACGTCCGTGGCGGTCGCGACGACGGGCTGCACCTCGCGGCCGGTGATCGTGCGGATGTCGTCGAGCGCGTAGACGTTCGCGGGGTCCGACATGGCCACCAGGAGCTTCCCGTCACGCTCACCGATGGCGAGCGCCCGGTAGCGGCGGCAGATGGGCTCGGGGATCATGGTGGCGATCCCGGCGTCGATCCGGTAGTCGGACAGGTCGACGAACTCCAGCCCGACCTGCTCGGCGAGCGAGCGAACCAGGTCGCGCTCCTTGATGTATCCGAGATCGATCAGCACGCGGCCGAGCGACTTCGGCGTGTTGCGATGCTCGTCGAGGGCGCGATTGAGCTGTTCCTCGGTGAGCAGGCCCTGCTCGAGCAGGATCTGGCCGAGCTGTTTCGGCTTTCGCTTCGCAGTCACCATGCCGACGTACGTCCTTTGGGCCTAGGTCGCCCTATCCATCGGCAGGGTTTCGATCGTCCTGTAGCAGGGCCGAGAACTCCCGAGCGAGCGTGAAGGGGTCCACCTCGCCGGCATCCTGGCCGCCGGGGCCATCGGCCGTTTCGGCGCCCTCATCGGGCGGATCGGGCGCCCCGGGGTCCGTGCTCGCGGGATCGGGCGGGGGCCCCAGCTCGCCGGTCTCCGGCTCGACGATCGCCTCGATCGCGTCGAACGCGCCGGACGAATCGTGCGGCGATCCGAGCTCCTCCCAGGGCCGGGGCCCTTCCGGGACAACGATCTCGGGCCCCGGAGGGACCTCCGCCGCGGCGCCGTCGGGGCTCGGGGGTGTGGGTTCGATGGGTCGATCGACGCTGGAGGGCTCCAACGGGGCGAGCCCGGCGACCTCGAGCCCCTCCGAGACCACGCCGAGTGAGGGCATCGGCTCCGACGACGCGCGCTCCAGCACGAGGGGCCGGTCGAGGGGCCTCAGCTCGGGATGCAGGGGGCTGCGAGGCTTGCTCGTGGGGGCCGTCCCGGGTTCGGGCTGGTGAAGCCCCTCCCGGGCGGCGTGCGCCTGCTCGGCCTCCAGAAGGGCCTCCTCCATCTGGTCGATGACGAGCCCCGGCCGAGCGGCGGGCGAGGTCACGGCGAGCGCCGCGTACGGGCCCCTGCGGACGTAACACCAGGTCTCGATCCCGAACTGGACGAATCCGCGCTCGAGCTCGCCGAGGGCGGCCAGGCGGATCCAGGCGTGCTTGGCGTCCTGCTCGGCGCTCACCGGGTGCGCACCCAGCACGAGGCCATCCCGGGACAGGATCAGGCAGGCGCGAAGCTGACCGATGGCCCCCGACAGCGCGAGGGCGAGCGCGTTGAAGTCCTCCATGGCTAGGTACTTCTCTGCATCGGGACGGCCACGCACGCGCTTGAGCACGGGCGGGCGCGAATGGGACCTTCGCCGATGCAAGATCGGGCGGCCTCGAACGTGGCGCGCGCCCGGGCCCGTCGCGGCTCAAGTCCGACACGCCCAAACCGATAACCACCCCTGGCGGGGCGATGTGGCCGGACGGGACCAAATGGGGCCGACCATGCCGCCCGTGATCGTCGGATGACGGCCGTGGATCCCTGGGGGGCTCGAGCGAACGTGGACGAGTCACCGTTGGACGAACCAGCGGTCAAGGTCCTGTGCGTCGCCGGCGATCCCGTGGCGCTGGCGACCCTGAAGCAGGCGGCGACCTCGCCCCGATGCTCCCTCAGCCCGGGAGCCACGACCGAGCTCGAGGCGCTCTCCCAGCTGGCGTCCGAGCGCCCTCACGTGCTCGTGGTCTTCGGCGACTTCGAGGGATTGACGACGGAGGTTCGACAACGCTTCCCCGTCATGCGCATCGTCGCCGACCGCGGTCTGCCCGGCGTCAGCGTCGTCGCCAGATCGATCGACGACGTTCCCGACGTGATCCTCCCGCCGCTCCCCTCGCGCGCCGCCCGCTCAGATCCGGCCTGACGGACCCGGGCCGCTGTCGCGCGAGCCCTGCTCCCATGCGCCAAGGTGGCCGGCCGGGGTCATGTTCTCGGAGCTCGACGACGCGGCGAGCATCGCCAGCGCCCGGGGGATGTCATCCAGCGGCACGACGTGATCGACGACCCCCGCCCGGATGGCGGTGTCCGGCATGCTGAACGCCATCGAGGTCGCCTCGTCCTGTGCGAGCACGACCCCACCGGCCGCTCGCAGTTGATGAAGTCCCTCGACGCCGTCCTCGCCCATGCCGGTCAGGATGACGCCCGCCGAGCGCATCCCGGACGCGGCGAGCGAGCGAAACAACACGGTCCCAGACGGCCGGTAGCCGCGAACCGGCGGACCCGTATCCAGCCAGGTCCTCCCTTCCCGTGCAATGCCGATGTGTCGGTCGTGAGGCGCGATCCTCACGCTTCCATGGCTGAGGTGTTCCCGGTCCTGGGCGAGGGCCACGTCGAGGTCCGTCAGGGTGTCGAGGTACTCGGCCAGCTGCCGGTCGAAGCCCCTGGAGATGTGCTGGGCGATCAGGATGGGGGGCAGGCCGGTGTGGAGCTCGGGGAGGAGGTGGGCGAGCGCGGCGGGGCCGCCGGTGGAGACGGCGATGCCGATCACCTCGATCGCCGCGGCTCGGCGGATCGACGACGTCGCCTCGCGGGTGTCGCCGTCGACTCCGGACGGCCGGCGCTTGACAAGCTTGACTCCCACCATGGCCTTGACGGTGGCGATCAGCGCCGCGGCCTGGGCGCCGAAGTCCGGGTGCGCCGGCCCGACCGGTCTCGGGACCGCCGTGAGCGCACCGGCCTCCATCACCTTGATCGATCGACGGATCTCCTCGGGTCGGCCGAGCGTGGTCACCAGCACGATCGGCGTGGGCCGGTTCTCCATGATGTGCCGCGTCGCCTCGAACCCGTCCATACCCGGCATCGAGATGTCCATCGTGACGACGTCCGGGCCGTGTCGGAGCACGCGTTCGGCGGCCTGGGCGCCGTTGGTGGCCCGGTCGATCACCACCATCTCCGGGTCGCTCTCGAGGATCGCGCAGACGAGCTCGCGGCCGACGGCGGAATCGTCGACGACGAGCGCCCGGATCATTGCGGCCTCAGACCAGCCGCCGCACGGTCTCGAGCAGTCGCTCCTGCGTCGCCGGCCCCTTCACGAGGTAGGCGTCGGCACCGACCTCGACGCCCTTGGCCTGATCCTCCTCGGAGTTCAGGGAAGTGACCAGGACGATCGGTAGGTCGCGCAGCCGGTGATCGGAGCGGACCTTCGACGCCAGATCGAACCCGCTCATTCGCGGCATGTTCACGTCGGAGACGACGAGATCGCACCGCGTGCTCCGGAGGATCTCCCACGCCTCCATCCCGTCGGCGGCGGCGAGCACCTCGTAGCCGGCCGACTCCAGCACCCCCTTCTCCATGGTGCGCGTGACGATCGAGTCGTCCACAACCAGGATCACCCGCCCCAGGGTCTGGGTCGAGCTCGCGGCCTCCACCCCGCCGCCGCGCGACCGGGCCGCCGTTGCGACGATCTCGTCCCGCCGAACAAGGTCCGCGGCGTTCAGGATCCCGATGACCTCGCCCGTCCCCAGGATGGCGGCGCCCGAGACGTGCCGGACCCGCTTGAGCGGCGCCGGCAGGGGCTTCAGCACCAGCGTCTGGGTGCCGAGCACGTCGTCCACCGTGAACACGATGCGCCGCTCCCCCGATCCGAGAATGACGGCGTGATCCGAGGCGGCCCCATCCATCTCGGATCGCGCGACGCCGATGGCATCGCCAAGCCGTGAAACGGCAACCGGCTCTGAATCCAGTCGAACCACGTCACGACCCTCCGCGCGCTCAACCTCGGCGCGGCCCACTCGGAGGATGCGGCTCACGTTGGCGATCGGGAGGGCGAATCGCTCGTCGCCGATCCGCACCAGCAAGCACAGGGTCGTCGCTACGGAGAGCGGCAGGCGAAGCGTGAACTTCGTGCCCTCGCCGACGACGCTGTGGACGTCCACGAAGCCCCGGAGCCGCTCGACGGCGTCGCGCACGGCGTCCAGGCCGACACCACGCCCCGAGAGATCGGTCACGGTCGGGCTCGTCGAGAAGCTGGGGCGGAAGATCAGGCGAAGCGCCTCATCGTCGCTGGTGACCTCCGCCGCCTCCTGAGACAGGACGCCACCCTGCACCGCGACGGAGCGGACCGCCTCCGGGTCGATGCCCATCCCATCGTCTTCCACCTCGATGACGAGGGAGTCACCCTGTTGGGCTGCGGAGAGGCGGATCGTCGCCTCTTCGGGCTTGTTCTCTTGCGTTCGTCGGTCCGGCGACTCGATGCCATGATCGATCGCGTTGCGGAGCAGGTGCGTGAGCGGTCCGCGGATCTGGTCGATGACGGCTCGGTCCACCTCGGTATCGGCCCCTTCGACGACGAGGCGGACCCTCTTGCCCAGCTCGACCGCGAGGTCCCGGATCGTTCGAGGGAAGGCGTCGAAAACGGTGGCGACCGGGAGCATCCGGGCACTGCGCACGTCGTCCTGGAGGTCGTTCGTCACCTGTGCGAGGCGGCGGCCATCGCCCTCCAGGTTCCGCAGGAGGTCGGCGAATCGCCGGCGCGCATCGGCCAGGACCTGTTCGCCGCCGCCGACCGCGGTCACGAGGTCCTCGATGTCGTTCCCACTCTCGCCCCGATCGACGGCGGCCGCGCCGGTGGCGTGCAAGCCCTTGACCCGCGCCTGTACCTCGCGCCAGACGGCGTCGATCTCCCAGAGGGCGGACGTGAGCTCCCGCGCGTCGGTGATCCGTTGTTCCGTACCGATGCGGGTGACGAGGAGCTCGCCGACGTTGCCCATCAGCGCCTCGAGCTTCGAGGTGGCGATGCGGATCGTCTCGTTCGCCGGGGGGGTTCCCGCGACCGAGGGCGAGCCGTCGCCGGTGCCGCGGGGAATCGCGTCCGGCGAGCCTCCGGGCCTGGGGGCGCCGGTCGTCGCGGCAACGGCGCTCAACTCCTCGCCGGCCATGGCGGCTGATTCAGTGGGCGGCACCTCCCTCTCGAGCGCAGCCGCCGGAACGGGCGGGCCGAATGCCTCGATCCCGTCGGACGGGGACGGAATCGGTCGAGTCGGCTCCGGGGGGGCCGGCGGCGGGGTCGGGACGGGGGGCGCGGCCGCGGCGTCGAGCGCCTCGATGCACGCGCGGAGGTCGACTCCGTGGTCCCGCTCGGCCAGGATCGCCTCCGCGACCGCCTGGATCGCGTCGAGCCCTCGGTACGCCGCCTCGGCGGTGCCCGAAGACAGCCGGTCGGCCCCCGAGTGGGGTGCGATCAGGCTCTCGAGATGGTGACTCAGCCGCTCGATGTCCTCGACGTGCACGGCCGCCCCGGAGCCCTTCAGGGTGTGGAGCTCTCGCATGATCTGCGAGAGCGCGCGTTCCCGCTCGGCCGAGCCCTCCCCCTGTTCGATCTCGATCAGGTGGCGGTTGATCCGCTCGACGCGATCGATGGACTCCGACGCGAAGATCGACAGGACGCGGCGCCTGGCCTCGGCTGAGACGTCCCCCCGCCCGGCCTCCGCGCTCTCCATCTCGGTCCGCAGGACATCGTCCCCGGCGTCGGCGGTCGGCTCGGCGATGGCCTCGAGCTGATCGATCAGCTCCGAGATCGCCTCCCGGATCACGGGCTGGCGTGAACCGACGTCCTCGTGGTCCCCATGTTCGGTCGCGCCGTTGCCGATGGCTCGTTCGTCCGGAGAGATCAGGACGTCGCCGCCGATCCGGCCCGTGTGAGCCGGGGGGGCCGTGGCGGGGGCGTCGACCGAGGCCCGCATCGCGCTCAGCAGGTCCTCGACCTCGACACCGTGATCACGGCCCTGTACCGCCGCCTCGACGATGGCCTGCACCGCGTCCAGGCCCCGGTAAGCGACCTCGACGAGCGATGGTGAGAGCGTTCGATCGCCGTTCTGCACGGGGGCGAACAGGCTCTCGAGCTGGTGACAGAGGGCCTCGACCGGCTCGAGGTTCACGGAGCCCCCCGCGCCCTTCAACGTGTGGAGCTCGCGCATGATCTCGGTCAGCGACTCGGCCGCTTCCTCGCCGTCGACGCCGCGCTCGAGCGCCATCAGGTCGTGATTGACGCGCTGGATCCGCTCCGCCGCCTCCGACGAGAACACGGAGAGGAGGCGCTGGTACAGCTCGCCGCTCATGCCGACCGACATCGCCCTAGCCTCCGCGCCTCCGCTCGCCCGAGACCAGGATCACTCGGCGGCGGTCTCGGCTTTGATCTCCGTTTGGTACTTCGCCGCCGTGGCCTGGAGGCGTCGCGCCAGGTCGGTCAGACCGCCCGCCGCGGACTCGGACTGCTGGGCCGTCACGCTGATCTGACCGGTCAGCTGGTTGATGTCCTCCATGCCCTTCGCCACCTGCTCCATCCCCGCGGCCTGCTGCTTGGCCGAACCCGAGATCCGCTGCGCGGCCTCGAGCGTCTGGTTCACCGCCTGCGTCAGCTCGTTCATCATCTGGCCGGCGCGCTTGGTGAGCTCGGTGCTCGACTCGACGACCGTGGTCCCCTGCTCGGTCGCGAGCACGGCGGACTTGGTTCCCTTCTCGATGTCGGTCAGGATCGTCTGCACCTGGGCCGTCGCCTGCTTGGACTGATCGGCGAGGTTGCGGACTTCGGCGGCGACGACGGCGAACCCCTTGCCGTGCTCGCCCGCCTTGGCGGCCTCGATCGTGGCGTTCAGGGCCAGCATGTTCGACTGGTCCGCCAGGTCGTTGACCGTGTCCGTGATCTCGCTGATCCGCAGCGTCTGCTCCGACAGCGCCGCGATGCCCTGGGAGATCGACGTCACGCGATCGCGCACCTCGGTCATGCTCTGCACGATCTGGCTCACGACATCGGCGCCCTCCTCCCCGACCTTCGCGGACGCCTGCGCCACCGTGAGCACGCCCTCCGCCTGCTCGGCGGCCTGCTCGGCGGCCACGCGCACCTCGTCGACCGTGGCGCTGATCTGGGTGACCGCCGCCGACTGCTGGCTCGCGCCCGCGGCGTGCTGCGTGGCCGCCGTGAGGATCTGCGCGGCGGCCGTTCCCATCGACCGCGATCCGTCGCGCACTTGGGTCGCGATCTGCGCGAGGTTCTCGATCATGGTGTTGAACGAGCTGGCGAGAGCGCCGACCTCGTCCTTGCTCTTCACCTCGACCTTGTGCGTCAGGTCGCCCTGGGAGACCACCTCGGCCGTCGCGGCCATCCGTGTGAGGTCTCGGGAAAGACGCCGGGAGATCCAGACGGTCGCGAGCAGCGGGACCACGAGGAGCGCGATCACCAGCAGCAGCTGCGACCGCTGCGCGGCCGCACCCTTGTCCTGGCGGATCATCAACATCGCGTCCTCTTCGGTGAGCAGCGCCGGCCAGAGGGCCTGGTACCCCGCCGCCGTCTCGTCCAGATGCTGGAGGAGCGGGGCCGTGTCGCTCGGAACGACACCCGGGTCGACCAGGTCGTCGTGGACGGCGGTCTCCAGCGCGGCCACGGCCTGCGACGCTCGCTCGTTGACCGGCGTGAGGGTGGGGCCGAGCGTCTCACTTCCGGACAGGCCCGCCGACTGCGTGATCGCCACCTGGATGTCCGCGGTGACCGTCTCGCCGGCGATGGCAAGGACCTCCACCCGCTCGGCGATGAGCCCGGCATCTGCGGTCGAGAGCCTGGATCCGGGCTCCAGCGCACGGAGCTCCTGCCGCACCACGTCGAGCTGGTCGAAGATCGCCGGCAGCCGTAGCAGCAACGCATCCATCGTGTAGTAGGTGTCGAGATCGGGGTCCAGGATCAGGAACGAGGTGTCGCCCACCTGGGCGATGAGCAACTGGACGTTGTCGGAGAGCGCCTCGTTCGCCTCGATGGCCTTCGCGCCATCCGTCTCCGCCCGGAGCTCCGCGAATTGCTGCTCGAGCTCGTCCAGCGATCCCCCGGCACGGTTGTCCAGGGCCATCTCCGCCGCGCCCGTCTCCAGTTCGACCCCGAGCTGCGCGTCGACGGCGCGGACGTCCGAGAAGTCCTTGGCGATCTTCGCGTCGAGCTCCGTCGTGCTCTCGCCGGCGGCGACCAGATCCGCGCGCGCCGTCACGTCGATCAAGAGGAAGCTCAGCGGCGTGAGATACGTGAGCCCGTCTCGCTCACGCTGTGCGAACTCGATCGGGTCGCCTTTGGCCTGCACGAGGAAGAAACCGGCGAGGGCGAGCGGCACGGTGAAGGCGAGCGCCACGGCCGCGAGCTTCTGCCATACGCGACGACCGGCTCCGCCCTTCTGCCGTCCCGTTCGGGGCGTTTGGTCCTCCCCCTTCTCCTCGGCTCGGTCCCGGCCGCGCCGGGTCCCGCGCACCCGCAGACCAGCCATCTCCACTCCCTCCCTCGAACACGTGTCGATCAGAGAACGTTCAGTTCGCCGCGTCCTCCACCTCGAGGGCCGGATCCCGAAGGATCGTCTCGACGTCGAGGATCGCCACCAGGTCCTTCGTCACGTTACGCACGACCTTTAGCCCTTCGGACGTGTGGCCCCCTCCCGACACCGCCGGACGGAGGTCGGCCACCGGAATCGACGTGATCTCGCGAACGTCGTCGACCAGAAGCCCTACGGAGACCCCGGCCGCGGAGACGAACAGGAGCTTTCGAGCCGACGCGTCGATCGCCGCTGCAACGTCCAGGCCGAGGTACTTCGCGAGGTCCAGGACCGGGAGCAGGCTCCCGCGGACGTTCGTGAGCCCGGCGTAGAAGATCGGAAGGCCTGGAACCCGCGTGACGCCGAGGGCCGGACGGATCTCCCGGACCAGCGAGACGTCGACGCCGTAGAGCTCCGTCCCCAGAGCGAGGATCAGCAGGGACGACATCTCCACGGTCGATTCGTCTCCGACGGGACGCGCGAGCTGCCTCGCCCGCTCCTCGAGCACCCGGCGGACGGACTCGGACTCCGTGGATTCCAGCACGTTCGTTGCTTGATTCGTGATGCTCATCGCTCCCCTCCCTGACCGGCCAACGCCTCGGCCTGTTGTCCCACGAGATCCAAGACGTCCCCGACAGAGAGGCCGTCGCCTTCAGACACCTCTTCGTTGTGCGCGTGTCCCGCGAGCAGTTCGGTCACCGTTCTCAGTGATCGGAGCGACCGATCCCACAACCCGAGGCGCGCGCACGTCGTCGCCATGGCCAGATGGCCGACGACGAACTCGGGATCGAGGAACAGGCATCGCCGAAGGGCGCGCCTCGCGCTCGATCGCGTCTCCGCGCTCCAGCCGCACGAGCCCGTGAAGGAAGTGTGCCCTGGAGAGTCGGGGGTCTCGATCGATCGCGAACTCGACCCACCGCTGCGCCTCGTCGAGCCGGCCCGCCCCGGCCAGGCCCTTCGCCCGGAGGTACGCAACTCGCGCCTCCTCCGCCGTATCGGTCGCCGTAGCCGTCGCGGCGGAGATGCCGGTTGCGACGGGGCCGGGTTCCGGAGCGGTCTCGGGCAACGCGACGAGCGCGCCGGGGGGGCGCACGTCGCGCGGATCCATCGACCGGCGATAGGCGACGCCCGAACCCACCCGCTGGGCCTCCAGCCCGAGACCAAGCTCGGCGGTCTGCTCCACGCGACCGAGCACGAGCCACCCACCCTCGATCAGGGAGTCGGCCAGGGTCTGTCGGATCTCGACCGCGGCGACATCGCCCATGTACATCAGGACGTTCCGGCACACCACGAGGTCCATCAGCCCGACCGCGTTGTCAGGTATCTCGCGCAGGTCACCCTCGACGAACCGAACGAGCGAGCGAGGCTCCGGAACGACCGTGTGCGTACGCCCACTCCCGCGGACGTAGACCTCCCGGTACGTTCGAGGCATCTCGCGAAACGACCACGGCCCGTAGACGCCCTCCCTCGCCCGGCGAAGCGCCTGGCGGTCGAGATCGGTCGCGAGGATCCGGACGTCCCACCCGTCCGCGGCGTCGAATGCGCGGTTCGCGAGCATCGCGAGGGAGTACGCCTCCTCACCCGTCGAGCACCCCGCACTCCAGATGCGGATGCGCTTGGACGCGCCCCGCCGCGCTGCGATCTCGGGCAGGATCACCTGTTCGACGTCCCGGAACTGTTCAACGTCGCGGAAGAAATGCGTCTCACCGACCGTGATCTCCGACACGAACCGCTCGAGTGGCGCCGTCGGCGGCACGCTCCCGGCGAAGAGTGCATGCAACTCGTCGATCGTCGTTGCTCCCGAGAGCGTGAACGCCGCCTGGATCGCGCGCCGCAGCGCCGGGAGGCACGTGCGGGCGTCGATTCCCGTCAGGCGGCCCGCGATCGCCCCGAAGCGCTCGAGGTCCCGAGGCGACGGGACCGGGCGACCCTCAGTCCGCGTTTCCATCGGCCCCGGGAATCTGGAGCTCCCCCGCGGCCGCCACGATCTGCTCGAGGTCGAGGACCATCACGAGCCCGTCGTCGGTTCGGGCGACGGCGGCGATCGCCTGCCCTCGTCCTCCGACGTCCGACGGCATGCTGAGATCCTCCTCGGACACGTCGATCACGTTGATGACCGAGTCCGCCACGAGGCCCAGCGAGCGTCGGGAGGTTCGGACGACCAGGATCGGGGTGTTGAGGCCGATCTCGCCGATCGGCAGCCCAAGCCGCCGACGGAGATCGATCACCGGGATCACCTGACCGCGAAGGTTGATCACGCCGCGCACCCACCCGGGCATGTCGGGAACATGCGTGATCGCAACCATCCGGAGGATCTCGCCGATGTCCAGCACCGGCAGCGCGAACGCGCGGCCCTCGAGCGTGAAGATGACGAGCGTCTGCTGCTCGGCGGGTTCGGTGGTCGTCGGGGTCCGCTCCGACGCCATCGCGTGGGCAACCATGTCGCGCCGGTTATCGGGAGGCAGAGTCGACTCCTTGAGCCGGAGGGGGCCGGTCGCCCGACATCGGCCCCCGCCGGTACCAGGGCTAAAGGCCGAGGACGGACATACCGATGCGCACGGAAGGGACGGAGGTCCCATCCGGGCCCCGCGCCGGGATTGGCGAGCGTCGGCCCCAGCCAGGAGGAGTGGAGATGGAGTCGTCACCCGAGTGGGATACGGGATCCACCGGATCGGTCGAGGACGGACCGACGGAGGCTGAGCCCGGTACCGACGACGCCTGGTCGAACATGCTCGAGCTGAGCATGCTCGATCGAGACGAGGACCTGTCTCGCGGCTCCATTCTCGTCGTGGAGGACTCGCAGACGGTGGCCCGCCTGCTCGAGTGGGAGCTGTGCATGGCCGGCTATCGCGTCGAGCTCGCCGCCAACGGGAAGGAGGGCCTCCGCGCTGCGCGGACGAAGTGCCCGGACCTCATCCTCGCGGACGTCATGATGCCCGAGATGGACGGCTTCGAGCTCGCGCGGCGGCTCCGCCAGGATCGCGCGACCGCCGACGTCGCCCTGGTGTTCGTCACCGCTCGAGGCCTGTCGGCCGATCGGATGCAAGGACTCGCGGCCGGAGGGGACGACTACATCGTCAAGCCGTTCGAGTCCGCCGACCTCCTGACCAGGATCGAGCGCGTGCTTCGCGCCTCACGGGAGGCGAAGGATCAGAGCCCGCTGACCAGCATGGCCGGGGCCTCGAAGATCCAATCCGAGATCGAGCGCCGGCTGAAGACCGAGGAGCCGTTCGCCCTCCTGCTGCTCGACCTCGTCGGGTTCGGCACCTACAACGATCGATACGGGTTTGCGCGAGGTGATCGCGTCCTGCAGATGACCTCCCGCGTCGTGAAGGACGTGTGCATGTCCGTCGTCGGGCCCTCGGGTTTCGTCGGGCACCTCGGCGGGGACGACTTCGTCACGATCGTCAAGCCCGAGGAGGCCGAAGAGCTCCGAGGTGGCCTCGCCGCTGCCTTCGGCAGCCGCATCGGGAGCCTCTACGACCCCGACGACGAGCGCAACGGCTACGTTCAGCTCGTGGATCGCGACGGCATCGTGCATCGCCATCCGATCGTGATGCTCAGCGTTGGCATCGCCTCCAGCGCGGATCGCCAGTTCTACCACCCGGCGGAGGTGGTGCAGCGGGCTCGCGACGCGGCCACGAGGTCGAGGCCCGGCGATGGTGGGCCCGCCGAGGTCGCATGACCCGTTGCGGTCGGCGGACCGTCCGCTCAAGGAGCGCCCGCGCGCGGCCGATGTGCGTGAGGACGCGATCGGAATCGGAATCGGCGACGCAACGGGAGGTGACCTGATGTCAGCACGGGTACTGGTCGTCGATGACGATCCGGCCGTCGTCGAGAACCTGCGGAACGTGTTGGAGCAGCGTGGGTTCACGCTCGTCGGCTCGGCCGCCGAGGGGGACGGCGCCGCCACGCTGGCGGGCCAGCTGCGCCCGGACGTCGTGATCATGGACCGGCTGATGCCGGGCGTCGACGGCGTGGAGGCCACGCGTCGCATCAAGGCGAACGCCCCGGACACGCAGGTGATCATGCTGTCCGCGCACGTCGACGCTGAGGTCCAGCGCGAGGGCGAGACCCTCGGGATCTACTGCTACCTCGCCAAGGGATGCTCGGAGAACCTGATCGCCGACATGGTCGGTCGAGCGGCCGCGTTCAAGAGCGAGATGACCGGCTAGTACCGGAGGTCGCTCAGCCTGGAAGCTCGGGCCGGGTCGACGGATCGGCGTCGGAGGCGAGGAAGATCTCGGCCACCCGGAAGCACCGCTCCATTCCCTGGAGATCTCCCGCGGCGAACGCCTCGTAGGCGTCTCCGACCCACGTGGTCGACAGCCGCGCCACCGCGCTCTCGAAGCTCGGGTCCCGACGCTCGCCGAGCGCTGCGAGCAGCGGCGCGCACCCCCGGCCGACGACTTGGGCGGCCCGAGCCTCGAACCTGGCGGGCGCCTCGAGCGGGAGCACCATGGCGTCGCGCGCTGCGATGTCGAGCTGGTCGTTGAGCGCCACGAACCCGGTTCGCAGGGACACCGGGTCGGCCCCACTGGAGGCCGCACCCAGCAGCGAAGCGACGCTTCGTGCGGTCTGTTGGAGGATGCCACCCACGCGGCGATGCTACGTCCCCCAGGCGGCGGAAGCATATGCGTCGAAGGGTGGCCCCAAGGTGACCGTTCGACCTAGGCCGAAGACCCCCCCTCGGTGATCTCGGCGAGCGCGGCTGCGGACATGACATCGAGCGGGGCCGGCTGGCCCGTCCACAGCTCGAACGAGAGCGCCGCCTGCTGGAGCAACAGCCCCACGCCGCCGAACGCCGCGCCGCCGGCCGCGCGCGCCGCGGCCTGGAGGGGCGTCTGCCGGGGACGGGAGAGGAGGTCGACGGCCAGGACCTCGGGGCCGAGCGGAGGAAGGGGCAATTCCTCCCCACGGGCGCCGAGCGGCGTCGCGTTCACGATGAGATCCGCCGGCCGTTCGGCCGCGGCATCGAACGGCACCACGTCCAACTCGGTGTCCGTTTGCTCGAGCGTTTCCCGCAGCGCCTGAGCCCTGGCGGGATCGCGCAGTGCGATCGTGAGGCGGGCCAGACCTCCCCTCGCGAGCGCCAACGCGCAGGCTCGCGCCGCTCCCCCAGCCCCGAAGAGCAGCGCCGTTCGCCCTCGCGGGTCGAATCCCGCGTCGCGGCGCAGGAACCGGTCGAAGCCCGGAGCGTCGGTGTTGTGGCCCGCGAGCCGCTCGGGGCCGACGACGATCGTGTTCACGGCCCGGAGGCGACGGGCGTCGTCCGAGAGGTCGTCGAGCAGATCGGCGATCTCCGTCTTGTGCGGCATCGTGACGTTCGCGCCCGCGAGGCCGAGCCCTCGGAGCCCGGCGAGCGCGTCCGCGACCAGGCCGGGCGCGACGGGAAGCGGCACGTAGACCCAGTCCAGACCCAGGGCCACGAAGGCCGAGTTGTGGATCACCGGCGAGAGGCTGTGCGTGACCGGCCAGCCGATCACCCCGACGACGTGCGTGCTCCCGCGCAGTCGCGAGCGCGCCGCGAGCGCGCCCTCACTCACCGCAGCGGGCCCGGTTCTGCTCGTGCTCCGCGAGCGTGGTCCCGAACGCGTGGTGGCCGTCCTCGCCACAGAGCACGTAGTAGAAGTAGGGCGTGTCGGCCGGCTCGAGCGCGGCCAGCAGCGACGCGAGGCCCGGGCTCGCGATCGGCGTCGGCGGCAGGCCGGCGTTGATGCGCGTGTTGTAGGGCGTGTCGGTCTCGAGGTCCGAGAAGGACAGCTGCCCGTCGGGCGTCGGGTCGTCGTAGAGCAGGGTCGCGTCGATCCCCAGGACCATCCCCTCGTCCAGCCGGTTGTAGATCACGCCGGCGATCACCGCACGCTCCTTGTCGAGCGCCGCCTCCTCCTCGATCATCGAGGCGATCGTGACGACCTCGTACGGCGTGACCCCGAGCTTCTCCGCGTTCTCCCAGGGAAGCGACTCGGCCTCGGTCCCGAACTGCGCGAGGAGCCGGTCGATCACGTCGTTCGCGGTGGTCCTGCCCTCGACGAACTCGTACGTCTCGGGGAACAGGAACCCCTCGAGACTCTCGGCGTCCTCGGGCAGGTACGGCGGGAGCGCGCGGTCGCTCGCCTCGACCGCCTTCAGGAACTTCCGGGAGGGGATCCCCAGGGCCTCCTCGACCCGGTCCGCGATCTGCGTGAGGCGATACCCCTCGGGGATCGTGAGACGGACGGTGGGCACGGCCTCGGGCGGCGTCGTGAGCACCTCGAACGCCTCGTCGGGTGTCATGTTCGTCGTCAGATCGAAGGTCCCCGCGCGGAACTGGCCCTCCAGGCCGCTTCGGCGCAGGAGCCATCTCGAGACGAGGCCGCATCGCACCACGCCCTGCTCGTGCAGGGCATCGACGATCTCCGAGCCGCTCGTCCCCCCGCGGATGAGGAACGAGACCGGCTCGCGCGGCCCCGATGCGCCCTGGCACCAGTCGTAGTAGCGGACCGCGGCGATCCCGACCCCTGCCAGGATCAGCACGAGGACGAGGCCTAACCGGATCCCCCAGTTGGCGCCGCGAGCCGCTCGATGACGGCCGGCCGGGGCCTCCTCGGTCGTGGGGGGCACGGTGTCCTGCATCCGGGGAGGGAGCATACCCGTGGCGCCACCGGCGTCGTCCTCGGGTGACGCTACGCGCGTCGGGAGTCGAGCCAGGACTGAAGGATCACCGTCGCCGCGGAGCGGTCGACGGCACCTCTGCGATCCCGACCACTGACGCCGGCCGCTCGGAGCGCCCGCTCCGCCTCGACGGTCGACAGTCGCTCGTCGTGGAGCAGCACGGGGCAGCGCCAGGAACTCGCCGAGCGCCTCGGCGAACCGCTCGGCATGGTGCGCCCGCTCGCCCGCGTCGCCCGAGAGCAGCAACGGGTGCCCGACGACGATCAGGGTGACGTCATGCTCCCGCACGAACTCGGCGATCGCCTTCACGTCGCCCGGCGCCCCGGTCCGCACCGTCCCGAGCGGCAGTGCGAGCCGCCGCTCCTCGTCGGAGATCGCGACGCCGATCCGCGCGTCGCCGAGGTCGAGGCCGAGGACGCGGCCCCCCTCGGTCATCGGGCGCCGAGGAGCTCCTCGAGGCGCGGCTGGACGGCGTCGAGCGCCCGCTCGAAGGCGTCGCCCCTCGGTCCACCCGAAAAGGCCAGTCCCGGCCTGCCGCCCGCGCCGCCCCCGACGATCGTCGCCGCGGGGCCGAGAAGGTCCGTCGCCGTGACCCCGCGGGCCTGCAGGTTCTTCGAGACGGCCGCCACGAGCAGCGCCTTGCCTCCCTGCCCCGTCCCCAGCACGACCGCGGCGCCCTTCGGGTTCTCGAGCCGGTTGGCCACGTCCGGGGCGAGCGCGCGGAGCTCGCCCGCGTCGGCGTCGATCGATGACGTCACCAGGCTCGCGCCCGCGACCTCGCGAGCGCCAGCCGCGAGGTCGGCCCCGCGCTCGCGCTGCTGCTCCCGGTCCTTCTTCCCCTGATCGCTCTCGAGCCGCTTCACGCGCTCGACGAGCTGGCGCGCACGGTCGGCGGCGCCCTTCGGGTCGGTGCCGAGGGTCTCGGCAACGGCGCGGAGCAGCTCGCGCTCGAGGTTGATCTCGCGCACGGCGTCGGGGCCGACGACGGCCTCGACGCGCCGCATACCCGCGCCGATCGAGCCCTCGTGCAGGATCCGGACCGTCCCGATGTGGCCGGTGTGGTGGACGTGCGTGCCCCCGCAGAGCTCGATCGAGTACTCCCCGACCTCGACGACGCGCACGAAGTCCCCGTACTTCTCGCCGAAGAGCGCGATCGCCCCCTGGTTCTTCGCCTCCTCGAACGTGGTCTCGTAGATCGTCACCTGGTCGTCCGCCGAGCTCTTCGCGTTCGCGATCTCCTCCGCCTCCTGGAGCGCGTCCCACCCCACGGCCGAGTGATGCGGGAAGTCGAACCGCAGCCTGCCCGGGGCAACCAGCGATCCCGCCTGGCGCGCGTGCTCGCCGAGGAGGTGCTTCAGCGTCCAGTGCACGATGTGCGTTGCGGTGTGCGCGCGTGCCGTCGCCTCGCGCCGGTGCGCGTCGACCTCGCCGTGCACCTCCTCGCCCTCGCGGATCTCGCCCGAGTCCACGACGCCCCGTGTGGACGATCACGTCGCCCGGCCCGAGCTGCGCGTCGGTCACGCGAACGATGCCGCCCGGCCCACGCACGATCCCCTGGTCGCCGACCTGGCCGCCGGACTCCGCGTAGAACGGCGTCCGATCCAGCACGAAGCGGACCTCGTCCCCTTCGTGCGCCGCCGGCGCGCGGCCACCGTCGCCGAGGATCGCGACAAGGGTCCCCTCGGCCTCGAGCCCCCCGTACCCGACGAACTCGGTCTTGCCCGCATCGGCGGCGATCGCCGCGAGATCCTCCTCGGTTCGTCCCTTCTTCGCGGCGCGCTTCGCGCGCTCGCGCTGCTCGTTCATCAGCTCGTCGAAGCGCTGCTCGTCGACCTCCAGGCCCGCGTCCTCGGCCAGCTCGCGCGTGAGCTCTCTGGGGAAGCCGTACGTGTCGTGGAGCTTGAACACGACTTCGCCCGGGAGCGTGCCCCCGCCCTCGGGGCGGCCGGCCTCCTGTTCGAAGAGCGTCATGCCCTGCCGGAGCGTGGCCGCGAAGCGCTCCTCCTCCGAGGCGGCAACCTGCTCGACGTAGGCGCGGTTCTCGACCAGCTCCGGGTAGGCGTCGCCAAACAGCTCGACGGTGCGTTCGACGAGTGGCGGCATGACGTCCTTCTCGATCCCGAGCCGCCGCGCGTGGCTCACGACGCGGCGCAGCATGCGGCGCAGGATGTAGCCTCGGCCCTCGTTCGAGGGCTGCACGCCGTCGGCGATCAGGAACGTGGTGGCCCGGCCGTGCTCGGCGATCACCTTCAGCGAAACATCGGAGCGCTCGTCGGTCCCGTGTGCTCGACCCGCGAGCGACTCGGCCACCTCCAGCAGCGGCCGGAGCAGGTCCGTCTCGAAGATGTTGTCCACGTCCTGGAGGACGGTCGCGACGCGCTCGATGCTCGAGCCGGTGTCGATGTTCTTGGCCGGGAGCTCACGCAGGATCGTTTCCTCGTCGTCGACCTCGTCCTGCATGAACACGTGGTTCCAGATCTCGATATGCCGCTCCTCGTCGACCTCGGGACCCCCCGCGCGCCCGTACTTCGCGCCGCGGTCGACGTAGATCTCCGAGCACGGCCCGGCGGGGCCCGCCGCGTGCGTCGACCAGTAGTTGTCGAGCTTGCCGCGGCGAACGATCCGCTCCCGCGGCATGCCGATGTCCTGCCAGACGTCGATGGCCTCGTCGTCGGTCTCGAACACCGTCACCCACAGCCGGTCGGGGTCGATGCCCCAGGTCTCGGTCACCAGCTCGTACCCCCAACCGCAGGACTCGCGCTTGAAGTAGTCGCCGAAGGAGAAGTTGCCGAGCATCTCGAAGAACGTGCAGTGGCGCGCCGTGTGACCGACGTTCTCGATGTCGAGCGCGCGGAAGACCTTCTGCACGGTCACGGCGCGCGGGAACGGCGCCTTCGCGTGACCGAGGAAGTACGGGATGAACTGATTCATCCCGGCGTTGGTGAGGAGCAGGCCCGACTCGGGCGGCGCGATCAGCGACGACGAGGACACCACGCGGTGGCCGCGCTCCTCGAAGAAGCGCAGGAACGACTCGCGGATCCGCCGGCCTTCCATGGGAAGGCTCAGCCTACTTGAGGCGAAGCTCCTCTTCCTTGTCGCGCATCGCCTCTTTCCCCTCGGCGATCGACTCCGAGAAGAGCTTCGCGATGTCCATCAAGCCGCCCCGGGCCTCCCGCGCCAGGTTCGCGGGCGCGACCCTCTGCGCCTGCCGGCGAGCGAACCGCGTCGTGATGATCGCCGTGGCCGCGCCGGCGCCCAGGCCGAGCGCGAGCCAGAAGACGCGCCTCATCGGCCCCCCGTCATGCGGAGCCCTTGCCCTTCTTGCCCCCGAAGCGATCCGTGGCCCTCTTGAGTCCGGCCCCGAGCGAGATCAGCTTCACGAGCGGCCCCGACGCGGCCTTCTCGACGAGACCGGAGACCCGCTGGACGCGCTGGACGATCTCGTCCACCGAGACGAGCACCCCGTCGACCCGGTCGAGCTCGCGGTTGGTCCGCTCCACCGTGCCCTTGACCTCGGTGAGCAGCGGCACGGTCTCCTCCCGCATCGAGTCGATCAGCATCTTCGTGCTCTCGAGAACGCGGAACGTGTTGATCAGCACGACGCACAGGAACAGCACCAGCAGCCCCCAGAACGCGGACAGGACGATGAGGGCGACGTCTCCTCCGTCGAGCGCTGCGATCATGGCGCCTCCTGGGTCCCGGGCTCGGGCATCATATCGGGCGCCTCGGTCTCCTCGCCCTGGCCGGAAGGCTCGTAGTAGCGGTTGCCCTGGAACCGCACCGGCCGGTATTCCTGCTCCACCCGATGGTCCGGGAAGTCGTGCGGGTACTGGTATCCCTTCCCGTACCCGAGCTTCTTCAGGGCGGGGTGCCCTGGCTCCTTGAGATGCAGCGGCACGGGATCGCTGGAGGCGGCGTCCTTCGTCGCGAGGCCGAGCGCGGCGATCACGCTGTTGGACTTCGGGGCGCGGGCGAGGTAGATCGCGGCCTCGGCGAGGTTCAGCTGCGCCTCGGGAAGCCCGACGTACTCGACGGCCTGCGCCGCGGCGACCGCGACGAGCAACGCCCGCGGGTCGGCCAGCCCGATGTCCTCGCTCGCGTGGACCACCATCCGGCGAGCGATGTAGCGCGCGTCCTCGCCGGCCTCGAGCATCCGGGCGAGCCAGAACAGGGCGGCGTCGGGATCCGAGCCGCGGATGCTCTTGATGAACGCCGAGATCACGTCGTAGTGCGCGTCGCCCTGGCGGTCGTACACGATCGCCTTGTGCTGGACGGCGTCGGACGCCCGCTCGAGCGAGACGGCGCCCTCGCCGGCCGAACGCGCGGCCAGGACGGCGGCCTCGAGGCCCGTGAGCCCGATCCGCGCGTCGCCCCCCGGCGACCTCGACGAGGTGCTCGAGCGCCTCGTCCGACACCTCGACGCCGAGCGTGCCGAGGCCTCGGTCCTCGTCGGCGAGCGCTCGCCGGAGCAGGGTTCGAAGGTCGTCCGGTGTGAGCGGTTCGAGCCGGAGCAGGATGCAGCGCGACAGCAGCGGGGTGACGAGCGAGAAGTACGGGTTCTCCGTCGTCGCGCCGATCAGCGTGACCGTCCCCTCCTCGACCGCGGGCAGCAGGACGTCCTGCTGGGCCTTGGACCAGCGATGGACCTCGTCGACGAAGAGCACGGTGCGGAACAGTCCTCCCTTCGCCTGGGCCATGATCTTGCGCGCGTCGGCGACGCCGGAGGACACGGCCGACAACTGCATCATCTCGGCACCCACCGCGTCGGCGAGCAGGTGCGCGAGGGTGGTCTTGCCGGTCCCCGCCGGCCCCCACAGCACGAGCGAGGGGAGGTGACCGCCCTCGAGCAGGTTGGTGAGCGCCCGGCCCGGCCCGATCAGGTGCGACTGGCCGACGAACTCCTCGAAGCTCCGGGGGCGCACCCGGGCCGCGAGAGGGACGTCAGCCACGAGGGGTCAGTCCTTGTATCGGATGACGCGGTCGGGGCGGATCTTGAGGATCTCCCGCACCTGTCCCGGCGTGTACGTGTAGCCGTGCCCGTCGTAGCGATGCGACAGCTCGTCGATGTGACGCTCGGCGCGCGCGCCGACCTCGATGTCGACCACGGTCCCGGTGACCGAGATCCAGTCGAAGCCGTCGGCGCCGTTCATGACGGAGATCGCGACCCGCGGGTTGGCGCGGACGTTGCGGTCCTTCACGCGCCCCTGCGCCGTGTTCACGAGCACATGCCCGTCCACGGCGTCCACCCAGGTGATGGTCGCGTGCGGCGAGCCGTCGGGGTTGATCGTGACGAGCGTGACGAAGTTCGTCCCGGTGAGCAGCTCGAGGTCCTTGGGGATGAGCTCGGCGGTCACGATCCACCTTCCTTCGTGGGCGGCGCGACGACGGCGACCCCGAGCTCGCGCAGCTGATCCGGCGAGACGGCGGCCGGCGCGCCGGTGAGCGGGTCGGCACCGGACTGCGCCTTGGGGAACGCGGTGACGTCGCGGATCGTGTCCTTGCCGGCCATCAGCATGACGATCCGGTCGATGCCCATCGCGATCCCGCCGTGCGGCGGCACGCCGTACCGGAAGGCGGTGAGCAGGTGACCGAACTTCTCCTCGATCTCCTCGTCCGACAGGCCGAGGACCTCGAACACTCGATGCTGGACCTCGGGGTCGTGGATCCGGATGCTCCCTCCGCCGGCCTCGTACCCGTTCAACACCAGGTCGTAGCCGAGGGACTTGGCCGTCTCCGGGTTCAGGTCGGCGGTGGCCGGCGCCGTGAAGGGGTGATGGGCCGACACCCACTTGCCCTCGTCGTCGCTCCACTCGAACAGCGGCGGCTCGACGAGCCAGCAGAAGGCCCACTCCCCCTCCGGGATCAGGCCGAGCCGTCCCGCGAGGTGGCGGCGGAGCCCGTCGAGCGCGACGTTCGTCCGATCGGGCGTGTCGGCGACGATCAGCACGAGGTCGCCCGGGCCGGCCCCGGTGGCCTTGCGCAGCCGCTCGACCTCCTCGGAGGAGAGGTGCTTCTCGACCGGGGATCGGACGCCGTCGCCCTCGACGACGATCCACACGAGCCCGGCCGCGCCGCGAGCCCGCACGACCTGGACGAGATCGTCGAGCTCCTTGTGCGAGAGCTCCGCGCCGCCCGGCGCCGCGAGGCCCTTGACGATGCCGCCCTCGGCCAGAGCCGAGGCGAAGGCGCGGAAGCCGGTACCCGCGAACACCTCTCCGAGATCCGCGAGTTCCATCCCGTACCGGAGGTCGGGCTTGTCCGAGCCGTACCTCGCCATCATCTCGTCGTGCGTCATGCGCGGGAATGGGGTCGCGACCTCGACGCCCTGGGTCTCGCGAACGATGCGGGCGTAGATCGGCTCGATCACGGCGAACACGTCCTCCTGGTCCACGAAGGACATCTCGACGTCGAGCTGGGTGAACTCGAAGCTGCGGTCCGCGCGCGGCTGCTCGTCGCGGAGGCAGCGGACGATCTGGTAGTAGCGGTCCTGGCCGGCGACCATCAAGAGCTGCTTCAGCTGCTGCGGCGACTGCGGGAGCGCGTAGAACGAGCCCGGCCACATCCGCGAGGGCACCAGGAAGTCGCGGGCTCCTTCCGGCGTGCTCCGGGTCAGCAACGGGGTCTCGACCTCCAGGAAACCACGCGCCTCCATCTCCTCGCGGATGATCCGGTTGATCGCGTGCCGCAACCGGAGCACGTTCGTCATCTCCGGCCGGCGGAGGTCGAGGTAGCGGTAGCGCAGGCGGAGCTCCTCGGAGGCCTCGATCCGGTCCTCGATGGGGAACGGCGGGGTCTCCGCCGAGCTCAGGACCTCGACCTCGCGAACGCCGACCTCGACCTCGCCGGTCGGCAGCTCGGGGTTCATGGTGCCCTCGGGTCGCGGGCGCACCTCGCCGATGACGCGAACGACCGACTCGGTCTTGAACGCCTGCGCGGCGGCGTGCGCCTCGGGCGCCTCCTCCGGGTGGAACACGAGCTGCACCAGCCCCTCGTGGTCGCGAAGGTCGACGAAGGTCACCCCGCCGTGGTCGCGCTGACGCCAGACCCAGCCGCAGAGCGCCACCTGCGCCCCCGCGTCGGCCGCCCGAAGCTCGCCGCACAGGTGCGTGCGCATCGCCGTCCTCCGCTCGCTCACGCGTCGTTCCCGCGGTGCATCGCGACCCAGTTCACCACATCGCCGAACGCGACCTCCTGCTGCTCGCCGTCGGCGAGCCGGCGCATCGAGACGGTCCCCGCCTCCAGCTCGCGCTCGCCGAGGATCGCCGCGTAGGCGGCGCCGGACCGGTCCGCCATCTTGAGCTGACCCTTGAGCGGACGATCCTCGAACGACGTGTCGACCGCGAGCCCGGCACCCCGCAGGAGCCGGACCAGCTCGCGTCCGGCCGCGCGGCCCGCCCCTCCGAGCCCGACGACGAACGTCGCGATCCCGGGCTCCTCCGGCGCCGCGATCCCCTCGTCCTTCAGGGCCAGCAGGACTCGCTCGAGCCCCATGCCGTAGCCGACCCCCGGCACGTGGGGACCGCCGAGCGCCTCCGCCAGGCCGTCGTAGCGGCCGCCGCCGAAGAGCGTGGCCTGCTGCGCCGACAGCCCCTCCGCGACGAACTCGAACGCGGTCCGCGTGTAGTAGTCGAGACCGCGGACCAGGGTGGGAGTCGGGATCGGCGAGAGCCCCTCCTCGCGCAGCCCGTCGAGGACGTCGTCGAAGTGCCCCCGGCACGGCGGGCAGAGCCGGTCCACGATCTTTGGGGCCTCGGCCGCCACGCGTCGGCAGGCGTCGTCCTTGCAGTCCAGGACCCGCAGCGGGTTCTCCTCGAACCGGTCGCGGTGCTCGTCCCGCAGCCGCTCTCGGTTGGCGCGCAGGAAGGCGACGAGCTCCTCGCGGTAGGCGGGCCGGCAGACCTCGTCACCGATCGAGTTCACCTCGACCCGGTACCGCGAGAGACCGAGCTCGCGCAGGAACCGATCGCCGACCGCGATCACCTCGACGTCGGCGGCCGCCGAGGCCTCGGAGAACACCTCGATGCCGAACTGCCGGTGTTCGCGATGACGACCGGCCTGCGGACGGCCGTACCGATACATCCGCGTGAGGTAGTACGCCTTGAACGGCGTGGGCATCTCGTTCCGCTTGTGCAGGTAGGCTCGCATCACCGGCGCCGTGCCCTCGGGACGCAGCGTGAGCGATCGGTCGCCGCGGTCGAGGAACGTGTACATCTCCTTCGTGACGACGTCGCTCGTCTGCCCCGACGTCGTCGCGAACAACTCGGTGTCCTCGAAGCCCGGCGTCTCGACGTACCGGTAGCCGTAGCGGCGAGCGAGCTCGGCAGCCCGGTCGTACAGGGCGCGCATCCGGCTCCCCGCGGGCGGCAGCAGGTCGAGCGTCCCGCGCGGCGGCTGCAGATCCACCTAGAGCTCCAACAGGAAGGGGTTGCGCTCGCGCTCGCGCCCGACGCTCGTCCTGGGGCCGTGACCCGGAAAGACCTCGAGCGGGTCGGGCAGCTCGAGGAACCGGCGGAGGCTCCGATCCATGTCGGGCGGCGAGGAATTCGGGAAGTCGCTGCGTCCGATCGTGCCCGCGAACACCAGGTCGCCCGAGAGCACCCAGCCGTCGGTCCGGTAGCAGACGCTGCCCGGCGTGTGGCCGGGGGTGTGGAGCACCTCGATCCGAAACCCCGCGAACGTGAGCACGTCCCCGTCGGCCACGGTCCGCAGGTCCTTCACCGGCACCACAGGGGCGTCGAATCCGCCACCCCAGGCAGCCGGGTCCGTCAGCGCGAGCACGTCCGCCTCGTGGATGTAGAACGGCAGGTCGTCGCCGCAGAACTCCGCGGCGCTCCCCACGTGGTCGAAGTGGCCGTGGGTGGCGAGCACGGCGACGGGCCGCCGGCCCTCGGTCTCGAGCATCCGATGCACGAGAGCCGGCGTGAAGCCGGGGTCGACGACGACCGCGTCGTCCGTGCCGTCGGCCCCGATCAGCCAGCAGTTGGTCTCGAAGGAGTTGTCGGAGGAGACGTCGAGGTACATCGGGCGGAGAGTCTATCCGGCGCTTACGCTGTCTTCGTGGCCCGGGCCATCCTCCTGTACGACGCGGACTGCGGCTTCTGTCGGTGGTCGGCGACCAGGATCCTCGCGTGGGATCGGACCCACCGGCTCCGGGCGGTCCCGCTGCAGAGCGAGGAGGCGGACCAGCTCTTGCACGCCGTGGAGCCCGAACGGCGACCGGACTCCTGGCACCTGGTCGTGCCCGGTGGGGTCTTCTCCGGCGGAGCCGCGGTCTCGCCTCTCGCTCGGCTGCTGCCCCGCGGGGCCCCGCTCGCCCGGCTGGCCGAGACATCGCCTCGGCTCACGGACCGCGCCTACCGCTGGGTAGCCTCCCACCGTGACGAGCTCGGTCGGGCGCTGGGCACGCGAGCCTGCGCCGTGAAGCCCTCCGCCGAGCGAGCCCTTCCGAGCGGCCCGCAGGGTCGCTCCGTGGGGTAACCGGCGTGGACGGCGTGTCGATCGAGGGCGTTCCCTTCGGACTCGCGTGGCATGAGCCGCCGGAACGACCGCCCCGGATCGGCCCCGCATCCGTCGAGATCGCCGCCGGCCCGAGCACGGACCTGTTCGTCGATCCCGGAGGCCCGCCCGCGACGCTGAACGCCCCACGGCTGCTCGGACGGCCGACGGGCGACTTCCAGCTGGCGGCGGACGTGCGGGTCGCGTTCGCGGCGACGTTCGACGCCGGCGCGCTCGTCGTCTGGGTCGACCGTGGAGCGTGGGCAAAGCTCGCGCTCGAGCGTTCACCCGAGAGGGAGCCGACGATCGTCACCGTGGTCACGCGCGACCGCTCGGACGACGCGAATGCGTTCGCCGTCTCGGGGAGCTCGAGCCGGCTGCGCGCCTCTCGATGCGGCACCGCGTTCGCCTTTCACGTCGCCCTCGACCACGGGCCCTGGCGTCTCGTCCGCCACTTCACGCTCCCGGGATGGGACCGGGCGGAGGTCGGCCTCCTGGCGCAGTCCCCGATCGGCGATGGGTGCGTCGCGACGTTCGACAACGTCCGATACCTGGCGGACTCGTTGACGGATATCCGGAACGGCAGCTGAACGGGCCTAGAGCCCCGCCGCGTCGATCCAGATGGTGACCGGCCCGTCGTTCACGAGCTCGACCTCCATGTGCTCGCGGAACGCGCCCCGCTTCACGGCCGCCCCCCTGCTCTCGAGCGACCGCGCGAACGCCTCGACCCGGTCGGCGGCCACGTCGGGCGGCGCGGCGCCGTCCCACGAGGGTCGGCGACCCTTCCGCACGTCGCCGAAGAGCGTGAACTGGGGCACGACGAGGATCTCGCCGCCGACGTCGGAGAGCGAGCGGTTCATCTTGCCGTCGTCGTCCTCGAACACGCGCAGGTGGAAGACCTTGTCCGCGAGCCGGTCGTACTCGCCGAACCCGTCGTCCTTGCCGACGCCGACGAGCAGCAGCAGTCCCGGTCCGATGGAGGCCACGACGTCGCCGCGAACGACCACCGACGCGCGGGAGACCCGCTGGAGGAGGACGCGCACCTACCGAGGGACGACGCGGAACGCGTCGTAGACGTTCTCGACCTTCTTCACCGCGGCCAGGATCCCGGCCAGGTGCGTGATGTCCGCGAGCTCGAACGTGAACCGGAGCATCGTGGTCCGGTCTCGCCCCACGGCCGAGGTGGCCGACAGGATGTTCACGTGATGATCCGAGAGCACGGTCGCGACGTCCGAGAGGAGCCGGGTCCGGTCGAGTGCCTCCACCTGGATCGCCACCACGAACGAGGTCGGCTTGCCCGTGCGCCACGTGACCTCGATCAGGCGCTCCGGCTCGTTCGTGAGCGCCCGGGCGTTCGGGCAGTCGGTCCGGTGAACGCTCACCCCCTGCCCCCGCGTGACGAAGCCCATGATCTCGTCGCCCGGAACCGGCGTGCAGCATCTCGCGAGCCGGACCCACACGTCGGCGGAACCCGGGACCACCACGCCGGAGGTGATGTCGTGCTCGAGCCGGACCGGTCGCGCCAGCGGGACCTCGGTGACGTCCTCCTCGGTCGTCCCCTGGATCGACCGAGTGAGCCGCGCCACCACCGACTGCGGCGAGACGTGCCCGTCTCCCATCGCGATGTACAGGGAGTCCAGGCTCGAGAACTTCATCTCGTCCGCGAGCTGCCGCAGCGCTTCCTCCGTGGCCAGGCGCTTGAACGGCACGTTCTGGCGGCGCATCAGCCGCTGGAGCGCGTCCTTGCCCTCCTCGAGCGCGTCCTCCCGTCGCTCGCGGCTGAACCACTGGCGGATCTTGTTGCGCGCCCGGGGTGTCGTGACGAAGCGGAGCCAGTCCTGCGACGGCCCCTCTCCCCGCGCCTTCGACGTGAGCACCTCGACGGTGTCGCCGGTGCGGAGCTCGTAGTCGAGCGGCACGAGCTTGCCGTTCACCTTCGCGCCGATCGTGCGATGACCGACCTCGGTGTGGATCGCGTACGCGAAGTCGACGGGGGTGGCGCCGGCCGGCAGGTTCATGACGTCGCCCTTGGGCGTGAAGCAGAAGACCTGGCCCCCGTAGAGGTTGATCTTCAGGCCCTCCATGAACTCGCGCGGGTCGGCCATGTCCTTCAGCCACTCGAGCATCTGGCCGAGCCACGCGAGATCGGCGGCCTCCTTGGCCTTCTTCCCGTCCCGCCCCTCCTTGTAGCGCCAGTGCGCCGCGATGCCGAACTCAGCGGTGCGGTGCATCTCGCGAGTCCGCAGTTGCACCTCGATCGGACGTCCCTGCGGCCCGACGACCGTCGTGTGCAGGGACTGGTACATGTTGGACTTGGGCATCGCCACGTAGTCCTTGAAGCGCCCGGGGACCGGCTTCCACAGCGAATGCACCGCTCCGAGCGCCGCGTAGCAGTCTCGGATGGAGTCGACGAGGACCCGGATCCCCGCGAGATCGTAGATCTCGTTGAACTCCTTGCCGCCGATCACCATCTTCTCGTAGATCGAGTACAGGTGCTTCGGGCGGCCGGCGGCATCGGCCTTCACGCCGGCTTCGCGAAGCCGTCCACGAAGCGCATCGAGAACGCCGTCGACGTACTCCTGGCGCTCGCCCCGGCGCTTGTCGACGAGGCTCGCGATCTCGCGGTAGGGCCCGGGGTGCAGCGTCTTGAACGACAGGTCCTCGAGCTCCCACCGCACCTGCTGGACGCCGAGGCGGTGCGCGAGCGGCGCGTAGATCTCGAGCGTCTCGGTCGCGATCCGCCGTTGCTTGTCCGGCGCGAGGGGCGCGAGGGTGCGCATGTTGTGGAGGCGGTCGGCGAGCTTGATCAGCAGGACGCGGATGTCGCCCGCCATCGCGACGATCATCTTGCGGACGTTCTCCGCCTGCTCCTGCTCGCGGCTTCGATACGTGATCGATTCGAGCTTGGTGAGGCCGTCGACGATCCGGGCGACCTCGGGCCCGAACTCGCCCTCGAGCTCGGCGAGCGTGACGTCGGTGTCCTCGACCGTGTCGTGCAGGAGCGCCGCCTCGAGCGTCGTGGTGTCCAGGCCGAGGTCGGCGAGGACGTGGGCGACCGCGAGCGGATGCTCGATGAAGTCCTCGCCCGACAGCCGCTTCTGCCCCTCGTGGTGCTCGGCCGCGAACCGGTAGGCGCGTTCGATGCCCTTCAGGTCCGCCTTGGGGTTGTAGGACTTGACGGTTTGCAGCAGCCCGTCCAGGCCCTCGCGAGGCGCCTCGGTCTCACCCGGGCGAAAGCGCGACAGCAGGCCGCCACGCCGTTCCGCCTTGACCTGTTCCCCGGTGTCCACCAGCGCGCCTCCTCCGGACCACCAAGTGTAGCCCCCGAGGTGCGCTCCCCCGGCCGCAACGCGGCGCGAGCTAGTAGCTGATCAGCGTGAACAGGTCGTAGCCGTCGAGCTTCGTGCGCCCGTTCAGGAACCCGAGCTCGATCAGGCACGAGATCCCGATGACCTTGCCGCCGATGCGCTCGACGAGGTCCGCGGCGGCCTTGGCCGTCCCGCCCGTCGCGAGCACGTCGTCGACGACGAGCACACGCTCGCCCGGCTCCACCGCGTCCTTGTGGATCTCGAGCGTCGCCGTCCCGTACTCGAGCGCGTACTCGCAGGCCTCGGTGTTCCACGGCAGCTTGTCCTTCTTACGGACGGGCACGAACCCGGCACCGAAGTGGTACGCGACCGGCGAGGCGATGATGAACCCTCGCGCCTCGATCCCGACGACCTTGTCGACGTTTCCCCGCCCGAAATGGACGACGATGAGGTCGATGACCGTCGAGAACGCCAGCTCATCGGCGAGCAGCGGCGTGATGTCCTTGAAGACCACGCCCTCCTGTGGGAAGTCGGGCACGTCGCGAACGAGGGCTCGGAGCTGTTCGAGTTCCACTCGGGTCACCTCCGCTTGCGCTTGGCCGGCGGCTTCCGCCGGCTCTTCGGGCGCGGGCGCTGCGTGGACGGGCTCGTCCGGGCCGTGGTCCGGGTGGCCGCGGCCGCGCCGACCGCGGCGCGCTCGGCGACGGGTTCGTCATCGGGCTCCTCAACGGAGGAGGTCACCGGGACCGGACGGAGGCGACGATCGCTCCTGCCTTCGAGGCGGGCGCGGTGCTGCTGGTACTTGGGCTCGCGCTCCTTCAGCATGACCAGGATCGGCGTCGCCACGAAGATCGACGAGTAGGCGCCGGTGATCACGCCGATCAGCATCGCGAACGCGAAGTCCTTCAACGTCTCGCCGCCGAAGAGCAGCAGCGAAAGGATCGGGATGATCACGACCAGCGACGTGTTGACCGAGCGCATGAGCACCTGGTTCATCGACAGGTTCGCGACGCCCTCGTACGTGTCCTTGGCCATGATCGAGGGGTTCTCGGTGTTCTCCTTCACCTTGTCGTAGATGACGACGGTGTCGTACAGCGAGAACCCGAGGATCGTCAGGATCGCGATCACCGTCGCCGGGGAGACCTCCCGCCCCGTGAGCGCGTACACCCCGGCGGTGATCACGACGTCGTGGACCATGGCGACCATCGCACCGATCGCCATCTTCCACTCGAAGCGGAACGTGATGTAGATCGAGATCGCGATGAGGACGACGATGAGGCCGATCAACGCCTGGCGCGAGATCTGCTTGCCCCAGGTCGGCCCCACGACCTGCGTGCTGACCTCGCTCACGTCGACGCCGGCCTGCGCGGCCAGGTCGTCGATGAGCTGGGTGCGCTCGGCCAGCGTCAGGTCGGTGATCGCCGTGGTGCGAATCAGGATCGAGTCCCCGCTGACGAGCTGGATCTCCGCGTCCCCCCGATCGTACGGAGGCTGCGCGAGGAGGTCCCGCACTTCCTCGACCGTCGCGCCCGCGGGATCGGGGTACTGGATCAGCGATCCACCGGTGAAGTCGATCGAGTAGTTGATCCCGCGCACGAGCAGGCCGGCCAGCGCGAGCGCCAGGACGACGCCCGAGAGGAGGAACCAGCGCTTGCGGTTCTGCACGATCCGGAAGTGCGGCGTCCGGTACCCGCGGAACGTGTCGAAGGCCGTGCGGAAGCTCACTTCGAGGCTCCGGCGATGACCGGGACCGCATCGTGGTCGGCCGCGACGCCGCTGGTGACGCCGACGACCGGCATGGTGACGAGACGCTCGTTCCGGGCGAGCAGGAACACGGCCGGCCGCTTGAAGAAGTAGACGACGAACAGGTCGAGCACGACCGCGACGCCCAGCGTGAGCGCGAACCCGCGCACCGAGCTGATCGCCGTCAGGTACAGCACGATCGCGGCGAGCCCCGTGACGATGTCGGCCGCCACGATCGTTCGGAACGCCTTCTTGAACGCCGGCTGCACCGCGACCCTCGGCGTCTTGCCGCCGTGGACCTCGTCCTTGAACCGCTCGAAGAACACGATGTACGAGTCGGCCGTCACGCCGAGCGAGATCACCAGGCCCGCGACGCCGGCGAGCGTCAGGCTGTAGCCGAAGCTCGAGCCCGCGAGGGCGACGAGCGCGAACGCCAGGATGGCCCAGATCGTCATCCCGAGCCAGGCGACGATCGCGAGGATCCGGTAGTAGAAGAGGAGGTACAGGAACAGGAGGACCAGGCCGGCGATGCCGGCGAGGATGCCGGCGTCGAGCGACTCCTTGCCGAGCGTCGGGCTCACCGTGAGGACCTGCTGCGTGGTGAGCTCGACCGGCAGGGCGCCGGCGTTCAGCTGCGTCGCGAGGTCCTTCGCGCGGTTCTCGGTGAAGCTGCCGGTGATCTGGCCGGAGCCACCGGTGATGGGTCCGTCGACGCTCGGAGCCGAGATCACCCGTCGGTCGACGACGATCGCGAGCTGGCCGTTGCTCGCGGCCAGGCGGGTCGTGACGTCGCCGAACACGGAGGAGCCCTCGTCCGTCAGGGTGAAGTCGATGATCCAGCCCTCCGTGATCGAGGTCTGGCTTCCGGTCCGAAAGACCGCGGTCGCCCCGTCGATGGCCTCCCCCGTCAGCTCGACCGGGCCGAGCTTGTACTTCGTCTCGTCCGCCTTGTCGAGGAAGACCACCTCCTTGTTCTGAAGCGCCTCGAACGAGCACGCATCGCTCTCGGCCTGGGTGAGCTCCCCGCAGTCGACGGGGGTCGCGTCGTAGCCGGGCGTGGCCGGGGTGAGCACCTGGAGCACCTCCCGGAACTCGAGCCGGGCGGTCTCCCCGATCACCTGCAGCAGGCGCTCCTGCCCCGTCTCCTGGAGTCGGGCCTCCGCGTCCTCCCGCGAAAGGAAGCACCCCAGCTGGGTTCCGGCGGAGCTGATCACACAGAACTCCCGGTCCTGCTTCGAGACCTTCAAGGCCGCGAGCTGATCCTGAGCCTCCTGCTCCGTCGGGAAGCACGCGGCGCCGAAGTCGCTCCGGAGCGTTTCGTCGCCCGTTCCCTGCACGCAGTAGCTCTGCGTGACGTCGGTGGAGATGCCGGCGAGGGCCGCGTCCGCCTCCTCCCGGGTCGGGAAGCAGGGGTCCTCCGCGAGGCCCGTCCCGGTCAGGCAGAACTCACCCTGTTGCTTGTCGACCGCGATCGCGTCGACCGCCTGCGCCGCCTGGTCCTCGTCGCCGAAGCACGGCGCCTGCTCGCCCTGGGCTTGGGCCCCGGAGAAGGCGTCGCCGGTGAGGCAGACGGACTCCACCAGCGGGTTCACCGCCGCCGCGTCGAGCTGGGCCTGGGCGTCGGATTCCTGGGCGAAGCAGCCGTACGTCGTGCCCGAGCCATCGAGGAGGCAGTACTGGGTCTTGGCCTTGTCCTGGATCGTCCCGCGAGCCAGACCCGGGATCTGCACCTCGATGTTGTCACCCGAGACGAACAGGATCGGCTCGGCCGTCCCGAACGCGTCGATGCGGGTCCGGATGTTCTCGAGCGCCTGGTCCATCACCTCGGGCGGGGTGTTCGGTGGCGCGGACAGGATCACGGAGACGCCGCCCTCGAGGTCCAGGCCGAGCACGGGCCGGGTGCCGCTCGCGAACATCGCGATCGAGCCGGCGACGAGCGCCAGGACGAAGAAGATCGAGTACCAGAGCGCGCGCGTCTTCCTCATGCGAGCTCCGCCCCGTTGATCGTGAGCTTGAACTTGCAGTCGAGGACCTCGGCGGCCTTCCGGCACATCTGCATGCGTCCGAGGAAGATCTCGAAGTACTCCATGACCTGGCTGATCTGGGTGTCGATCGTCAGCTCGAGCGTGACGGTCTTCGCGCTCGAGTCTACCCGCAGGAACGACTGCTCGGCCGCGAAGTTCACGCGGTCGTGGATGTCGAACTCGATCTGCCCGGACTTGCGAACGCGGCTGCGGTGCACGTCGGACTTGTCGGCCAGGATCACGGCGGCAGAGACCGGTGAGACCGCCGCGCCGTACGCCTCCTCGTGGTTGGCGATGGCGGCGACGACGAGCGCGAGATCGGCGGCGGAGGCGCGCTTCCGGAGCGCCTCGTACACGAGCACGCCGCCGGTCTGTCCGTGGGATTCGCGCGAGATCATGCAGCCCACGTCGTGGAGGTAGCCGGCCACACAGGCGAGGTTGGCCATGTGCTCGTCGAAGCCCGCGCGGGTCATCACGTTGTAGGCGATCCGGGCCGAGAGGTTCGCGTGCCGGAAGCCGTGCTCGGTGTAGCCGAGCCCCTCCATGACGCGATCGGCAGCCGAGATGAAGTTCGAGAGTTCCTCGTCCTGTTTCACGAGGTCGAGGGACAGGAAGACCGGTTCGGCCGCCGGCGCCGCGGGCGGCGTGGGGCCCGGCGCTGGGGCCGGCGGGGCGGGTGCCGGCTCCGAGGTCACGGCTGCCGGTCGGCCTCCTCGCCCTGCTCGTCGACGGGACCGTCCTCGTCCTCGTATTCGCCGTCGTCGTCGTCCGCCTCGTCCTCGACGAAGCGCTGGGAGATGCCCTGGCGCATCATCTTGACCCGCGTTCCTGGCGCGATCTCGACGGTCAGAACGCCCTCGTCGTCATCGATCTCGACGATCGTGCCGAAGATGCCGCCGGTGGTCATGACCTCGTCGCCGACCTCCAGGGACGAAAGGAGCGCCTGCTGAGACCGCTGCCGGTTGCGTTGCGGCCGGATCAGGAGGAAGTAGAAGCCCACGATCATCAGGAGCGGCAGGGCGAGCCCGATCAGGTTGCCTCCGGACTGCGTGTCGCTCTGGGCGAGAAGCTGTAGGAGCATGGGTGGGTAGGAGCCTCCTTCGAGGTGACGAGGCAGCATACAGGCTCAGGGTGGGTTCGCCGCCGGTCGAAGCGCGGTTCGCTCAGCCGAGCGGCAGGGCGCCCTCGACGGTCGCGCCGAGGTGGCGATAGGCACGCTCGGTGGCCACGCGCCCGCGCGGCGTTCGCTGGAGGAAGCCGAGCTGGAGCAGGTACGGCTCGACGACGTCCTCGACCGTGTCGGTCTCCTCCCCCACCGCGGCGGCGAGCGTCGACAGGCCGACCGGGCCGCCTCCGAACTTCTCGACCACGATGGACAGGATCGCGAGGTCGAGCTTGTCCAGCCCCAGCTCGTCGACCTCGAAGAGCTCGAGGCCGGCGCGCGCCACCGTCGCCCGACACGCCGCCGTCGTGACGAACCTGGGCGAAGTCGCGGACCCGTCGAAGGAGTCGGTTCGCGACCCTCGGGGTGCCCCTGGATCGGCGCGCGATCTCCCCCGCTCCCGCCTCGTCGACCCGCACGTCGAGGATCCTCGCGGACCGCGCCACGATCCGCCCCAGGTCCTCGACCGAGTAGTAGTCCAGGCGCGGCGAGAAGCCGAACCGCTCGCGAAGCGGCAGCGTGATCCGCCCCGGACGGGTGGTCGCCCCGACGAGCGTGAACCGCGGCAGGTCGAGGCGGATGCTCCGCGCGCTCGGACCCTTGCCGAGGACGACATCGAGCTGGAAGTCCTCGAGTGCCGGGTACAGCACCTCCTCGACGGGGCGCGGCATCCGGTGGATCTCGTCGACGAACAGGACGTCGCCCTCCTGGAGGTTCGTGAGGATGGCGGCGAGGTCTCCCGGCCGGTCCAGGGCCGGGCCCGACGTCGGCTGGAACCCGACGCCGAGCTCGTTCGCCACGATGCCGCCGAGGGTCGTCTTCCCCAGACCGGGCGGGCCGGAGATGAGCATGTGGTCGACGGTCTCGCCTCGGGCACGGGCGCCGTCGATCAGCAGCGCCAGCTGCTCTTTGATCCGATCCTGCCCGACGAACTCGTCGATCCGACGAGGCCGGAGCGCCGCGTCGAGCTCCCGTTCCTCCTCCGGCATCGCGCCGTCAACGATGCGCGGCTCGTCGGTCACGCCCGGCCCACATGCTGGAGGGCCTCGCGCAGCAGGTCCTCGGTCGGACGATCGCCGTCGTCGCCGAGACCGAACATCGCCTCGCCCGCCTCCTGCGGCGAGAGCCCCAGGGCCAGGAGCGCCTCGCGCACATCGGAGAGCGGGCCCTCGAGCACCACGACGTCGCCGCCGAGCCGGTCCTTCAGGTCGAGCACCACCCGCTGCGCCACCTTCTTTCCCACGCCCGGCACGAGCGTGAGCGCCGCCACGTCGCCGGCGCGCACGGCGCGGCGCAGGGCGTCGGGCGACAGCACGGACAGGAACGAGAGCGCGACCTTGGGCCCGACGCCGGTCACCGTAACGAGGAGGTCGAACAGCTCGCGCTCGTCCGTCGTGGCGAAGCCGAAGAGCGTCATCGCGTCGTCGCGGACGACCATCCGCGTGTGGACGCGCGCCGTCGTTCCGACGGCCGGGAGCTTGGCGAGCGTCGAGGCCGGCACCTGCACGTCGTACCCGACGCCGCCCACATCGATCGTCACGTGGCCCGCGGTCTTGTCGGCCACCCGGCCTTCGAGGAACGCGATCACGTCGCGAGCCTCGCCACTCGCCGGAGTCGCGACTGCGTGAGGTGACAGAGCGCCACGGCCACGGCGTCCGCGGCGTCGGGCTGGGCCGGGACGTCGCCCAGGCCGTGCAGCCGCACGAGGGCGTCCCGGACCTGCGCCTTGTCGGCGTTGCCCTGCCCCGTGACGGCCATCTTCACCTCGAGCGGCCCGTACTCCTCGACGGGGAGACCGGCCTCGGCGGCGGCGAGCAGGATCACGCCGGTCGCGCGCGAGACGTGGAGCGCGCTCCGCTGGTTCGTGTTCCACATCACCCGTTCGACGGCCACCACGTCGGGCAGGTGCTCGGCGATCGCGTCCCGGATCGCCTCGTGGATCAGCCGGAGTCGCTCGGGCTCGGCAAGGTCGCGGGGCGTCCGCACCGTGGCCGCGAACCGGAGCTCCGGACGGCGATCGCGACTGCCGACCACCGCCAGCCCGAGGGTCGACAGACCGGGATCGACCCCGAACACACAAGAATCGAACACCTGTTCACTCTAGGGAGCGCGACACGCTCAAGCAAGCACCGGGCCGCGCGCGTCACGGAGCACCTTGACCGGTCAATGAGTCAGGCCTCGCGTGCCGAGCGCGAGGCCAAGGAGGCTGAGATGGTCCAGGAAGCCTTGACGACGCTCGGGTACACACCGAAGCAGACCTGACTCAGCCCGAGAGCTCCGCCATCACGGACTCGGGGATGTCGAAGTTCGCGTAGACGTTCTGCGTGTCGTCGAGGTCCTCGAGCGCCTCCAGGAGCGCGAGGACCTGCTTCGCGTGGCCGCCCTCGACCGGCACGGTGCTCTGGGGGACCATCGTGAGCTCGGCCGAGAGCATCGCGATCCCGGACGCCGAGACCGCGTCACGGACGGCGACGAACGCCGTCGGGTCGGTCGTGATCTCCCAGGTGCTCTCCGCGTCGGACAGATCGTCCGCCCCGGCCTCCAACGCGACCTCGAGCAGACGCTCCTCGTCGGGCGCCGCATCCTTCTCGATCTGGATCAGGCCCTTGCGGGCGAACATCCACGCCGTGCTGCCGGCCTCGCCGAGGTTCCCGTTGTTGCGCGTGAACGCGTGGCGGACGTCCTGGGCGGTGCGGTTGCGATTGTCGGTGAGGGTCTCGACGTAGAGGGCGACGCCGCCCGGGCCGTAGCCCTCGTACGCGACCTCCTCGTACCGCGCGCCGCCCTCGAGCTCGCCGGTCCCGCGCTTGATCGCCCGCTCGATGTTGTCGGCCGGCACCGAGGATCCCTTCGCCTTCTCGATGGCGGACGCGAGCGTCATGTTGGCCTTCGAGTCGCCGCTGCCGCCCTCGCGCGCGGCGACCTCGACCGCGCGAAGCAGCTTGGCGAACTCGTTGCTCCGCCTCGCGTCGGCGGCGCCCTTCTTGCGCTTGATCGTCGCCCACTTCGAATGGCCGGACATCGCCTCACACCTTCCCGAGGAGGTACTCGTGCAGCCGGGTCTCGCCGACGAGCTCCGGGTGGAAGGATGCCACGATGAGGTTGCCCTGCTCCAGGACGACCGGCCGCCCCTCGTGCTCGGACAGCACCCGGACGCCCGGGCCGATCTCCTCGACGACCGGCGCGCGGATGAACACCCCGCGAACCGGGTGATCGACGCCCTCGACCTGGAGATCGGCCTCGAACGAGTCGACCTGCCGGCCGTACGCGTTCCGACGGACCGTGACCTCGACGAGGCCGAGCAGCGGCTCGAGCCCGACCACGCGTTTGGCCATCACGATCATCCCGGCACACGTCCCGAGGATCGGCATCCCGGCGTTCGCGCGCTCGACGATCGGCTCGACCAGCCCGGCGCTTCGCGCGAGCTTGCTGATCGTGGTCGACTCGCCGCCGGGGATCGCGAGGCACTCGACGCGCGAGAGGTCCTCGGGCGTGCGGACCTCGATCGGCGTCGCGCCGGCGTCGGCGAACACGCGCGCGTGCTCGCGGAAGTCGCCCTGGAGCGCGAGGACGCCGGCCTTCATGCGGGCGCTACCACCCGCGGGTCTGGAGGAGGCCCTCCTCGCCGAGCTCCTTGATGTCGAGCCCGTGCATCGGCTCGCCGAGGCCCCGCGAGACCTTCGCGAGGACGTCGGGGTCCTGGAAGTGGGTCGTCGCCTCGACGATCGCCCGGGCGCGCGGTGCCGGGTCGTCGGATTTGAAGATGCCCGATCCCACGAAGACGCCGTCGACGCCGAGCTGCATCATCAGCGCCGCGTCCGCCGGCGTCGCGAGCCCGCCGGCCGCGAAGTTCACGACCGGAAGCTTCCCGCTCTGCGCCACCATGCGCACGAGCTCGACCGGCGCACCGAGATCCTTCGCGGCGGACATGTGCTGCTCGGGGCGGAGCGTGGTGAGCCAGCCGATCTCGCGGAGCATCGTGCGCTGGTGCCGGACGGCCTCGACCACGTTGCCCGTGCCGGCCTCGCCCTTGGTCCGGATCATCGCCGCGCCCTCGCCGATCCGGCGAAGCGCCTCGCCGAGGTCGCGGGCCCCGCAAACGAACGGGACGGTGAACGCCCACTTGTCGATGTGGTGCTCCTCGTCGGCGGGCGTGAGGACCTCGGACTCGTCGACGTAGTCGACGCCCAGGGCCTGGAGGATCTGCGCCTCGACGAAGTGCCCGATCCGGGCCTTGGCCATGACCGGGATCGAGACCACCTGCATGATCTCCTCGACCTTGGTCGCGTCGGCCATGCGGGCGACACCGCCCTCCTTGCGGATGTCCGCGGGCACGCGCTCCAGGGCCATGACGGCGACCGCGCCGGCGTCCTCGGCGATCTTCGCCTGCTCCGCCGTGGTGACGTCCATGATGACGCCGCCCTTCAGCATCTCGGCCAGGCCGGACTTCACGCGGAAGGTGCCGGTCTCGCGCTCCACGGGTATCGCCCCCTTCGAAGGGCTCCGATCGAGCCGAAGTCCCTGCTCGACGAGTGTACCGCCGGGCACGGGGCGGCCTCACGGTCCAGTTGGACCGGACTAGCGGGAGAGCTCCAGCTCGACGGTGCTCGGCAGCAACTCGATCCAGGTCCGGCCCGGGGCGAGGGCGATCTCGGTCCCGTCCTTCGCGACGAAGGTCGTCAGCTCATCGAGGGAGGAACGCTCCCAGTGACCGACGATCACCCTGCCGTCCCTCAGCACGTACGCCTTCCCCGAACCGGTGAGCTCGACCTCGGGCGAGGGGTTGCCCGCGGCGTCGATGATCTCGCTCGAGGAGACCTCCACGACCTGGATGACGACGTTCGTCGCGGAGACCCTCGTGCCGTCCTCGAGCGTGTGGGGGACGTTGCCGTGTGCCCGAAGCCACTCGCCGTCGCGGGCGCTCCACGTCCAGAACACGTCGGAGGCCGACGAGAACGGCAGGTGGACGGCCGAAGCCTTCTTGCTCCTGCCCTCCCACTCCGCGGAGTAGTCGAACACGGGTGTCGGAGGTTGCCTCCCGGCGTCGGCAACCCGGTAGATGGAGCCGGTGGATACGTAGAGGTTGTGCGGGGCCGAACGGGCCGGATCGCGCACGAACGCCTCGCCGCCGTCGGTCTCGTCGATCAGCACCAGGTCCGCGCTCTCGAGGGCCCGCAGGACCGGTGTGGCGGCCCCGGAGTAGCCAAGGATCGGAACGCCGAACTGCGAGAGCATCTTGGGGTCGGTGGTGCGCGCGCTCCGAACGGGACCCACGCGGTCCGAGCCGGTGCACTGGAAGATCGCGATGAACCGCGTGTACCCGCCCTCGACCGGTTCCTCGACCACGATGTCCGCGTCGTTCAGCGCGGCCTGCGGGCGGGCCTCCGGCGCGTTCTCGATCTTGATCGCGAGCGCCGGGCGATGCGGCACCTTCGTTCCCGACACCTCCTCGCCGGTCAGGGGACAGGTCGGCGGGGGTGCCGGAGCGGGCGTCCCCTCGGCGAGTCCGACGGTCTCCATCGCGCCGCGGACGAACGCCGGCGCCTGCTGCGGGAAGAACGAGAAGTACCCGAGCGCACCGGCGGCCACGACCGCGACGGTGGCCCCGGCCGCGATGACCTTTCCGCGAGGCGACCACGACGGCCGCCGGCGCGAGGGCGTATGGGAGCCGGGCATCGGTAGGGACCTCCAGGGTCGCGGGCGGCGATCGGGCGTTCGTCGGCGCGGGGCCGAACCGCGATGCTAGCCGCGGGCCCGGACCCGCTCAACGACCCGGCCGGGATGCCGGCAGATCGTCACATCTCCTCCAGGCGGCGGATGCGCTCCTCGATCGGCGGGTGCGTGCTGAACAGCTTCTCGAGCGTCCCCATGCCCTCGCCCTGGACGCGCGAGGGCTGGTTCAGCCACAGATGGGCCGTGGCGTTGTTGGCCGAGCGCATCGGGATCCCGCTCGCCGCCCCGATCTTGCGGAGCGCGCTCGCAAGGCCGGGCGGATAGCGCGTGAGCATCGCGCCCTGAGCGTCCGCGAGGAACTCGCGCTGGCGCGAGACGGAGAACCGGATGACCTGCGCGAAGATCGGGGCGAGGATCAACAGGACCAGGCCGATCGCGAACACGATCGCCTCGGCTCCGCCCCCGCCTCGGTCGTTCCCGCGACGGCCGCGGAACCCGCCCCACCAGAACGCGCGCGTGAAGAACTCCGAGAGCAGGATCACCGCCCCCGCGAGCGTCGCGACCACGGTCCCGACCAGGATGTCGCGATCGACGACGTGCGAGAGCTCGTGCCCGATCACGCCCTCGAGCTCCACCCGGTTCATGGTGTCCAGGAGTCCCTGGGTGACGGCGATCGAGGAGTGTTCGGGGTCGCGGCCCGTCGCGAACGCGTTCGGCGCCTGTTCGGGAACGATGTAGACCCGCGGCTTGGGGATCCCCGCGGCGATCGACAGCCCCTCGACGATGTTGTGCAGGCGCGGCTGTTCCTGCGCGCTGACCTCCTTGGCGCGCGCCGATGCGAGCACGACCCGATCGCCGTATCGATACGAGCCGATCGACATGACGAGCGCGACCAGCAGGGCGATCGCGAGGCCGGCCGCGGGATCGTCGATGAAGACGCCGAGCGCCCACCCGATGGCGGCGAGCAGGACGAACGCGCCGCCGATCAGCAGCCAGGTGCGGCGCTTGTTCGACGCGATCTGCTCGTACACGTGCGCCCCTAGGAGAAGTCGACCGTCGCGGGGCCGCGCGCGGGATCTTCGATGTCGAAGAACTCGCGCGGTGTGAACCCGAACGTGCGGGCCAAGACGTTCGAGGGAAACGAGGCGATCAGGGTGTTCAGGCGCATCACCTGATCGTTGTAGAACTGGCGCGCGTACGCGATCTTGGACTCGGTGCCGGTGAGCTCCTCCTGGAGCGCCAGGAAGTTCTGGTTCGCCTTCAGGTCGGGGTAGGCCTCGGCGACCGCCAGGAGCTGGTGAAGCCCGCGGGTGAGCTGGTTCTCGGCGGTGGCCTGGTCGCCCACGGCGCCTGCGTCGATGGCGCGCGCGCGCGCCTTGGTGACGTTCTCAAAGATCTCGCGCTCGTGCGCCGCGTAGCCCTGCACCGTGCTCACCAGGTTCGGGATGAGGTCGTAGCGGCGGCGGAGCTGGACGTCGATCTGCGCCCACCCGTTGTCGACGCGGTTTCGCAGCGAGACGAGCCGGTTGTAGACGAGGATCGCCGCGACCAGGACGGCTGCCACGACCCCGAGCACGACCCATCCCCAGACCGGCACGGGCCGAATCCTAGCCGCTCGCGATTGCGCGGCCCGTGACCCGCTCGTAGATGGCCTCGATCCGCGGGACGACGACGTCCCACGAGAACGCCCGGGCGCGCTCGGGACCCGCGGCGGCGAGGCGACGGGCGAGATCGGGCTCCGCCAGGACCCGTCCGAGCGCGGCCGCGAGCGCGTCCGGGTCCCCCGGCGGAACGAGGAGGCCGTCGACGTCCTCGCGAACCACCTCCCGGTATCCCGCGATGTCCGAGGCCACGACGGGCAGCCCGGCCGCCATCGCCTCCACCAGGATCACGCCGAAGCTCTCGTGCCCCACGGCGGGCGCCGCGAAGACGTCCGCGGCCGCGTGATACGGGGGCAGGTCGGCGTTGGGGACCGACCCCAGCATCGCGACTCGCGAGCGCAGATCCGGGGGCAAGAGGTCGACGGCCCCCCGGTCGCGGCCGTCGCCGACCACCACGAGCTGGAGGTCGTCGTGCTCGTGCCCGAGGATCGCGAAGGCCCGAACCATGATCGGGAACCCCTTCTGCCGATCCAGGCGGCTCACCCACAGGATGCGGCGACCCTTCGGCAGGCCCTCCGGCGCCCGCCTCGAGGTTCGCGCTGGCCGCGCGAACCGCTCGACCTCCACGCCGTTGGGGACGATCTCGACGGGGCCGGGGAACGCCGTCGCGAGGAAGTCGGCGGCGGCGTGCGAGACGGCGATCCGCGCGTCGAGGCGCCGGAAGGTCGAGCGCAGGATCGGCGCCGTGGCGCTCATCAGGCGCGAGCGGTCGTGGCCGGCGTGAAACGTCGCGACGGTGGGGGCCGTGGTGGCGCGGACGACGAGCATCGACGTGCTCGGCGACAGCGGCTCGTGCACGTGGACGACGTCGGGCTCGAAGACCCGGAGCGTCTCGCGGATCCGCTGCCACGATCCCCACGAGAACGAGATGGGGGCCACCTTCCCACCGTAGGGAACTCGCACGGGACGGCCGACGGTGCGGACGTCCCCGTCATCCGGGGATCGGGCGCCGGGGGCGAGGATCAGCACGTCGTGCCCCCGGGCCGACAGGCGGTTCGCCAGCTCGCGGACGTGCACCTGCACCCCGCCCGGCGCCTCCCAGGCGTAGGGACACGCCAGCAGGACCCTCACGGCGCGGTGGCGACCGGTTCGGGGTCGGGCGCCAGGTCCCAGCCGGGCTGGAACAGGTGCCAATCGGCGGGCTTCGCGGCGATCGCGCGTTCGAACTCCGCCGCCATCTGCCGGGACAGGGCCGTGACGTCCGCGCGCGTGTCGCCCGTGCGCTCGAACTCGAGCGGCGCCCCGATCCGGACCTGCCAGCCGCTCGGCAACGTGTAGACGGGGCAGACAAGCAGCGGGGCTCCGCTCGTGAGCGAGAGGAGCGCCGGCCCCGCGGGCACGCGCCGCACGGCGCCGAACATCTCCACCTCGATGCCGCGCCCCGTGAGATCGCGGTCGGCGACGAGGGCGATGACCCAGTTGTCCGCAAGGAGCTGCTTCAGCTGTTGCCCGACGTGCCCGTTCCTCGTGAGCGTGATGATCCGCAGGCCGAGCTCCTCGCGGTGACGCAGGAACAGCTCGGACAGCCGGGGCGGCTTCAGCTCCTCGGCGACCGCGGCGAGCCGATACCCCTTGATCGCCAGCACGTTTCCCGCCACGTCCCAGTTGCCCATGTGTGGCAGGGTGCAGACGCAGCCGTTACCCCGCTCGAGTGCGCGGTCGATGTTGTCCACGTCGACGAGGTCCGTTCGCGCGATCATGTCTTCTCGCGAGATCGTCCGGAGTCGGAACGTATCGTGCCAGTACCGCGCGTACAGGTCGAAGGCCTCTCGCGTTGAGATCCGGACGCGCTCGTCGTCGACGTCGAGGCCGAGCACGCGCGCCTGGTTCGCGGCCACGGTCGCCCGCACGCCGTCCATCCTGCGGTACGCGAGCCCACCGAACGCGGAGAAGATCCTGCGACCGACCCGTTCGGGCGCGGACATGGCCAGCTTCTCGAGCCCTCGATAGGCCCAGTAGGCCGCGGTCTCCCTCGTCGTCTCGCCGCGCCTCACAACCGCTCCTCCTTGGCGACCTGGCTCGCCCGGACTCCGGCGGCGAGCAGCATGAGGACCGCGACGACCCAGATCGCCCAGGCGGTCCAGTTCAGGATCAACGCCAACGACACGAGGCCGTACCGAAGCATCGGCGTGACGACGCCCTCCTCGATCCCGTAGCCGAGCGAACCGCCCTTGGCCCGGATGTAGGAGGCGACGAACCCCGCGGCGAGCGCCACGAGCGAGGCGGCCGCCACGGAGGGCTCGGACGCGCGCGTGACCCAGGCGAGCGACGCGAGGATGCACCCGTCGAACGCTCGGTCCACGAACGAGACCACGACGCGTGCCCGCCGATCGCCGGGACGCAGCAGCACGCCGGCGGCCACGAGGCAGACGCCCGCCGCGAGCGCCGCCCAGCCCGCGGCCTCGACCCGGCGCTCGAGCAGCTGCCAGGTCGAAACCACGATCCCGAGGCTCGCGACCAGACACAGGCCGGGGACCGCCGCGCGCTCCCCGACCTGCCCGCGCACGCTCACGTCGACCACCGGCGCGAGCCTATCACCGGCGGTTTCGCCGCCCGGAGGCGCGCCCGAATGCCGATGTAGGATTCCCGGACGTTCCGGGCGAGCCCTCGCAAGGAGACCGATGAAGACCTACGACGCGAACGACATCCGCAACGTCCTGCTCGTGGGCCATGGCGGAGCCGGCAAGACGACCCTGCTCGAGGCGATGCTCTTCGCATCCGGAGCCAGCACGCGAATGGGCAAGGTCGAGGACGGCAACACCGTGAGCGACTTCGAGGCCGAGGAGACGAAGAAGGGCATCAGCGTCTCCCTCGCGATGGCCCCGGTCGAGTGGAACGGCGTGAAGATCAACGTCCTGGACGCGCCGGGATACGCCGACTTCGTCGGGGACGTGCGCTCGGCGATCCGGGCGGTCGACGCGGTGCTCCTCGTGGTCTCGGCCGTGGACGGGGTCGAGGTCCAGACCGAGGTCGCATGGGAGCTCGCCGTCGAGGCGGGCCTCCCGCGCGCGATCCTCATCAACAAGCTCGACCGCGAGCGGGCCTCGTTCGAGCGCACGCTGGAGCAGCTCGTCCGGTCCTTCGGCACGCAGGTCGCCCCGCTCGAGCTCCCGCTCGGCGAGGAGCACGAGTTCGACGGCGTCGCCGATCTGCTCTCTCGAAAGGCCTACCGATACGGCTCGGGCCCGAGCGCGGTGGAAGGCGAGTGGCCGGACGACATCGCGGGCAAGGCCGATCCCTTCCGCGAGAAGCTCATGGAGGCCGTCGCCGAGTCCGACGACACCCTGATCGAGAAGTACCTCGAGGAGGGTGAGCTCTCCGAGGACGAGGTCATCCACGGCGTGAAGAAGGGCTTCGCCGAGGCGCGCATCGCCCCCGTCCTGTGCGCCGCGGCGGCACGCCCGATCGGCGTCGACCGCGTCCTTCAGTACATCGCGGACGAGTTCCCCTCGCCCTCGGACCGGGACTCGATCACGGTGACGACGAAGTCCGGCGAGGAGCGGTCCAGGCCCTGCGACCCGAACCAGCCGCTCACGGCGTTCGTGTTCAAGACGGTGTCCGACCCCTATGTCGGCCACATCACGATGTTCCGCGTCTTCTCCGGGAAGGTCCGCCCCGATGCGCCCGTCTTCAACGCGACGAAGGGAACCGAGGAGCGCATCGGGCAGCTGTTCGTGCTGCGCGGCAAGGAGCACGAGACCGTCTCGGAGGTTCCGGCCGGCGACATCGGCGCCGTCGCCAAGCTCGGTCACACGACGACCGGCGACACCTTCTCGACCAAGGACGATCCGGTGACGGTCGCCGCGGCCGACATGCCCGAGCCGCTGCTCGCATTCGCGATCAGCCCGAAGACCAAGGGCGACGAGGAGAAGCTCTCGACCGCGCTCTCGCGCCTGCGCGAGGAGGACCCGACGCTGCGGATCGAGCGATCCGACGAGACGCACGAGACCGTGATGTACGGGATGGGCGAGGCCCACCTCGACGTCCAGATCGAGCGGATGAAGCGGAAGTTCGGCGTCGAGGTCACGACGGCGCCCGCCCGGATCGCCTACCGCGAGACGATCCGGGGCACCGGCAAGGGGCTGGGGCGCCACGTGAAGCAGACCGGTGGCCACGGCCAGTACGCGATCTGCAACATCGAGATCGAGCCGCTGGCGCGCGGATCCGGCTTCGAGTTCGTCGACAAGATCTTCGGCGGCGCCATCCCCAACCAGTTCATCGCCTCGGTCGAGAAGGGAGTGGTGCGGACGATGCAGCAGGGCGTCATCAGCGGGAACCCGATGGTCGACATCCGGTGCACGCTGGTCGACGGCAAGTTCCACACCGTGGACTCCTCCGACATGGCCTTCCAGCTCGCCGGGTCACTCGCGATCAAGGAGGCGTCCGCGGCGGCCGGCGTGGTGCTGCTGGAGCCGATCGTCGAGGTCGACGTCGGCGTGCCGGAGTCCTACACGGGCGACATCATGGGCGACCTGAATTCCAAGCGAGCCAAGATCCAGGGGGTCGAATCCGCGGGCGCCGGCAAGCAGCGGGTCAAGGCCCTCGTGCCGCAGGCGGAGGTGGCGCGCTACTCGATCGACCTGCGCTCGATGACCGGAGGGCGGGCGGCGTTCACGATGCGGTTCTCGCACTACGAGGAGGTCCCGTCGCACCTCGCCGACAAGATCATCGCGGATGCGCAGAGGGCGAAGGAAGAGGCGCAGAAGAAGTAGCGCTACGCGGTCGCCGCGCCGAGCGCCAGCAACAGCCAACCGACGACGAGGCAGGCGCCGCCCAGCGGCGTGATGGCTCCCCAGCCCCGCCGGCCGGTCAGTGCGAGCCCATACAGGCTTCCCGAGAACAACACGGTGCCGGCGACGAACAACCAGCCGGCGGATGTGACAGGCCATCCCATCGTCCCCTCGAAGAGGACGAGGCGGCTCATGATCCGGGGATCCGCAAACCGCGCGGCGCCCACGAGGACCACCGCGAAGAGCGCGAGCGCATGCCAGAGTTGATATCGGACGCCGGTCTCGAACGTCGCGAGCCGCTCGGGCGGAAGCTTCGCCCGAAGCGCGTGCGCCCCGAACGCCCCGAACGTCACACCGACCAGGCCGAGGATCGCCCCGAGCACCAGGAATGCCCGCGCCACGTCCTCAGAGCACCTCAGCCAAGAACCCAAGCACGACGTCGTTGAACTCGGCCGGCTTCCGCATGTTCAGCACGTGGTCGACGTCGGGGATCTGCACCAAGCGCGCGTTCGGGATGCGCGCGGCCAGGACCCGGCAGATGCGTTCGGTCCACGGCGGGTCGTGGTCGGAGGGAAGCACAAGCGTCGGGACGGCCACCTGCTCGAGCCGCCTGACCGCCGGCGGGTCGATGTCCACCCGGGCGCTTTCATCCATCGTGAGCTCGTGCAGGTTGTCGAACGCGATCTGTCGGATCCTGGCGCCGGCCGGGTCGTCGGTCCCGAGCTGAGCCCACATCGTCGAAAGGCGGAGGTCCTCGGCGGCCTCCAGGTCACCGGCCTCGATCAGCGCGTCGATCGGGCCCTGGCGCTCCTCGAACCACTCCTCCTCCGCGGGCGTGCCCGCGTCGAGGCCGCTCACATTCGGCGCCGCGAGCACCAGCGCCGACACGCGCTCGGGGTAGGCGAGCGAACAGTCGAGCGCGGTCATCCCCCCCATCGAGCAGCCGACGAGCGCCGCGCGTTCGACGCCGAGCGCGTTCATCACCGCCAAGAGATCGACGACGTGGGAGTAGAGCCGCCCCGGCTCCGGCCGGCTCGAGCGGCCGTACCCGCGAGCGTCGTACCGGACGACGCGATACGTCCGCGAGAACACGTCGAACTGGTCGTCCCAGGTCCTGCGGTCCCACAGACCGGGATGCAGGAGTACGAGCGCGGCGCCTTCACCGGCGACATCGACCTCGAGCCGTCCGCCGTCGACCTCGATGCTGTCCGTTCGGACGACGGTCACCCGGTGAGTGTCACACTCGGAAGGCGAGGAAGTCGAGCACGAGGCGGTTGAACTTCTCCGGCTTGCTGACGTTGACGAGCTGATCCGCCTCGGCGAGCACGCGCTTCTGGGCGCCGGGTACCGACGTCGCGATCAGGTCGGCGATGGCGTGCACCTCGGCCAGGTCGCGGTCGCCGACGACGACGAGGGTCGCGGCCTCGATGTCGTCGAGGCGCCACACCGCCGGCGGCGGAGGGTCCGCGAGCGGCTCCTCGGCCACCAGCACCGCGGTGTTGTCCATCGCGATCTCATGGACCCGGGCATCGGCCCCCGACAGCGGCGCCCACACGGCGAGCTCGATCTCCATCGCGCGGCGAAGCTCCCCCGCTCGCACGGCGACGCCCACCTCCTCGGCGAGGGCCTCGAGCCCGGGGTCCTGCCACTCGTAGCCCGACAGACCCGGGGCCACCGTGACGATCGCGTCGACGGAGCCGGGAAAGGCGAGCGCGGCGTCGATCGCCAGGCTCCCCCCGCTCCCGCATCCGACCACCGCGAACCGATCGACGCCGAGCGCGTCGAGCACCGTTCGAAGGTCGCGCAAATCCGAGTACCGCCCGCGCGGCGGATCGGATCGTCCGGACCCGCGGATGTCGTAACGGATCGTGTCGTGATGCCGCGAGAACTCCTCGAACTGCCCGCTCCAGATCCTCGAGTCCCACAGCCCCGGGTGCACGAGGACGACCGGGAATCCCTCGCCACGACGCTCGTACCAGAGCCGGCCGCCGTCGACGTCGACCCAGTCGTCGGTCACGGCTCAGCCCTCGTCGAACCGCGGACGGAGCTTCGCGAAGGTCTCCGCGAGGAGCTCGGGAAGGACGCGCGTCTGGCCGACGACCGGCATGAAGTTCGTGTCGCCCCCCCATCGGGGGACGACGTGCCAGTGCAGATGCTCGGGGATCCCCGCACCGGCAACTCGGCCGAGGTTCACCCCCACGTTGAATCCCTGTGGGTCGGCGACCCCGCGCAGCGCCCGGAGCGAACGCCGGAGCATCCGGCCGACCGCCGAGTCCTCTTCCTCCGACAGGTCGTCGAGGTCCCCGGTGTGGCGTACCGGAAGGACCAACAGGTGGCCGGGGTTGTACGGGTACTTCGCGAGCGTCACGAACGCGAGGTCGTCGCGGGCGAGGACCCGATCGCCGTCCGGATCGCCGCCGGCGAGCAGGCCGCAGAAGACGCACCCCTCGGTCTCGGCATCGCGGGCGGCCTCGATGTACTCCATGCGCCACGGCGACCAGAGGCGGTCCACGCTCAGTCCCCGAATCGGGACTGGGTGATGCGACGTGAGCGCGCCTCATCGACGAGCGCGACGACGAAGTCCTCGAACCGTACGCCCCTGGTCTCCGTCCCCTCCCGATCGCGGACGGTCACCGCGCCGGACTCGATCTCCTTGTCGCCGACCACCAGGACGTACGGGGCCTTCATCAGCTGAGCGGCGCGCACCTTCTTGCCCACGGTCTCGCCGGACGCGTCGACCTCCGGACGGAGCCCGGCCTCGCGGAGTCGGGAGGCGAGCGCGTTCGCGTGCTCGTGATGCCGATCTGCGACCGGCACGAGTCGCACCTGCTCGGGCGACAACCAGAGGGGGAAGGCTCCCGCGTAGTGCTCGATCAACACGGCGCTGAATCGCTCGAGCGACCCGAGGATCGCGCGGTGGATCATCACGGGTCGGTGCCGCTGGTTGTCCTCGCCGACGTACTCCATCTCGAAGCGCTCGGGCAGGCCGAAGTCGCACTGGACGGTGGTCAGCTGCCACGGCCGGCCGATCGCGTCCCGGAAGTCGAAGTCCACCTTCGGCCCGTAGAAGGCGCCCTCGCCCTCGGCGAGCTGGTACGGGAGGCCGCTCTTGTCGAGCGCATTCGTGAGCGCCTCGGTCGCCTTCTCCGCCATCTCGGGCGTGACGATCGTCTGCCCCGGGAGCGTCGACAGCTTGATGATCGGTTCGCTGAACCCGAACGTGCGGAGGATCTCCAGCGTGAAGTCGAACACGCCGAGGATCTCGTCGATCAACTGGTCCGGCGTGCAGATGATGTGCGAGTCGTCCATGGTCAAGCCGCGAATCCGCAGCAGCCCGTGGAGCGTCCCGATGCGCTCGTGCCGATAGACCGTGGCGAGCTCCGACAGCCGCATCGGCAGGTCTCGGTACGAGCGGATCCGCGACTTGTAGACGAGGACGTGGAACGGGCAGTTCATCGGTTTCACGTAGTAGTCGCCCTGCTCGTCTCGCATCGGCGGGTACATGTTCTCGGCGTACTTCGCGAGGTGCCCGCTCGTCTCCCACAGCACCGATCGCGCGATGTGCGGGGTCACCACGAGGTCGTAGCCGCGCTCCAGGTGCAGGTCGCGGACGTAGCTCTCGAGCTCCTTGCGGAAGAGCCCACCCCGCGGATGCCAGATCCACAGGCCGGGCCCGAGCTCCTCGGGCGAGCTGAACAGGTCGAGCTCGCGGCCGAGCCGGCGGTGGTCGCGCTTCTCGGCCTCCTCGAGGCGCCGGAGGTATGCCTCGAGATCCTCCGCGCTCGCCCAGGCCGTCCCGTACACGCGCTGGAGCATCGGTCGGCCCTCGTCGCCGCGCCAATAGGCGCCGGCGAGCTTCATGAGCTTGAACGCGCCGATCCTCGAGGTCGACGGCACGTGCGGTCCGAGGCACAGGTCCGACCATCCGTCGTTGCGATACACCGTCACAGCTTCGCCCGCGCGCACCTCGCCCTCGTCGAGCGACTCGATGATCTCCTTCTTATAGGGCTGGTCGGCGAACCGCTCCAGCGCCTGCTCGCGCGAGAGCTCTTCCCGGACGAATGGCTGGTCCACCGCGGCGAGCTCGCGCATCCGGTCCTCGATCTTGGCGAGGTCGGAATCGGAGATCGGACCCGGAAGCTCGAGGTCGTAGTAGAAACCGTCCTCGATCGGTGGCCCGATGGCGTACCGAGCGCCCGGCCACAGATCGCACACCGCCTGCGCCATGACGTGCGCCGCTGAGTGACGAAGCAGGCGCAGACCGTCGGGCTCCGACGGCAGGACGGGCTCGGCGATCCCGTCGACGGACGGCACGAACGAGAGGTCGACGAGCTCCCCGTCGAATCGCGCCGCGATCGTCCCCGGCGGTAGGACCGACCCGATCGGCTCCCCCTCGGGGAGCTCGGTCGAGGGGCCGTCGGGAAGCTCGATCCGGGGCATGGACGGCCATGATATCCGCCGCCGCCGCGCCGGCCGGGGCTACTCGTAGGCGATTGCTTCGAGAACGTTCAGCTTCGCGGCGCGACGTGCCGGGAACATCGCGAAGAGGACCCCGAGGACGGCCGCGAAGACCACGTAGATCGCCAACTGGACGCCGGGGATGCCCAGCTCGGTGAAGCCCTTCGGGGCCAGCGCCTGCTGGAGGGCCCAGCCGAACGCGATCCCGATCACGACACCGAACAGCGCCCCCATCACCGAGATGATGACCGCCTCCCATCGCACCATCGAACGCGTCTGACGCCGCGTCAGCCCGACGGCCCGCAGGAGGCCGAGCTCGCGCGTCCGCTCGTAGATCGACAGGTAGAGGGTGTTCATGACGCCGAACAGGGCGATGATCACGGCGAAGACCAACAGGGCCGTCACCAGGTTCAGCACCTGATTCAGGAAGGTGGCGTACTTGTCGCGGAACGCCGCCTGGTCCTGGACCTCGATGTTCGGGAACGGTCGGAGCGCCTCCTCGAGATCCCCCTGCACGGCCGCCACGTCCGCGCCGTCCTCGGCCTTGACCAGGACGAAGACGTCGAGTTGCTGCGCGACGTTCGCGTCGAACGTCTCGAGCGACACGGCGTAGTCGCCGATCAGGCCGTTCTCGGAGTAGATCCCGGCGACTTGGAGATCCACGTCGCCGGTCGCGGGGAACTCGACTCGGATCGAATCGCCGAGGCCCCAGCCGTTGTCCTTGGCGACGTCGTCGAACACGGCGATCGTGTCGGGTTTGGCCAGCTCCGCGATCGAGCCCTCGACGAGGCCCACCTCGGAGACGACCGGTAAGGTCGTGGGGTCCAGCCCGGTCAGGAACGCGGTCCCACCCTCGATGTGGGCCTCCGCCTGCCGGATCTCGGAGACGGTCTCGACGCCGGGGACCGGTCGCATGGCGTCCGCGGCCGAGGTGCTGAACCCGCTGAAGGTCGGGGACGTGAGGATGAAGTCGGCCTTGAGGGTCCGCTCGAGGATGGCGGTGGTGGACGCCTTCGCGGACGCCCCGAACACCGCCACGAAGACGACGAGCCCGAGCCCGATCATCAGCGCCGAGGCGGTCGCCGCGGTCCTCCGAGGGTTGCGCATCGAGTTCTCGCCGCCGAGCTTGCCCGGGACCCCCGTGTGGCGGATCGGGAAGCCGAGCGCCGCCGCCACGGGCCGCGCGACGAGCGGCGTGAGCATCGCCACGCCGACGAACGTGAGCGTCACGCCGAGGCCGACGAGCTGGAGCGCGTTCTTCGGCGTGCCGAACAGGCCGTAGGCCAGCGGCACGATGCCCAACGCGAGGACGATCGCCCCGGTCACCAGCCGGAACCGCAGCGAGCGGCCGGGCCGATCGTGCGCCTCGCGCAACGCCTCGATCGGCGCCACCCGGGCGGCGCGACGGGCGGGCACGATCGCGGCGATGACGGTCACGATCGTCCCGACGACGATCGACACGATGAAGGTGCGCGGCAGGATGACGGTCCCCGAGGCGGGGATATCGAGACCGACCGCGGAAAGCAGGCCCTTCAGGACGATCGCGATGCCAATCCCGGCCAGGACCCCGAGCGCGGACGACACGACGCCCACGATGAGCGCCTCGACGACCATCGAGGTCATCACCTGCCGGCCGGTCGCGCCAAGGGCCCGAAACAGCCCGAGCTCGCGGGTCCGCTGAGCGACGATGATCGCGAACGTGTTGAAGATGATGAACGCGCCCACGAAGAGCGCGACGAACGCGAACACGAGGAACGCGGTGCGGAGGAACCCCAGCCCCGTGCTGATCTGGTCCTGCGCCTCCGAGGCGACCGTGGCTGCGGTTACCGCCTCGGTGCCCTGGGGAAGCACCTCGGCGATCCGCCGCTGGAGCTCGACGCCCGAGACTCCCTCCTGCGCCAGTACGGAGATCGAGTCGAGCTGGCTCTCCTTACCGAGCACGCGCTGGGCGGTCGGAAGGTCGAACAGCGCCCACGTCGCGCCGAGGAGGCTGTCGCTGTCGCCGTAGCCGGCAACGCCCACGACGTCGAACTCGCCCGGCGGTCCCTCGAACAGGATCTCCACGCGATCGCCGACCTGGATGTCGTGGCTCTCGGCCGTGGCGGCATCGATGACCACCTGGTCGCCACCCTGGGGCGGCGAGCCGCCCGGCTTCAGGGTGAAGCCGTTGAGGTCGTTCCAGGCCGAGGCGGCCGTCGGTGGTCCGATCGTGCCGATGACCTTTCCCGTCGCCGGGTCGACGATCTGCGCATATCCGAGCACGTCGCCGACCGCCTGTGCCACGCCGGGGACGGACTCGACGTCGCCGAGCACCGACTCCGGCATCGGCTCCCGCTCCTCGAGGCTGCTGGTCTGCGCCGTGAACGCGTTCGAGCTCCGCACCAGGACATCGATTGAGGACGTCCCCGTTTCGACGACCTGGTTGAACGCGCGCGTCATCGTGTCGGTGAGGACGTACGTGCCGGCCATGAACCCGACCCCGACCACGATCGACACCCCGGTGAGGATCAGGCGGACCTTGCGCGCGAGAACGCTGCGGAGCGCCGCCCGGAGCACCTAGCTCTCCAGCGACTTGAGGCGATCGAGCACGCGCTCCGTCGTCGGCGCCACCATCTCGTCGACGATCCTGCCGTCGGCCAGGAACACGACGCGGTCCGCGAAGGACGCCGCGCTCGCGTCGTGGGTCACCATGACGATTGTCTGCCCGTGGTCCTTCACGGCGCTGCGCAGGAACTCGAGGAGCTCGTGGCTGGCCTTGGAGTCCAGGTTGCCGGTCGGCTCGTCCGCGTAGACGATCTCCGGCCGGCTGACGAGCGCCCGCGCCCCGGCCACCCGCTGCTGCTGGCCGCCGGAGAGCTCGCTCGGACGGTGGTCGAGGCGGTCCCGCAGGCGCACGGTGTCCACGACCGTGTCGAACCACGCCTCGTCCGGCTTGTCTCCCGCGATGTCGAGCGGCAGCGTGATGTTCTCCGACGCCGTGAGCGTCGGGATCAGGTTGAACGTCTGGAAGACGAAGCCGACCTTTACCCGGCGCAGCAGCGTCAACTGCTTCTCGGAAAGCGTGGTGAGGTCGACGTCCCCGATGAACACGCGTCCCGACGTCGGGGCGTCGAGGCCCGCCATGCAGTGCAACAGGGTGGATTTCCCCGAGCCCGACGGCCCCATGATCGCGCTGAAGTGGCCGCGCTCGAACTGGACCGAGACGTCGTCGAGCGCGCGGACCTCGGCGTCGCCTTGGCCGTAGATCTTCGAGAGCTCGTCGGCCCTCGCCGCGGCCGTCGTTGGCGGTGCGGGTGGGGCCGGTTCGGTGGTCGCGGACATGAGCGGTATCCCCTCGCCGATCCGCCCAACGCTATCGAACGGCCCTGCGAATGACACCGCCAACGGGATGAACGTTGGGCGGTTCGGTGGGCGCGGCAGGTTTTGAACCTGCGACCTCTCGCGTGTGAGGCGAGCGCTCTCCCGCTGAGCTACGCGCCCGGAGTCGCCCAGGGTAGCACCGGGGAGGACGACACCTCGGGCTCGGCGGGCTTCGGACATAAGCAGACGGCGGCGCGTGCCCGCGTCGCGCCGCCGTCCATCGGCCGAGCCTTGCAGCCCGGACGCCTGGGCGGAAGTGTGGCACCTGCAACCTTCCCGACGCAAGACCCATTTCCCGAGGTCGGGGGCACCCTCGCGCTCCGTTGCGCCCGGCCCGCGGACGCGTTGGCTACCATCGGACCGTGGATCTGCGCGAGCTTGCGACCGAGGCCGGCGCGACGATCCTGCTCGTGGTCCTGGACGGGTTGGGCGGGATGGCCGACGCGGAGCACGGGACCGAGCTCGAGGAGGCGAGCACGCCCAACCTCGACCGTCTCGCCGCCGAGGGCGTCACCGGGTTGCTCGAGCCCGTCGGTCCCGGGATCACGCCGGGCTCGGGTCCGGGTCACCTCGCGCTGTTCGGATACGACCCGCTCGAGTACCTGCTGGGTCGCGGGGCGCTCTCCGCGGCCGGCCTCGAGGTCGAGCTGCGTCCCGGCGATGTGGCCGCGCGTGGCAACCTCTGCACGATCGACGCCGACGGCAACGTGTCGGACCGTCGAGCCGGCCGTCCGGGCGACGACGAGGCGAGACGGGTGATCGACCGGCTCGGCTCGCAGGTCCGGGTCGGGGGCGCCGACCTGCTTTTCCGCCACGAACGCGGCCACCGGTTCCTCTTGGTGCTCCGCGGCGATGGCCTCGACCCGCGAGTGAGCGACACCGACCCGCAACAAACGGGCGTCCCGCCCCTCGACCCTCGCGCCCTGGACCCGACGGCGGCGCGGACCGCCGAGCTCGCGCGCGCGGTCATCGCGCAGGCGCGACAGGTGCTTGCGGAAGAGGCCGCAGCGAACGGCATCCTGCTCCGCGGATTCGACTCGCACCGGGAGCTCCCGGCGTTCCGGGATCGAACGGGCCTGCGGGCCGCCGCCGTTGCCGTGTATCCGATGTACCGCGGCATCGCGCGGCTTCTCGGCTTCGAGGTGCTCGGCCCGCCGGCCGACCTGGCCGAGGAGATCGCGCTCCTGGACAAGCACCGCGCCGACGCGGACTTCTTCTTCCTCCATCACAAGGACGCCGACGCCGCCGGTGAGGATGGCGACCGGGGCGCCAAGATCGCGGCGATCGAGCGCCTGGACGCGGTCGTCCCCGACCTGCTCGCGCTGGACCACGACGTCATCGCCGTCACCGGCGATCACGCGACGCCGTCGCAGATGGCCGCGCACTCCTGGCATCCGGTGCCGGTCCTCGTCGCCGGCTCCCGGTGCGGCCGGGACGACGTGGAGCGATTCGGCGAGCGCTGGTGTCGGCAGGGCGGGCTCGGCCACCGGCCCTCGCGCGAGCTGCTCCCGATCCTGATGGCGAACGCCGGGCGGCTCGCGAAGTACGGCGCCTGAGTCCCGAGCAGGCCGATCGGCCCGCCGGCCGAGGGAACCCCCGCCCTGGCGAGCTATCGGCGGCGCCTCCTATCGTCGATGCGCCGGGGGCGCGGTCGTCCCCGCATCCGTGAAGCAGGGAGGGCACGATGGACGTCGACATCGGGATCGAGGAGGAGGCTCGGAAGCGGGTCGCCGAGGGACTGGCGGGCCTGCTCGCCGACACGTACACGCTCTACCTCAAGACCCACGGCTACCACTGGAACGTCACCGGACCCAGGTTCGGCCAGCTCCATCTGCTGTTCGAGCAGCAGTACCTCGACCTGCAGGGGGCGGTCGACGCCATCGCCGAGCGGATCCGGGCGCTGGGCTCGTTCGCGCCCGGCTCCTTCGGCGAGCTCGCGCGGCTGGCATCTGTGCCGGACGAGGAGGGCGTTCCCACCGACGAGGCGATGGTCGAGAAGCTGGCCGACGCCCACCAGTCGCTGGTCCGAGCGGCCAGGCCATTGGTTCGCGCGGCGGAGGAGGCGGGCGACGTCGGGACCGCGGATCTGGTGACCGCTCGTCTGGAGATCCACGAGAAGGCCGCCTGGATGCTTCGGAGCAGCCTCAGCTAGGCGGTCGGCACGACCTCGCCGGTCGCGGCCGAACGGGCCGCCGACTCGAGGATCTCGAGCGTCCCGACGGCGTCCTCCGGGACGACCGGGGGGAGGGAGCCGTCGAGGACCGCCGACGCGACGCCCGCGTAGAAGCGTTGATACGCGCCCGGCTCCGTCGGCACGGGCACGGCGTCGTCGCCCCGGACGACGCGCCCCCATCGGTCGCTCGGCTCGACGCCGTACGCGTCCTGGCTCGGGGCCATCCCCGAACCCAGCTGATCCTCCTGGGGGTCGAGCCCGTCCTTCTCGAACGCCCCCTCGGTGCCGAGGACCCGGAAGCGGGGCCCGAGCGAGCCCGCGACAAGGCTCATCCAGAGGTGGCTCCGAACCCCGTCGGCATGCGTGAGCGCCACGAACACGTCGTCGTCGACCTCGGCACCCGGTCGCCGCCGCTCCACCTCCGCGTAGACGCTCATCGGGCGGCCGAAGAGCTGGACCGCCTGATCGACGAGGTGAGCGCCGAGGTCGAGCAGCACCCCGCCCCCCTCACCGGGAGCGCCGAGCTCTCGCCAGCCACGGACGTCGACCTGGGGGCGCCAGCGCTCGAACCGCGACTCGAACCGGATGACGCGACCGAGCGCGCCCTCGCCGATCAGCTTCGCGACGGTGAGGAAGTCGCCGTCGAGCCGCCGGTTCTGGAACACCGTGAACACGACCCCGGCCTCGGCGGCGGCCGAGACGGCTCGACGCGCCTCCTCCGCGGTGGGCGCGAGCGGCTTGTCGACGACGACGTGCAGGCCTGCGTCGATCGCGGCGAGGGCGATCGGCACGTGGAACCGGTTCGGGGTGGCCACGACGACCAGGTCGTGGTCGCGAGCAGCCCCGATGAGCGTCTCGACGTCGGGCAGGACCCGGGCGCGCGGGTACCGGGTCCTGGCCACCCCCGCCCGCTCCGGGTCCGAGGTCACGATCGAGACGAGCCGCATCTCCGGGACGGCCTCGACGAGCGGCGCGTGGAACACCTGGCCGCCGAGGCCGAACCCAACGACGGCGACCCGAACGGGATCACTCGACCGGCTCATGCGGTCACCGCAGCCTCCAAGTAGCGTTGCCCGGCATGGCAAAGGAGACCACCGGCGAAGGAAGGAGCCAGCGATGAACGATCTGCGGGGGAAGGTGGCGTTCGTCACCGGTGCGAGCGGCGGGATCGGAGCCTCGGTCGCGCGGGCGCTCGCGAGCGAGGGCGTGCGACTCGGTCTCGCGTCGAGGAGCGGCGGCGACCTGGGGCTCGAGGACGCGGTGGCCGGGCCCTGCGACGTGCGCGACCCCGCGGCCGTCGCGGCGCTCGTCGCCGAGACCGTGGATCGATTCGGCGGGCTCGACATCGTGGTCGCCAACGCCGGGGTCGGTTCCTACGGACCGTTCCTCGAGCTCCCGGAGCAGGACCTCGAGGACATGATCGACGTCAACGTGAAGGGCACCATGTACACGCTGCGGTCCGCGCTCCCGCACCTGCTTCGAAGCGACGCCGCGGACGTCGTCACGCTCGCGTCCGAAGCGGGACGGCGCGGCCTGCCCTTCGAGGCCGTGTACTGCGCCTCGAAGTTCGCCCAGGTCGGGTTCACGCGAGCGCTCGACCACGAGCTTCGACCCCATGGCGTCCGGTGCACCAACGTGTGCCCGGGCGGCGTCGCGACCGAGTTCGCGATGGGCCACGGGCGAACCCCCGGCATGCCGGAGCTCGCCGGCATGATGACGGCGGACGACGTGGCGGAGGCGGTGCTCTTCGTGCTCACCCGACCCCGCAACCACCGGATCCTCGAGGTGGCGTTCCGGCCGGTGACCGAGACCTCGTGGGGATAGACGCATGGGCGGGCTCATCGAGGCGTCACGGGATCGAGTGGAAGGTCTCCGCGAGCGCCGGGTACAGCTGGCCGTACCGTTCGTAGTGCTCGGGGTAGATGCGCGCGTCCTCCGACGGGTCGACCGACTCGGTCACCTGGACGAGCGCCCGACACGCGTCCTCCACCGACCCGAACCGGCCGAGCCCGACGGCCGCGAGGATCGCCGCCCCCTGCGCCGCCCCTTCCGTGCTCGACGTCGTGACGATCGAGGTGTTCAAGACGTCGGCGAGGATCTGCCGCCAGAGCGGGCTCCGGCTCCCGCCGCCGGTTGCCCGGATCTGACTCGCGTCCGACAGGCCGATGGATCGCATGAGCTCCAGTGAATCCCGCAGCCCGAAGGCGACCCCCTCCAGGACGGCCCTGGTCGCGTGCGCGCGTTCGTGGCGAATCGTGAAGCCGACGAACGCGCCTCGAGCCCGGGGATCGGGATGCGGGGTCCGCTCCCCGGTGAGGTAGGGAAGGAACAGCAGCCCGTCGCTCCCAGCCCGCACGTCCAGCGCCTCGTCGACGAGCTCGGAGAAGCCGAGACCGGGCGCGAACGCGTCGCGGAACCATCGCAGGCTCCCGGCCGCCGAGAGCATCACGCCCATGACGTGCCAGCGGCCGGGCACCGAGTGGCAGAACGCGTGGAGCCGGCCCCGGGGCTCGACGAGCGGACCCTGCGTCGTGGCGAACACCACACCGGAGGTCCCGAGCGAGAGCGACAGGACGCCCGGCTCGACCGACCCCACGCCCACCGCCGCGGCGGCCTGGTCCCCGCCCCCGGCTACCACCGGGGTGCCCGGCCGCAGGCCGGTGGCGTCGGCGGCCTCGGCCGAGACCACGCCGGTGACCTCGGGGCCCTCGTAGGTCTTCGGGAGCCACGCGGGATCGATCTCGAGGGCCCCCAGCACCTCGCTCGACCAGTCCCGCCGCGCGAGGTCGAACAGGAGCGTGCCGGCGCCGTCGGCGCGATCGACCGCGAGGTCGCCGCTCAACCGGAGGCGAACGAAGTCCTTCGGCAGGACGACATGCGCGATCCGGGACCACACGTCCGGCTCGTGCCGGCGAACCCACACGAGCTTGGGCGCCGTGAACCCGGGGAGCGCATCGTTGCCGGTGATGGCGATCAGGCGATCAGGGCCGACGGCCTCCCGGATCAGGTCGCACTCGGCCCCCGTGCGCTGGTCGTTCCACAGGATCGCCGGCCGCAGGATCCTGCCGCCTCCGTCGAGCGCGACCAGGCCGTGCATCTGCCCGGCGAGCCCGACCGCCTCCACGTCGTCGGCGCGAAGGTCCGCCTCGGCCAGCGCCGCCCGAACGGCCTGGATCGTCCCGTTCCACCAGAGCGACGGGTCCTGCTCGCTCCAGAGCGGGCGCGGCGTCTCGTACGAATACGCGGAAGCCGCGGTCGCGCGGACGCGGCCATCGTCGTCGAGAACGACGGCCTTCGTGGCCGTGGTCGAAACGTCGAGGCCCAGGACGTGGCTCACGCCGATGCGCCCGCGAACGGTACCGAGCGTCACCGAACCCCGAGAAGCAGGTCCACCGTCAGCTGATCGAGCCGTTCGTACGGCTGCCCACGGCTCGCGAGCGCTCGGCGGTCCAGATCCAGATCGCCGAGCGCCGCGGCGCGCTCCGGCGAGTACGGGCCGAGGTAGGGGGCCATCGACCCGTCGTCCTCCGTGATCTGTGACACCAGCGCCTGGATCTCCGGGTCCGCGTTCCAGCGCTCGGCCTTCTCCTTCAAGATCAGGTACGTGCGCATGCACCCGGCCGCGAACGCCTTCACGTCCTCGTAGTCCGACGTCCGGTAGGCGTGGGCGTCGAAGTGGCGGCTCCCCGTGTATCCCACGTCCTCGAGGAACTTGACCAGGAAGAACGCGGCCTTGGGGTTCGCGGAGCCGAACCGGAGGTCCTGGTCGTAGCGGCCGGGGATCTGGTCGTTCAGGTCGATGTGGAAGAGCTTGCCCATCGACCAGGCCTGCGCCACGTAGTGGGTGGAATTCAGCCCGGCCATGTGCTCGTGGGCGACCTCGGGGTTGACCCCGACCATCTCCGAGTGCTCGAGGGTCTCGATGAACGCGAGCATCGCGCCGGTGGTGGACAGGTAGATGTCGCCTCGAGGCTCGTTCGGCTTGGACTCGAGCGCGAACCGGAGGTCGTACCCCTGGTCCTTCACGTAGGCGCACAGGAAGTTGAGCGCGTCCGCGTACCACCCGAGCGCGCGGAGCGGGTCCTTCGACGAATCCGTCTCGACGCCCTCGCGGCCGCCCCAGAACACGTACATGGTGGCGCCGAGCTCGACCCCGAGGTCGATGGCCCGCATGGTCTTGCGGAGGGCGAACGCCCGAACCTTGGGGTCGTTGGCGGTGAAGGCACCGTCGCGGAACACGGGGTCTCGAAACAGGTTCGTGGTCGCCATCGGCACCACGAGGCCCGTCGCGTCCAGCGCCTTCTTGAAGTCCGACACGATCTGGTCGCGCTCGTGCGCACTCGCGTCGATCGGAACGAGGTCGTTGTCGTGAAGGTTCACACCCCACGCCCCCACGTCCGCGAGCAGCTCGACCAGCTGCACCGGCGAGAGCACCTCGCGCACGGGCTCGCCGAACGGGTCGATGCCGATGTTTCCCACGGTCCAGAGCCCGAACGAGAACCGGTGCTCCGCCTTCGGTTCGTACGTCATGACAACCCCTCCCAGGTGATCACGAACTTCGTCTCGTACCGATCGTATCGCCGCACACCCCACGCTCCCCGCTCGCGGGGATCTCGATCCCGAACCCCGGGCACGACATCCCTCCCCTATCCGGTCATCGTCATGGCGCGATCCGGGCGGAGCAGGAAGGGCGGCAGCCACCCCGGGATGTTGGAGAACGGCAGCACGTCGGGGTGCAGCTCGATCCCGAGGGCGTCGCCCATGAACCGCCGGCGTGCCTGGATCCGCTCCCACGCCGCCGGGTACGAGCCGGCGAACGCCGCACGCAGCGTTTCGTCGGCGAGCGCCACGCCATCCTCGATGTTGGTGGTGAAGTAGTCGGTCCCGGTCGCCGGGATGACGTCCACCTGGAACGCCATGCCGGAGCGCAGCTCGATGCTGGATGCCGGCGCCACGGGCGAGTTCACCCACTCGTCGAGGTGGATCTGATGGCCGGGGTTCAGGAAGATGCCGAAGAACGGGTCGTCGAGACGGCGGTGGATGATCTCGTGGAGCGCGCCCCCCGTCTCGCCGATGCGCAGCGCGCCGTACCAGGCGGCCACCGCCTCGAAGTACGGAGCGACCAGCCGCTCGACGTAGTCGCCGATGCCGGGAGGGAGCTCGGCAGCGTCCTCGACGACGAACCCGGCCCGGCAGTTCAACGCGCCCCAGATGCCGAAGGCGACCGTGAAGCGGTCGCCCCGCTCGATCCGTCGATCGCTCGGACTGAGCAGCCCGAGCGATGCCCGGTCCCCGCTCGACAGCATCAGGTGGCAGGAGAGCGGCATGCCGTTCCAGCCGAGCAGCCCGACGGCATCGCACTCGCGCATCCCGGGCCGGAGTCCGAAGAGCAGGCGTCGGACACCGTTCGAGGTCTGGCAGGCGGAGTACTCGAACGAGGCGAGCTGCTCCACCTCGTTGAGCACGCGGAGCCCGTCGGCGGCGCCGATGAGCAGATGGGCCGCGTTCTCGATCGCACCGGCCCGGTTCATCTCGCGCAGCTCGTCGACGATGAACGCGGGCGCTTCGATCATCTCCGGGTCCGCGTACTCCTTCCAGCCGATCACCCCCACCCGGCTGCCGTCCCGGACGCCTTCGGCGGCCAGGATCTCGCTCAGCGGCTTCGAGCGGTCTCGCGGCTGGCCGGGCAGGCTGAAGTCCTGGAACAGATGGCGTCGCATCGCGAGCGGCGCGGCGCCGGCCATGCCGTAGCACTCGTTGCCCACCAGGATGGCGGGCTCGCCGGACGTGCCGACGACGAGCATGGCTTCCTCGAAGCGCGGGTCGAAGCCGGTGAGATAGGCGAGGTTCGCGCTGTGCTCGCGGTCCGCATACACGATGAGCTGGTCGTAGCCGAGCTCGTCCGCACGGGCCCGGAGACGCTCCAGTCGGTCTCGATACGTCGCGGCGGGGATCTCGGGCATCGCGTCGGGCATGCCGAAGTCGGGGAGGACGACCTCGGCGAGCCGTGCGGTGGCCATCGCTCCCCTTCTTCCCGATCAGCCCTCGGGCGGGGCCCACGGCAGAGGCTTCGACGCGCCCCGGTCGATCACGGCGAACCGGTTTGCGGACAGTTCGAGCCACGGTCCCGTCTTCCCGTCCGGCCATTGAACGCGGATCTCGGCCCGGTCGGCGTCCCCGAGCCCGAAGTGGATCCAGCCGAGCTGTCCACCGGCGTGACCGCCACCGATGGTCACCTCGCGTTGGGTCGTCCGCTCGCCGATCCTGACCTCGATCCAGGAGCCGATCGCGTCGCGATTGGGACCCGGCTGCTGGAGCCGCACCGCGATCCAGCTGCCCATCGGCGCCGGCTGTGCGGCGTCGCCCCAACCGACGTCCCTCCACAGGCTCACGTTCTCACGCCGGTTCACCTGGACCAGATCCAGCATCCCGTCGAGGTTGAGGTCGACGAGCGCCGCGCCGCGGCCGACGGACGAAGCTCACGATGCCGGCGGCCTCCCCGCTCTCGACGAACGTCCCGTCCGGCTGTCCGAGCAGGAGATCGCTCGGATCCTTCGCGGCGAAGTCCGGCTGCGCCTCGACGTTGCCCTTCGAGACGAACAGGTCGACGAAGCCGTCGTTGTTCACGTCCTCGAACTCCGGATGCCACGCGGTCGAGGGAAGCGGATCACCCCCCGCGTACGGCCGAGGCGCGGTGACGCCTCGTTGAAGGGCGATGTCGCGGTAGTCGGGCTGCGCTGCATCGCCGGCCAGGGTCTGGAGCTTGTTGTCGCCCTGGCTGGTCAGGAAGACCTCCGGGAGGCCGTCGCCGGTGACGTCGTAGCTCGCGATGCCCATGCCCCAGATCTGCATCTGCTGCCAGCCCTCGTCCTGCGTGTAGAGACGCGGTGCCTCCCCGGCGGCGACCCGCCAGAGCTGCTCCTCGCCGTCGAGGTAGTAGTGCCGATCGTTGGTCATCCTCAGGTCGCGTCGACCGGATCGATCCCAGTCGCTGAACAGGATCGACAGCGTGCACCAACCGGGCGTGAGCGGCGTCGGCTCCGCATAGGTCGCCGCGCCCTCCTCCGGCCGGACGAGCTCGTTGTCGGCGCAGGTCGTCCGCTCCGGGCTCGAGACGAGATCGAGGTAGTTCCCGAAGGCGAGGGTCGGAAGCGCCGCCGAACCCTCCCAGGTCGCGCTGAACGCCGCGGTCCAGGCGTCGCCCCCGTCGAATCCCCAGGCCTCGTTGGCGCGCTCGAACCGGCAGCCCCCGAGACCACGCAGCAGCACGTTCTCGCCGTATCGCAGGACCGCGAGGTCGATCAGGCCATCGCCGTCGATATCGACCGGGTACGCGCCCACGACCTCCGTGAGATCGGTGGCGGGATCCGGCACCTCGACGAAGCGCAGCGCTCCGCCGATTGGGCTCTCGTTGCGATACAGCGCGGCCGGGTTGGTGCCGCCCGCGAAGTACAGGTCGGGTCGTCCATCGTCATCGCAGTCGAACGCGGCGACGCCGCCCCCGACGAAGAACGTGAAGTCTCCGTCGTAGACGTGGTCGATGCCGGCCGCGGCCGCCTCCTCGACGAAGTGCGGCGGAGCCATCGCCGACGCGTGCGCTTGGAGCCAGAACGCGTTGATGCCCGTCACGACGGCGAGCGCGACCAGCGCCCCGGCGGTCGCGCCGATGACGAGCCACCCTGCCGTGGCCGTACGGCTGGTCTTCCGACGGTCAACCGTGGCGCCCAACGCCTCCACCTCGTGCGGGTCCGAGGGCTGAGACCAGAGTCATCACGCACCGCTCCTGGCGCCGGCGGCCGCTCTCCCGTTCACGCCTCCGCCTCCCACATGGGCGGGATCGGCGATCACGCCCGAAAGGACGAGCTCGGCAGCCCCGATCAGCGGGGCGTCGGACCCAAGGCCGCTGCACACGATCGCCACCATCCCGCCGGGAGCGTCGAGGGTCCGGAGCCGAACGCCCTCGATCACGGAGGGCTCGAGGTGCGGGAACAGGCGCTGATACATCCCGCCGAGAACGACGAGGTCCGGGTTGAACAGGTTGATGAGGTTGCCGATGCCGAGCCCGAGCCAATGCCCGACGTCGGCGATCGCCCGAAGGGTGCGCGGGTCGCCCTCGCCCGCCCGCGCGGCCACCTCGTCGAGGGAGCCCATTCCGTCGCGCAGGCCTGCACGACGGAGAAGCGCGGCCTCGCCCGCCTCGGTCTCCCAGCAACCGATCGCCCCACACCCGCACTCCTGTCCGCCGGGGTTGATCAGGGTGTGTCCCGCCTCCCCGGCGTACCCGGCCGAACCCAGCAGCGGCTTCCCCCCGACGATCACCCCGGCGCCGATCCCGACCTCGCCGGACACGTAGATGAGGTCGCCGGTCCCCGGTCGGACCCCGCGCCGATGCTCGGCGAGCGCCCCGAGGTCCGCGTCGTTGGCCGCGAGGACGGGGACTCCGAGATCGAGCCCGGCAAAGAGCAGCGCCGCAAGCGGCACGTTCCGCCATCCCAGGTTGGGAGCGAGGTGGACGAAGCCGTCGGACCTCCGCGTGATCCCCGCGACGGCGGCGCCCACGCCGACCAGGAGATGACCGGCGGGGAGGGAATCGAGGAGCGGTCCCGCCAGCTTGGCGACGTCCTGCACCGTCTCACCCGGCGAGAATCGGCCCCTCGGTCTCGCCACGCGGATCCGGTTGTAGACGTGACCCCCCAATCCAACCGTCGCGACCGCGATCGAGTCGACGGTCAGCTCGACCGCGAGGACGACGGCGCCCTGGGATCTCGTGGTCACGACGGGCGAGGGTCGCCCGGGGCCCGACCCGGTCGGCCCCGGGCGTTCGTCGACCAGCCCGAGCGCGGTGAGCTCGCCGATCAGGTCGGCGATGGTCGAGCGATTGAGTCCGGTCGACGAGGTCAGCTCGGACCGGGAGAGTGGGCCGGACAGGTGCAGTCGTTCGAGCACCGTTCCGAGGTTGTGGCGCCGAACCTCCTCGGCCGCCAGCCCCAGGCGGGCACCACCGGCATGGCCACCGGTTGGGCCATCCATGCTGCCCGAGGCGGAAGCTGATTTTGTTGGACGCTCCACGAAATCCTCTCCTCGAGTCTCGCGGCTCGGCTCATCTGTGGGGGCGATCGTACGACCCGAGCGAGGTTCCCCACCCCCACGGGCAAGGTATCGACTGCCTCGAACGCACGCAATACGCCTCGAACGGCCAAACACGCATTCGCTCCCTCGGCGGTGGCCGCGGGGGCACAGGATTTGTTGCGCGTCCCGACTTTGCGTTGTCCGACCCGTCTGTGAGATGCTCCGGCCGGGTTTCGATCCGTGAGGCCGTCGGTGGGCGTATACGTTGGCGGAAGGCTTCATGAGGGGAGCCGATGGGCCTGAGGGCAGACCCGACGGCCGTCGGACCGCAAGCAGGTACGGGATGGCGCGACCGTGGAGTCCGCCATCCAGAAGGGGGGAACAGTGGGTAGACGTCGGTTGTGGGCGATCCTGGCCCTGTCCGTCTTGGTCTTCGCCGCCTGTAGCAGCGACGACGAGGGAGACGGCGGCGGGACGACCGGAGGAGCAACAGGAGGAGCAACGGGCGGCGGCGAAGAACTGCTCGTCGGCGTCTCGTGGAACAACTACAACGAAGAGCGCTGGGCGAAGTGGGACGAGCCCGCCATCCAGGAGGCTCTCGCCGCGGGCGGTGCCGGCTACATCTCGTCGGACGCCGGGTCGTCCGCCGAGCAGCAGCTCACGGACGTCGAGAACCTGATCTCGCAGGGCGCCGACGCGCTCATCATCCTGGCCCAGGACGGCGAGGCGATCCTGCCGGCCGTGCAGAGCGCCCTGGAGCAGGGCATCCCGGTGATCGCGTACGACCGCCTGATCGAGGACCCGGGCGCCCTGTACATCACGTTCGACAACGTCGAGGTCGGACGCATGCAGGCGGAGGCGGTGCTCGCGCAGGTCCCGAAGGGGAACTACGTGTACATCAAGGGCAACTCCGCCGACGCGAACGCGGACTTCCTCCGGAGCGGCCAGCAAGAGGTCCTGCAGGACGCGGAGGACGCGGGTGACATCGTGAACGTCGGCGAGACCTACACCGACAACTGGGACCCGGCGCTCGCGCAGACCGAGATGGAGCAGTTCCTGACCGAGAACAACAACGACGTGCAGGCGGTCGTCGCGGAGAACGACGGGATGGCCGGCGGCGTCGTGGCTGCGCTCGAGGCCCAGGGCCTGGCGGGCCAGGTTGCAGTGTCCGGACAGGACGGCGACGCGGCGGCGTTGAACCGCGTCGCGCTCGGCACGCAGACCGTGGACGTGTGGAAGGACTCGCGGGAGCTCGGCAAGGCGGCCGGCGAGGCCGCGGTCGCGCTCGCGAACGGCACGGCGCTCGCGGACGTCGCAGGGACCGTCGCGTTCGACTCACCGGGCGGGAACTCGATGACCGCAATCCTGCTGACGCCGCAGGCGATCACGCCGGACAACCTCAACATCGTGCTCGACGCCGGCTGGATCACGCAGGAAGAGCTGTGCCAGGGGGTCGACCCGGGCACGGTGGACGCCTGCGGCTGACCGATCCTGACGATCCGCGTGACCGCTGGACCGGCGCCTCGCACGGGCGATCCCGTGCGAGGCGCCGGTCCCGGTCGGCGTAGGATGCACACGGGTGGCTGAGACCCAGGTTTCCGCAGCCGAGCCGTTGCCGGAGGCTCAGGTTCCCGAGCGGGAGGAACGCGAACCCCGCTCGATCCGCTCGGCGCTGCGGTCGGCCGAGATCGATGCCCGCCTCGCCGGGATGCTCGGCGCCCTGGCGATCATCTGGGTCGTGTTCCAGATCATCACGCCGGGCCACACGTTCCTGACCCCTAGGAACCTGTGGAACCTCTCGGTGCAGACCTCGGTCGTGGCGATCATGGCGACGGGGATGGTGCTGATCATCGTCACCCGCAACATCGACCTCTCCGTGGGGGCCGTCATGGCCGCCGTCGGGATGGCGATGGCCGTCATCCAACACGACTGGCTCCCCGACTGGATCGGGTTCGACCACCCTCTGACGTGGGTGATCGCGGTCGTCGTGGGACTGATCCTTGGAGCCGCGATCGGCGCGTTCCAGGGCTCGATCGTTGCGTACGTGGGCGTGCCCTCGTTCATCGTGACGCTCGGCGGCTTCCTCGTCTGGCGCGGGGTGGCCTGGTGGATGGCGAGCGGGCAGACGATCGCGCCGATGGACACGCTCTTCCGCCGGCTCGGGGGCGGCGCGGAAGGGACGATCGGCGGCACCTGGAGTTGGATCGTGGGCATCCTCGCCTGCGTCGGGATCGTGATGCTGCAGGTCGTTCGGCGCCGACAACGCGCGCGGTACGGGTTCCGGCTCCGCCCGATGTGGGCGGAGATCACGCTCGGCGTCGTTTCGTGCGGCGCCGTGCTGCTCGCGATCTGGTACCTGAACCGCTACTACCTGCCGCCCGGGCTCGCCGAGCAGCGAGGTGCGCCGCCCGGCGCCAACATCTCGCTCGGCCTGGCGATCCCGGTCCTGATCGTGCTCGGCGTGACGGTCGTGATGACGTTCATCGCCAACCGGCGTCGGTTCGGGCGCTACGTCTACGGGATCGGAGGCAACCCGGAGGCGGCCGAGCTGGCGGGCATCAAGACGAAGCGGACGATCGTCAAGACGTTCGCGCTGATGGGCCTCCTGGTCGGGCTGGCCGGCGCGGTGCAGATCGCGCGGCTGAACGCGGCCGTGAGCAGTCTCGGGACCGGGATGGAGCTCAACGTGATCGCCGCCGCGGTGATCGGTGGGACTTCGTTCGCGGGCGGGATCGGCACGATCACGGGCGCGGTGCTCGGCGCCCTCGTGATGCAGTCGCTCGTGTCGGGGATGGTCCTGATGGGGATCGAGGCGCCGCTGCAGGACATCGTCGTGGGGATCGTCCTGGTCCTCGCGGTCGCGCTGGACACGATCGTGCGCAGGAGGTCCGCGAGATGAGCGCAGTCGCTCCGGAGGCGGCCTCGCCGCTCGTCGAGATGCGGAACATCCGTGTCGCCTTCGGCGGCGTCCACGCGGTCGACGACGTCAGCGTCGACCTGTACCCCGGCGAGGTCGTCGGGCTCGTCGGCGGCAACGGGGCCGGGAAGACCACCCTGATCCGCACGCTCTCGGGGGCGCACAAGGCGGATTCGGGCGAGATCCGGATCGACGGCGCACCCGTGACGATCACCGATCCGAGGGACGCGAAGAACCTCGGGGTCGAGACGATCTATCAGACGCTGGCGCTCGCGGACAACATCGATGCGCCCGGCAACGTGTTCCTCGGGCGCGAGATCACGACGCGGTTCGGCAACCTCGACGGCAGCGCGATGGAGGACGCGACGCGCAAGCTGATGGGCCGGCTGAACCCGAAGTTCAAGAACTTCGTGGCGCCGGTGCAATCCCTGTCCGGTGGGCAGCGCCAGTCGGTCGCGATCGCCCGCGCGGTCCACTTCAACGCCCGGGTCCTGATCATGGACGAGCCGACCGCGGCCCTCGGCCCGGCCGAAACGAACCAGGTCCGGGACCTGATCAGGCAGCTTAAGCACGAGGGCATCGGGATCTTCCTGATCAGCCACGACATCCACGACGTCTTCGACCTGTCCGACCGGATCAGCGTGATGCTCCAGGGGAAGCTGGTCGGCACGGTCAACAAGGACGACGTCACCACGGACGAGGTCCTGGCCATGATCATCTTGGGGAAGAAGCCCGGGGAAGTGACCCAGAAGGACCTGGCAGAGCTCCATTGACGTCGGGTTCGCGGGGCGGGTCAGCGTTCTCGCCTGGGATCCGGACGCGGCGCGGTTCGACTCTTGGGCCGCGGGGTCTCGGCGAGCCGCAGACGGCTCACCGCAAGCGGCAGGGTTGACACGATGAGCCATCGGTCGCCGGTCGGCTGGCTCAACACGAAGGTGAGCGCGAAGGGAGACGTTGCCCGCTTGGCTTGGTTCCCGTCGGCGTCGTAGGTGATCTCCTCCATCGTGCCACGCGCTTCGAATCTCAGGCTCAGCCCACGCTGGCCCTCGAGGGGAACGACGGAGGAGAGACGAAGGGAGGTGAACACGTAGTGAGCGACGGCCGTTTCCCCCGTCGAGACCGCCACGTCGATTCGGCGCCGCATCTCCGTGAGCCGGTTCCCGTAGTCGACGGCCGCCAAGAGGCTCTTGTCGGCACCGAGCAGCGCCTGGGTTTCGGTCTCGAGGTTCTCGGCAAGGGTCACGGCGAGGTCCTGGGCGCCGGAACCGGCGAGGTTGCTGCTCAACTCCGCGACGTCGGCGTCGACGGTGACACGCGGAAGCGTGGACGGATCGATCACCGCCGCGATCTCAGAGGACACCCGGGCGAGCGGCTCCGGAAACGATCCGCGGGCCGGTATCCCCGCCGCGACGATCCCGGTTCCCAGGAAGACGACCGCCGAGCCGGCGATCGCCCCGCGGGCGAAGGCGCGTCGGGGGGCCAGCGTACACGTCTCCCTCCGCGGCAAACCGAGCGATGAGGATCCCGAACCGATCCCGATCCGAGTTCGCAGCCGGCAACAGGCGTTCGAAGGGCAGGCGCGCCGCGCAGAGAATGACCAGGCTCGCCAGCAACGCCACCTTGGCACCGAATTCGGTCGTCTGGGGCGCGATCAGCAGGGTGCCGACCAACGCGACGCATGCGCCGAAGACCAGTCGCGCGACGCGTCCGGCCGGCACCGTCTTCGGGTCGGTGATCATGAAGAACAGGAAGATCAGGATCTCCGGAGATGCGACGATCACCCACCAGAAGTGGAAGCCGCAGACCGGGGCGAAGGACCAGCGGGCGGTGATGCAGTGTCCCGAGGCTGCCAACACGCCGATGCCGCCGGCCAGCGTGATCCAGAACGCCGCGGCCAAGCCCAAGAGGTGCAGTCGCGTCGTGATCAGCAGGCCACCTCCGAGGATGATCAGGTACGCGGCCACCATCCAGCCGTCGAGCGGGGCCCACCAGAAGTCGAGCGGTTCCACCCGGGTGCTGCCCAGGATCAGGAAGGCAGCGACCAGGCCGAGATTCGACGGATTGAACACGTGCGAGCCGCGGTACCGGATCACGTATTTCGTGAGCAGGGACAGCCCGGCCACGAGCGCGAAGAGGTACCAGCCGCGCCAGCTCCAGTAGTCGCCGTTCTCCGTGCCGCGCACCCGCAAGATCAGGGCGACGCTGCTTCCCGTCAGCAAGGCGCTCGCCGGCCAGACGAGAAGGCCCGCGCGGCTGAGGGTCCACGTCACTTCGATCACGGCGCAGGCCACGATGGCAGCGAGGATCTGCACCACGGACACCTGGAACCCGAGAGCGATCTGGCCGAGGACGTGGATCGAGACCACGACCGCGGCCAGATGCAGGCGAGGGTCGGCGATGCTCGGCAGAACGACCGGGATCTGATGTTCGCCGAGTCGAAGCGTTCGAGGGGTCGCGGTCTTCACGATCGGCTGACCCGAGGATCCAACGGGATCCGGACGCGCTCCGAATCCCGTGGATGATCGTGTCGACCCCTGCCCGGCAAGCTTCGGCGAATGCGGCGGCTTCAGCGTCGTCCTCTCATGCGCGGCAGTGGTGAAGGGGCATCGTACGCGTTGCCGCCGAGTTTCGCCCTCGGTCGGACGACGACATCACGTGGCCGGCTGCTCGCACGTCCGGCGGCTGAGCCCGGCCCGGATTCTGCGGAATCCGCGGCCTAGGTATGATGCGTTCTCACTCGCCATCGGCCGACACGTGAGTCGAGGAGAACCGCGATGATCCCAACAGAACCCATCGGCAGCATCCCACGCCCCCAGGCGCTGATCGACGGCATGGGCGCCTTCGCCGCGGGCGCGCTCTCGCTCGAGGACCTCCGCGGGCTCCAGGATGCCGCGCTTCGCGACACGATCGAGCGATTCGAGGCGACGGGCTCGCCCGTGATCTCCGACGGCGAGCAGACCAAGTCGAGCTTCGTGACCTATCCGCTCGACGGCCTGGAGAACCTCGCGCCCGACGGCGCCGTGATCCCGTTCGCCGACGGGCACACGCGGCAGCTCCCGAGACTCACGTCGGGGCCGTTCCGATTCGGCAGGTACGCGGACGACTACCTGGACGCGGCGAAGCGACACGCGCACGTGCCGGTCAAGCAGGCCGTCATCGCGGCCTCGGCCCTCAGCCTGACGTATCCGCAGGACGGGATCGACGGGTATCCGCGCGAGGTGTTCCTGGATGACCTGGTCTCGGAGTGCGAGACCGATATCCGGCGGTCGCTCCAACGGGGCGCGCAGTGCGTGCAGATCGACTTCACCGAGGGACGGCTGTCGATCAAGCTCGATCCCTCGGGCCAGCTCCTCCGCGACTTCGTGGCGCTGAACAATCGGGTGCTCGATCGTTTCTCGGAGGAAGACCGGGCGCGGATCGGCGTCCACACTTGCCCCGGCGGCGACCGCGACTCGACGCACAGCGCGGACGTCGACTACGCGGAGCTCTTGCCCGAGCTGTTCCGGCTGAACGCAGGAAACGTCTACGTCGAGCTCGCCGCCGAACCGGACCGCGGACGCGTGCTCGAGGTGATCGCCGAGCACCTGGGCCCCGCGCAGCGGATCTTCGTCGGGGTGATCGACCCGATCGACCCACACGTGGAGTCGCCGGAGGAGGTGCGGGACCGGGTCCTCGAGGCCGCCAAGTACCTGCCCGTGTCCCGACTCGGTACGACGGACGACTGCGGATTCTCGCCGTTCGCGGACGACACATCGACATCGCGGGACGTCGCGTTCGAGAAGATCCGCGCGCGGATCGAGGGCACCCGGCTCGCCGAGGAACACCTCGGTCCCTGAGTCGGCGACCGTCGGCGAGGGCCCCCGGGGGTCAGCCGGTTCGCCAGGGATCCTGGTTCGAGAAGCTCGCGACGAGGTAGCTCCGTGAACCGGACAGCCGGAGCTCGCGAACCTGGGCGAGGTCGACGGGGATCGCCCGCCCCCACCCCTCGGCCTGCCCCCCGAGCGTCGCCTCGCCGAGCTCCACGACCGCACCGTCCCTGGTGACGAGTCGAACCTCGAACCGCTCCTCCTCGTCACCGGAAAGCGTCACGAACACCCAGGAGGGGTCTCCCTCGTACGCGAACACGGTCCCGACCCTTCCCCGCGGCGCCTCGAGGGCCGCGACGGCGAAATACGAGCCTCCGGCCTGCCCGAGGAGGGCCCGGTACGTATCTGCCAGGCGCCGGTCGTCGGAGGTGGCGACGAACACCGAGCCGGCGGCGATGGTCGCCGCCAGGAACACCGCGGCGACGGCGGCGATCGCGGCCCCCCACCGACGCGGTCGCCGAGCGGGCGGGGCCAGGCGGGCGAGCACGCGGGCCTCGAAGCCGGCAGGGGGCTCTCGTGGCGGCGCCAGCAACAGCAGCTCCTCCCCCGCCGAGGAGAGCTCCGACACGATCCGCCGACAGCTTGCGCACCCGGCCACGTGACGGAGCGCCGCATCCCGTTCCTGCCCACCGACCACATCGAGCGCCAGCTCGGGGGCGAGCTCCTCCACGCGCTCACATCCCATCTCACCGTTCATCGGGCACCAGCTCCGATCGCAGCTTGGTCATCGCGGCCCGGATCCGGGTCTTGACGGTTCCCAGGGGCACTCCGTCGAGATCGCTCACCTCGCGGGCCGTGAACCCGTAGAACGCGGCCAGCACGACGGCCCGCCGCTGCTCTTCGGGAAGCCCGCGCAGCGCATCTCGGAGGGGCTCCACCTGCGCCACCCACTCGCCGTGGTCCCGGGTCGCGTCCAACTCCGCGGACTCCAGCGTGAGGAGCACCTGTGGGTCCACCGGATCGGGGCGTCGAGCCGGCAGCATGTTGAGCGAGACGTTTCGCGCGATCTTGAGCAGCCACGCCGCAACGCTCCCCCGGCGAGAGTCGTACGCGCCCGCGTGCCGCCATGCCCGAACGAACGTCTCCTGCGCGGCGTCCTCGGCCGCGCCCGGGTCCCGCAGGATCAGGCAGGTCAGGCCGAACACCCGACGCTGAAACCGTCGGACGAACGCCGCGGACGCCGCCGGATCGCCGGACCCGAGCCCGACGAGCAGGGACTCATCCGACAGGTTCCACACCGCGCCGATATCCGGTGTCGATCACGACGGGTACTACCGGTCCCGGGGGTCGGCGAGATTGCACCGGAGGCAAGATCGCCGCAGACCAATCCTCCGCCGGATCCACGCCGGTAGTACCCGTTCGACGAGGGACCCGATCGCGAAGGAGGCAAGCCGTGAGTTCGCACACGAGCAGGGTTCGAAGGGCGGCCGCGATCGTGGTGCTCGGGCTCGTCGCGGCCGCATGTGCCGGCGGCGCGAGCGCCGCCGACGGCGGGCTCTCGATGCGCATCACGTCGCCCAAGGACGGCGCGCGGGTCTCGAGCCCCTTCGTCGTGCGAGTCGACGCGAGCGTCCCGCTCGGCGACCCGAGCACCGGCGAGCACCACGTCCACCTGTGCTTCGACGGGGGCGACTGCGACACCGAGTACACGCTCGTGTTCGGCGACACGTTCATGGTCGGCGATCTGTCCCCGGGCGAGCACACGATCGAGGCGTCGCTGCGAAACGCCGATCACTCGGACACGGGCGTGAGCGCCACGACCACGATCGACGTCACCGGCGTCGGGGGTTCGACGACGGGGAGCATGGGCTCGACCGGCGGACGGGGCGACCTTGGCTACTAGTCGCCTCCGACGCTCGAGCCGGCGAGCCCGGCTGTTGCACTCGGGCGTCTATCTGGTCACGCTTCCCCTGCTGCTCACCGGGTGGTGGCTGTTGCTCGGAGGCGAGGGCCACCCGAGTCCGATCGCCCGGATCCTCGGGTCGCCCGACACCCAGGTGCATCGCTGGCTCGGCTGGTGCCTCGCCGGGATCGCCCTGCTGCCCCTGTTCCTCGGCGGCCGGGGCCTGATCGCCTTCGTCCGCGAGACGGCTCGAGTCGACCCCGGCGACGCGCACTGGTGGGCGCGATTGCCCTCGGCCGTCTTCACCGGCCGATTCGCCCGCCACGAGGGGCACTTCGACCCGGGCCAGCGGGTCGCCAATGTCGTCCTCGTCGTCGGACTCGTCGCGATCACCTCGAGCGGGATCGGGATGACGATCCTCCACGGGGGCCCGGTGTTCGCCCGGCTCCATCAGGTCCATCGGTGGACCACCTTCTGTGATCACGCCGGTCGTGGCCGGACACCTGCTCGTCGTGAGCGGGCTCCTTCCCGGCTACCGGGGCGTCTGGCGCGCCATGCATCTCGGCGGCCGGGTGTCGCGGGACACCGCGCGACGACTGTGGCCCGCCTGGAGCGAGGGTCAGGAAGAAGACGTGCCTCGCTCGGCCGCTCGGCCGGCGTCGTCACCGGCCGCCGAGTCGCGTCGAACCTAGCCGCCGTCTCGGACGAGCTGTTCGCGAACCTTCTCGATGTCCTGTTGGTACTTGAGCAGGATCGGCAGCGTTTGGCTCGTGACGGCCGCGTCCACCGAGTCGATCCCGAGCAGGAGCAGCGTTCGCGCCCAGTCCAGCGTCTCGGAGACCGAGGGAGCCTTCTTCAGATCGGCCGCCCGGATCGAACGGACGACGCGCGCGATCTGCTCCGCGAACGCGTCGTCGACGTCGGGCACTCGAGCCAGGATGATCGCCTTCTCGCGCTCGATGGTGGGGTACTGCATCGGCAGGAACAGGCACCGACGCTTCAGCGCCTCGGAGAGCTCCCGGGTGTTGTTCGAGGTCAGGACGACGAAGGGGATCAGCTGGGCCGTGATCGTGCCCAGCTCGGGGATCGACACCTGCCAGTCGGACAGCACCTCCAGGAGCAGGGCCTCGGTCTCGACCTCGAGCCGATCGATCTCGTCGATCAGCAGGACGACGGGTTCGGACGAACGGATCGCGCTGAGCAGCGGGCGGGACAGGAGGAAGTCCTCGGTGAAGATGTCGTGCTCCACGCTGTCCCAGTCCTGCGTGTCGGACTCGGCCTGGATCCGGAGCAGCTGCTTCTTGTAGTTCCACTCGTAGATCGCCTTCGCCTCGTCGAGTCCCTCGTAGCACTGGAGTCGGATCAGCCGGTGGCCCATGGCCTCGGCCACGCACTTGGCGAGCTCGGTCTTCCCGACCCCCGCAGGGCCCTCGCACAGGACGGGCTTGCCGAGCTGGTCGGCGAGATAGATCGTGACGGCGAGCTCGTCGTCCGAGAGGTAACGTACCTCGGCCAGGCGCGCCTTCACCTCGGCCGGCGAGCCGAACCGCGAAACCGTGGCGTTTGTCATCGGGCCCCTCGTCCTTTCGTTCCGGGATCGCCCGCCCCCGCACGAACGCGGATCTGCACCGGGAACGGCTCCACGTCCCATCGCCGCGCGATCAGCCCCCACAACCCGTGCGGGGCCCGCAGCATCACCAGGATCGAAACGGCGCCCAGGATGATCAGATAGACCGACCCGAGGTCCGCCAGGTACTCCTGGAGCAGGAAGTACACCAGGGTCCCGATGATCGGACCCGTCACGGTGCCCAGTCCGCCGATCACCACCGCGAAGATCATGAACGCCGTCCAGTTCACGCTGAAGGTCGCGGCCGGCTGGAGCCGGAGCAGGCTGAGGTAGATCAGCGCCCCGGTGAGGCCGGCCATGGTGGAGGCGATGACGTACACGATGACCTTCGTGCGTTGCACGTCGACCCCGAGCGAGGGCGCCGCGGTCTCTCGATCGCGGACCGCCAACACGGCGAGCCCGAGCCGGGTTCGGAGGAGGAAGAAGACGAGGAGGACCGAGCCGAGGCCCACGCCCAGCGCGATCCAGTAGGTGACGAAGGTCCGCAGCTCGCGGTCGATGCCCGCGACCGCGATCGTGGCCCCGGAGCCGCCGCCCAATCGCTGGTTGTTTGCCACGAGGAGACGGTAGACCTCGGCCACCACCCACGTGCCGATCGCGAAGTACCCCCCGCGAAGCCGGAACACGAACACGGAGGTGAGCAGGGAAAGAAGCCCGGCCACGATCGCGGCCAGGAGGACCGCAACGAAGACGTTTACGCCGAAGATGTTCGAGAAGGCGAGGAGGGCGTACGCGCCCGCGCCGATGTACGCCTGCTGGCCGATCGACACCAGGCCCGCGTAGCCGGCGAGCAGGTTCCAGCTCTGCGCGAGCGCGAGCAAGTAGAAGAACTGCACGAAGGTCCGAAGCACGCTGTCGACGAACAGGAACGGCGCGGCCGCCAGCACCACGCAGGCGATAACGAGGACCGCCGCGGCCCATCGGCTCACGGCCGTGCTTCGCTCGACGACGATCCCCTCGCTCACGAGGTCACCGCCCGAGGAAACAGGCCGGTCGGTCGTATCGCGAGGACGGCGAGGAACACCAGATGCCCGGTGAGCTGGAACCACCCCGGCGAGATGAGTTGGGCCCCGAGAGTCTGGGAGACGCCGAGGATCACGCCGCCAACTAGGGTTCCCCACAGAGAGCCGAGCCCACCGATGATCACCGCCTCGAACGCGAAGATCAGCAGGACGGCCCCGTCGAGCGGGCCGAAGGTCGTCCGCACCCCCATGAACACGCCCGCCAGCCCCGCGATGGCGAGGGCCATCCCCATGGCGACGGCGTACACGTGCCGGTCGTCGATCGCCATGAGCTGCGCCGCCTGCGGGTCGTCGGAGGTGGCGCGCAGGGCCCTTCCGAACGGCGTCCGGTCCAGGTACAGCTGGAGCCCGACGAGCACGGCGACGGCGACCACGAAGGTGAGCAGCGGCAGCCATCCGATGGCCAGGCCGTCGGTGAGGCGGATGCTGGCGGTCTCGAGCCGACCGGCGTTCAGTCCCTGCGAGTCCGCGGAGAACACGCGGAGCAGGACGTTCTCGACGATGATCCCCAGCCCGAACGTGACGAGCAGCGGGGGGAGGACCCCACCGCCAAGCGACCGGTTGACCACCAGGCGCTGGAAGCCGTACCCGGCGACGAACATCGCCGGAACGACGAGCGCGATCGCGGGCAGCGGATCGAGCCCCAGCTGCTCGACCAGGACGAGCGCGAGGTACCCGCCGAGCAGCGTCAGGACGCCGTGCGCGAGGTTCACGACCCCCATGACGCCGAAGATCAGTGACAGCCCGGTGGCGAACAACGCGTACAGCCCCCCGAGCAGGACCCCCTGGACGATCGCGTTCACGTGCCGCATCCACTCACATCCCGAAGTAGGCGGCCGTGATCTGGTCGTGCGTAAGCTGTTCAGGACTGCCCTGCAATGAGATCCGGCCCTCCAGGAGGCAGTACGCGCGATGGGCGATCCTGAGCGCCTGCGTGACGTCCTGCTCGACCAACACGAGCGTGGTGCCGTCGGCGACGATCGAGGGCACGGCCAGATACAGCTGCTGGACCACGATCGGGGCGAGTCCCAGCGAGATCTCGTCCATCAGCAGGAGCCTCGGATTGGCCATCAGGGCGCGCCCGATGGCGAGCGCCTGCTGCTCGCCACCGGAGAGCACGGCCCCCCGCCGCGACGACACCTGGCCGAGGATCGGGAACAGCTCGAAGACGCGGTCCACGGTCCACCGCCCCTTGCGCTTCCCGTAGGCCCCGACCAAGAGGTTCTCGCGCGCCGTCAGGCTCGCGAAGACGCGCCGCCCCTCCGGGACGAGGGCGATGCCCAGCGCCGCCCGCCGGTGGGCGGGTCGATCCCCCATCGGCTCGCCGTCGAAGCGGACGGCGTCGGCGGCGGACCGACGAAGCCCGGCGATCGCGTTCAGCAAGGTGGACTTGCCGGCACCGTTCGCGCCGATCATCGCCACGACCTCACCCTCGTCGACGCGCAGCGAGACCCCGAACAGCGCCTGGAAGTCCCCGTAGAACAGGTCCAGATCCTCGACCTCGAGCAGGCTCACTCGTCGCCGACCCCCATGTAGACGTCCCGGACCTGGGCGCTCGCCATGACCTCGGCGGGCGGTCCCTCGACCAGCATCTTTCCGAAGTCGATCGCCATCAATCGGTCGACGGCGGACACCAGCGCATGGACGATGTGCTCGATCCACACGATCGTGAGGCCCTGGGAGCGCAGCTCTCGGATCGTGACGATCAAGGCCTCGACCTCCGCCTCCGTCAATCCTCCGCCGATCTCGTCCAGCAGCAGGAGACTCGGCGCGGTCGCCAGGGCGCGAGCGAGCTCCAGGCGCTTGCGCTCGAGCAGGGTGAGCGAGCCGGCAAGGGCGTTGGTCTTGGCGGCCAGGTCGACCCGCTCGATCAGCGACACGACCGTCTCGAACGCGTCCTCGACCGGATCCGTTCGACCGAACCGGACCCCGACGAGGACGTTCTCGGCCACGGTCAGTCCCTCGAACGGTTGGGGCACCTGGTAGGTCCGTGCGATCCCCGCGCGACACCGAGCGTGGGCGGGCAACCGGGATACGTCCCGACCGTCGAAGACGATCCGGCCGGCGTCAAGCCGAGCGGTCCCGGCAATGAGATGCATCATCGTCGTCTTGCCGGCGCCGTTGGGGCCGACCACGCCGAGTGCCTCACCCGACTCCACCCGGAGGCTCAGATCCTGGATGACGCGAACCGAGCCGAACGACTTGCTGACGTGTTCCAGCTCGAGGAGCGCGCTCACCCCCCCACCTGCACCAGCGGATCGGGCGTCATCGGATCAGGACGAGCCGGGGATCGGCTCCAGCTCGCCGCCGATCGGCACCTCCGGGATCGCGGCGTTGCTCACCACGACGAGGTCGTAGGGGAAGTCGGTCCCGGACTTCCACTGACCGCCGACGAGCTTCGTCTTGGCCACGTTCGGGAAGGGCTCGCCCGTCCACTGGACGGTTCCCACGATCGTATCCAGGGCGGTCGCCTTGATCGCCTCGACGATGGCGTCGGGGCTGACCTCCGAGGTGCGCTGGAGGACGTCGGTCGCCACCTCGACCAGGGCGTGCGCGAAACCGATCGGCTGCGTCCACTGCTGCCCGGTCGATTCGGTGTATGCGCTCGCCAGGTCCGCGGCCGACTGGCCGGTCAGTGACGACGAGTAGGGGTGGCTCGGCGTCCACCAGACCTCGGTCGACATGCCCTCGCCGAGGTCGCCGAGGGCATCCACCGAGGCGGGGAACAGCAAGGCCTTGCCCACCGACGCGATCTTCGGGACGAACCCCTGCTGGTTCGCCTGGGTCCAGAAGTTCGTGAAGTCGGGCGGGATCGGCACGCCGGTGAGGATCTCCGCGTCCGCGTCGATGAACGCCGAGATCTGCGCGCTGAAGTCGGTAGTCCCGTCCTCGTATCGGCCGGGATCGACGATCTCGTACCCCTCGGGACCGAAGAACGAGGGGAACCCGAGGGCCGGATCGCCCCAAGCGTTGCCATCGCCGTCGTTGGGGAACAGGCCGGCGACCTTCTTGTTCGTGTCGATCGTGTTCCACATGTCGAGGAAGACGGCCTCGATGTCCTCGAGCCCCCAGAAGAAGTGGTAGGCGTACGTGAAGGGCACCCAGGACGCGGGATCCGTCGGGTCCTGCTGTTGCCCGATGAACCACGGCTGCCATGGGGCGACCGAGGAGATGCACGGCACGCCCGCCGCCTCGCACTGACCGGAGACCGGGTTCGTCGTCTCCGGCGTGGACGCCACGAGCATCAGGGCGACCTGGTCCTGGCTGATGAGGTCGGATGCCACCTCGGCCGCCCGGTTCGGATCCGATTGGCTGTCCGCGGTGATGATCTCGACCGGCCTCGTGCTTCCCGCGATCGAGATCCCCTCGCTGAGCATGCCGCCGAGCGCGCCCAGGACGAACGCGTCCGCCGCGCCGAACGGTGCGAGGGCGCCCGTGGTCGGGCTGACGTAACCGATCTTCACGGCCTCGCCGGTGGGTCCGGTGCCGCCGCTGCCTCCCGTGCCGCCGGTCCCGCCCGTGCCGCCGGTTCCGCCGCCGTCGTCCTCGGAGGAACGGCACGCGGCCAGCACCCCCGAGAGGCCCACGGCGGCGCCGCCCATCCCGATCCCTCGAAGGAATCGGCGCCGGCTCACGATCCGTTCGGCGAGAACGCGGTCGATGTCGATCCCCCGCCCGTGCTCTTCCATCTACCCCTCCCGTCTGCTCCTCACGCGGGCCGCTGCCCGCGTGCGTCCCCCTCATCCGGATCCGGAGAGGCCTCCGAGCCCGGGCCCTGCCGTTGAAAGCTCACCCGACGCGCGCCCGGGTGGCGGGCCTGCGCCCGTGGTAGGCATCGTCGAGGATCTCGCGCACGTCCGCGACGCTGACCGGCCGTGGGTTCCACGGCGGCGGCTCGAGGACCAGGTCCGCGGCGCGGCGCAGATCTTCCTCCCGCATGCCCAACTCCTCGAGGCTCGTCGGAGCGCCGATCGAGAGGGCGAAGTCGAAAAGGCCCGATGGGGCATCCTCGACGCCGAGCGCGCGAGCGACCGCGGCGCAGTGCGTCCGGAGCCGCCGCCTCGTTGAAGCGCGCGGCGTGCGGCAGGATCACGGAGTTGACCTCGCCGTGGCCGAGCCCGAACGTGCCGCCCAAGACGTGACAGATGCGATGGTGGATCGCCATCCCGACCACGGCGAGGGCCGCGCCCGCGAGGTAGGCGCCGTAGAGCGCCTCCGAGCGGGCGTCGAGGTCCGACGGGCGTTCGACCGCGCCGGCGATGCCCACCCGCAGCGCGCGGATGCCCTCCTCGGCCATCAGCGAGGTGATCGGGTTGGCCGCGCTCGCGTACAGGGCCTCGACGCAGTGCGCGATGGCGTTCATGCCGCTCGGGCCCGTCACGGACGGCGGAAGCGACGTCGTGAGCGTCGGATCGTAGACGACGGTCCTCGGCAGGACGCGCAGGTCTCTTCCGACCCGCTTCTCGCCTCCCGAGGTGATGCCGTAGATGGGCGTCATCTCGGATCCGGCGTAGGTGGTCGGGACCGCCAGGTGAGCGATCCCGGTCTCGAGCGCGATCGCCTTCCCGAAGCCGGTGGTCGTGCCACCCCCGATGGTCACGACGCAATCCGCCGCGGCCTCGCGGGCGCTGGCGATCGCCCGGTCCGCCGCCTCCGCCGGTACGTGCTGCTGGATGTCGGAGTAGATCCCGACGCTACGCGAGCCCAGCCGCTCGCTCAGGCCGTCCGCGACGGGCTTCGCCAGCGGATCGACGACGAGCAGCACCCGCGAGGCGGGGATGCGTTCGATCTCCACCGGCAACTGGTCCAGCGAGCCGACGCCGAACACGACCCGACCCGGGAGCGCGTCGTACGTGAAGGACCTCATCCCAGCCGCCCCGTCAGTGCCGAGATCGCCATCGCTCAGACCTCCGGGCGCTCGTACCAGGCAGGAACGTCGGCGTCGACGTTCACCCAGATGGACTTCGCCTCCGTGTGCTCGTGCATAGCCTCGAACCCCATCTCCCGGCCGTAGCCGGAGGCGCCCACGCCGCCGAACGGAGACCCCGGATTGACTCGCTTGTAGGTGTTGACCCACACCATCCCGCTGCGGATCCGGTCGGCGACGCGGTGGGCGCGTTGCAGGTCGCGGGTCCACAGGCCGCCGCCCAGGCCGTACTCGCTCGCGTTCGCGATTTCCACCGCCTCGTCGTCGTCTCTGAAGGTGGAGACCGTGACGAAGGGACCGAAGACCTCCTCCCGGCACACCCGGTCGCCCGGGTCCGCCCGCACGACGGTGGGCTCGACGTAGAAGCCGGACGAGAGCTCGGGATCCTCGGGAGCCCGGCCCCCGGTGAGGATCTCCGCTCCCTCGTCGAGCGCGATCTTCACGTAGCCGAGGACCCGATCTCGGTGCTCCTCGGATGTCAGCGGGCCCATCTCGGTGGCCTCGTCGAGCGGATCGCCGAGGCGGATCGAACGGGCCAGCCGGACGAAGCGCTCGACGAACTCCTCTGCGATGGACTCGTGCAAGATCAGCCGCGAGCCGGCGATGCAGGCCTGGCCTTGGTTGTGGAAGATGGCAAACGCCGAGCCGTTGATCGCCCTCTCGAGGTCGGCGTCGGCGAAGACCACGTTCGAGCCCTTGCCGCCGAGCTCGAGTTGGAGCCGCTTCAGGTTCCCGGCCGAGGCCTCGACGATGCGTCGCCCCACCTCGGTCGAGCCCGTGAAGCTGATCTTGTCGACCCCGGGGTGGGCGGCCAGGTGCGCGCCCGCCACCTCGCCGAGGCCCGGGAGCACGTTCACAACCCCGGGCGGGAAGCCGACCTCTTCGATCAGCTCCGCGAGGCGCAGGGCGGTGAGCGGGGTGAGCTCGGCCGGCTTGAAGACGACGCAGTTCCCGGCCGCAAGGGCTGGCCCCATCTTCCAGCTCGTGAACATGAGCGGGAAGTTCCACGGAACGATCTGGCCGACGACCCCGAGGGGTTCGCGGACGACGTAGTTCAGGAATCCTCGCTCGACGGGCACGACGGTGCCCTGCGCCTTGTCGGCCATCCCCCCGAAGTATCGAAACGTCGCCACGGTCCTCGGGACGTCGAGTCGGGTCGAGTCTCGCAGCGGGTGACCCGTGTCCTGCGACTCGAGCCGCGCGAGCTCGTCGGCGCGGCCCTCGACGGCGTCGGCGAGCTTCAGGAGCAGCCGGCCCCGGTCGCTCGCCGGCGTGGCGCGCCACGGAGGGAACGCCGATCGCGCGGCCTCGACCGCACGGTCGACATCGGCCGCCTTGGCCTCCGACACTTCGGCGAGCTTCGAACCGTCGTGCGGGTTCAGCACCGCGAGGGTGCCCCCCTGGAGCCCATCTACGAACCGGCCCCCGATGAAGAGCTTCGTCTGCACGTGCCCTCCTCCGGCCGGCGGCCGGTCGACTCGGCTCTGTCAGAAGTTCACGGCGACCGGCGGCAGCTTTCCGCTCGACAGCAGCTCGGGCAGCTCCGGCGAGGCGTTCTCCCAGACGAACAGCATCGAGCGCTTGGGCGCGTAGCCCTGATGGCGGATGTCCGCCGGCATCGACGCCACGTCGCCCGGCCGCATGATCATGTTCGCGCGCGCGGTGCCGCTGTCGCGATCCTCGATGTTCCACCAGATCTCATCGGAGAGCTGCACGAACCACTCGACGCGGTCGTTCCCGTGGATGATCGGCAGGATGTACTCCTCGGTCGTCGGACAGGCCAGGCTGTTCTTGCAGGCCGCCACGACGGAGGGGTTCCACGTGACGTCGGACCGCGACAGATATGCGAAGAGGTTGAAGGCGGCCACCTCGTCCTCGAAGCCCGGTTCGGGATGGAGCTCGGGCTCATCCTGGGCGACGTCGGCGAACTGCCGGTTGATCGGGAACCCGCTCTCGTCCGAGCGGATCTGCTCGTCGCCGGGGACGCCGACCATCCGCTTCGCGGCCACCCGATGCCGCGTGATCGCCTTCTTGTTGTCGCCGTGCTTGGACCCGAAGGCACTGCCCGTCTCGGTCGGGCTGGCGAACGGGTCGAACCCCTCGTTGGTGAAGTCGTCGAGCATCGCCTTGAAGGTCTCGCGGATGAGCGGGGTCGCGAAGTTCTCGAGGTGATCGAGCTCGGCCTTGCGATAGGCGTCGTTGTACCGGCCGGCGAACAGGTCGACGGTCCCGTAGTGGTTCATGGTCCCGATGACGCCGTCGAAGTTGACGATCCCGTAGAAGAAGTCCCAGGCCACGTCGCGCTGGAGCGCCTTCAGGAACGCGTCGGCCGACATCACGTGCCGGCCGGTCGGCCAGGTGATGTAGACGAAGTACTCGTTGCGCGTGAACTCGAGCTCGCCGAGCCGGAAGCTGCGATATCCGAACTCGTTTTGCTCGCCAGCGTCGACCCTGATCTCGGCTTCCATCTCGACCGCCATGCCGGATACCTCCTCGTCGTGCGGGGGCGTCGATCACGCCATCGTCTGGCAGATCTCCCCCCACTTGTAGACGGTGTCTTCGCACTCCACGGTCTGCATGAGGATGACGCCGGTCGTCGCGGCGTGGAACTGATAGGCCGCGCCGGCCGGCAGGAGGGTCATGTGACCCCGGCGCGCGAGGATCGTGCCCATCTTCGCCCCGGCCGGCTCTCCCGGCAGCGCGATCGATCCGTTCGCGTCCGGCGGGACGGTGCCCGGGTCCTCGAGCTTCACGAGGCGCACCTCAACCTCGCCGTCCATCACGAGCGCGAACTCGTCGTGGGCGGCCGCGCGCCACCCCGAGTCGCCCTCGGCCCGGAGCACCTCCAGGACGTACTCCATGTTCTTGCCCACGGCGACCTTCTCGTACGGCTTGGAGATCGAGGCGACTTCGAACATGTTCGAGTACGTGTACTGCTTGGGGTTGCCGTCCAGTACCTCGAGCGACCCCTTCTGGTAGTCGGACAGCGAACCGAACTTCGTTGGCTGCGTCGTCACCGCCGGATCACCCCCGATTCCCCCTCGCCCATGAAGCCACCGGGCCTACAATGGGCCAACCCGGCGGCCGGGGAGGGTACGTGTTCGGTATACGTACAGTTGTGCGGTTCCCGTGCGCCTGGCATTATTTCCCGGGGGTCTGATCGTGTCAACTCAAACGCGACCCGCGGAGTTCGTGCAGTCCCTTCAGCGCGGGCTCGACGTGATCAAGGCGTTCTCTCGCGATGACCCGCAGCTCACCCTGAGCGAGATCGCCGGGAGGACCGGCCTCACCCGCGCCGCGGCCCGGCGATTCTTGATCACCCTTCGCGACCTCGGATACGTCGACTCCGACGGCCGGCGTTTCTCCCTCAGCCCGCGCGTGCTCGAGCTCGGGTATTCATACCTGTCGTCGCTTCCCATCTGGGAGGTCGCCCGGCCGTACCTGGAGGAGCTCGCCGCGCAGGTGAACGAGACCACCTCGGCTTCGGTCCTGGACGACACCGATATCGTCTTCGTCGCGAGGGTCGAGACGAAGCGGATCATGAGCATGAACCTCGGCGTCGGGTCCCGCCTGCCGGCCTGGGCGACGGCGATGGGTCGAGTGCTGCTCGCAAATCTGCCGCCCGACCAGCTCGACTCCTACTTCGAACGCGCCACCCTGGTCCCGCTGACCGAGCGTACGGTCACGGACGAACGCGCGCTCCGCGAGGTGATCGCCGACGCCCGCGACAAGGGATGGACCCTGGTGGACCAGGAGGTCGAGGAGGGCGTGCGCTCGCTCGCCGTTCCGGTGTTCGGCGCCGCAGGGCGGGCGGAGGCGGCCGTCACGGTCTGCTCGCACGCGTATCGCGTGACGGTCGAGCGCATCCAGGAGGAGTTCCTCCCCCTCGTGGGACGGGCGTCCACCCGGATCACCGAGGCGATCGCGGGGCGCTAGCGCGGGACCGCCCGTCCGCCCCACGCCTCGGGCGGGTCGGGCGCCTTCGACCGCGGGGCGTTCGGCGGGAGGACGTCCACCGACCCCACGACCATCGCGGTCAGCTGCGCGATGACGTCGTGCACGTCGGCGCTGTTGGGGAGGATGCATCGCAGGTCGGTCACCCCGGCGTGGGCGAGCTCGATCACACGCTCCTGGCACTGCTCCAAGGTCCCGAAGAGGCCGACCTCCGAGGGCTGGCCCACCTCCCCGAACAGGGGCTCGGCCTCCGCCCTGGCCTGGGCCTCGGCCGTGGTTCGCCCGATCGACACCGGCATCTGGAGCGCGATCCCGAGGGTGGAGGGATCCCGGCCGTTCCGCTCGCACGCCTCACGGATCCAGACGGCGATCGCCGCCGGGGTGGCGCCGTTCCCGCGGGAGACGAGGACGTCGTCCGCGACCCGGGCGGCGAGGTCCGTCCCGGCCACGCCCGTCGCCTCGACGGACAGTCGAAAGAACGCGGCCTCGTCATCGTGCACGCCCCCGATCGCGACGGCCTCTCGCACCAGGAGATCTCGAACTCGGCTCGTGTACCGCTCGAGATCCGGGGAGCTCCCGCCGGATGGCTCGGACAACGTGAGCTCGAGTCGTCCCCCGGAGTCCGCGTCGAGTGCGGCGGCCATGGCCGCGAGACGCTCGGGCGGGCGGAGCCGGATGGACAGCAGCGCGCCGAGCGCCGGACGGCGGGCCTGCGTTGCCGCCAGCGTCAGCGCGGACCAGGGCTCGAGCCGCGAGCCGTCGGCCGTCGCTCCGTCGCCACCGACCCAGAGGCTCTCGATCCCCGCCCCGTCGCACATCCGCGCGATCTCGCACATGCGGTCCGCGTGATTGCGCGAATCGAGGACGACCCCAAGCCGCAGGAGGCGGCCGGGCATTGCTACCGTTGGCCTGAACACCGTCACGGCCGCGGCCCCCGTCCGTGTGTTCGTGATGCGCACAGTTGTGCGCGTGACAAACGGGTGCGAGCATAGCCGTCGATCCCGATGGACACAACACGCCCCAACGCGGACGGCGGTTCGATCTCGACGATCCTCCTCCGATTCGCCCATCGGCTCCGCGACGCGGGGATTCCCGTCTCGATGGTCGAGACGCTGGACGCCGTCGAATCGGTTCGCCACGTCGACCTTTCAGATCGGCGCCAGCTTAAGGCCGCGCTGTCCGCCACGCTCGTGAAGCGCGCCGATGACCGTCACGCCTTCGACTCGCTCTTCGACCTCTCCTTCCCCGTTCGCCACGGCGTCGTCGAGGTGGAGACGACCCTGGACCGCGCGTCGGGATCGGACTCAGACGCGGCGTCGCTCACCGCCGACCCGTCGGCAGACGCCCCTTCGACGGACCTGCTCCGAACCCTGTTGCGGGCGCTTCGATCCGGCGACGCAAGCGCTCTGCGCGCGCTCGCGTCCCTGGCGGTCGATCTCTTCGGCGGGCTCGACGAGAACCGTGACGCCTCAGAGCGCTACTACCTGTTCCGGATCCTGCGACAGCTCGAGCTCTCCGAGCTCCTTCGTCAGGCGGTCCTGCAATCCCGCCAGGAGCTCGAGCAGGCCACGCCGCTCGACGACCGCCTCCTGCGCGAGGAGCTCTCGGCACGGGTCGAGGAGTTTCGCAAGATGCTCGCGGAGGAGCTGCGTTGGCAGCTTGCGCAGATCCGCGGCGCGGACGCTGCGGCGCAGGTGTTGCACGACCGTCCCGTCGAGGATGTGGAGTTCCTGACGGCGTCCCCGGCGGAGCTCCGACAGATGCGCGAGGCCATCCGCCCTCTGGCGGCGAGGCTCGCGGCGCGGGTGGCGCGCCGGCGCCGCCTCCGCCGTCACGGACGGCTGGACGTTCGACGGACGATGCGACGCTCACTGTCCGCCGGAGGAGTGCCGCTCGACCCCGCCTTCCGCTTCCGTCGGGCGTCGAAGCCCGACCTATACCTACTGTGCGACATCTCCGGGTCGATGGCGGAGTTCGCGCGCTTCACGATGTCGTTGCTGTACGCCATGAAGGGCGAGTTCTCCCGGATCCGGCTCTTCGTGTTCGTGGACGGGATCGACGAGGTCACGGAGCGGTTCCACGAAGGCTCGGACTGGCTCGCGCCCCGCAACCTGCTCTACGGGTCCAACGTCGTCGCCGCCGACGGTCACAGCGACTACGGGAACGTGTTCCAGCGCTTCTGGCATCTCTACGGGCACGTCGATCTCGACCCGAGATCGACGGTCATCATCACCGGGGACGCCCGCAACAACTACCGGGAGGACGGCGCCGAGTCCTTCCGGTCGATCGCCCAACGCGCCCGGCGCGTCTACTGGCTGAATCCCGAGCCGCGGCCGCACTGGAACGCATCTGACTCGATCGTGGCGACGTACGAGCCGGCGTGCACCGGCCTGTTCGAGGTGCGGAACCTGCGTCAGCTGACCGACTTCGTCGTCGAGATCGCATGAGCCGGGACGGGGAACTCGAGATGCCGCCCAGCGACCGTCTGCACGTCGTCATCTCGGGGATCGTCGACTCGCTGAAGCGAGCCGTCGTCGAGCTCGGTGTGACCGAGGACGAGCTCGGCATCTCGGTCGTCTTCGATCAGGTCACCCACGGCGGCGAGGACCCCGCCACGTCGAGCAACGTGCTCGGGCCCTTCTACCTGTCCGGTGCGCCGGTGCTGGATCCGCCCTACACCCTCGCGGACCCGGAGGAGCCCGGCGAGCCACTGCTAGTCTCCGGGCGTGTGACCGACGCGACGACCTCGATGCCGCTTCCGGGCGCGATGCTGGACGTCTGGCAGGCCGACGCGAACGGCCGCTACTCCAACCAAGACGCGGGCCTCGACGAGTTCCATCTGCGAGGGAGGATCCCCGTCGACCTCGAAGGGGCGTACGAGTTCCGGACGGTCGTTCCCCCACCGTACGAGATCCCCAAGGATGGGCCGGTCGGCAGACTCCTTCGTTCCCTCGGCAGGCACGCCTACCGGCCCGCACACCTTCACTTCAAGGTGTCGTGCGAGGGTTACGCGCCGCTCACGACGATGGTCTTCTTTCGCGGCGGCGCGTATCTGGACTCCGACACGATCGGCGCGGTGAAGGATTCTCTGGTGGTTCCGCTGGGAAGAGCCGAGGCGGAGGGCGAGTCGATCCCGCAGGCTGGTTCGTCCGCCACCTGCAGGTTCGACGTGGCCCTCCGCCCCGCGTGATCCCCGCCGAGTCGACTACTCCTGGCTCGGGTTGTAGATGAGGCCGAGGTTCAGGCCGTAGATCAGGTGCCACAGGTAGATGCCGACGATCGGCTTCCACGCCGGGGTGCCAAGCAGGGTCCCGACGTTCTGGCTGAACCACCCCAGGTCCGTCTGGAACACCTGGTTGAACAGCTGGGGTACCCACCACGCGGCGCTGAGCGTCGCGAGCACGACCGAGAAGATCAGGGCCTTCAGGACATTGCCCTTCATGGTGTTCGGCATCTTGAGGCGAGGATGCACGATGAACGCGTAGAACAGCGCGAAGCACATCCCCGTCAGGAAATGAAAGACCGCGCCCGCCCAGAACTGAGACAACGGCGTGGCATCCGTTCCCAGGAGCAGCAGGCCGTTGAAGTTCGGCCAGCCCAGATCCGGCAGGTTGACGCCGTGGAACCAGTAGCCCGTCACCGTGGCAATGTGCGTGGCCACGAAGCCCGCGACCAGGGCCGTGACCAAGCGACTTCCCGAGACATCCGACCGGAACGATCCTGAAGCGACGCTCACGTCCATACCCCCCCGATGCTGGACGAACACGCACGAGCTGTCTTCGCCGATGCGCGGCTCTTGGCCGTCCTCCATCACCCCCCTCGGCGGGCGCCTGTACGCGATCCGAACGTGTGTGCGCATCGCGTCGGGCGGACTATGGGCCGATGCCTCTGGGCCTGTCAAATCGTCCGGCGACCCGAAGCTCCGCGGACCGCACTCGGCCCGGAGGCCGAATCCCGGCTGCGTCGGCGGCGCGCGACTCGTCGCCCGACAGCCAGGAGCCGACCCGCAAGAGTCGGAGGTGGACCTGCGGCTTCAGGGCCCCGCGATGGTCACGATGCCCCGACTCGGACGCTGAATCCGTTCGCCGTGGATGCCGATAGGGCCATCGTGCGACCTCGAAGCCTCCTCGCAGTCCTCGTCGCGTTGATCGTCCTGCTTCCATCGGCTGACGCGGCGGCGGGGCCTCCCTCCGGCACGACGGTCCTCGCGCTCGACGACTACTTCCTGCCCTCGCTCGCCACCGTCCCCCGAGGCGGCACGGTCGTCTGGGATTTCTCCGACGCCGACCGGACGCACTCGGCGACCGACGGCTCCGGGATGGGCCTGTTCGATTCGGGCCTCGTCTCCCCCGGCGGGGCGAGCTTCGCCTACACGTTCGTGGCCGCCGGCAGCTATCCGTACACGTGCACGATCCACATGAACGAGATGAACGGGCGCGTCAACGTGCCCGTTCGCGTGTCCCCGGCGACGGGCGAGCTCGCGCGGTCGTTCACGGTGCGCTGGGCAACGTCGGCGGCGCCGGCCGGGTTCGTCTACGACGTGCAGCGCAAGCGGAACGACGGCGCGTGGTCGGCGTGGTCATCGGGCACGACGGACCCAAAGGCCTCCTTCGAGCCGCCCCGGAAGGGCACGTATCGGTTCCGAGCGAGGCTCCGGAGGGAATCGGGCGGGGCATCGGATTGGTCCGACGCCGTCCCCGTTGCCGTCACTTGACATGTGACTGTTCGGTCACCTATCCTCTTGCCCGTGACCGACGACGACCGCGTGTTCAAGGCGCTCGCCGACCCGACGCGTCGCTTCCTGCTCGACCGGCTCTTCGAGCGTGACGGCCGCACGCTCACGGATCTCGAGTCCGGGCTGGAGATGACACGCTTCGGGGTGATGAAGCACCTGCGCGTCCTCGAAGACGCGGGGCTCGTGGTCACGCGCCGGTCGGGCCGGGAGAAGCTCCACTTCCTGAACCCGGTGCCGATCCGGCTGATCCACGATCGGTGGATCGACAAGTATCGGGAGCGCCAGGTGTCTGCGCTCGCCGAGCTCAAGACCGAGCTGGAGAAGGAGGAGCTGGCATGACGACAACGGCAGAGAAGACGGTGACCACTCAGGTCTACCGCGTCTACATCAAGACGACCCCGCAGGCGGTCTGGGACGCGATCACGAAGCCGGAGTGGACGGAGCGGTACGGCTACGGCGGCCGGGGTGAGTACGACCTCCGCCCCGGCGGCGCGTATCGCGCGTTCGCGAGCGAGGCGATGAAGAAGGCGGGCGCCGAGATGGGATTCCCGACTCCCGACGTCGTCGTGGATGGCGAGGTCATCGAGGCGGACCCGCCACGGAAGCTGGTCCAGAAGTGGCGCATGCTGATGGACGAGTCGATGGCGGCGGAAGGGTTCACCCGTCTGACCTACGAGATCGCTGAGGGCAAGGGCGGCGTGACGAAGCTGACCGTGACCCACGATCTCGAGAACGCGCCGAAGCTGGCCGTGCTCCTGTCCGGCGGGTTGGAGGACGAGGGCGCCGGCGGCGGCTGGAGCTGGGTGCTCAGCGACCTCAAGACGCTGCTCGAGTCCGGCACGTCGATGGACCCGGACGACGGACTCAACCAGGGCTGAGTCGGCACGGTGGAGGCCCTGCGCCAGCGGGGCCTCCACCGGTCGATGCCGATCGAGGTGATCTCCATGGATACCGCGGCCGAACTGGGCGGCTCCGTAGCGGGCGTCCTGCAATCTCACGAGATGCCGTTGGACGACATCCGAGCCGTCCTCACCACGGACGACCCCGAGCTGGTTCATCGGTACCTGGAGCTCCATCGCGAGCGACTCGAGGAATGGCTCACCGACCAGCGGCGAATCCTCGCGGAGCTGGAACGACGCCTGGCCAAGAGGGCAACCGAACGCAGGCGTGGTCGCGACGGCGACGTCCCCCACCGCCTCGTTCCGTCGGATGGGTGACGAGATGTTGACCGCGTCCCGCTCGAGCTACTGGGTCCCGGAGCCGCCCCTCCCGAGGAGCGTGTCCGCCAGCCCATCCGCGAAGGCCCGCGCCGCTTCCAGGTGGTAGTCCCGGATGTTGGTCGGCGGGATCTTCACGCCCATGTAGCGCTCGCGATACTCGCCCGACCCGAGGTAGCTGATCAGCGACAGCAGCGAGCGCGCCTGGCCCCCCTCGTATCGGAAATGGATGCCGTCCACGAAGACCCCGCCGCGCTCCGTTCCGAGCCTTCGCACCGTCTTCAGGTTGTGTCGCCAATACCGACGGCAGGCGACGGCCACCGCGAACCGCTTTCCCTCGAGGACTCGGCCCGCGGTCTCCGACTCCAGGAACGAGCGGATCGGCACGTTCGTGGAGAGCCACCAGGTGGGCGAGCCGATGCACACGAGGTCGTACTCGCGCTCGGTCACGACGTCGGGGATACGGATCTCCCCGGCTTCCGGCGGAGCTCCGCCGGGATCATGCCGACGACCTCGCGGAAGGGATGCGGCATGGGGAACTCCGTGAACCGCTTCGCGTATCGCGGCTCGGTGAACTCGATCCCGGCTTGGCGCACCTCGCAGCCTCGACCCTCGAGCACCTCGGCCATCGCCTCGACGACCTTGAGCGTCTGCTGCGTGTACGTGTAGTAGACGAACAGCACCGAGGGTTTCGTTGCCGTGGCCATCCCAACCCTTCCTCTGGTTGCCGCGTGGCGACTTAGAGCATCGCCTTGGCCTTCATTTGCTCGTATTCCTCGGCGGAGATCTTGCCGGCGTCACGGAGCGCGGCGAGCTTCGCGATCTCGTCCGCCGACGAGTAGCCCTCCAACCGGCGCTGCTGCTCCTGCGCCTGCGCGAGCATCTGCTGGTCCTGCTCGGTCATCTTCGGCCGGGCGATCATGTAGATCAGGATCCCGATGAGGGGCAGGATGACGATCAGGATGATCCAGCCCGCCTTCACTCCCCCGGAGATGTCGTTGCGCCGGAAGATGTCCGAGAAGACCGCGATGAACATCCAGATGAACATGAACCAGAAGAAGAACACCACCATCGACCACAGCAGATCGCCGAACTGGTAGTCCGCAACCATCATCTGCCCCCTTCTCCCGAGCCTCGCGCCTCACCGAACCATGTGCCGGGTGGCCCGATCGGCCCATCGCACGAACTCTAGCCGACGCCGCTCGCGTCGACGACCGGGTGAGTTCCCGACGACTCCCCCCTACTGGCGGGCCATCGCGATGCGGAGGCGCTCCTCCGGCGTGATGAGGTGGTCGAGATCCTCGGCGGCCTCGTCGATGTCGATCTGCACCCATCGGACCCTGCCGGTGAAGGCGCTGTCCTTCGGGCCGTAGTCGTCGCTCACCGGTGTTGCCGCCGTCGGTGCCGACGTCGGTCGTCTCGTCGGCGGAGAAGAGCATCGGCACCGTGGCCTCGACGCGCCCCTCGCCCGCCTTGCGCGCCGTCGACGTAGAGCGTCACGTCGCCGCCCTTGGCGAGCCCGCCGCCGTCGTAGGCGAACTCCATCCGGACCTGGTGCTCGCCGGCCGGGATCGGCGCGTCGCCCTCGACCTTGAACCGCTGGAGGCCGAACAGGTTGTAGCAGTAGGCGGGCTTGCCGTCCTTCGCGTACAGGCTCCAGCCGCCGAACGCGCCGCCCTGGGCGATGATCACGCCGTTCGCGCCGCCCTCGGGCACGACGATCTCGGCCGTGACCGCGTGCGACTTGTTCTTGATCATGACGACCGAGTTCTCCGACAGCCGGCCCATGCCGCCGAACAGGAGCTGCGACTTGCCCTTGATCAGCGGTCGGACGGCCGGCCAGGTCGGGGTTGAACCGCTCGACCCGCCGGTCGTCGAGCGGCAGCACGTTGTACTTGACGGCCTCGATCAGGAACAGCCGCTGCAGCTCGTGCAGCTTCTCGGGGTTCTCCTTCGAGAGGTCGTGCGCCTGCGTCCAGTCGTCCGGCCCGTACAGCTCCCAGACGTCGTCGTCGAAGGCCGGCAGCTCGGGCTGCATCACCCACGGCGTGCGGTGGCGGGTCACCGCCGTCCAGCCCTTGTGGTAGATGCCGCGGTTCACGAACATCTCGAAGTACTGCGTCTCGTGGCGCTCGGCCGCGTCGGCGTCGTCGAACGAGTACGGCCATGCTGACGCCCTGCAGCGGCATCTGCTGGACGCCGTGGACGAACGTCGGCTCGGGCAGCCCGGCCGCCTCGAGGACGGTCGGCGCGACGTCGATCACGTGGTGGAACTGCGTGCGGATCTCGCCCTTGGCCGTGATGCCGTTCGGCCAGTGGACGATCGTGCCGTTGCGCGTGCCGCCCCAGTGCGAGGCGACCTGCTTCGTCCACTGGTACGGCGTGTCCATCGCGTGGGCCCAGCCGACCGCGTAGTGGTTGTAGGCCGCCGGCGTGCCGAACTCGTCGATCCGCGCCGTCATGAACTCCGTGCGTCTCGAGCGCCGCCGCGCCGTTGAGGCTCATGCAGCTCGTTGAAGGTGCCGTTGATCGTGCCCTCGGCCGAGGCGCCGTTGTCGCCGATGATGTAGTAGACGAGCGTGTCGTCGAGGACCTCGAGGTCGGCGAGCGCGTCGACCAGCCGCCCGACGTGGTGGTCGGTGTGCTCGAGGAAGCCGGCGTAGACCTCCATCTGGCGAGCGAGCACGGGCTTGAGCTCCGCCGGCATGTCGTCCCAGGCGGGGATCTCCGCGGGGCGCGCGGTCAGCTCCGCGTCGGGCGGGATGACGCCCAGCTCCTTCTGCCGGGCGAACGTCTCCTCGCGCAGCGTGTCCCAGCCCTCGTCGAACTTGCCCTTGTACTTGTCCGACCACTCCGTCGGGACGTGGTGCGGCGCGTGGGTCGCGCCCGGGGCGAAGTAGACGAAGAAGGGCTTGTCGGGCATCAGCGCCTTCTGCTGGCGGACCCAGTCGATGGCCTGGTCGGTCATGTCCTCGGTGAAGTGGTAGCCCTCCTCCGGCGTCCGGTCGGGCTCGACCGGCACCGTGCCGTTGTAGATCGCCGGCGCGTACTGGTTGGTCTCGCCGCCGATGAAGCCGTAGAAGTGCTCGAAGCCGCCGCCGGGGCTCGGCCACGCGGTCGAACGGACCCATCGGGCTCGTCTCCCAGACCGGCACCTCGTGGCACTTGCCGAACTGGGCCGTGGAGTAGCCGTTCAGCTTGAGCGTCTCGGCGAGCGGCGCCGCGGTGTTCGGGCGCATCGAGCTGTAGCCGGGCGCCGAGGTCGCGATCTCGGTGATCGCCGCCCATGCCGACGGCGTGGTGGTTGCGCCCGGTCAGCAGCGCCTGCCGGGTCGGCGAGCAGAGCGCGGTCGTGTGGAAGCGGTTGTACTTCAGGCCGCTCGCGGCGAGTCGCTCGGCGGTCGGCGTGCTCACCGGGCCGCCGAACGCGCTCGAGGCGCCGAAGCCGCAGTCGTCGATCAGGACGATCAGGACGTTCGGCGCGCCCGCGGGCGGCCGCAGCGGCTCGATCGGCGGGAACGAGGTGTCCGGGTCCTTCGCGTCGTACGTGATCAGCCCGGCGTACGGCCGGTCGGGGATCGGCAGGACAGAGCGCTCACTGCGGTCGGTCATCTCGGACCCATCTCCCTCTTCTCGGTCGAGCGCGCGCAGGCGGCGTCCAGCCGCCAGCTCACGACTACGGGATGTCACCACGGAAGGGGGTCGACGGCATCGCACGGATGGGATGAAACGCAGGATCCTGGCCTCACGAAGCCCCCGGACATTGAGGGTGGTGTCAGAAGACGGCGAGCTGCTCCGACACCTGACGCTCGATCCAAGCCGGGACTACCAACCTCAGCGATGAGCCGGGGCGGCTACCATGGCCCGACACATCCGGCCACGATGCCCCGACACATCACATGTGTGGCCGCGAAGCCCCCGGCCGTAGGGAGGGCAGGGGCCTAAGCCCAGATGAGCGCGACCGAGGCCACGAGCAGGATCGCGAGGGCGATGCTCACGGTGCGACGCGTTCGCTCGTCATCGACGATTCGTCCAAGCGCCGCCCCGCCCGCCGCCCAGATCGAGCACGACCCCACCACGACGACCATGAGCGTGCCGGTGAGCAGGGCGACGCCAACGACCCGAGAGAGCGCCGGGGGCTGGAACGCTCCCACCGCCGCGATCGCGAAGATCCACGCCTTCGGGTTGACGCACTGGAACGCGATCGCTTGCCACAGGCTGAGCGGGTGGGCGACGTTCGTGCGTCCGACGACCCCACCTTCGAGGACCAGGTACGCCACGTAGAGCAGATAGGCGGAGCCCACGAGCTTCAGCGTGAGCTCGGCCGCCGGCACCGCCTCGAGCAGGACACCGATCCCGGCCGCCATGCCAACCACGAGCAGGCCGATCCCGAGCGACGTGCCCAGGACGTGGGGCACCGTCCGGCGGAACCCGAACCGCAGCCCCGACGCCCAGAGCACCGAGTTGTTCGGGCCGGGGGACACGGAGCCCACGAACGCGAAGCCCACCAGCGCCGCCAGCTCGTTCACGACCGCTCCCCCGCCGGATCCGGTTGGCATGGACGCCATCCAAGACCGAGGACCACCAGGGGTCTTGTACGATCTTCGCGCCTTGGCCATGCCCCGCGAGTGGGTCCGCGCATGGAAGCCGGGGGTCCCCGGCATCAACGAGGTCTTCCACGCGCGGTTCGTCGACCACCGGTACCCGCCACACACGCACCACGCGTGGACGGTGTTCATCGTCGACGAAGGGGCGATCCGCTACGACCTCGAGACCGAGCACCGCGGCGCCGCCGGCACCCGGGTGACGATCCTGCCTCCGCACGTGGTGCACGACGGGAGAGCCGCCACCGGCGCCGGGTTTCGCAAGCGCGTGCTCTACGTGGGGAGCGAGGTCCTCGACGAACGCCTGATCGGCCGGGCCGTCGACGATCCCGACATCGAGGACCCCGCGCTCGTCCGGGGATTGCACGCGCTCCACTGCGCGCTGGGACGTCCAGACGAGACGCTCGCTGCGGAGGCCATGTTCGCGGTCGTGAGCGCGCGGATCCTGGAACATCTCGACGACCGTGACGGCGAGGCTTCCAATCGGCCCGACCGGGAGATCGCGTCCGATCTCAGGGACCTCCTCGACGAGCACCGCTTCGAGCGGCTGACGTTGGCCGACGCGGGGCGCGTGCTCAACGTGTCACCGGCGCATCTCGTGAGGTGCTTCTCTCACACGTTCGGGATCGCACCGCACCGGTACCTCGTCGGGCGTCGGATCGACGCCGCGCGAGGCCGACTGCTCGAGGGAGAATCCGTGGCGCAGGTGGCGACGAACGTGGGCTTCCACACCGGCGCATCTGCGCCTCTTCCGTTACGTCAAGGAAGCGCTCTACCCCTGAGCTAAGCGCCCGAAGACCCGCATGCTATCGGGTCATCGAGGCGGGGACCGGAATTGAACCGGTGTACAGGGTTTTGCAGACCCTTGCCTAACCACTCGGCCACCCCGCCGCGTGGCCCGTTCCTCCGGACCGCTGGCCAGTCTACTTGCAGATGCGACAAGGGACCCCCCGGGGTCCCTTGTCGAGCCTTCATGACGAGCGCGCCGTCATTGCATTCGGCGGTTCAGGGGAGCTCGATCACCTCCGCCTCACCGGGCACGAGCGCCGAGACCGCGACGAACCGTACCCCGGAGTCGTTGATGGCGACGGCGATTGGGATCTGCAGGTCGCTGGCCTCCGCCGTACAACTCCAGGTCGTCGAGTCGCAGGCGTTGACCGTCCCTCCGACCATCGCCGTGGGAACGACCTCGACCGCAAACCAGCTCGCCTCGTCGAGCTCGACCACGTGAGCGGTGCCGTCGGGTCCGAAGTTGAGGTCGACGATCGACGTGAACCCGTCGGCGACGACCGAGCAGGGCGAGTTCACGGCGGCCGCGTCGCAGTGGACGTGTCGCGCGTCCGGCTCGATCCTCCAGATCCGAGACTGGCCGAGGGGCGCCGGGAAGCCCTTCAGCTCGGTGAGGTAGTAGGCGCCGTCGGGACCGACGGCGACGCTCGTCGTGACGGCCTGCGCGGGGATCTCCGCCGGCAGGTCGCAGATGTCGGCCAGCTCGGGAGGGGCATCGGGGCACCCGGCCAGATCCTTGGCGTTGTCCGTCGACACGACCTCCTCCGGCAGCGTGGCCACCCAGTCGACCTCGCCGTCCCCATTCGCGATCAGCAGGGCGTTCGCGGCGGCATCCGCGACGAGCACTTGCCCCCCGCCGAGCCCGGCGAGGTCGAACGGATTCGAGTCGATCTCCCCCTCATCGGGATTGACCGTCTTCTCGAACGCACCGAGGTTCGCGATGACCTTCGGCTTCTTGTTCGCGATCCGGTACAGCTTGCGATTGTGGCTGGCGCTGGTCACCGCCCACATTCGCCCGTTCGACAGGGGCGCCACATCGGTGACGCCCGGGAGATCGACGACGAGCTTCCCCTCGTCCGTCCCGAGGCGCACGACGCCGGCACCGGTATCCGCGACGAGCAGAACGTCTCCACGCGCCGCGAGTCCGAAGATCGGCGTCGCGAACTCGTAAGCGGGGAGAGCCGATGCAGATGGGGCGAGTACGGCGACGGACAACACCAGGCCGGCGGTGACGACCGCCCAACGCGAAGACTTGCGAGACATGGAGCCCCTCCCTCGGACGCGTGGCTGCGTGGGTGATGGTCTAGCACCCGGTTCGTTCATGGGTCAAACCCGGGAGACGTTGGGCCTGCCATCTTTGTGATTCGCGTGGGAGGACGGGCTTGACTACGCTTGGCGCGAGATGGTTGAGCGTCGGTCGCTAGGTGGGAGAGACCTCCTCGCGTGGGCAGCGACCCTGCTCGCGTTCCCGCTGGCCGGAATCGCGGCGCGGGCGGTCGTGGGACCGGTCGATGAGGTGTGGACGGCGGCCGTCGGCGGGGCGATCGCTGGCGTGGTGATCGGGGCGGCCCAGTGGCTGGCCCTTCGTCGGATCGGCGCCGACGCTCGATGGATCGCCGCCACCGCCGCAGGTCTCGCGGTGGGCCTTGGCGTCGCGTTCGCGGTCTTCGGCTACGGCGATACGGTCGGTGACCTCGCGCTCGTCGGCGCGGTGAGCGGCCTCGGCGTGGGGATCGCGCAATGGTGGCTGCTTCGAGATCTCGTCGGCGCCAGCCCGGTGTGGATCCCGGCCACCGCCGCGGCCTGGGCCCTGGGGTGGACCGTGACGACGGCGATCGGCGTGGACCCCGATGACCGCTGGGCGAATCCCGGGCTGTCCGGCGCCGCGACGGCGACCGTGCTCCTGGGTGCCGTCTTGTGGGCACTTGCCCGCTCCGGTCTGCGGGAACGCACGTCCGCTTGAGCGTCGAGACTGCCGCCGGGGTCGTACTCATCGTCGCGCCGCTGTGGTTCAACGCGAACTTCGCCCTGCTCGGCAGGCTGTTCGACTACCCCGACATCCTGCGCCGACCCACGGCCGAGATCCTCGAGCGATTCCGGGCCGGGGGCTCCTCGCTGATCCTCCTGTGGTGGACGTTCATGCTGTCGGGGCTGCTGTTGATCGCCGGCGCGGTGTTGCTCGGGCAGGTCCTCGGGCTCGGGGCCGTCGTTTCGGTGGCGACGACCTTCGGCGTCCTCGCCGGTCTCGTCCAGATGCTCGGCCTCCTGCGGTGGGTGTACGTCGTGCCCGTGCTCGCCCGCGCCTATGCGGACCCGACGCTCGGGCCCGAGCAGCGCGAGGTGCACGCGGCCGTCTTCCGCGCCCTGCACCAGTACCTGGGAGTCGGCGTCGGCGAGCACCTCGGCTACCTCTTCACCGGGATCTGGTCCGTGTTGATCGGCGTCGGCGTCATCCAGGGAACGGCGCTGCCCACGTGGCTCGGGTGGCCCGGGGTCGTCATCGGCGCAGGGCTGGCGGTTTGCTCGGCGGAGTTCCTCGGTCCCAACGAAGAGCGGGGATGGGGGCTGGCGGGAGCAGCGATCCCGGTCCTGTATGTCGCGTGGTCCCTCTGGCTCCTCGCGATGGGCATCGCCCTCATCGCCTGACCGTTCCTCGAAAGGAGGCGTCGCGAATGGACGAGGACGAGGCGACGTTCCCGATGGACATCGACCCAGACCCCTCCTCCCGCCCGTGGAAGTTTCGGCCCGAGGGCTACCTCGTGGTGATCCTCCCCGACGCCGACGAGGGAAAGCGGGCGGAGACGGCGCTCGTCGCCGACGGGTTCGCCCCTCACGACCTGAAGCTCTACACGGGCAAGCAGATCCTGGAGAACTTCGAGGTCTACAAGGGACGGCGGACGATCACGGGCAAGGTGGTTGGCTCCGTCGTGGACGACTCCGAGAGCCGGGAGCGCTACCTCGAGTACGCGCGCGAGGACCGATCCGCGCTGTGGGTGCGCATCCCGGACGCGGGCGCCGTGCCGAAGGCCCTTCGCGTGCTGGCCGACCACGACTACCTTCACACGCGCTACTACGGCGACGAGAAGCAGACGGACTTCCACGTGTCCTGAGGTGGCGCCACCGCTACCTCGGGATGAGCGTCTCGTGGCGCGGGGTTCAGGCCGTCGAGGCGCGTCCCGGCATCTGGCCGCGCTGCGAGTAGGTGCTCGCATAGTGGCTCAGGTCGAGGAACACCGCGATGACGATCCAGAACCAATCCCAGCCGTGCACGCCGATGGGTGGCTGATCCAGGAGCACCCACATCAACGTCGCGAACGGAAGGAAGATGAGGCCCAGCAAGGGAAGGATGAACGTGTCGAACACCGCGTCGACGTATACGGGACGTGCGATCCAGATGATCAAGAACACCAGGCGCGGCACGAACGCCGCCATCAGTGCCAGCAGACAGCCCATCCACCCTCCCTCGTATGGCGCTGCGCCGACTCTATACCGGTATGACCGACCCGTATGACAGGCCGAGACGCGTCGCGGCCTCTGTTCTGGAGCGGACGACGGGATTCGAACCCGCGACCCCCACCTTGGCAAGGTGGTGCTCTACCAGCTGAGCCACGTCCGCGCGCCTTCGAGTCTAGAGAGCCGGCCCCGGTGCTTCAACCGGCCTGACCGAACCCCGGATGCCAGCGGACCTCGCCCTCGAAGCCAGGGCAACGAGCGCGGACGAGCCCTCCCCGTCGCGGATCGCCTCCGCGATGGCCGCCTCCTCGGCCGAGCCGAACGGGGCGCGCTCGACCTCGGGCGCCGCCTCACGATCCCCGAGCTGCTCGAGCCGGAATCCGGACGGTCACGCGGTCCCGGTCGAGCCGAATCCGCCGTGGCCACGCGTCGACGGCGGGAGCTCTTCCACCCACGCGGGCGCGAGGTCGGAGACGGCGACGATCACGAGCTGGGCGATGCGGTCGCCGCGCACGATGCGGACCGGCTGGTCTCGGTCCAGGTTCACCACGGCGCAGATCACCTCGCCCCGGTAGCCGGCGTCGATGAGGCCCGGAGCGTTCGCCAGCGTGAGGCCCTGCTTGCTGGCCAGCCCGCTCCGCGGGAGCACGAGCCCGGCGTGGCCGTCGGGGATCGCGACCGCGAGGCCCGTCGGCACCAGCGCCCGCTCCCCCGGACCGACATCCAGGTCGACGACCGAGCGCAGGTCCAGTCCCGCGTCGCCGGCGTGCGCCCGCTCCGGAAGCTCTGCGCGGGCGTCGAGTCGCTTGAACGGCAGCTCGGAGGTCACGCCGGCTCGACGAGCTCGATGCGGTTGCCGAACGGGTCGCGCACGTGGAACCGCCGGTACCCCTCGAGCTGCACGTCCTCGTCGATCCGGTAGCCGGCGGCCTCGAGCCGGTCGCGGAGCTCGCCCAGCCCGCCCACCACGAAGGCCGGATGCGCCTTGCGCGCCGGCGTGAAGTCCTCTCGCTCGACGCCGAGGTGCACCTCGAGCGAGCCGGATCGAAACCACAGCCCGCCCCGGGGCGCGAGCTCGCTCGGCTTGGGGACCTCCGGTAGGCCCAACAGGCCGCCGTAGAACGTTCGGCCGGCCTCCTCCTCGTCGGGGGGCATCGCGAGCTGGACGTGATGGATGCCGGTGATCTCGTACACCATGGTCGCGCGGAGCCTACCGAAAGGCCGCCGGGCCGGAACCCCTCGGTCCCCGCCCGGCGGCTCGCGATCCTACGAGCAGCCGCTCGTCGAGCCGCAGCTCGGGCAGACGTAGCAGCTGCCGGCCGGCTGCATCTTCGAGCCGCACGAGTAGCAGAGCGGCGCGTCGGCCCCGAGCGCCTCCGGGGCCCGCGGCGCCGGCGTCTCGTCGCTCGGCGCGGCCACCGGGCCCATCTTCTGTGCCGCCTCGACCGCCGCCGTCTCCTTGCGCTCCTCGATCGAGCGGATGCCGAGGGTCTCGCGCTGCTCCTTCGGCAGGTGGTCGAGCGCGAGGCGCCGGAACACGTAGTCGACGATCGACGTCGCGAACCGGATGTCCGGGTCGTTCGTCATCCCGCTCGGCTCGAACTTCATGTTGATGAACTTCGCCGCGTACGTCTCGAGCGGCACGCCGTACTGAAGACCGATCGAGATCGCGATGGAGAAGGCGTCCGTGATGCCCGAGAGCGTGGAGCCCTGCTTCGAGGTCTTGAGGAAGATCTCGCCGATCCCGTCGTCCGGGTAGCTGCTCGCGGTGATGTAGCCCTCGGCGTCGCCGACCTCGAACTTCGTCGTGATCGAGGGGCGGCTCTGCGGCAGGCGCTTGCGCTCCGGCGTCGGGAGCTCGGCCGGCTCGTGCGCGGTTGCGGTCTTCTTCTTGTCCGCCGAGAGCGGCTGGGCCACCTTGCAGTTGTCCCGGTAGATGGCGACGGCCTTCAGGCCGAGCTTCCACGACTCGACGAACAGCTGCTCGACCTCCTCGACCGTGACGTGCTCGGGCATGTTCACGGTCTTGCTGATCGCGCCCGAGATGAACGGCTGGGCCGCGGCCATCATCCGCACGTGACCCATGTAGTGGATCGGCTCGGCGCCCATCGCGGTGTCGAACACCGCGTAGTGCTCCTCCTTGAGGTGCGGGGCGTCGGCCACCGAGTTGTGCTCGGCGATGTAGGCGACGACGTCGTCGACCTCCTCGGGACCGTACCCGAGCCGATCGAGCGCGCGGGGTACCGTCTGGTTCACGAACTGCATCGTGCCGCCGCCGACGAGCTTCTTCGTCTTGACGAGCGCGAGCTCGGGCTCGATGCCCGTCGTGTCGCAGTCCATCATCAGGCCGATCGTCCCGGTCGGCGCGAGCACCGTCGCCTGCGCGTTTCGGAACCCGTGCTTGATGCCGAACGCGATGGCGTCATCCCACGACTGCTTGGCCGCGGACAGCAGCGCCTCGGGCACGTGCTCGCCGTCGATCTCGTCCGCGGCCGCCCGGTGCTTGCGGACCACGCGGAGCATCGCGTCGGCGTTCGGCTCGTAGCCCTCGAACGGGCCCGTCACCTCGGCGATCCGCGCGCTGGTGCGGTACGCCTGCCCGGTCATGAGCGCCGTGATCGCGCCGGCCCAGGCGCGACCCGCATCCGAGTCGTACGGCAGCCCGCGCGCCATGAGCAGCGCGCCCAGGTTCGCGTACCCGAGCCCCAGCTGGCGGAAGGTCCGCGCGTTCTCCCCGATCTTCTCGGTCGGGTAGTCCGAGTTGCCCACGACGATCTCCTGCGCGGTGAACACGACGTCGACCGCCTTGCGGAACGCCTTCACGTCGAAGGTCCCGTCGGCGTCGACGAACTTCATCAGGTTCAGCGACGCCAGGTTGCACGCGCTGTTGTCGAGGTGCATGTACTCGCTGCACGGGTTGCTCGCGTTGATGCGGCCCGTGGCCGGGCACGTGTGCCACTCGTTGATCGTGGTGTCGTATTGCATGCCGGGGTCGGCGCACTCCCACGCCGCCTCGGCGACCTCCCGCATCAGGTCGCGGGCCCGAACGGTCTCGACCGTCTCACCGGACAGGACCGCCTTGAGCTTCCAGTCCTGGTCCTGCTCGACGGCCTTCATGAACTCGTCGGTCACGCGGACCGAGTTGTTCGCGTTCTGGTACTGGATCGAGTACGCGTCCCGGCCGTCAAGGTCCATGTCGAACCCGGCGTCGCGCAGGGCGCGCGCCTTGCGCTCCTCGTGCGCCTTGCACCAGATGAAGTCGTGGACGTCGGGGTGATCGGCGTTGAGGATCACCATCTTGGCCGCGCGCCGCGTCTTGCCGCCGGACTTGATCGTGCCCGCGCTGGCATCGGCGCCGCGCATGAAGGAGACCGGGCCGGAGGCGGTGCCGCCCCCCGCGAGCGACTCCTTCGAGCTCCGCAGCCTCGACAGGTTGATGCCCGAGCCGGAACCGCCCTTGAAGATCGTCCCCTCCTCGACGTACCAGTTGAGGATCGAGGACATCGTGTCGTCGACGGCGAGGATGAAGCACGCGCTGCACTGTTGCGGCGTGTCGGGCACGCCGACGTTGAACCACACCGGCGAGTTGAACGCGGCCTTCTGGTTCACGAGCAGGTGGCCGAGCTCCTCCGCGAAGACCTGCGCGTCGTGGTCGCTCGCGAAGTAGCCGTCCTTCCTGCCCCAGCCGGTGACGGTGTCGACGACACGACCGACGAGCTGGCGGACGCTGGACTCGCGCTGCGGGGTGCCGAGGGGGCCGCGGAAGTACTTCTGGGCGACGATGTTCGTCGCGTTCTGGGACCAGGTGACGGGGAACTCCACATCGCGCTGCTCGAACGCGTTGCCGCCCTCCTTGTAGTTGGGGATGACGGCGTCGCGCTGCTCCCATTCGATCTCGTCGAACGGGTGCACCCCGTCCTTGGTGAAGTACCGCTTGAACGTGAGTCCGCCCTCGCGGACGACCCGCACGTCCCCCTCCTTCGTGGCCACGGCCACCCCCCTTTCCAACAGTTGGGGAAGGTATGTGGAGAAACTACAGAGCTGTGATTCAACACCCGCCGAACACGGGAGTCAAGGCTCCCAATGAGGATATCTAGTGGTTCGGTGGAGCGTCGACCACTACATATAGTGGTTTCGGTGCGATCAGCGCGAGCGGGGCTTGGCGGGGTCCTTCTTCTGAAGGCGGCCGAGCTCCCGCTCGAAGTCGCCGACCTCCTGGAAGTCCCGGTACACGCTCGCGAACCGGACGTAGCCGACCTGATCGAGCTTCTGGAGCCCCTGGAGCACCTCGAGGCCGACCTGCTGGGAGGTGGTCTCGGGGCCCTTGCGGCGCAGGCGCGCCTCGACCCGGGCCACGAGGGTGTCGACCTGCTCCTGGGTCACGGGGCGGTTGGCGAGCGCCTTGCGGATCCCGGCAACCATCTTGGCCCGGTCCCAGGGCTCCTTCGTCCCGTCGCGCTTGTGGACCATGAGACCGAGCTCCTCGACACGCTCATGTGTCGTGTAGCGGCGGCCGCAGGATCGACACTCCCGCCGACGACGGATCGCCTCGCCGTCCTCGGCGGGGCGGGAGTCGACGACCCGGTCCTGCGTGTGACCGCACCACGGACACCGCACGCGCTCACCCCAAGATGTTGTGGTCGAGACGAACCGTACGGGCGCCGCCGAACCCGGGTCAACCGGCGGGGCGCTGCGAACCCTAGCCCGCGGGAATCTCCAGCGTGGCTCCCGGCGCCAGCGCGCCGGCTTCGACGCCGTTGGCCGAGGCGATCGCGTCGACGAGCGGGCGGGGATCCTCCCCCGGGGCGAGGCGCTCGGCGATCGACCAGAGCGTGTCGCCGGATCGCACGACGTAGCTCGTCCGCGAGGCGGGGATCGAGTCGCGTCCCGCCCCGAGGGCGCCGGCGACCGGTCCCGCCCAGGCGCCCGCGATCACGGCGGCCGTGAGGGTCACGGCCAGGCGGCGTCGTCGAACGTGCGTTCGGCTCACGGGCACATCGTATCGAACACCCGTTCGGAGTCAAGTGCGGAACCGAACATATGTTTGTACGCCCCCGGGTCTCGTGCTACGGTCGCCGAGCCTAGGAGGAGGCTCTGACATGGCGCTGTCGGGAGTGACGCAGGTAGGAGATGCGGGCATGGTCCCGCTCACGGCGCGGCAGCGCCGGATCCTGGAGTTCATCTCGGAGATGGTCCACGAGCAGGGATATCCGCCAACCGTCCGCGAGATCGGCGAGGCCGTCGGGCTGACGTCCTCCTCGAGCGTGCACGCCCAGCTCGCGAACCTCGAGCGTCGAGGGCTTCTGCACAAGGACCCCACCAAGCCCAGGGCGATGACGCTGTCCGAGCCCCGGATGGAGGGCGTGATCGTTCCCCTGGTCGGAAGGATCGCCGCCGGCACGCCGGTGATGGCGACGGAGCACGTCGAGGAGTACCTCACGGTGCCGATGGGGTTCGCCGGCGGCGCCGACCACTTCGCGCTCCGAGTCCAGGGGGACTCGATGATCGGCGCCGGGATCCTGGACGGCGACCTCGTGATCGTTCGGGCCGGGAGCACCGCTCAGGACGGCGACGTGGTGGCGGTGTTGCTGCCGGGCCCCGCCGAGGACGAGGCGACCGTCAAGCGGCTCAAGCGCCAGAAGGGACGCGTGCTCCTCGTCCCCGAGAACCCCACCCTCGAGCCCTTCGACATGGACCCCGCGGGGCGGATCCTCGGCACGGTGGTGTCCGTGCTGCGCAAGCTCTAGGCTCTTCGCCTAGATCGCCGCCACGGAGACCTCCCATGTCCGACGACACGTCCTCCTCGCCCGCGCTCGAGCGCCAGATCGCCTCGCAACCCGAGGAGCTGGCGCGGCTGCTCGAGCAGCCGATCCCTCACCGGACGATCGAGGGCATCCGGCAGGCGCATCGGATCTGGCTCGTCGGAACGGGGACCAGCCAGCATGCGGCCGAGCTCGGGGCCATGATGTTCCACGACGCCGGGCGCGGCGCCCACGCGATGAGCTCGATGCACTTCGTCAACTGGGCGCCCCCGATCGACCCTCGGGACTCGGTCATCCTGATCAGCCACAGCGCCGGCACCGAGACCGCGTACGCGGGCGCGGCGTGGACGATCGCGATCCACGCCGGCCTGGGCCTGGTGCCGATCACGCGCCGGGGGGGCGAGATGCCGGAGGCGCTCGAGACGGTCGACAAGGAGACCTCGCACACCTACACCGTGAGCTACACCGCCGTGCTGTTGCTGCTCGCCAGGGTGGCGCACGAGCTCGGGGCGGACGCGATCGACGCCGCGGCGCTCTCGAGGATTCCCGACGCGGTGCGGGGCGCGATCGCCGACCCGGGAACCGAGGGCATCGAGCCCCCGGGACGGCTCCTCGTCGTCTCCGGCGAGGGGCCGGCCTCGATCACGGCTCGCGAGGTCGCCCTCAAGGTTCGCGAGGCCGCACGTTTCCCGTGCGAGGGCTACGACGTCGAGTACCTGCTGCACGGGCACGCCGTACCCCTTGGAGCGCGACGACCGCCTCGTGCTCCTGGAGCCGCCCGACACGGACGGCCTCGTGGCGGGCGTCGCGAGGGCGGCCGAGGCCGAGGGCGTGCCCGTCACGCGGGTGCGCGAGCCGGCGGACCTGCCACCCCTGCTCGCGCAGATCCCGCTCGTCGCGCGGTTGCAGCTGCTGGCGCTGCGGTTCGCGAAGCGGCGCGGGTTCGACCCGGACGTGGCGATCGAGCGCGCGTGGGCGGACGAGGGGCTGTGGGCGATCGGCTCACCCGAGTCGCGACGAACCTAGCGGCGAACCCTCACAGATACCCGTGCTTCAGCAGGCGATCGGCGCTCTTCCCGTAGCCCTCCGGGGTGACCGTGAGGAACCCGAGCGAGTCCGCGATCCGGTCGATCGTGTTGAACAGGAAACCGACGTACAGCGCGTCGACCACCCCGGCCTCGCTCACGCCCGCCTCCAGGAGCGGGGCGACGTCCACCCCCCCGAGATCGTCCGGCCGGAGCGTCATCGTCTCGAGCAGCGCGAGCGCCGCCCGGACCCGCGCGTCGACCGGCGCCGAGCGCCAGTCCGCGAGGACGGCGGTCGTCTCCTCCGCCCCGAAGCTCTTCGACGCGACCGCGCCGTGGGCCCCCGTTCAGAACTCGCATCGGTTCCGTTCGGAGACGAACGCGGCGAACAACTCTCGCTCACCGACCGTCCACTCCGACGGACCTCGCATGACCTCCTGGATCAGCTCGTTGAACGGGTTGCCGAAGAACGCCGGCTTGAACGAGAGCGTCTTCACGACGTCGAGCGTCGGCGCTCCCGAGAGGAGCCGGATCATCGCGAACTTCGCCTTGGCGCCGATGCCTCTGCCGCGCTCGACCGAAGCGAGTCGCATCAGCCGCCTCCCCGAGCCTCGTTCACCGCGCGCAGGCCGGCCTCGAGGCGTTGGCGCGCGGCGCCGAAGGCGGCGGACACGCTGATCTCGAACACCTCGTCGTCGCTCGCGCCCGCTTCCGCGAGCCCCACCACCATCCGGTCGGTGACCCGGTACGCGTGCCGGTGGATCGTCTCCACGTAGTCGGCGAAGGGGTCGGGCGCGCGGTCGCCGGCAGCAGCCGCCTGCCGCGCCTCGGAGGGAACCACCCCCGGGCCGTTCAGGATCGCGGTCGCCAGGGACTCGAGCTTCGGTCGGTGGCGGTCCGTCGTTTCCTCGGCCGACATCCCGCCAGTATGTCGAGCGCCCCCGAGCGCGGCAACGGCGGAATCCCCTCGGCTACCCCAGGCCCGCCTCGCGCCCGGGCTGGTCCATCCGGAAGCCCCGCACGGCAGCGAGCGAGCGCTCGCCCACCCGGGCCCGGACCTTGGTGCCCTCCTCGAGCGCGTCCTCGGAGAGCACCTCCGCCTCGCGGTAGAGCATGGCCGTGATGTCCTCGCGGCCAAACGGGACGAGCAGCGTCACCTCGACCGGGAAGCGCGGGATGGCCCGCTCGACGCTGTCCATCAGCTCGTCGAGCCCGGCGCCCGTGAGCGCGGAGATGGCGACCGCTCGCCCGTCGATCCTTCCGAGGATCCGCGCGCGCTCGTGCTCGGAGAGTCGGTCGGACTTGTTCAGCGCGAGGACCTCGGGGACCTGCGAGGCGCCGATCTCGTGCAGCACCGTCCGGACGGCCTCGATCTGATGCGATGAGCTCGGCGGAGGACGCATCGGCGACGTGAAGGATCAGCGTCGCTCGCGCGACCTCCTCGAGCGTCGAGCGGAACGCCTCGACGAGCTCGTGCGGCAGCTTGCTCACGAACCCCACCGTGTCCGAGAGCGTCGCGGCGCGGCCGCTCGGGAGCCCGATCCGCCGCACCGTGGGGTCCAGGGTCGCGAAGAGCTGATCGGCGACCAGCACGTCCGAACGCGTGAGCGCGTTCATGAGCGTCGACTTCCCGGCGTTGGTGTAGCCGGCGATCGCGATCTGGGGGACGCCGGAGCGCTCACGCCCGGAACGCTTCACCTCGCGCGTGCGGGCGAGGTCCTTCAGATCCTTACGAAGCTTGGTGATCCGACGGCGGATGTGCTGGCGGTCGACCTCCAGCTTGGTCTCGCCGGGACCGCGCGTCCCGATGCCACCGCCGAGCCGGCTCATCGCCTCGCCCCACCCGCGGAGCCTGGGCAGGAGGTAGTTGAGCTGCGCGAGCTCGACCTGCGCCTTGCCCTCCCGGCTCCGGGCGTGCAGGGCGAAGATGTCCAGGATCAACGCCGTCCGGTCCACGACCTTGACCTTCAGCCGCTCCTCGAGGTTTCGCAGCTGGCCCGGAGACAGCTCGTCGTCAAGGATCACCGCCCCGGCACCGGTGCGGTGCACCGCCTGGTGGACCTCCTCCAACTTGCCCTTGCCGACGAACGTGGCGGGGTTCGGGTCCTGGCGCGTCTGGAGGACCCGCGCGACCGGGTCCGCCCCGGCGCTGTCGGCGAGGGCCGCGAGCTCGTCGAGGTCGGACTCCTCGATCCCGCGGCCGACGCCGACGAGCACGGCCTTCTCGGGGACGCGGGGCCGCCACGTGGCCGCGAGCGGCGACTCGAGCGTGCTGGCCTCGTGGACGCCGCGGGGTCGCTTCCGTCCATCCTGCGACATCAAACGAGGATCTCGCCGAGGCGCTGCATCGCCTGGGCGAGGCGATCGTCCGGCACGGTGAGCGAGAGGCGCACGTACCCCTCGCCCCGCACGCCGTATCCGTTCCCGGGGGCCACGAACACGCCCGCCTCGTCCAGGAGTCGGTCCGCGAACCCCACCGACGTCTCGCCCGTCGGAACGGGCGCCCACACGTAGCACGAGCCGAGTGGCGGCTTGAGCGACCAGCCGAGGCCGTTCAGCGTCTCGACGACCAGGTCACGCCGGCGCTGGTACGTCGCGCGCAGCTCGTCCAGGTGTTCCGTCGGCCCCTCGAGCGCGGCGATCGCCGCGCGCTGGATCGCGGTGAACTGACCGCTGTCCAGGTTCGTCTTCACGACGCCGAGCGCACGGACGGCCTCCGCGGAGCCCGCGGCCCACCCGATCCGCCAACCCGTCATGTTGTAGAACTTCGACGCCGAGCCGAACTCGAGCGCCACGTCCTTGGCCCCCGGGACCTGGAGGACCGAGGGCGCCGCGTAGCCGTCGAACGTGATCTCGCTGTAGGCGGCGTCGTGGAGGAGCAGCAGGTCGTGCTCGCGGCAGAACGCGACGGCCTCCTCGAACGTGGCCGGGTCGGCGACCGCCGCCGTCGGGTTCGACGGGAAGTTGAGCCACAGGAGCTTCGTCCGGTCCCCGATCGGCGCGGCCGCGAGGTCGGGAAGGAAGCCGCGCTCGGCGGGCATCGGCAGGGACACCGGCGTGCCGCCGGCGAGTCGCGTCGAGACCCCGTACACGGGGTAGCCGGGGTCGGGGATGAGCGCCTCGTCGCCCGGGTCGACGTACGCGAGGGCGATGTGCCCGATCCCCTCCTTCGAGCCGATCAGCGCGATCACCTCGGTCTCCGGATCGAGCTCGACGCCGAACCGGCGCCGGTACCAGCTCGCCACCGCCGTTCGGAACTCGAGGGAGCCGTAGTAGCTGGGGTACCGGTGGGTGGCCGGGTCGGCGACCGCCCCGCGCATCGCCTCCAGGACGTGCTCGGGGGTCGGCATGTCGGGGTCCCCGACGCCGAGCGAGATCACGTCGACGCCCTCGGCGCGCTTGGCCGCCACCTTCTTGTCGAGCTCGGCGAACAGGTACGGCGGGAGCGTCTCGATCCGCTTGGCGACCCTCACCCCGCGCGCCCTCGGGAGACGAGCCAGGCGGGGTCGATCGTCGCCTCGAAGACGCGCTCGGCCGGGCCGGTCAGGAAGACCTCGAGGTCGGTGCGCTCGACGACGAGCGGCCCACCGGGGAACCGAACCTCGGCGCGCGCCGGGACGAGGCCGGCCTCGTTCGCCGCGACGAGCGCCGCGCACGCGCCCGTCCCGCACGCCATGGTCTCGCCCGATCCGCGTTCCCACACGCGAGCCTTCACGGCGCCGTCCTGGATCGCCACGAACTCGACGTTGGTCTTCTCCGGGAATCGCGGGTCGTGCTCGATCCGCGGCCCGATCAGGCGCACGTCCATCTCGTCGGGGTCCCGCTCGACGAACAGCACGAGGTGTGGGTTGCCCATCGAGACCGCGCTGGCCTTGAACGCGCGCCCGTCCACGTCGAAGGGCTCGGTCAGGAAGGGCTCGTCGGCCGGCCCGGACATCGGGATCTCGCCCCGCGCGAACGCCGGCGCGCCCATGCCGACGGTCACCGCGCGAACCACGCCGCCCTCGACGTCGAGCGACAGGTGCTTGGTGCCCCCCCGCGTCCCCACCTCGAGCTCCGTCGCGGTCGTGAACCCACGCTCGACCACGAGCGCGCCGAGGCACCGGACGCCGTTGCCGCACATCTCGGCGAGGGACCCGTCGGCGTTGCGATAGTCCATGAAGAAGTCGGTTTCACCCGCGATCCCGCGGGTCACGCGGATCACGCCGTCGGCGCCGACGCCGCGGTGGCGGTCGCAGAGCGCGGCCACGAGCTCCGGGACCAGCGGTCGCTCGTCGTCGAGATCCTCGAGCAGGACGAAGTCGTTGCCGGTCCCGTGGTACTTCCAGATCGTCAGCTCATCCACCGAGGTGCTCCGCGATCTCGTCGACGAGGGCCGTCGCGCCGCCTTCGCCCGCCGCGAACCACCGGATCCTTGGGTCACGGCGGAGGAACGCCATCTGCCGACGTGCGAGCGCCCTCGTGCGCTTCACCGTGCCCGAGACCGCGTCGTCGAGCGTGAGCTCGCCGGCGAGGTGGCGGGCGAACTCAGCGTACCCGATGGCCTGCGTGGAGGTGAGCCACGCACCGAAACCGCGTTCGACGAGCGCCCGGACCTCTCGGAGCACGCCGGCGGCGAGCATCTCGGTCACCCTGGCCTCGATCCGCTTCGCAAGGACCTCGCGCGGGACGTCGATGCCCGCCGCGCGCATCCGCGCAGGGTCGTAGCGCTCCCACGCCGCGCCGAAGCTGGAGAAGGGCCGTCCGGTGAGCTCGGCGACCTCGAGGGCGCGCACGGTCCGTCGGACGTTCGCCGGGTCGATCTTCGCCGCGGCGACGGGATCGCTCTGCGCGAGTCGCTCGTACATGCGCACCGCGCCGATCCGCCCCGCCTCGGCCTCCAGGGCCCCGCGGACCGACGGATCGGTCGCGGGGAAGGACAGGTCGTCCACGAGCGCTCGCAGGTAGAGGACGGTTCCGCCGGCGAGCAGGATCCGGTGCCCGCGCCCCCCGATGCCGTCGACCGCGCGACCACCCAGCTCCTGGTAGCGGGCGACGCTGAAGCGCTCGGAGGGCTCGACCACGTCGATCAGGTGATGGGGCACCCGCGCGCGCTGCTCGGTCGTCGGCTTCGCCGTTCCGACGTCCATCCCGCGGTACACGAGCATCGAGTCCACCGAGACGATCTCGGCGCCCAGGCGCTCGGCGAGCGCGATCGCGGCCTCGGACTTGCCCGACGCGGTGGGCCCGACGAGCGCGAGGAGGGGCTCGCGGCTCGAGACCATCAGCCGACGGCGGCCGGCTCCCGGACGAGCTCGCCGTCCAGGTGGTGCGGGTGCGCCGACACGATCCGCGCGAGCAGAAAGCTCCCCGGGGCGTGATCGCCGTCGAGATGGACCAGCCGGTTCGTCCGGGTGCGCCCCTGCGCGCGCCCCTTCCGCCCGACCCCCTCGACCAGCACCTCGACCGTCGCGCCGACCTGCGCCTGCATGCGCCGGAGGGACGCGCGCTCCTGGAGGGCGACGAGCCGCTCGAACCGCTCCTGCACGACCTCCTTCGGGACCTGGTCGAGCATCGTCGCCGCCCGCGTGCCGGGGCGAGGCGAGTATTGGAACGTGTAGGCCTGGTCGAACCCCGCGCGCTCGACGACGTCGAGCGTGTCCTCGAAGTCCTCCTCGGTCTCGCCCGGGAACCCGACGATGACGTCCGTGCTCACGGCGATCCCCGGGATCGCGGCTCGGATCCGCTCGAGCCACTCGAGATAGCGCTCGCGGCGGTACGAGCGTCGCATCGCCTTCAGCACGGCGTCCGAGCCCGACTGCAGCGGGAAGTGGATGTGCTCGCACACCTTGTCGCCCGAGGCCATCGCGTCGATCACGTCCGGCGTGAAGTCGTGCGGGTGCGGGCTCGTGAAGCGGATCCGGCGGAGCCCGTCGACCCGGTTCACGGCCCGAAGGAGGTCGGCGAACAACGGGCGGCTCGCGGAGCCCGGCACGGTGAGATCGCGCCCGTACGTGTTCACGTTCTGTCCGAGCAACGTGACCTCGACGACGCCCCGCCTCGCGAGCCCCTGGACCTCGGCGAGCACGTCGCCGATCGGGCGCGAGAGCTGCGGCCCGCGGACGAGCGGGACGATGCAGAACGTGCACGCGTTGTCGCACCCGACCGCGATCGAGACCCACGCGTGGTGCGCGACCTCGCGCAACGCCGGCAGGGCGCTCGGGAAGACCTCCGTCTGCTCGCGGACGTCGAGCTGCGGCCCCTCGGTCTCGGCCCGGTGGATCAGGTCCAGGAGCCCGGGGAGCGCGTGCGTCCCCACGACCACGTCCACCCACGGCGCCCGTTCCTGGATCCGGCCGCCGTCCTTCTGCGCGAGGCACCCCGCGACCACGATCCGCATCCGCGGGTTGGCCTGCTTCAGCGGACGCAGGTGTCCGAGGTTTCCGTACAGGCGATTGTCGGCGTTCTCCCGGATCGCGCACGTGTTGAACACGACGACGCTCGCATCCGCGGCCTCCTCCGTCGACACGTACCCATCCGCGGTGAGCAGCCCGGCGATCCGCTCCGAGTCGTGCTCGTTCATCTGACACCCGAAGGTGCGCAGCAGGTACCGCCGCTCGGTCATCGGGTCGAGGGTACCCGAGCCGACCCCTACTTCGCGTACTCGATCGAGCGGAGCTCCCGCACCACCGTGATCTTGATCTGCCCCGGGTACTGGAGCTCCTCCTCGACCTGCTTGGCGATGTCGCGCGCCATCACCTGGGCGGCCAGGTCGTCGACGTCCATCGGTTTGACCATCACGCGCACCTCGCGGCCGGCCTGCATGGCGTAGACCTTCTCCACCCCGGGATAGCTCGTGCAGATCTCCTCCAGGCGTTCGAGCCGCTTCACGTACGTCTCGAGGCTCTCGCGCCGGGCGCCGGGGCGGCCGCCCGAGATCCCGTCGGCGATCTGCGCGATCACGGCGTCGATCGTTCGCTGCTCGACCTCGCCGTGGTGTGACTCGATGCAGTGGACGACCTCCGGCGACTCCTTCATCCGGCGGGCGATCTCCGCGCCGATGATCGCGTGGGACCCCTCGACCTCGTGCGTCACCGCCTTGCCCACGTCGTGCAGCAGGGCGCCGCGCTTGGGGATCGTCGGGTCCAGGCCGAGCTCGGCGCTGATGGCCGCGGCGATGTGCGCGGACTCGACCAGGTGCTTCAGGACGTTCTGCCCGTACGAGGTCCGAAACTGGAGCCGGCCGAGCAGCCGGATCATCTCCGGATGCATGTCGGTGATGCCGACGTCCAGCACCGCCTCCTCCCCCGCGCGCCGGATCTGCTCCTCGATCTCCTTCTGCGAACGCTCGAACGTCTCCTCGATCCGGGCCGGGTGGATCCGGCCGTCCTGCACGAGCTTCTCAAGGGTCAGCCGAGCCGTCTCGCGTCGCACGGGGTCGAAGCACGAGAGGACGACCGCCTCGGGCGTGTCGTCGATGATCAGGTTGACGCCGGTCGTGGCCTCGAACGCGCGGATGTTGCGTCCCTCGCGGCCGATGATCCGCCCCTTCATGTCCTCGCTCGGAAGCGAGAAGACCGAGACGGTGGACTCGCTCGTCTGCTCCGAGGCGACGCGCTGGATCGCGATCGTCACGATCTTGCGGGCCCGCTCCTCACCCTCCTCGCGAGCTCGCTGCTCGATCTCGCGAACGGTTCCCATCGCCTCGCGCTTGGCCTCGTCGACCACCTGGCCGCGGAGCGCCTCCCGGGCCTCCTGCGCCGTCATCTGCGCGATCTGCTCCAGGCGCCGCCGATGCTGCTCGGCCGCGTGCTCGAGCTGCTCGCGCACCATCTGGAGCTTGCCGTCGCGATCGTCGAGCTCGTCGGATCGCTTGTCGACCTCGTCGAGCTTGCGATCGATCGCCTTCTCCTTCTGCGTGAACCGCTCCTCTTGGCGCTTGACCTCCTCGCGCCGGGACCGAAGGTCCTGCTCGGCCTCCCGACGAAGGGCGCCGATCTCGTCCTTGGCCTCGACGAGGGCCTCGCGGGTGAGGCGTTCCGCCTCACGCTCGGCTTCCAGGATCACCTTCTGCGCCCGCGCCTCCGCGCTCTGGGCCTGTGACTGTGCGACCGCCTTCCGCACCCAGAAGCCGACCGCGACACCCAGGGCGAGGGCCACGATGCCCACCACCACCGCTTCCATCGCTTCGCCTCCAAAGGAAAAGGCCGAATCAAGGCCCATCGGGCCCTGTTCGGCCGTGCGTCCGAAAGAGGCGACCTAGGGTGTGCGGTGGCCCAGCGGGCCCTCGCGGCCCCAGATCCGATCTGCTCCCTGCGGCGACTGGTTCTTCAAGACGATCGATTCAGGCACGTGTCGAACGGTTGAGGATCCGATGAACCTTCTGCGGCGAGGGTACGGCGTCCGGTGGCCGGAGGCAAGGCCCCAGCCCCTTGGGGACTCACCGAGCGGCTGGGGGTTCAGTCGCGGGGGGGCGTCTCGAGCGCCGTCCGCGCCGCCGTCCGCGCCACCTGCGGGTCGTATCCGCGGCGGGCCAGGAACCCCACCAGCCGCGCGAAGGCCTGCTCGGGCGACAGGGTGGCCAGGCGAGACGATCGCGCCTTCGCCAGCTCGAGCGCCCGCGCCTCGTCGGAGTCGCCGCCGGCCTCTTCGAGGGCCTGGTCGATCGCATCTCGAGGCACGCCCTTGGCCATCAGCCGGCTCACGATCGCCCGCCGCCCGGAGCGACGGTTGGTCAGCTCGTGCTCCACGACCTCGCGGGCGAACCCCTCGTCGTCGACCAACCCGACCGCCTCGAGTCTGGCCATCTCCTCCCGCACCTCGTCGGCCTGGAACCCGGCCCGCAGGAGTCGCGTCTCGAGCTCGCGACGGGACCTCGCCCTGACCGAGAGCAGGCGCAGCGCCCGCTCGTGGCAGTCGAGTGGGCGCTTGACGGCCATGTCGAGAGCGACCGGGTCCGGCCGGACCTTCCCCTATCCGGCCGAGACGCCGGTCGTCTCGGGCTCCTTGGCCTTCGAGGGCTTGGGCGCCGGCTCGTCCTCGAGGTCGGGCACGACCTGGATCGGCGTCTCGTCGCCCTCGGCGCCGAACGCCGTCAGCCCGACCGCCTCCCGCACCTTGCGGTCGATCTCCTCCGCGATGTCGACGTGCTCCACGAGGAACTGGCGCGCGTTCTCGCGACCCTGCCCGAGCTGATCACCCTCGTAGGTGAACCAGGCCCCGCTCTTCTTCACGATCTCGAGGTCGACACCGATGTCGATGAGGCTTCCCTCCTTGGAGATGCCGGTGCCGTACATGATGTCGAACTCGCACTGGCGGAAGGGCGGCGCCACCTTGTTCTTCACGACCTTGACCCTCGTGCGCGAGCCCACGACCTCGGTGCCGTCCTTCAGGTTCTCGATCTTTCGAACGTCCAGGCGGATCGACGAGTAGAACTTCAACGCCCGGCCGCCGGGCGTCGTCTCCGGATTGCCGAACATCACGCCGATCTTCTCGCGGAGCTGGTTGATGAAGATCGCGGTGGTCTCGAAGCGCGAGAGGGTGCCGGACAGCTTGCGCATCGCCTGCGACATCAGCCGGGCCTGGAGGCCGACGTGCGTATCGCCCATCTCGCCCTCGATCTCGGCGCGCGGTACGAGGGCCGCGACCGAGTCGATGACCACCACGTCGAGCGCTCCCGAGCGCACGAGCATGTCGCAGATCTCGAGCGCCTGCTCCCCCGAGTCCGGCTGCGAGACCAGCAGCTCGTCGATGTTCACGCCGAGCCGTTGCGCATACGTCGGGTCCAGCGCGTGCTCGGCGTCGACGAACGCGGCGATGCCGCCGTGCCGCTGCGCCTCGGCGATGATGTGCAGACAGACCGTCGTCTTTCCCGATCCCTCCGGCCCGAAGACCTCGACCACCCGGCCGCGCGGGATCCCGCCGACGCCGAGCGCGATATCGAGCGCCAGCGACCCCGACGGGACGACCGAGATGCCGGCGCCCATCGGGTGTTCGCCGAGCTTCATCACCGCGCCCTTGCCGAACTGCTTCTCGATCTGCGCGAGCGTGACGTCGAGCATCTTGTCCCGATCCATCCGCGAAGCCTCCTTCTCGTCCCTCGACCTCCGCGCGACGGCGCGGGTGAGTCCCTCCCCGAGCGAAGGGCGAACGGTACTCCGAGGGTCCGACACGAACTACCTCCATGTGATTACAGACCTGAGATTACAGACCTGAGATTAGAGACCTGAAAGCTCCGGACCGCAACCCGGACGCTACTCGAACACGTGTTCGAGGTCAACCACCCGGCGCCGAGCGGGAAGGTCGCGAGCGGTTCGTAGACCGGCGCCGGGCGGCGGAGGTGGCTCCGGAACAGGATGAGCCGGTCGACGAGGAACGGCTCGCCGCGAAGGGGCGCGTCATCGAGCCCCTCGAGGACCACCGGCGGATCGAACCGTGCCGCGGTCAGATGCGGGGTGAACGCCCGCTTCTCGGGGGGGAAGTCCCTCGCGAGCGCATCGTCCAGCCCCCCGGCGATGGCGGCGAGCCGGCCGCCATCGTCTTCCAGCGAGACCCACAGCACCCGCGCCCGGCTCGCCGACGGGAACGCCCCGAGCCGGCTCGCGCGCGTCTCGAACCGCGGGTGCGCCGCCGCCACCTCTCCCACCGCACGGGTCACGGGCTCGACCAGTCGGGGCCAGACCGTCCCCAGGAACTTCGCCGTGACGTGCTGGTTGCCCGGGGGTACCCACCGAGCCCTCGGGAAGCGCTCGCGGATCGGGGCCACGGCGCGCTCGACGAGCTGCCGAACGTCCTCGGGGACCTCGATCGCAACGAACAGCCGGAGCGGCTTGGCCTCGGGTCGCGAGGCGCGATCGCGAGCCATCAGTCCGGAAGCGGGAGGCCGAGCAGGTGGCGCCGGACGAGATCGAGCGCCGCGAGCTCGGAGAATCGCCGGACGAGGTCCCGGTCGTAGGGCCAGCGGAACCCGTGCTGGTGCGCGAACGCCGTCGGTCTCGATCGCGATCCAGACCTGCCCGGGTTCGGCCCCGCCGTGGGGCTGGGGGCCCGCCGCGCCGGTGAGCGCGACGCCCACGTCCGCCCCGAACACCCTGCGTGCCCCCGAGGCCATCTCGGCGGCGCACGCCCGGCTCACGGGTCCCGGATCCTCGATCGTCGAGGCCGAGACCCCGAGCACCGAGCGCTTGGCCTCGGCCGAGTACGTCACGGCGGAGCCGAGGAAGTAGGCGGAGGCGCCCGGGACCGCGCTGATCCGCTCGCCGACCCCGCCCCCGGTGAGCGACTCGGCGCAGGCGATGGTCAGCCCTCGGTCGGAGAGCAGCCGACCGACGACCACCTCCATGGATTCGTCCCCCGTCCCGTACACGTGGTCGTCGAGACGAGCGCGCACCGCCCGCTCGAGCTCGTCGAGCATCGTCTCGGCGGCCGCCGCGTCGGCCTTGGCGGTCAGCCGGACCTGGACCTCTCCCCCGCCGGCGAGGTACGCGATCGTCGGGTTCTCCGACCCGTGATAGCAATCGTCGAGGAGCTCGGAGATCCGCGACTCTGCCAGCCCATAGCAGCGCAGCGTCCGAGAGACGAGCGACACGGGGCCGGCGAGCGAGGCGAGCTCGGGCAACACCGTTCCGTCGAGCATCTCCCGCATCTCGGAGGGGACGCCCGGGACGGCGTAGACCGTCGTTCGGCCGATCGAGACGACCAGGCCGGGAGCCGTGCCGCGCTCCGGACGGATGGACCTCCCCGGGTCGGGGACGTCGGCCTGGGACAGGTTCGACTCGGGCATCTCGCGACCCCGGACGCGGAATCGCTCGCGGAGCTCGTCCTCGATCTCGGGATGGCGGACGAGCGTCGCTCCCGCCGCCTCCGCGAGCGCGGGCCGCGTGAGGTCGTCCTGCGTCGGTCCCAGGCCGCCCGTCACGATCACCACGTCGGCGCGGGAAGCCGCCAGCGCGATCGAGGCGACGATCCGTTCGTGGTTGTCTCCCACGGCCTGGTGATGGAGGACGTCGATGCCGATCTCCGCCAGGCGCTCGGAGATCCATCTCGCGTTCGTGTTCGCGATCTGGCCGAGGAGGATCTCGGTGCCGACGCCGATGACCTCGGCCCTCACGGCCGGGTCCCGATCATCCCGGCGTGGGCGTCGCCGAACCGTACTGGTAGGTCTTCTGCCACGGCTGTCCGAGGGTGCCGGGAACGCCCGCGTCGCCGCCGCTCACCGTGAGACTGACCGTTCCACCCTCGGACAGCCGCACGGTGATCGAGCCGTCCGCGTGGAACGAGCGCCCCTCTCCGTCCTCGAGGCTGAAGGTCTCCGGCTCGCCCCCGTCCGCGATGATCACGACGTCGACCGGTCGTCGAGCGAGCAACGCCACCGTGATACCGCGACCGGAGGTGACGGGGACCACCGGCGACTCCGACAGCACGTCGGCCGGCGCGGGCGCCGGCTGCCGGGCCGAGAGCACACCGAACGCGCCGGCGAGCACCAGCACCGTCGCGGCGATCATCACGAGAAGGCGGTGGTCGTCGCGCCGGCGCCGACCGCCGAGCACCGGTTCGGGCCCCAACGGGCTCGAGGCCACGGCCGGCTCCTCGCTCTCGGGCAACGAGGCCGCGTAGGCGGCAACGACCTTGTCCGGGGACAACCGCAGGTACGAGGCGTAGGTGCGCAGGCACCCGCGCACGTGCACGTCGCTCAGCAACCGCCCGAAGTCGTCCTCTTCGAGGGCCTCCAGGAACTCCCGACGGATCCGGGTGTCTCGCGCCGCCTCGTCGATCGACAGACCGCGCGTCTCGCGCACCTTTCGGAGCGCGTCGCCGACACTGACCGTCATCCCCCTCTGCATCGCGCCCAATCCTAGCCAACCCGCGCCGCCACGCTCCCCATTCGTGCCTCTGGGCGCGCCGCCTCAGGGGGCGGGCTGGACGGACTCGCCCCGGGGGACCCAGGCGCGTAGGTGGGTCCCGGCGCCCGGCGCGCTGTGGATCACGGTCCATCCGCCGACCAGCTCGGCTCGCTCGCGCATGGACGCCAGGCCCATGTGGTTCGACTCGACCTCCGCTGCCGTCGGGTCGAAGCCGGGGCCCGCGTCGCGCACCTCGAGCATGTACCCGCCGTCGCGCTCGGACAGGACGACCTCGAAGTGGCATCCCTCGGCGTGTCTGCGGATATTCGTGAGGGCCTCCTGGCCGATCCGGTACAAGATCGCGCGAGTCTGCGACGTGGGCTCCGTCTCGAACAGGTCGCGAACGAAGCCGTCGTCGATCAGGTCGTGCTCGAAGAGATAGTGGTTCAGCGCGGACGCCAGCCCGCCGTCGAGCGCCAGCGGGCGCAGCTCGAACATCATGCGGCGCAGACGCGTGACGGCGTCCGTCACCGTGCGCTGGAGCTGCTCGAAGCCCGGCAACTCGTCGCTCGTGATGCGCCGGCGCAGGATCTCCAACCGCATCGAGACGGCGGTCATGACGTGCAGGGGATCGTCGTGCAGGTCCCTGGCCAGGCGCGCGCGCTCCTCCTCCTGCGCCGAGACGAGCTGACCGATGAGACGCCGCCGGTCCTCGTGCAACCGGCGCATCGCCGCGAGGCTCGCGTCGAGCTCCCGTACGCGGTCCTCGAGCTGGGACCGGAGCAGTCGGTCCTCGATCCCCGCCGCGTCATCGTCGAGCTCCGACCCCGCCGGGGCTGGCGAGATCGGGGGTCGAGAGGGAGCCAGCGTCGAGAGGCGTTCGTCCACGGTCCTCCTCAGGAACGGCTCCGCGAGGCCACCGGCGCAGCGCTGGAAATACCCATCTCGCCGAGTTCGGCTTGACCGAAGCCTCGCCGCTCAAGGTCCTAGGTCCGACGGCCGATGATTCGGTGATGAGCCGGGGATATGGTCCTGTCCGAATGGACTCCGCCTCAGGGGGAGAGCGGCGCTCATGATTACGGATGGAACGCAGCTCGGGTGGCGATCGCCGTTCTCGGTCGTCCGGCTCCCCAGCTCGTTCGAGCTGGCGGCCGAGGGGCGCGTTCGGTACCTCCTCGTGCACGGGAAGCAGGACGACGGGGTCTGGGGGCCCGTCGGCGCGCTGTGGATCTCGGTGAGCGGCCTGCGCGGCGGCTTCCTGGTTCACCCCTGGGCGCTCTGGGAGGGAAGCGAGTTCGTGCGCGGCTATCGATCGGCGATCCACCGTGGGTGGACGGCGGCGTCCATCTTTCGCTACTGGCGCCAAGAGGTGTGGCGCGGAACCTACGCGGCCGAGAACGAGCTCGAGGCCGAGACCCTCACGCTGTTGAACGAGCTCCTCTCCACGCTCTGACGCGGCGTCGGGCGCTGACCGCCCGCGCCGACGCCGCCTGAACCCGCGCCGGTCCTCCCACGTCCTGCCGCGACCGGGATAGCATCCCGTGGTCGCGAGAGCGGAGAGGTCCGATGGCGGCAACGGTCGCCGGCCGAAGGTCGACGAACACGCGTCGGTTCGTCCTGTACCTCCTCGTCGGGGCGGCGGTCTCGCTCGCGCTGGGCGTGTATGGGAACCTCCACGACCCGACCGGCCAGGCCCTCGTCGACCTGTTCTTCTCCTCCTCGATCAGCCTCAAGGTGTGGTTCGCATCGGCGGCCTTCCTCCTGGCCCTGTTCCAGGCCGGCTCGGGGGCGAAGATGTTCGGACGGCTGGGACCCGGTCGCGGCCCTCGGTGGCTCCCGCGGGCCCATCGGGCCTCCGGGACGCTGGCGTTCTTCCTCACGATCGTGGTCGCGTATCACTGCCTGTGGTCGCTCGGCTTCCACGCCGACGAGGGCGCGCGGGTGCTCGTCCACGGGCTCGCCGGGTGCTTCTTCTTCGGCGCGCTCACGGCCAAGGTCCTGGTCGTGCGGACGCGCAGGATGCCGTCCTGGGCGCTCGTGGTGCTCGGCGGGGCCGTGTTCACGGCGCTGACGGTCCTGTGGCTCACCAGCTCGGTCTGGTTCTTCGCGAACGTCGAGTTCCCGGGGATCTGAGGGTGACGTCGCGGGCGGCCTTCAACGCGGCGATCGGCCTGCTGCTGCTGGCCGGGGCGGTGGCGTTCGTCCTCCTCCTGTCCGGCGTCGACCTCGGCCTGCTCGCGGGCCCGCCCTAGGCGGATCGCGCCGAGCGGGACTCCTCCCACTCCTCGGGGGTGATCAGGACGTCGCGGGCCTTCGAGCCCTGCGACGGCCCGACGATCCCTCGGTCCTCCAACAGGTCCATGAGCCGCCCGGCCCTCGAGAATCCGACCTTCAGCTTGCGCTGCAACATGCTCGTCGACCCGAGCTGCGACCGGACGACGAGATCGGCCGCCTGCCCGAGCAGCTCGTCGTCGTCGCCCAGCCCCGCCTCCCCACCGTCGTCGGTGGGAGGCCTGCCGAGCCCCTCCACGCTGATCGCGTACTCGGCGGGTCGCTGGGCGCGGATCCACTCGGAGACCTGCGCGATCTCCTTCTCGGTGACCCAGGCCGCCTGGAGTCGCACCGGCTTGGACGCCGAGGACGGCGCGAACAGCAGGTCGCCGTGCCCCACGAGCTTCTCGGCGCCGTTCATGTCGAGGATCACCCGGCTGTCGGCCTGACTGGAGGTCATGAGCGCGATCCGGCTCGGGATGTTCGCCTTGATCAGGCCCGTGACCACGTCGACGCTCGGGCGCTGCGTCGCCACGACGAGATGGATCCCGACGGCCCGCGCCATCTGAGCGATCCGGCAGATCGCGTCCTCGACGTCGCGCGGCGCCACCATCATGAGGTCGGCCAGCTCGTCGATGACGACGACGAGGTACGGGAAGTCGACGACCCGGTCCTCCTGTCCCGGCGGGATCCGCAGCGTGCCCTCGGCCATGCCGGCGCGATAGCCGTCGACGTCGCGAACCCCCACCATCGCCAGGAGCTCGTACCGCTGTTCCATCTCGCGGACGACCCAGGCGAGCGCCTCGGCCGCGCGCTTGGGATGGACGATGACCGGCACCAGGAGGTGCGGCAGGTCCGCGAAGTGCATGAGCTCGACCCGCTTGGGGTCGACGAGCACGAGCTTGACGTCCTCGGGTGACGTCCGCATCAACACGGACGTGATGAAGCAGTTGATGAGGCTCGACTTCCCGGCACCGGTCGCACCCGCGATGAGCAGGTGCGGCATCTGGGTGAGGTTCACGAGCTGCGCCCGGCCGTGGACGTCCTTGCCGAGGGCCACCGACAGCGGATGGCGATCCTCGCTCGCGACGCGCGAGCGGAGGATGTCGCCGAGCATGACGAAGTCCCGGACCTTGTTCGGCACCTCGACCCCGATCGCCGACTTGCCCGGGATCGGCGCGATGATCCGAACGTCGGGGGTCGCGAGCGCGTAGGCGATGTCGTCGCCGAGCGCGAGGACCTTGTTCACCTTGGTCCCGGCCTCGACCTCGACCTCGAACAGCGTGACCGTCGGCCCTCGGTGTGCGGCCACGACATGCGCGGGGACGCCGAAGGTATGAAAGGTGCGCTCGAGCGCCTCCATCGTGTGCTCCTCGTCCCGCTCGCTCCCGGCGGAGGGCGGCGAGGTGCGGAGCAGCTCGAGCGGTGGCGGCAGGTAGCGCCCGCCGGTCGGCCTGGCCCGTGCGAGCTCGGGCACGTCGATCGGCTCGAGCTCGGTCTCGGGCTCCTCGTCGTCGAGTGGATCCTCGTCGAGCAGCTCGACGAGCCCGTCGTCCTCGCCCGTGTGGATCACGCGCGAGCGGCGCCACGAACCGGCCGGCTCCTCCTCGTCTTCCTCTTCGTCCTCCTCCTCGTCGGCCTCCGAGTCCTCGAACTCCTCGTCCGTCTCGGCATCGAAGGCGAACAGGTCGGTGAGCCTTCCGATCGCGGAGGACAGCGGCGTGCCGGTGAACACGAGCAGGCCGAGCACCACGGCGCCCGTCCACACGATCGCGACGCCGATCTTCGAGACGAGCTTGGCGAGGGGCCAGGCGGCGAGCGCGCCCACCACGCCCGCGGCGTCGGCGACGCGATCGAACCCGCCGAGCGGACGCGGGTTCCCTCGCCAGAGCGAGAGGAGCGCAAGGATGCCGAGACACGCCACGGCGAAGCCGATGAACATCCGCACGCGGTCGTCCTCGGCGGTGCCGCGCAGGAGCAGGACGCCCCAGTACACGGCGACGACGGGGAAGACGACTGCGGCCATCCCGATCGAGCCGTGGAGCGCCCAGTCGAGGCCGCGCCCGACCGGGCCCGCCGAGGAGAACCACAGGGCGAGGATCGCGAGCAGCCCGAGCACCACGAGCCCGATCCCGAGGGCGTCGCGCGCCCAGGGAGCGAGGTGCTGACGGACCGACGTGCGGGCACGGGTCGCGCGTTTGCCACGGGCGCGGCCCTTCGTCTTCGTCGCCAACTACACCTCCACGATCACGGGGAGGATGACCGGCTTGCGCTGGGTGACCTCGTAGAAGTACTTGCTCAGCGTGCGCCGGACGTTCTGCTCGAGGACCCCGCGATCGACCACCTCGGCCTGCGCGGACTCTCGCAGGGAGAGCATGACGCGTTCGCGCGCGGCTTCAAGGATGTCGCCGGAGGTCCCGTCGAACACGAACCCGCGGTTCACGATGTCCGGCCCGGCCACGAGCTGTCCGTGGTGCGCGTCGATCGCGATCACCACGACCACCACCCCGTCGGAGGAGAGCTTGCGGCGGTCGCGCAGCACGACGTCGCCGACGTCGCCGATCCCCAGACCGTCGACGAACGTCATCCCCGCCGTGGCCCGCCCGACGATCTGGACCTTCTGCCCGACCTCGACGATGTCCCCGTCCTCGCAGATCAGGACGTGGTCGGCGGGGATGCCGACCTCGGTGGCGATCTTCGCGTGGTGCGCGAGGTGCCGTCGCTCGCCGTGGATCGGGATGAACCACCGGGGCCGGACGAGCGAGAGCATCAGCCGCAGCTCCTCGGCGGCGGCGTGTCCGCTCGCGTGCACCGGGTAGGCGGGGAGGTGGAAGACGTCGGCGCCGGTTCGGTACAGCCCGTCGATGACCCGGTGGATCGCGGGTTCGTTGCCGGGGATCAGGCTGCTCGAGAGCACCACCGTGTCGCCCTCGCGGAGCTTGACCCACTTGTGCTCGCGCGCCGCCATCAGGCTGAGGGCGGACAGCGGCTCGCCCTGGGAGCCGGTGCAGATCACGACGACGCGGGAAGGATCGCGGTGCTCGACCTCCTCGATCGGGATGACGTCGTCTTCCGGCGCATGGAGGATGCCGAGCGCTCGCGCGGCCGCGACGCTCTGGTGCATCGACCGGCCGAGGAACGCCACCACGCGCTCGTCGGCTCGGGCGGCGTTCACGACCTGCTGGATCCGATGGATGTGGCTGCTGAAACAGGCGACGACCACGAGCTGCGGGGCCCTCGCGATGATGTCCTGGAGCACCGGACCGACGCTGCGCTCGCTGGCCGTGTACCCGGCCTCCTCGGCGTTCGTCGAGTCCGAGAGCAGCAGGTGCACGCCGTGGCCGGCCTCCTCGGCGAGCGCATGGAGATCGGTGGGACGCCCGTCCAGCGGCGTCTGGTCGATCTTGAAGTCGCCCGTGTGCAGGATCGCGCCGAACGCCGTGTCGATCACGACCGCCATGCCGTCGGGGATCGAGTGCGTGACGCGGAGGAACCGCATCGAGAAGGGCCCGATGCTCGCGGCCTCGCCGGGCGTGACCCGGCGGAGGTCCGCCCGGTCGCGCACCTGGTGCTCCTCGAGCTTGCCCTCGAGCAGCGCGAGCGTGAACGCCGTCCCGAACACCGGGAGCGAGCCCTCGACCTCGCGGAGCAGATACGGCAGGGCTCCGATGTGGTCCTCGTGTCCGTGCGTGAGGACCACCGCCTCGACGTCGTCCATCCGCTCGCGGACGTACTCGAAGTCCGGGAGCACGAGATCGATCCCGGGCATCTCCGCGTGCGGGAACGACAACCCGACGTCCAGGATCAGGATCCGTCCGTCGAGCTCCACGCAGGCCATGTTCCGCCCGACCTCGCCCACGCCGCCCAGGAACACGACGCGCGCCGGCGCGTCCCCGCGCTCGCCCGGCCCGGGCGGCGGTGCGGGCAGTCCGGGATCAGACGAGGCCGGCATCCACCAACGCCCTGCGGATCCGCTCTCGTTCCTCGCTCGTCGCCGGCACCAGCGGAAGGCGCGGCGGACCGACCGGGCGCCCGACCAGCTCGAGCGCGGTCTTCACCGGGATCGGGTTGCTCGTGATGAACAGCGCGTTGAACAACGGCGTGAGCTCCTCGTGGATCTTCCTCGCCGCCGGGATGTCGCCGGAGAACACGAGGTCGCACAGCTGTCGGATCCGATCCCCGACCAGATGCGAGGCGACGGACACGATCCCGACCGCGCCCAGGCAGAGGTAGCCGAACGTCGCCCAGTCGTCGCCCGAGTAGACCTCGAAGTCGGGCGGCGCCTCGCTGATCAACCGGGAGATCGACTGGAAGTCGCCCGTCGAGTCCTTCACGCCGACGATGTTCGGGATCTCGGCCATCCGGAGCAGGGTCTCGTGCTCGAGCCGGATCCCGGTTCGTCCGGGGATGTTGTACGCGACGATGGGGAGCTCGACGGCGTTCGCGACCCGGCGAAAGTGCTCGAGCAGGCCGCGCTGCGGCGGCTTGTTGTAGTACGGGGTCACCAGGAGCAACCCGTCGGCGCCGAGGGACTCCGCCTCCCGCGAGAGCTCGAGCGTCTCCGCGGTGTCGTAGGTGCCGGTCCCGCAGAGCACCTTGCCCTTGCCCTTGGCGACCTCGATCGTCGCTCGGAAGAGCTCGAGCTTCTCCTTGTGCGTCAGGGTCGGGGACTCCCCCGTGGAGCCGGCGACCACCAGCGACTCGGTTCCGTGCTCGAACAGGTACACGGCGAGCTCGCGAGCCGCCTCGACGTCCAGGGAGTGATCCTGTTGGAAGGGCGTGACCATGGCGGTGACGACCGCCCCGAACCTCCCGGCCATGTTGCCTCCTCTCCTACCCTTCTACCGGATCGCGACATGAGCGCTGCTTGGCGGGGGTGGCGGAGGCGACACGCCGGGAGACGTCGGGCCGGGCGACCGGGCCCCGCTCAGGCGACCTGGCTTGCCGCGGCCGCTCGGCCCCACGTTCGAGCAACGAGCCTAGCATCGCCTCACTTCCCGCACAAGGGTCACTTGTGTCACACGTTCAACAAGTCGCCCGCCTCGCCATGGGTGCCGAACGTGGTTCACGCACCACCCGGGCCACTCGTGCCCGGCGTGGATCTTGAACCGCCCGCGGCACCCGTCTTCCTGGAGCCCCTCGCGCCTGCCGAGCCGCACGTGCTCTCCGAAGGGGGCGAGAACGCCTGCGGCTATCCTAGCGGGATGCCGAGGATCTACACGAAGACGGGGGACGACGGCACCACCGGCCTCCTGTTCGGCGGGCGGGTGTCGAAGGCCGACCCCGTCCCCGAGGCCGTCGGGTCCATCGACGAGATCGTCGCGGCGCTCGGACTCGCCCGCGCGCTCTCGACGGAGCCGTCGCTCGCCCGAGACGTCCTCGACCTCCAGCGTCAGCTCTTCGTCGTCGCGGCCGACCTGGCCGCGAACCCGAACGAACGCGGAAAGCTCGAGCCCGGCGTCTCGTTGGTGACGGACGAGATGGTCTCCGCGCTCGAGGTTCGGATCGACGAGCTGGTGGCGGCGCATCCCCTGCCAAACGCCTTCGTCGTCCCGGGCGCGAACCAGGTGTCGGCGGCGCTCGACGTGTCCCGTTCGCTCGCCCGCCGGGCCGAGCGCGGCGTCGTTCGGCTGCGCGACGCAGGCGCGGCGGTGAGCGAGCCCGTCGTGCGGTACGTGAACCGGTTCTCGGACCTGTTGTTCGTCCTGGCGAGGATGGCCGCGGGCGAGACCGAACCCGCCAGCCGCGTGCCCTCCGGCCGCGGCTAGGCCGTCCGCACGAACAAGCCGTAGTTGTCCGCCCCGAACAGGAGGGCGATGGCCCCGATCTCGCGCACCTCGATGCCCGAGAACGAGACGTCGAACGTCTGCGTCTGTCCGGTCGGAACCGGAGCGGCACCGGTCACCTCGCCATCGATCTCGTGACCGTCCCGAGCATCGAGGATGTAGAAGTCGGGCGGCGGCAGCTCGCGCTCGGTGCCGTTGTCGACCTCCATCGTGCCGGCGGTGCCGTCGATGTCGAGGACGACCCGGAGCCCCGCGTTCTCGTACTCGTAGGTCCCGCTGGCCGCCGCGCCGCTCACGACCGGCGTGGGACCGACGTCGCCCCCGCTCGCCCCGGTCACGCCGCCGGTACCGCCGGTACCGCCGGTCGCGCCCCCTCCGTCCCCGTCGCCGGTGCATGCGCCGAGCGCGAGCGCGAGGACAAGGGCGAGCGCCGCGAAGCGGCCGGTAGTCTTCATGAGCCGCGGCATGCTACACGAACGCACCGGGAGGGAACGGACCGATGAGGACGCTCGAGGTTCGTCGGCACGCCCAGCGCGATCCCGCGGCCGATCGGCTCTCGGTCGCCGGCCGCGCGCAAGCCGAGGACGTCGGCCGCGCGCTCTCCGCGACCTACGACGTCGTCTTCGTCTCCCCCGCGCAGCGGGCGGCCGAGACCGTCGCCTGGATGCTGCGCGGCGTGGGCGCCCAGCTCCCGCCCCACGCCGTCGTTCCCGGGCTCGCCGCGAAGGACAACGACGGGTCGCCGCTCGCGATGGCCGGCGTCCTGTCCGCCCTCCTCGACGCCGTGCCCGAGGACGGGCGAGGTCTCGCCGTCTCGCACACCCCCCTGATCGAGCGCGGCGTGCTCGGGCTCGTCGCGCGGGAGGTCGCGCCCCTCGGCGAGTGCGAGGGGATCGTCCTCACGAAGGGGGGCGACGGCGCGCCCGTCGAGATCGCCGAGATCCGGCTGGGGTCTCGCTAGACGTGGCCGACGTCGGCGCCGCCGGCCCGGCCGCGGCGTTCGGCCTGGGCGTCGCCCTCGGCGCCTCGCCCGGACCGGTCCAGCTGTTGCTGTTCTCCGAGGCCTCGCGGGGCGGCATCGGGCGCGGCCTACGCGCGATGGCCGGCGCGAACGCGACCTTCGGGGCGATGCTGTTGGTGCTCGCGGCCGGGCTGTCCTCGCTCGAGCCCGGCGAGACCTTCCTTCGGGTGGTCCAGGTGATCGGCGGCGGGTTCCTCGTCTTCCTCGCGGTCGACGCGATGCGCGAGAACCGCCGCCTCGAGCCGACCGCACGATGCCCGTCCTGGCCTTCACCCCGCGCTTCGCGGCGTGCTGGCGGTGCTGCTGAACCCCGGCGTCTACGTGTTCCTCGCGACCACGGGGACGGCCGTGGTCGCCAACGCCGCCGCCGAGGGGGGCCGCCGGCTCGCGTTCGCCACGGTGGTCGCCCTGCTCGCCGGGGTGTCGCTGATGGACTCGGGGATGGTCCTGCTCGGCGCCGGCGCCCATCGGGTCAGCGACCGGTTCCTCAGGGTCCTGGGCGACGCCCTCGCGCTCGCGCTCGGGGCGCTCGGCCTGTGGCTGATCGCGCTCGGGCTCTCCTGAGAATCGGCGCCCTCAGAAGACGTACGGGCACCAGGGGGCCGGATCCCATCCGAACATGGCATCGGCCCGAGCGAGCGCCCCGGCCACCCGCTCCTGCACCCGCCCCGCTCGGTGGAGCTGTCGAAACGATGTGCCGCCGAGGTACGCGGCGCCGACGTCGTTCACGGTGCAGACGAGGTCGGGTTCCCCCTCGACGCGCTCGACGGCGCCGAACTCCCCCGCGGCCGCCTCCAGGGCGTACCGCGCCTCGTTCCACGGGCAGAACGCATCCCGAACGTCGATGACCAGTCGGCCGGCCGCGACATAGCGCCGCGCGGGCAGGGCCGCGGCGACGTCCACGAGCCGAAGCCACAGGTTGTCGCGGAGCGTCGCGACGAGCCGCCTCGGCTCGGCGACCAGGTGCATGAGCGGCTCGTCCGACGGCCGGCCGTCGGCCTGGACGCGCTCGACCAGGTCCACGTCGAGGACGAACCTCCACAGGTCCGCGTACGCCCCCGCGGACGTCGCCTGCAGGTCCCAGACGGTGAGCACCGACTTCGGGACCCCTCCGGACCAGTCGTGCTTCACCCGGTAGATCGCGTAGCCGTCGACGTCGCCATCGCGGCCGTGCAGCGCGAAGAACATCGGCACGTCGCGATCGGGGCCGTGATCGTGGAGCCCGTATTCGAAGCGGCCCTCGTTCAGGCGCACCATCCCCGGACGCGTCGGCCGGACGGCGTCGTGGACGCGCAGGAGGTCCCGGAGCGCCGCCTCGCCCTCCACCAGCCGGATGGGGCCCGAGGGCGCATATCCGCGCACGAACCCTGACCGGGAGGCGTCGGCGTCGATCGAGACCCCGATCGTCGCGAGCCCGTACCCGTAGCGACCGTAGATGCCGCCCTCCGACGCGTACAGCACCTCCACCATCTCACCGCGCCGGTGCGCGTCCTCGAGCTGGCGGCGCATGAGCTCCGTGTTGATCCCGCGGCGGCGGTGCGTCGGGCGAACGGCGACGGACGTCACGTACCCGACGTCGATCTCGCCGCCCGGAACGGTCATCGGCATCGTGAAGGCGGCCGCGGTGCCGACGATGTCGGGACCGTCGAATGCGGCGAAGCACCGATCGAGCTCCGCGAGCCGGCGCTCGCGCTGGATCTCCTCCTCGGAGAGCACGACGCTGAACGCCGCCTCGCTTGCGCGGAGGTAGGCGGGGAACTCGTCCTCCGAGATCGTGCGGATGTCGAGGTCCATCGCGGCCCCAAGCCTACGGGCCGGGCAACCCCTCGAACGGGTCACGCAGGACCGGGCCACCCGGCGCTCGCTCGGGGAAGGCGAGGACGAACGCCTCCTGGGCAAGCACCTCCTGCCACATCTCGAACGGCACGTCCTCGAGCTCGGCCTGCGTCCGGTGCCGCCGCAGCGCCTCGAGCTTGCGCTCGAAGACGCGGGAGCAGTCGACGATCACACCGATCGTCTCGTCCGGGACGCCCCGGGGCTGGAACTCCTGTGTCGGGTCGATGGGGTCCATCCCACGCCCGCGAAGGAGCTCGTTGAATCGGTTCAACGACGACTGCGGGATGCCCACGTGAAGCAGCCGGTGGAAGCCCTCGGATCCGGCGGAGCGGGCGGCCTCGAAGGCGGCGGTCGCGGCGGCGCCCACGGCGACGTGGTCGACGTGCCCCGTCACCCCGTCCGGGCCGAACGTGATCACGACGTCGGGGCGAGCCTCCAGCAGGATCGCCAGGTACTGCGCGACGAGCCGGTCGCGGGAGACGTCGGCGACGCCGCCGTCCGGGTGACGCAGGAAGTGGATCGCCGGATCGAGGTCGAGCGCCCGCCACGACGCCCGGTCCTCCTCCTCGCGAACCCCGCCGAGGGTCTGCCGGGTGGCCAGGCTCGCGTCGGCGATCAGCCCCGCTTCCCCGCTCGTCGTCATGATCACCGTGACCTCGAGCTCCGGCCCGGCGTGCAACGCCAGGGAGCCGGAGGCGCCGTACGTGTCGTCGTCGGGATGCGCGAAGACGCAGGCGACGCGCCGCGTCACGCAGCGTCTCCGCGGTCGCTCACGGAAGGGCCGGAAGATCCAGCAACGGCTCGAGGCCCACCGTCAGACCCCGGCGCGTCAGCACCGCTCGGGCCGCCATCAACACGCCGGGCATGAACGAGCCGCGGTCGGTCGAGTCGTGTCGGATCGTGAGCGTCTGTCCCGGTCCGCCGAAGATCACCTCCTGGTGCGCGACGAGGCCGGGCAGCCGCACGGAGTGGACGCGGATCCCGTCGGCGTCGCCGCCGCGGGCGCCCGGGAGGCTCTCGGGCATCGGCCCTCGCCAGTGCTCGACCCGCTCGTCCTTGAGGCGCTCGACGGTCGCGATCGCCGTCCCCGAGGGAGCGTCGGCCTTCTGATCGTGGTGCAGCTCGATCACCTCGACGGCCGGGAAGAACCGGACCGCCTGCGACGCGAACCGGAGCATGAGGACGGCGCCGAGCGCGAAGTTCGAGGCGACGATCACGTTGGACTCCGCGCCCTCGTCGCCGATCGCCCGCTCGATCTCCCCCAGGTCCTCCTGGGTGATCCCGGTGGTGCCCACGACCAGGTGGATCGCGTGGTTCACGCACCAGCGGACGTTGTCCATCACCACGTCGGGATGCGTGAAGTCGATCGCAACCTCGACCTCCGCCTCGAGAAGGCGGTCGAGCTCGTCGGAGACCGGCACGTCGACCTCGGGATGGCCCACGAGCGCGCCCACCTTCTGGCCGATCCGCGACCGATCGATCGCGGCCACGAGGGTCAGGTCGTCGGCCTCGGCGACCGCGCGGCAGACCATGAGGCCCATTCGGCCGCAGGCGCCGATGACGCCGACGCGGATCACCCCAGCGCCCGCCGTTCGAACGGGCCGAGGACGGTCGTCGTCATGGCTTGCGAGAGTACCCGCTCGGACGCGCGCCTCGCGTCTTCGGGCGTCACCGCCGAGATCCGCGCGAGGAGCTGGCTCACCGTGAGGGTCTCGCCGTGGCTGATCTCCGACTTGCCGAGGCGCGACATCCGTCCGCCGGGGTCCTCGAGGGAGAGCACGAGGGAGCCCTTCATGTGTCCCTTGGCGCGCTCGAACTCCTCGGGGGCGAGCCCCTTGTCGGCGACGTCCTCGAGCTCGCCACGCACGATCGACAGCACCTCCTTCGCCCGGCCCGGCGTCGTGCCGACGTAGGCGCAGAACACGCCGGCCTCGGCGTACATCGAGTGGTAGCAGTAGACGCTGTAGGCGAGACCGCGCTTCTCGCGGATCTCCTGGAACAGACGAGACGACATCCCCCCACCGATCGCGTTGTTCACCACGCCGAACGCGAAGCGGTCCGGGTCGGTCCGGGAGAGCCCGCTCGTTCCGATGCAGATGTGCGCCTGCTCGGTCTTGCGCCGACGCACGACCGACCGGCCCGAGGGCGCCGGCGCCCGGCCCACCTTGCGCAGGTTCCAGGCGGCCGGCCCGTCGGACCGGGCCGGCCCGGCCTGCATGCTCCGCGACAGGAGCTCGACGAGCTGTTCGTGATGCAGGTTGCCGGCGGCGACCACCACGAGATTGCCGGGCACGTAGCGCCGCCGGTAGAAGCGCCGGACCTGGTCTCGCGTGGCCGCCTTGATGCTCCGTTTGGTGCCGAGGATCGGCCGGCCGAGCGGATGATCCGGCCACAGCGACTCCACGAACAGGTCGTGGATCAGGTCGTCCGGGGTGTCCTCGTGGACGTTGATCTCCTCGAGGATCACCCGTCGCTCGGACTCGAAGTCCGGCTCGCGAAGGACGGAGCGCTGGAGCATGTCCGACAGCTGCTCGACGGCCATCGGCAGGTCGCGATCGCGCACCCTGGCGTAGAAGCAGGTGTACTCCTTGGCCGTGAACGCGTTCACGTCGCCGCCGACGGCGTCGAAGGCCTCCGCGATGTCGCGCGCGCTCCGGGTCTTCGTCCCCTTGAACAGCAGGTGCTCGAGGAAGTGGCTCGAGCCGCTGATCGGAGGCGGCTCGTCGCGCGAGCCCGCGAGGACCCAGAAGCCGAGCGCCACCGAGCGGACGCCGGGCATCCGCTCGGTGACGACGCGCAGGCCGGAGCCGAACTCGGTTCGGCGGATCGTCATCGGCGGACCCTCAGGCGCCGGGCTCGCGGGGCCCGCGGTCGCGATCGCGCGGCCGCCGTTCGCGATCGCGCGGTCCGCGTCGATCGCCGCGATCCGTGCGGTCTCGTCGCGGCCGGTCCTGCGACACCTCGGGCTCCATGCCTTCGGGGATCGCCCACTCTTCGCCGACGGGCTTCAGCGAGATCTTGCCGCGATCGTCGATGTCCTGGACCTCGACCTCGATCGAGTCGCCCACCTTGACGGCCTCCTCGACGCTCGCGAGCCGCTTGCCGCGACCGAGCTTCGAGATGTGGATGAGGCCGTCGCGCCCGGGCACGAGGTTCACGAACGCCCCGAACGTCGTCGTGTTCACGACCGTGCCGGTGAAGTGCTCGCCCACGCTGATCGGACGCGGGTTCGCGATCTCGTCGATGATGCGCGCGGCCTCGTCGGCCCCCGCTCCCTCGCGGGCGCCGACGAACACGGTCCCGTCGTCCTGGATGTCGATGTCGGCCCCGGTCATCGCCACGATCTCGTTGATCTTCTTGCCCTTGGGACCGATCACCTCGCCGATCTTGTCGACCGGGATCTTCAGGGTGAGGATCCGCGGCGCCTTCGGGATTGACCTCGGTCCGCGGCACCGGGATCGCCTGATGCATGACGTCCAGGATCTTGAGTCGCGCCTCCTTGGCCTGCTGCAGCGCGCCGGCGAGCACGTCGCCGGGCAGTCCCGTGACCTTCATGTCGAGCTGGATCGCCGTGACGAAGTCCTTCGTGCCCGCGACCTTGAAGTCCATGTCGCCGAGCGCGTCCTCGGCGCCGAGGATGTCGGTCAGCGTGACGAACGTCCCGCTCTCGGCGATCATCCCCATCGCGATCCCCGCGACGGGCGCCTTGATCGGCACCCCGGCGTCCATCAAGGAGAGCGTCGACGCGCAGACGCTGGCCATCGACGTCGAGCCGTTGGAGCTCAACACGTCGGAGACGAGACGCAGCGCGTACGGGAACTCCTCCTCCGACGGGACGACCGGCACGAGCGCACGCTCCGCGAGCGCGCCGTGGCCGATCTCGCGGCGGCGGGGAGAGCCGATCCGTCCGACCTCGCCCGTGGAGAACGGCGGGAAGTTGTAGTGGTGGATGTAGCGCTTGGTGTCCTCCGGATCCAGCGTGTCGATCATCTGCGTCATCCGCAGCATCCCGAGGGTGGTGACGTTCAGCACCTGGGTGTCGCCGCGCTCGAACAGGCTCGAGCCGTGGGCGCGTGGCACGAGGCCGATCTCGGCCGAGAGCGCGCGGATGTCCTTGGGCCCGCGCCCGTCGAGGCGAACCCCATGCTCGATCACGCGCGCCCGCATGACCTTCTTCTGGAGGTCCTTCCACGCCGGCGAGACCTCGCCCTGGCGCGCCAGATAGGACTCCTCGCCCCACGTCTGAAGGAGATGGCCCTTGAGCGCCTCCTTGATCTCGTCGAGCGCGGTCTCGCGCTCGAGCCGGTCCGGGACCATCGCGGTCTCGAGCCGCTCCTTGGCGTACGACTCCACGATCGTCCACGTGTCCTGCCCGTAGAGGGGCCGCGGCTCGAAGGGCTTTGGCTTCACGTCCAGCGTGGCCACGAGCTCCAGCTGGAAGTCGATGAGCTCGGCGATCGCACGCTTGGCCTCTTCCAGGCCCTGCGCCACGACCTCCTCCGTCGGTGCGAGCGCGCCCTCGGCCGCACCGAGCAGCGCCCACGTGCTGTCCGGAGCCTCGCCCTCGATCATCAGGATGTCGATCTCGCCCGCGTCGTTGCGGCGGCCCGCCACGACGATGTCGAACGTCGCCTCCTCGACCTCCTGGAACGTCGGGTTGATCCTCCACTCGCCCCCGATCAGGCCGAGCCGGACGGAGCCGACCGGACCCTCGAACGGGATCCCGCTGACCATCGTGGCGAGGCTCGCGGCGTTCATCCCGGGGATGTCGTAGGGGTTGGCCATGTCCGCCGAGAGCACGGTGATCACGACCTGCACCTCGTCGCGGTAGCCCTCCTTGAAGGACGGGCGCATCGGCCGGTCGGTGAGCCGCGCCGTGAGGATGGCCGTCTCCGACGGCCGCCCCTCGCGTCGGAAGAACCCGCCGGGGATCTTCCCCGCGGCGTACATCCGCTCCTCGACGTCGATCGTGAGCGGGAAGAAGTCGATCCCCTCGCGGGGCTTCGAGGTGGTGCACGTGGCGAGGACCTGCGTCTCGCCGTAGGTGACGACGCACGAGCCGCCGGCCTGCTTCGCGAGCTTGCCGGTCTCGAACGTCAGAGTCTGGTTCCCGAACTGTCGGGACATGGTGGTGGCCATCGGCCGAAATCCTCCTTCGAGAGGTCTGCGCGGCGCGGACGCGCCGCGCGAGCTGATGGAGGCGGGAAACGGCCGGTTGTCAGTGGTGAACCGCCGATGCTGGCTCGGGGGCTCGCGACTGAGAACCGACCGGGGACCGTCCCTCCTCCGGGTCGGTCAGTGCGTCGTTCGCATCCCTCCTCGCGAGGGCGCCCGCGCGGGCGGCCTCGGTCTTCCTATCGTCTCAGCCCGAGCTTGGCCACCAGGTCGCGATAGCGATCGATGTCCTCGCGCCTGAGGTACTCGAGCAGTCGCCGGCGCCGGCCGACCAGCATCAACAGGCCCCGCCGCGACGCGTGGTCCTTCTTGTGGCTCTTCAGATGGTCGGTGAGGTCGGAGATCCGCTTGCTGAGCACTGCGATCTGGACCTCGGCGGAGCCGGTGTCGGCATCGGAGCGGCGGTGCTCGGTGATGATCTCGGACTTCTGGGTCTTCGTGAGTGTCATGAGCAGGGAAAAGGCTACCAGACGCCCCGGCGCTCACCGGAGCTCCGGGTGGCCGGGCGCCGCGATGAAGGCCGGGAGGAGCCGCCCCGTGACCCGGCCGCCCGGCGTCACCGTCACCTCGGCGACCGCGGTCGTCGCGCCCGCGAGGGAGAAGTTCGGCCAGACGAAGTTCCCGAGCCCGTAGAAGATCGGCCGTCCGTGGTACGTGTCCATCGGCTGGAGCCGGTGGGCGTGGTGGCCGAAGATCGCGTCCGCTCCGGCGTCGATCATCCGGCGCGCCTCCTCGATCTGGTACTCCCGAGGCTCGGTGTCCAGCTCGACGCCCCAGTGGATCGCGACGAGCACCAGATCGGCGTTCGCGGCGGCCTCGCGGATCGCCCGGAGCGCCCGGGGGAAGTCGTGACCGACCGCCGTCCCGGGCCGGTTCCCGATGGCCACCTCGTTGTCCGGATCGAGCACCTCGTCGACCCCGACGATGCCGATCCGCCACCCCTTCACATCGACGTATCGGGGCGCGTCGGCCGCCCGCGCGTTCGCGCCGGCGCCGATCGGCACGATCCCCGCCCCACGGAGGTTTCGCAGCGAGTCGAGCAGGCCCTCGGGGCCCTGGTCGAATCCGTGATTGTTCGCCAGGTTCGCCACGTCGACGCCGTAGCGCCTCGCGACCGGAAGCGCGGCTGGGTCGCAGCGGAAGCTGAACTCCTTCGGGACCGGGGCGACGATGTCCGTCGAGGGACACTCGTGGTTGATGATCGTCAGGTCATCGCGCCGGAAGAGACCGTCCAGGCCCGTCCAGGCCCAGTCGTATCCGTTGGAGACGAAGGCCGGGATGTAGGTGGGGTCCAGGCTCACGTCGCCGGTCGCGTGAATCAAGAGGTCTTGCTTCGGCGCCGCGCTCGGGGTGGGAGTGGTCGCACCGGCGCCTGCGCCGGGGGAGGCTCCGACGGCATCGTCCGTGCCCCCCGACGTGGTCGACGTCGGAGAGCCCCCGGCACCTGGCGCCGGCGCTCCCCGTGACGACCCCGATCCCCCGTCGCGAGTTGCCGCCCAGACGACCCCACCGCCCACGAGCACCAGGATCCCCAGGATGAGGCCGAGAGGGAGCCGCGAGCGGCGGGCGTGGCGAGGATGGGTCACGGGGTCGGGTCGACCAGCCTTCTGGTTCGCCGTACGTCGTCGTCCATCGCGGCGATGAGCTCATCCGGGGTCTCGAACTCGACCTCCGGCCTCAGGTACGCCCAGAACTCGACGGCCATGTCCCGGCCGACCAGCTCGCCGTCGAAGTCCAGGAGAAACGACTCGACGTGGAGGCGTTCGGTGCCGAACGTAGGGTTCGTTCCGACATCGATGGCCGCCACGAGGAACTCCTCGTCCACCTCGGCGCGACCCGCGTAGATCCCCTGCCCCGGCAAGAGTAGCCGCGGCCAGGTCCGAAGGTTTGCGGTCGGGTAGCCGAGCCCGTGTCCTCGGCCGGCCCCGCTCACCACCGTCCCGTCCAGAACGAACCGCCGCCCGAGCGCGCGCCTCGGCCACTCGAGATCGCCTCGGGCGAGCGCGTCGCGGATCGACGACGAGGAGACGGCGCGGCCGTGGAGATCCCGCAGCTCCACGCGCTCCGCCGTGAACCCGAGGCGGCCGCCATCGGCGACGAGCAGGTCGACGTTTCCCTGGGCCCGATGACCGAAGGTGAAGTTCGCACCCATGACGCAGTGGCGGGCGTGCAGGCCGTCCGCGAGGACCTCGGACATGAAGCGCTCCGCGGGCCACCGCGAGAACTCCTGCGTGAACTCGAGGACGACCAGCGCGTCGATCCCGGCTTCCTCGATGAGCCGGGCCTTCCGTTCGACGGTGGTGAGCAACCGCGGCTCCTCGCCGGGCGTGAGGACCTCGCGCGGATGCCGGTCGAAGGTCACGGCGACCGTCGGCAGACCGAGCTCTCGACCGGCGGCGACCGTCCGCCCGAGCACGAGCTGGTGACCGAGGTGCACGCCGTCGAAGAAGCCCACCGTGACCACCGCTCGATCCGGCCCACGCGGCAAGGACTCGAGCCCGGAGATCCGTTCCACACGCCCCAGCGTAGCGAACCCCTCGGTGTTCCCCGAACGGAGCGACCGGTCCCTTGCTCCGACGACCGGGTTCAGGGGGACGAGCCCGCGGTTCGTGCGTTGCGGATCGATGGTGGCGGGCCCGCGCGGACAGGGACCCCCATGACCAGATTGATGGCACTGGCGGCCACCACGCCCAGCGCGAACCCTCCGATGAGGTCGAGCGGGAGATGGGCGCCGACGTACATCCGACCGAAGGCGACGATCCCCGCGAGCGTCAGCGCGACCGCGATCCATCTTCGGCCCAGGTAGGCGAACGCGACGACGGTCAGGGCGGCCGCGACCGCGGCATGCCCCGAGGGAAAGCCGAGACTTCCTTCGCCGAAGACCTCTCGCATCTCCACGCCATCCAGCAAGGCGCCGGGCCGTCCCCGCTCGACCCATCCCTTGACGACCTTCGCCAGGAGGTACACCCCGACACCCGACATCGCGATCGCGAGCGCCAGGCGCCATCGGCCGAGCCCGAGCGCGATCACCGTCAGCAACGGGATCGTGATGAACGTGCCGTACTGCATGAGCGGCCACACCGCGGGGCGAAGCGCGTCCGGAAGCTCATTGGCCCATCGAAACACCCGGACCTCGAGGCCCGACAACGGTTGTCGTGCCGCTGCGATCCCGACCATCAGAACCAAAAGGCCGCCGACAAGGAGGACGAGATCGACCCGTCTCCGCCGAACGGAGCGGTCCGCGGCGCCTTCGCGTGAACCCCCCGAGGTCCCAGCCGGGTGTGGACCGGACACCGTCACCAGCGATTCAACCACGACGCCGTCATCGCCGTCGAACGCGGGTCTCTCGACCGAGCGCCACCATGCGCGAGGATCGACCGCGACCGGCGCGTTCGACTACTGTCCTTGGGTGCGGTCGCGGCTCATCCTCTGCCTGGTGGTTGCCGTCGCGACGCTGGCGGCGGCGTGTTCCGAAAGCGGGGGTTCGACGACCCCAGCCGACGTGCTCGACGACAATGCCGTGACGATCGGTTCCTTCAACTTCCCGGAGAGCGTCCTGCTCGCCGAGCTGTACGCGCAAGCGCTCGAGTCGCACGGCATCCCCGTCGTACGTGTGCTGAACCTCGGACCACGCGAGCTGGTCGAGCCCGCGCTCCAGAAGGGCCTGGTCGAGCTCGTCCCCGAGTATGCGGGGAGTTTGCTTCGATTCCTGGTCGGGGACTCGTCGGCCTCGACCATCGACGAGACCCGCGAGGAGCTCGGTGCGGCGCTGCAACGCCGCGGGCTCGCCGCGCTCGAGTCGGCGCCGGCCCAAGACGAGAACGGGTTCGTCGTCACGAGCGAGCTGGCCGGCCGGCTGGGGCTCCGGACGCTGTCGGACCTCGCAGACGAACCCGGCCTGGTGCTCGGGGGACCGCCCGAGTGCCCACAGCGCCGGCTGTGCGAGCCCGGGCTCGAAGGCACCTATGGCATCGCGTTCGACTCGTTCGTCCCGCTCGACCAGAGCGGCCCCCTCACGAGCGACGCGCTGGTCCGCGGCGTGGTCGACGTGGCGTTGCTCTTCACGACGAGCCCGGAGATCGTCCGGCACGGTTTCGTGCTGCTCGAAGACGATCGACATCTCCAGCCCGCCGACCACGTGACGCCGGTCGTCCACGCGGGCGTCCTGGATCGGTTCGGCCCCGAGCTCGCCGATATCATCGATGGGGTCTCCGCGTTGCTGACGACCGACGAGCTGCGAGACCTGAACGCCGAGATCGCGATCGAGGGCCGATCTCCGCGGGCCGTGGCGCGCGAATGGCTCAGGGCCCAGGGCCTGATGGCGGACGCGGGATAGAGTCGCGGTCGTGGAGGCCACCGACCCCACCTCGATCGGACAGCGCAGCCTGCGGCGACTCCGCCGACGCCCATCGGGAGAGCCCCCTCCGCTGCCCCGGGGGATCGGGCACTCCGGTCGGCTGCTGGTGACGTTGGTCGCGCTCGCCGCGGCGGTCGTGGTGGGCGTCGTGATGATCGGGTCGAGCGCGATGATCGCCGATCGGCTCGATTCGGCGTTCCTGCGGTGGCTCGCGCGCTACCGGACGGGCGCGCTGACCCAGATCATGCAGTTCCTCGACGGAACCCCCAGCCGGTGGCCGCTCCGTCTCCTGCGGTGGGGCACCATCCTCACCCTGATCCTGTTCAAGCGCTGGCGGCACCTGCTCGTCTTCGTCGCCTCGCTGCTGGTCGTCGAGTATGCGGCGTACGCGATCTCGCTGGCCGGGGGACGGCCGAGGCCGTTCGGCGTCGTGATCCTCACCGACTGGAACGGGTTCTCCATGCCGTCGAGGCCGATCGCGGCGCTCGCGGTGACCCTGTTCGGGATGGCGTACGCGCTCGCCCCTGCGGGGCGTCCCCGCTACGTCGCGAAGTGGACGGCCGCCGTGATCATCGCGATCGTGTGGATCGCGCGGACGTACCTGGCGGTCGACCACCTCGGCGACCTCGTCTTCGGCGTCCTGATCGGCGTCACGGTCCCGATCGTCGCGTTCCGCTGGTTCGCGCCGAACGACGCGTTTCCCGTCTCGTACCGCCGGGGAAAGACCGCCCACCTCGACGTCACGGGCGCCCGCGGCGAGGCGATCGTGAAGGCGGTTCAGGATCAGCTCGGGGTCACCGTCGTCGAGGTGAAGCCGGTCGGACTCGAGGGCTCCGGCGGCTCGACGCCGCTTCGGCTCACGCTCGAGGGTGAGGAGGGTGATCTCCGGCGCTACGCGTTCGCCAAGCTCTACGCGAAGAACCACGTCCGCGCGGACCGCTGGTACAAGCTCGGGCGCCAGATCCTGTACGGGGCGCTGGAGGACGAGACCCCGTTCCAGACGGTCCGGCGGTTCGTCGAGTACGAGGACTACACGTTGCGGTTGATGGCCGACTACGGCCTGAACACCCCGAAGCCCTACGGCGTCGTCGAGATCACGCCCGAACGCGAGTACATGATCGTGATGGAGTTCTTCGACGGCGCCGTGGAGCTCGGAGACGCAGAGGTCGACGAGGACGTGATCGACCAGGGGATGCGGCTGATCCGGCGGCTGTGGGAGTCGGGGCTCGCGCACCGCGACGTCAAGCCCGCGAACCTGATGGTCCAGGACGGGAAGCTCCGACTGATCGACGTGTTCTTCGTGCAGGTCCGCCCCTCCCCGTGGCGACAGGCGGTCGACCTTGCGAACATGATGCTCGTGCTGGCCCTTCGGTCCGACGCCGAGACCGTGTACCGGATCGCGCTGCGCTATTTCACGCCCGAGGAGATCGCGGAGGCGTTCGCGGCGACCCGGGGCGTGGCGAGCCCCACGCAGGTGCGGACGATGATGAAGCGCGACGGCCGCGACCTCCTGACCGAGTTCCGTGCGCTCGCGCCGGCTCACGACCCCATCCCGATCCAGCGATGGAGCTGGCGACGGGTGGCACTCACGTTGTGGGTGGCGTTCCTGGCCCTGATCGTCCTCCTGCTGATCGCCAACAACTGGGCGGTCTTCGCGTGAGGCGCCGTGCGCGCCTCACCCTGCCCGGGTTCGGCGTCGTGCTCGCGCTCGCCATGATCGCGCCCGCGTGCGTCGAGGCGGCCGACCTGCGGCCCGACTGCGGCGCGGACGAGGCGATCCTCGTCCTCGCGGCGCAGGCCGTCCCGTCGGCCACGCTGGTGCCCTGCGTCGACGTGCTGCTCACGGGATGGCGGTTCTCGGGGTCCGAGACGATCAACGGGACGTTCCGCTTCTGGCTCGACTCGGATCGCGCGGGCCTGCAGGCGGTGGAGGTATCGCTCGTGCCCGCCTGCGACGTCTCGAATGCGGTCGAGGTCACGCCGGGCATCGACGAGGCCGGCACGAGACGGTTCGAGGAGCCACTCTCGCTCGAGCCGGCGTTTTCCGCCGACCGCTTCTACACGTTCCCCGGCGGCTGCGTGACGGTCCGGTACCGGTTCGACGTCGCCGAGTCCACCCTGGTGCTCGAGGCCGACCAGGCGATCGGCTTCCGCCCTCGCCGGCAGCTCGTCGACCTCGTGGCGGATCACGGGCTGATCCTCTGCGGCGCCGGCGCGCCCGAGTGCCCCGGGGGTGAGTGAGACCGGGTGTTCGCGAACCACCGCAGGGCCCTGTGGTACGCGCTCGGCCTGATCGTCGCCATGGCGCTCGTGTTCGCCGGCGTGGGCCGCCACCCCCCCGGGGCCGCCCCCAAGACCACCGTTCCGATCATCGGCGAGTGGGACGAGTCGGTGTATCGAGCCGTCGACGACATTCGCAACGACCCGCTGACGGCGGTCGCACGCGCGCTCAGCGTGGTGGGCGGCGGGCTCGTCACGATCCCCCTGCGGATCGGGGTCGCGGCGTGGCTGGCGTTCCGGACCCGATGGCGGGCCCTCCTGGTCTGGGTCGGGACGTGGGCGGCCGCCGAGCTCCTCCTCTCCCTCGCGAAGGCCTATTACCATCGCGGACGGCCGCCCGGGGCGCTGGTCGACACCATCGGCTACTCCTTCCCCTCGGGCCATGCGGTGGCGGGTGCCTCGACCGCCGTCGCCCTCGTGCTGGTCCTGATGGATCCCGGTCCGGCCCGTCGACGATGGGAGTGGGCGGCGGCGGCGTTCGCGTTCGTCATGGCCTCATCGCGCGTGTACCTGCGCGCGCACTGGCTCTCCGACGTGGTGGCCGGCGTGCTGCTCGGGGCGGGCGTCGCGCTCGGCGTCGCCGCGATCGCGACGGAGATCCGCGACCGCCTGCTCCGGAACCCCGCTTCGGCCGAGGCGGGCCCGGCGCCGCCGCTCGAGCCCAGCCCGCCGGCGGAATCGGGGCGGGCCTGAGGGTCAGGACTCGGTGGACGCGGGCTCGGGCTCGGCGCCCCCGGTCGGCTCCACCCGCCAGCTGGAACGAGCGCGCCAGATCATGTAGGTGAACGCGCCGATCGGGATCTGGATGCCGTAGGTGAGCACGCGGAACAGCAGGACGGCCGCCACCACCTCGGGCTTGCTCCCACCCGCGGCGGCGAGGCCGCCGATGTAGCCGAGCTCGACGAAGCCGACGCCACCCGGGGTGATCGGGAGCGCCGTGAGCAGCCGCCCGAACGAGAAGACCGCCAGGACCTGGAGGGCGCTCACCTCCTGTTCCGAGATCCCCACGCTGCGGAGCGAGAGCAGGAGCACGAACCACAGGGCGAGCTGAGACAGGATCGTGGTCCAGGTCAGGCGGAACCATCGATCCGCGACGAGCACGATCGTTCGCGAGCGGAACCCGACCGCCTGTTCGCCCCAGGTCGTGATCGCCGGCTTGCGGAACAGGCGCCGGAACCACGAGACGATCCGACCCAACCGGTCCCCGATCCGGCGCGCGAACTCCTTCCTCCTCAGCGCGAGCGCGAAGAGCGTGACGGCGACGGCCAGCACGGCGAGGCCGATCAGCGCGGCCACGAGCAACGCCGGGTTCGCCTGGCCGGTGATCGCGAGGAGCGCGAGCGACAGGATCGGGAGCCCGAGCTTCAGGAAGATGTTCCAGATCCCGGTCACGCCGATGTAGAGCGCGATGGCCTGCCCGTCGAACCCCCAGGAATGAAGGATCGTGTACGTGAGCCCGACGGCGATCGCGCCGCCGGCGGGGAGGGTGTTCGCCACCGAGGTCGTGGTCTGTGTCACGACGGCGGCCTTCCCCAGGGTGAGCCCGGGGAGCGCGGCCATGTTCGCGAGCCAGTAGGTGAACAGGTTGAAGACCATCGCCAGGACGAGCGATCCGAGCTCGAGCGGCGTGAGGTCGTTGATCGTGTCCCAGACGGCCGAGTAGTCGGCGAACCGCGGGATCGCATAGACGAAGATCCCGACGACGATGACGAGCGATATCGCGGCCTGGATGAGACGCTTCGCGGTCGAGGCGCGCTTCGGCGCCGTCGAAGCGAGGTCCTCCGAGACAGCTACCGACTCGGTCACCTGGGGAGTATGACCTCCGGGCGGGCCTTCGCGCCCGCGTCCCGGTAGATGCCGATCAGCCGGCCGTCCGGGCCGAATACGCCGTAGGGCCCGTCGAGGCCGGCGGGACCGAGGATGCTGCCGTTGGAGGCCGCGCGGGCCTCGTCCGGGGCAAGGTCGATCCGCGCGAGGTGCGCCACCGCCGCCTCGACCGGGGCCGGCCGGGAAACGGCGGTGGGCGCGACCGCGTCCTCGACGCGATAGGGCCCGATCGCGCTGCGGCGCAAGCGGGTCAGATGCGCGCCGCACCCCAGGGCCCCCCCGACCTCGGCGAGGAGCACGCGCACGTACGTCCCGGCCGAGCAACGGACGACGAACTCGACGTGGGCCCCGTCGAACGCCACGACCTCGAACGCGTCGACCCGGATCCGCCGGGCCGGGGCCTCGAGGGTCACTCCGGCGCGGGCGGCCTCGTAGAGCTTGCGCCCGCCGACCTTGGCCGCCGAGTACGCGGGCGGCCGCTGCTCCGACTCGCCCAGGAGGGCGGCGAAGGCCCGATCGAGGTCGCGGCGCGAGACCTCGACGTCCGTGGATCGGACGACCGAGCCGTCGGCGTCGAGCGTGTCGGTCTCGACGCCCAGCCGCGCCGTCCCCTCGTACGTCTTGGGCAGGTCGCCGAAGAACCGGAGCAGGCGCGTCGCGCGGCCGACCCCGATGAGCAGGAGCCCGGTCGCCATGGGATCGAGCGTGCCGGCGTGGCCGACCTTCCGCGTGCCGAGCGCCCGTCGCACGGCGTCGACGACGTCGTGCGACGTCACCCCGCCCGGCTTGTCGACGAGCAGGAGCCCGTCCGGCGACCTCGGCCTTTCCGGAGGCTCCCGCCGCACGTCAGGGGGTCTCGGCCGGCTCGCCCCGCAACGCGGCCTTCAGGCGTTGGACGGTCTCGGCCACCCCGTGTCGCGAGGTGTACCCGGCGGCGAGCCGATGGCCGCCTCCGCCGAATGCCGACGCCACCGCGGCCACGTCGTGGCGTCCCCTCGAGCGCAGGCTGACCTTGAACCGGCCGTCGCGCTGCTGCTTGACGACGGCCGCCACGTCCGCCTCGCGAGCGGTTCGGACCAGGTCGATCAGGTCGTCGGTCTCGCTCGGGTGGATGTCGGCCTGCGCCAGGTCCGTCTGCGTGAGGTAGCTCCAGACCAGATCGGCGTCGGGCTCGAGCGTGACCCGATCGAGGGCGACGCTCAGGAGCTTCAAGTACGCGACGCCGTTGTCCTCGTAGAGAGCCTGGACCAATCGCGCGTGGTCGAAGGGGAACTCGCGCAGCTCGGCGGCGAGCCGCAGCGTGTCCGGCGTGACCGCCTCGTATTGGAACCGGCCGGTGTCGGTGACGAGGCCCGCGTACAGGCACACGGCGCTCTCGAGCGGAACCTCGCCGCCCATCTCCTTCAGGAGTCGCCACACCACCTCCGCGGTCGAGGTCGCCTTCGCGTCGATCAGCGGGATCGTTCCGAGCCCCTCGTTGCTGACGTGGTGGTCGATCCAGATCAGCGTCTTCGAACGCACGGCGGCGGGCGCCAGCATGCCCAACCGGTCCATCGACGCGACGTCGCACGTGATCATCGTTACGGGCTCCTTCGGGAACTCGCGAGGCGGGACGAGCGCCTCGTGGCCCGGCAGCATCGAGGCCCACCGCGGCGGGTCGAACGGCTCGTTGGGGAAGGAGCAGATCGTCTCCTTGCCGCCGGCGCGCAGGAAGTTCGAGAGCCCGAGCATCGACCCGAGCGCGTCGGCGTCGGGGTTCACGTGGCATGCGATCGCGATCGAGGTCGCCTCCTCGAGCGACTTCGCCGCGCGCTGGAGCTCGTCCCTCACACGTCCTCCTCTTGTTGCGGAAGGGGCGTCGCTCCGCGATGCCCCTTCCGGGGGCTACCGCTTCGCTGCTTGAGCCCTCCTCTGGTGAAGCGTTCGGAGCAACGCCTCGATCCGGTCCACGGTCTGGTTCGTCTCGTCTTCCCGGAACTCGAGATCCGGCAGCACCTTCATCCGAACCTGGCGGCCGATCACCCTTCGCAGGTGCCCTCGCGCCGAACGGAGCGCCGCCGCGGTCGCTCGGCGAGCCGGCTCGTCCCCCATGGCCGTGTACGAGACGCGGGCCATCCGCAGGTCGGGGGTCATCCTCACGTCCGTCACGGTCACGAAACCCACGCGAGGATCCTTCAGCTTCGGAATCTCCTCGGCGAGGATCTCCCGGAACTCCTCGGACACGCGGCTCGGGCGACTCCCCTCGGGCATCCGTTCACGCCTCCGGGTAGTGGAGGGTGAGCTCCGCGTCGATGAGCTCCACCTCGGCCCAGCGTTCGACGAGCTTCTCCACCTCGTGCAGGACGCGCTTCGCGTGGTAGCCCTCACCGGACGCCACCGCGACCGCGAGCGCCGTCCGCTGCCAGAGATCGTGGTGGTCGATCTCGGCCACCGAGACGTTGAACTTCGACCGTATGGCGTTCGTGAGCGTCTTCACCACGTGGCGCTTCTCCTTCAGCGACCCGCACGCGGGGATGCGGAGGTCGAACCGTTCGAGCGCGACGAGCAACGCGGTCGCCTCCGGTGGCTCAGAGCTCGCGGGCGACCTCGCGCACCTCGTACGCCTCGATGAGGTCGCCCTCGTGGATGTCGTTGAAGTTCTCGATCCCGATGCCGCACTCGTATCCCTCGGCCACCTCGCGGACGTCGTCCTTGAAACGACGAAGCGACGAGATCCGGCTGTCGTACGCCACGACCCCGTCCCGGACGACGCGGGCTCGCGCGTTTCGAGCGATCGTCCCGCGCGTGACGTAGCAGCCGGCGATCACGCCGATCCGCGGCACGCGGAAGAGCGCGCGCACCTCGGCCGTCCCCAGCTCGGTCTCGGTCTCCTCCGGCGAGAGCATCCCCGACAGCGCGCTACGGATGTCGTCGATCGCGTCGTAGATCACGCGGTAGAGCCGAACGTCGACGCCCTCCTTCTCGGCGAGCTCTCGGGCCTGGACGTCGGGTCGGACGTTGAATCCGACGACGATCGCGCCCGAGGTGAGCGCGAGGTTGATGTCGCTCTCGGTGATCGCGCCCGCCGCGCTGCGGAGGACGTTGACGCGGACCTCCTCCTGGGGAAGCTTGGCGAGCGCGTCGACGAGGGCCCCGATCGAACCCTGCACGTCGGCCTTCACGATCAGGTTCAGCTCGGGGATCTCGTCGTGGCGGGCCTGCGCCATGAGGTCCTGGAGCGTCGGCGGGCGGGTCGTGACGAGCTCGGCCGCGCGCACCTTGGCCTCGCGCTCCTGGACGACGTGGCGGGCCGCGCGCTCGTCCTCGACCTCGCGGACGTCGTCGCCGGCGTTCGGCGTCGCGGACCAGCCGAGGATCTGGATCGGCTTGCTGGGTCCGGCCTGCTTCACCGGCAACCCGTTCTCGTCCAGCATCGCCCGGATCTTCGCCCACGAGGTTCCGGAGACCAGCGTGTCACCGACCTCGAGGGTCCCCCGCTGAACGAGCACGCTGGCGACCGGCCCGCGGCCCTTGTCCAGGTGCGCCTCGAGGACGGTCCCTCGCGCCTTGCCCTCGGGATCGCCCTTCAGCTCCTCGACGTCCGCCACCAGCAGGATCGTCTCGAGAAGCGACTCCAGGTTGGTCCGGGCCTTCGCCGAGACGTCGACGAACTCGTTGGTCCCGCCCCACTCGGAGGGGACGACCCCCTGCTCGACCAGCTGCTGTCGAACCCGGGTCGGATCGGCCTCTGGCTTGTCGATCTTGTTCACCGCGACGACGATCGGTACGCCGGCCGCCTTCGCGTGGTCGAGCGCCTCCACCGTCTGCGGCTTCACGCCGTCGTCGGCCGCAACCACGAGCACCGCGATGTCGGTCACCTGCGCGCCGCGGGCGCGCATCGCCGTGAACGCCTCGTGACCCGGGGTGTCGATGAACGTGACCTCGCGGCCGTCGACGTGGACCTGATAGGCGCCGATGTGCTGCGTGATCCCGCCGAACTCCTGGCCGGCCACGTCGGTCTTGCGGATCGCGTCCAGGAGCAGCGTCTTGCCGTGGTCGACGTGCCCCATGATCGTCACGACCGGGGCCCGCTGAACCAGTCGACCCTCGTCGATCGGCTCCTCGTCCGGCTCCTCGTCCTCCTGGACGCCGACGATCTCCGGTTGGAACCCGAGCTCGGCGGCCACGAGCGAGATCGCCTCGTCCGACAGCGACTGCGACGCGGTGGCCATCTCCCCGAGCCCGATCAACGCCTTCACGACGTCGACCACGGTGCGTTGGGTCTTCTCCGCGATGTCCTGCGGCGTCGCCCCGTGCACGACCTTCAGCACCGGCTTTCCCGCCTCGGCGGGCGTCGCCGCCGAGACGGCAACCGCGGGTGTGGACGCCGGTGTCGCCGGGGTGGCGGGAGCCGGCGGCGGCTCATCGACGACCGCGACGTCGGGCGGCACGGACGATGCCGTCGATGCCTCCCCCGCCGGGCCCGGCGCGGAGGCGTCGGCGGCCACCTTCTTTCGGGGCCGAGGCTTCGGGAGCGGCTCCTCGACGGCCTCCTTCATCCTCGCCTCGGGGACCGCCTTGCCCCCCGAGGCCCGGAGGCGCGGGACCGCCTGATCCGGCACGGAGGACGAGGCCGTCAGACCGTCGGCGCCCATCTCCTTCAGCGCCTCGAGCAGCTCCTTGCTCGAGACGCCGAGCTCCTTCGCAAGTTCGTGAACCCTCAACCCGGCACGTCTCCCTCGATCTGTCGCCTAAGCCTAGCGGCTGCGTCTGCGTCCGCCCCCGTTCGGAGCGCTCGCCAGAGCGCGCCCCGTGCGAGCGCGGCCTCCATGCAGGCCCGGTCGCGATGGACGTACGCGCCGCGTCCGGGGGCGCGGCCGCTCACGTCGACCCCGACCCCGCCGGCGGGCGCGCGCGCGATCCGCAGCAGCGAACCCTTCGGCCCCTTCCCCCGGCACCCCACGCACGTCCGCACCGGCTCGGACGCGCGCGCCATGTGCTCAGGCCTCCGCCGGCTCCTGCGTGGTCTCCTCGGGCGCCGACTCTTCCGATGTATCTCCGACCTCGGTCGGCGGCTCGACCACGACCACGGGGGCGGGCTTGCGCTGCTCGTCGGCGAACTGCGTCTCGCTCTTGATGTCGATCCGCCACCCCGTCAGACGAGCGGCGAGCCGCGCGTTCTGCCCCTCCTTACCGATCGCGAGCGACAGCTGGTAGTCGGGCACGATGACGAGCGCCGTCTGCGTGTCGGCGTACACGCGCGCCTCCTTCACCTTGGCGGGCTGGAGGGCGTTCGCGACGAAGGACGCCGCGTCCGCGCTCCACGGCACCACGTCGATCTTCTCGCCGCGGAGCTCGGTGACCACGTTCCGCACGCGCGAGCCCTTCGGCCCGACGCAGGCGCCGACGGGATCCACCGCGGGCTCGTTCGAGGCCACCGCGATCTTCGAGCGGTGACCGGGCTCGCGGGCGACCGCCTTGATCTCGACGATCCCCTCCTCGATCTCGGGGACCTCCAGCTCGAACAGCTTCTTCAGCAGGCCGGGGTGGGTCCGCGACACGACGATCTGCGGTCCCTTCGTGCCCTTGCGGACCTCCGTGATGTACGCCTTCAGCCGCTCGCCGTTGCGGTAGGGCTCGGAGGGGACCTGCTCGGCCTGGGGCAGGAGCGCCTCGACCTTGCCGAGGTCGAGCAACGTGTACCGGCGCTCGGACTGCTGCACGATGCCCGTCACGATGTCGCCCTCGCGTCCCGCGAACTCCTCGTAGGTCATCTCGCGCTCGGCGTCGCGGAGCTTCTGGAAGATGACCTGCTTCGCCGTCTGCGCGCCGATCCGCCCCTTGAACTCGTCCGTGACCTCGACCTCGTCCTCGGACAGGACCCTGTGCTCGGTCGTGATCTCCCCGGTCTCCTCGTCTTCGTGCTCGATCTCCTCGAGCTGCTGCAGCCAGACGCGGAGGTCCCCGGACTCCGGGTCGATCTGTGCTCGAACGCCGAACGTCTCCTCGTCCAGCTCTGGGTGCTGCTGCTTCCACCACGACTTGTAGGCGGAGGCCATCGCCTCCTGGAGGCCCGCGAGGATCGTCTCGAAGGCAATGCCCTTCTCGCGCTCCAGCTCGCGGAGCGCCGCGATCATGTCCTGGTTCATCTCCCGCTCCTCGCCACGTTCAGCCGCTCCCGCCTTCGCGGGGCGAAGTCGGAAGCGAAGGGCTCCCGCTTCGCTCCTTGAGCCCTCGTCCCCACTCGAAGACGGTGCTCGCGGACGCGATGTCCGCGTAGGGGACGCGCAGCTCTCCGCCGTCGGAGGCGATCACGATCGCCTCCGCGTCGGCCGAGACCAGCGCGCCCTCGTGTACCCGGCGGCCGCCGGTCGGCGCAGCCGTCTTGACCCTGACCTTCTGCCCCACGCTCCGCCGGAAGTGCCGGGGCTCACGGAGCGGCCGCTCCAGACCCGGCGAGCTCACCTCGAGCGAGTACGCCCGGTCCGGCGGAGAACCCCTCGAGGTCCAGCCGCCGAGACAGGCGCTCGGACGTCTCCGAGATGGTGTCGAGGTCGACGCCGCCGTCCCGGTCCACCAGCACCCGAAGGACCATCCGGCCGGCCTCCTTGCGATAGGACACGTCCCAGAGATCCAGCCCGGAGGCCTCGACGACCGGCCGGACCAGCTCCTCGACGTTCCCGCGCATCCTCGGCGCCCTCCCGGAGCGCCCCCTCGAAAAAGAAAGTGGGCGCGAGCCCACTTCGGGGTGAAACCGCTCCGTTGACGCGCCGAGTATAGCCGACGCCACGGCGCCACGACGCGAAGTCGCAGGTCAGCAGGGCTCTTACAGCGCCCTGCGCTGCCCGCCCGGCACGTTCCAGTGGTCCCGGGCGTTCATCCGCCGGGCCATGCGAGGGTCGTCCCAGCCCCGGTGCATCCGGATCCCCAGCTCGCGACAGACGGCCTCGGCCCCGTCCTCGCTCTCGAGCTCGTCACGGACCCAGTTGCCGTCGACGTCGACCAAGAGCAGGTCCCAGGTCGCCCGGCCGACGTGCTGGAGGACGGCCTCGACCTCGCGATGGAGCTTGGCGAAGTCGCGGAGCGCGCTCGGGGCTCGCTTCGGCACGCGCCCGAGCCTACGGGGCCGCGGCGAGCAGGTCCACGACCGCCGGAGCGGCCTCGGCGAGGGCGGCCTGCGAGCGCTCGCCGGTGGCGCGCAGCTTGAGGTCGACGGTTCCCGCCTGGACGCCGCGCTTGCCGACCACCGCCTGCACGGGATAGCCGATCAGATCGGCGTCGGCGAACTTCACGCCGGCGGTGTGCTCGCGGTCGTCGATCGCCGCGGATACGCCGAGCTCGCGGAGCTCGCCGTACACGCGCTCGGCCTCCGCGACGACGCGCTCGTCGTCGCGGTTGGCCACGATCACGACGGCGTGAAACGGGGCCAGCGCCTTCGGCAGCCGGAGCCCGCGATCGTCGTGGTATTGCTCCACGGCGGCCGCGAGCGTGCGGGTGATCCCGAAGCCGTGGCAGCCCATCTGGTAGGGGCGCTCGGCACCGTCCTCATCGACGAATCGCGCGTTCAGCGGCTCCGAATACCTCGTCCCCAGCTGGTAGATGTGGCCGACCACGATCGAGCGGCCCACGCGCAGCTCGCCGCCGTCGTTGGGACAGCGATCCCCGTCGCGGAGGGCGACCAGGTCCTCGTAGGCGTCCACGCGGAAGTCGCGGGGCGTGTTGGCGCCCGTCGCGTGATGGTCCGGCTCGTTCGCGCCGGTCACCCAGTTCGCTCCCCCGCGAACCGAGTGGTCGGCGAGGATCCGAACGCCGTCGTCCAGGCCCTGCGGGCCCACGAAGCCCTTCGCGAAGCCGCGGGCCTCGAAGTCCGCCATCCTCGAACCGGCGGACCGGCACGGGGAAGAGCAGCCGCTGGAGCTTGGCCTCCTCGACCTCGCGGTCGCCGGGCACCAGCACGGCGACCGCCGTGCCGCCCGCGTCGTAGAACATGCATTTCAGCATCCGGGCGGCGGGCCGGCCGAGCAGCGTCGACACCGCCTCGATCGTCGCGGCGCCGGGCGTGCTCACGGGCTCGAGCGGCTCGAGCGCGTCCTGCGCGACCGGCTCGGGCGGCCTCGGCGTGGCCGCCTTCCAGTCCGCGAGGTAGTCGCCGTTCTCGCACTCGACGAACAGGTCCTCGCCGATGTCGGCCCGCGCCATGAACTCGTGGTTGACGCCGCCGCCGATCTGTCCCGGCTCGGCCTCCACCACCACGTAGGACAGGCCGAGGCGGTCGAGGATCCGGCGGTACGCCTGCAGCATGACGTCGTAGGAGCGAGCCATCGACGCCTCGTCGCGGTCGAACGTGTACGCGTCCTTCATGAGGAACTCCCGGACGCGGAGCAGGCCGAACCGCGGCCGGAACTCGTCGCGGTACTTCCACTCGACCTGGTAGAGGTTCACCGGCAGGTCCCGGTAGGAGGGCAGGTCCGCCGGCGACGAGGGGCGTCACCACCTCCTCCTGCGTGGGGCCGAGCAGCAGCTCGCGCCCGTGCCGGTCGGTGAGCCGGAACAGCACCTCGCCGTACAGATCCAGGCGGCCGGTCGCCTTCCACGGCTCGGCCGGGATCGCGATCGGCATCCGGATCTCCTGGGCACCCGACGCGTCCATCTCCTCGCGCACGACCGCCTCGATCTTGCGCATCATCCGCAGGCCGAGCGGCAGCATCGTGTAGATGCCCGCCGCCACCTGGCGGATGAAGCCGGCGCGCAACAGCAGGCGGTGCGACGGGACCTCCGCCTCGGCGGGGTCCTCGCGCAGCGTGGGCGCGAACAGCTCCGAGAGCCTCATGGGGCCCTCAGGATAGCGGGACCCTTTCGCTCAGACCCGGGCGACGTGCAGCTCGTAGGACCCGCTGGAGAAGAACGAGGCGACCTGGAAGTAGTACGTGCCGGTCTTCTTGGCCTTGAACTCGAGGACCTCGTCCTTGCCGGGGCCGCCCAGGCTCACGTCCTGGAGGGTCTTGCAGGCCCCACCCTGCAGGCAGTTGACGTCGAGCTGGTAGATCTCGAGCGTCCCCGGCGTCCACACCCAGAGATCGAAGTCCTTCTTGCCGGGAACCTCGAGCAGCACCTCGTAGCGATCGCCCTTCTGCAGGTTCTTCTTGAAGACGTCGTTCACGTTGGAGGGGTAGGAGAGCGACCCGGACTTGGAGTTGCGGATCTTGCTCGCGGTGGCGATGTTGCCGAGGCTCGTCGGATGGCTCGTCGCGGTCGACGCGTTGAGGGCGGCCGCCGCGTTGAGCCGGCCGTCGGTCCTGGTGAACCCCCCTTTCAGCGTCGCCGGATGGTCGACCGAGTTCATCAGCGCGTTGCGAAGCTCGAGCGGCGTGTAGTCCGGGTGCAGCGACTTCACGAGCCCGGCCACCCCGGCCACGTGCGGGGCCGCCATCGACGTCCCGTCGAAGACCGCGTAGCCGCCCGGGACCGTGCTCAAGATGTCCACGCCCGGCGCGGCCAGGTCGACGGAGTCGTGGCCGAAGTTGGAGAACGCGCACATCCCGAGGTTCCCGGTGTCGATCATGCACCCCGTGAAGGCGCCGTACTCGTCCGCGTGATTGCTCGCGGCCACCGAGACGATCCCGACGAGGTCGAATGCGTTCGGATACGTCGGCGCGAAGACGTTGGTGCCGTTGCCCAGGAACATGTCCTGATTCGCGGCGTCGTTGCCGGCCGCGATCACGGAGAGGATCCCCGCGTCCTCCGCCCGAACGAACGCCTTGCGCTCGAAGTTGGAGAATCCGGCGCCGCCGAAGCTCCCGTTGAGGATCTGGGCGCCGTTAGCGATCGCGTAGTCGATCGCGGCCACCTCGGTGAACAGGTCGAACCCGAATCGCAGCACCATGATGCGGCATCCCGGACAGATGCCCGCGACGCCGACCCCGTCGTTCATGGCGGCGGCGATCGTCCCCGAGACGTGCGACCCGTGCCCCTCGACGTCCTGCGGGACGGCGTCGTCGTCCGCGAAGTCCCACCCGTTCACGTCGTCGATGAACCCGTTGCCCTCGTCGTCGATCCCGTTGCCGGGGATCTCCCCGGGGTTCTGCCACAGGCTCGGGGCGAGATCCGGGTGGGTCAGGTCGGCGCCGGTGTCCAGGACCGCGACGACCGTGGTCGGGGAGCCCGTCGTCGTATCCCAGGCGTCGCTGGCGTCGATGTCGGCGTCCGCCGATCCGGCGGCCGTTGGCGGCGGCGGGTCCGCGAGGGCGTGAGCCTGACCCGTGTTGCGAAGCCCCCAGAGCTCTCCGAAGAACGGGTCCGTCGGGACGGTCTCGAGCATCGGGCGCGGCAGGTTCGGCTCGACGCGAACGACCCCCTCCGCGGCGCCGTAGCGCCGCATCGCGGCGACCGGGTCGGCGCCGGGGCGCAGCCGGACCAGGACGAGGCCGCGATCGGGGATCCGGTCGAGCGCGTGGGCGCCGACCGCGGCGTGCAGCCGAGCCCTCGACTCCGAGCCGACCCCGTTCCGGAATCGCACGATCAGCTCGCGGCTCTGGACGTTCGCGAGGCCGAACGTCCCCTTGTCGCCCAGCCGCGCCGACGTCCCGAGGGAGCGCTCACCGGGTGAGCCCGCGTCCACCGGGGAGGCCACGACGGCCCCCGCGAGCAGCACGGTCATCGTCACGACGGCGAGCTTGATGCTCTTGCGCATGGATTCCCCCTCGGTCGGTGGGCTCCGACCCTATCCCACGGGTCGGAGGAGATCGCTGAAGCCGGCCCATCGCGCCGGCCGGCTCAGACGTGCTGGACGACGTTCACCGCCTGCTGCCAGCTCGCCGGGTTCAGCGCGTACTGGTTGAACGTGGCGACCAGGCCCGGCGTTACCGGATCGCGGCCGATCCCCGTGAAGTCGCCCCACCGCTCGATCCCCGAGACCGCGTCGTAGGTGGCGAGGCCGGGCTTGAGCAGCAACTGGGTCGCCGTGGTCGAGCCCGGCGGGATCTCCGCCACCCAGGCGGACAGGAACTCGCCGGTCACCGCGCTCGCGCGGTTGTACGTCACGAACAGGTTCCCGGACCCGTCCGTCGCGACGGAGGGCCACCCCAAGTCCACCTCCGGTGCGCCGATCGTGCCCTTGCGCGCGAGCACGGAGTTCTTGAGCTTGCCCGCGGGGCTCACCTCGTACCAGCGGATGGCCGCCTCCGCATAGCCGCCCGTGACGGGGTCCGGCGTGAAGTCCTTGACGACCGCGTGAGCGGCGAACAGCTGATTGGCATCGGCGTCGTAGAACGCGTTGATCAGACGCTCGTCGCCCGTGTCCCAGTAGAGATCCGCGTCCGAGACGCTGCCGCCGCCCTGCGTGCCGAAGGGCGGCGGGAACGCCTTGCCGATCGCGACGATCCCCCTCTTGAGCTTGAGGCCGCTCGACGTGGTCTTGATGCGCCAGACGACCAGGTACGAGCCCTTGCCGAAGACCTCGGCGAGACACGAGGAGCTGGGAGGTGCCCGGCAGGTCCACCGTCTGCGCGGGCTGGAGGGTGAACGACGCGAACCCGTTGGGGTCCTCCGTCTGGCTGCCGGCGAACACGTCCGGCACCGGCGCCGGCATCGTGCAGTCGTAGAGCGACGTCTTCGGGATCGACATCACCTGCGAGTAGCGGAACTGACCCTGCGAGGACGGGAACGTGAACTGGTTCGTGCTGATCGTGACGCGGTCCACGTCGTAGCCGAGGCCCGGGTAGTCCGACCAGACCACCGGCGAGCCGGCGACCTGGTCGCCCACGAACTTGGTCGAGCACCAGGTCGTGGTATCGGTCGCGGTGGCGTTGGGGATCGCGACCGTCACGATGAGCGAGAGCTGGGGCGAGTCCTCCTGGACGAGGTACGCGAGCACGAAGGTGTCGTTGTACGGGTCGTAGACGACCTTCGGGTCGAAGGCGAAGTGCCCGACCGTGTCGGGGTGCAGAGCGTCGAGCTGGATCGGCGCCACCACCTGGACACCGGTTCGGTCGTAGACCGCGACCTGGGTGTTCACCGCCGTCACGAAGAAGGTGTCGCCGAGCGCCCCGATCGTGTCGGACGGGATCGAGAACGGGTCCGTGAGCCCGTCGAACCCGAAGACGGCCTTCGGGGCACTCGGCGCCGGAGCGGCGGGCGCGATGTGCGCGCCGACCGTCGCCCGCCCCCGTTGCGAGAAGACGTCGAAGGAGGTGGCACGGCTCTGCGAGGTTCCGCCGTCCCGGCCGTGCACCACGGCCCTCGTCGCGACCCTGGACGTTGGACGGGCGGCTCGGTCCCGGCCGGCGGCGGCCGGCGATGCGAGCAGGGCCGCGCCGAGGGCCACGGCGCACGCGACACACAGGAGACGGACGTGCCTTCGCATGCGATACCCCTCGCCTCGACCGCGCCCGACCCTATCCGAGGCCGAGAGGAGCGTCCACGCACTCGGGCCGATCCTCGCGCACGCTGCGCGTTCGTTGCCGTTGACGCCGTCGCGGCGCGGGTGCGACCATCCGCGCACATGGCCGAGCGCGCGAACCGCTGGTCCTGGCGCCGGGGCGTCTAGTCGCCCGGCTCGTGCGCGATCGGTACGACAACCGAAGCACCGCGACGAGAGCCCCGGGCGAGGCCCGGGGTTCGGCGTTTTCCCGACGGCATGGAGGCGATGAACGAGTGAGGGTTCATCCGGAGCGGGAGGCGTTCGACGAGCTCGCGCGGACGAGCCGCCTCGTGCCCGTCTGGACCGAGCTCCTCGCCGACGTCTCCACCCCCGTGGGCATCTTCCCGGGGCTCGCCGGCGAGGGGCCGGGCGTGCTGCTGGAGAGCGTCGAGCGCTCCGAACGGTGGGGGCGGTACTCGTTCGTCGCCGGCGACCCCGCCGCGGTCGTCGTCGCGGACGCCGACGGCGTGCGGGTGCAGGACGTGGCCCGCGACCTCGGGTTCGAGCCGCCGCGGACGGGCGACGCGCGGGCCGACCTGGTGGCGCTCGCCGAGTCGCTCCGCGCCCCGCGCGTCGAGGGGCTGCCCTCGCTCACGGGCGGCCTGATGGGCTTCCTGTCGTACGAGGCCGCCGCGCTCCTGGACGGGCACCCGTTCCCGCCCGGCGACACGCCGAGCCCGCCGATCGGGCTCCTGGTCGTCGACCGCGCCGTCGTGTTCGACCACTGGCGCCAGCGCCTCCTGCTGATCGCGCACGTCCCCCCCGCCGGCTACGACGCCGGCGTCCACGCGCTCGAGGAGCTCGCCGGGCGCCTCGCGACCTCCCGGCCGCCGCTACCCGAGCCGCCGGGCCGAGGCGACGCCCCCGACGGCGCCGGCGAGCCGAACATGCCGGACGAGCGGTTCCGCGAGATCGTGCGCTCGATGAAGGAGCACGTGTTCGCGGGCGACATCTACCAGGGCGTCCCGTCGCGGCGCGTGAGCTTCCCGTCCACGCGCGGGGGATTCCCGGTCTACCGTCGGCTGCGGGTCACGAACCCCGCGCCCTACATGTTCTTCGTCCGCATGCTCGGGCTCGAGCTCGCCGGCTCGTCCCCCGAGCCGCTCGTGCGCGTCGAGGGACGGACGGTCTCGACCCGCCCGATCGCCGGCACGCGCCCGCGCGGCGAGACCGAGCTCCGCGACCGCCTGTACGAGCACGAGCTCCTGGCGGACCCGAAGGAGCGCGCCGAGCACGCGATGCTCGTCGACCTCGCGCGGAACGACCTCGGTCGCGTCTGCACCCCCGGGACGGTGCGCCCGACCGAGCTCATGGTCGTCGAGCGCTTCTCGAAGGTGATGCACATCGTGAGCACCGTCGAGGGCGAGCTTGCGGACGGCCGTCACCCGCTCGACGCGCTGGCCGTCACGTTCCCCGCGGGAACGGTGACCGGCGCGCCGAAACGACGGGCGATGGAGCTCATCGCCGAGCGCGAACCGACGGCGCGCGGGCCGTACGCGGGGGCCGTCGGCTACTGCACGTTCGCGGGCGACCTCGACTTCTGCATCACGATCCGCACCGCGGTCGTCGCCGACGGGCGCGCGCACGTCCAGACGGGGGCCGGGATCGTCGCCGACTCGGATCCCGACGTGGAGCTCGCCGAGACCAAGGCCAAGGCCGCGGCCCTCCTGCCGGCCGTGCTCGATGCCGAGGGGGCGGAGCCGTGATCCTCGTCGTCGACCACTACGACTCGTTCACCTACAACCTCGTGCAGCTCATCGAGAGCCTCGGCGAGAAGACCGAGGTGGTCAAGAGCGACGCCGAGCCCGCCGAGGCGCTCGTCGAGCGGCGGCCCTCGGCGGTCGTGCTCTCACCGGGTCCCGGCCGCCCGGAGGACGCCGGGTGCTTCGGCCGCCTCCTGCAGATCCTCCCGGCCGGGACGCCGCTGCTGGGCGTGTGTCTCGGACACCAGGCCCTCGGCGTCGCGGCCGGGGGCGTCGTCGAACGCGCCGCACCGGTGCACGGGAAGGCCTCGCTCGTGCACCACGAGGGCAAGGGGATCCTGGCCGGAGTGCCGAACCCGTTCGAGGCGGGCCGGTATCACTCGCTGGTCGTGGTCCGCGACGGCCTGCCCGGCGAGCTCGAGCTGACGGCGTGGAGCGACGACGGACTCGTGATGGCGACGCAACACCGCGATCTCCCGCGGTTCGGCGTGCAGTTTCACCCCGAGTCGATCCTCACCCCGGACGGTCCGAAGATCGTGCGGAACTTCCTCGCGCTCGCCGAGCACTCCTAGCCGACGACCGGCTCGGCGGTGCGCTCGGCGGCGATCTTCTTGGCCTCCTCGATGAGGCGCTCGACGAACCGTTCCTCGGGGATCTTGTCGATGACCTCGCCCTTGACCACGAGGAAGCCCTGGCCCTTGCCGGCCGCGATGCCGAGGTCGGCCTCGCGCGCCTCGCCGGGGCCGTTCACGACGCAGCCCATCACGGCGACGCGGATCGGCACCTTGATGCCCTCGCGCTCGAGCGCCTCGTGGACCTGCTTCGTGAGGCCGAGCACGTCGACCTCGGCCCGGCCGCAGCTCGGACACGCGACGAGGTCCAGCCCGCGCTTGCGCAGGCCGAGGGACTGGAGGATCCAGGTCCCGACCTTGACCTCCTCGACGGGATCGTCGGTGAGGCTCACCCGGATCGTGTCGCCGATCCCCTCCGCGAGGAGCGCGCCGATCCCGACCGCGCTCTTCACCCCGCCCGTCGGCATCGGCCCGGCCTCCGTGACGCCGAGGTGGAGCGGGTAGTCGCACTTCTCGGCGAGCTGTCGGTACGCCTCGATCATCACGCGCGGGTTCGAGTGCTTGACGGAGATCTTGATGTCGAAGAAGTCCTCGTCCTCCAGGATCCGAGCCTCGTTGATCGCGCTCTCGACGAGCGCCTCGGGTGTCGGGGCGCCGTAGCGCTCGAGCAGCTCTTTCTCGAGCGAGCCGGCGTTCACCCCGATGCGGATCGGCACGCCGCGGGCCTTGGCCTCGCGGGCGATCAGGCGGACCTTGTCCTGATACTTGATGTTGCCCGGGTTGATCCGGAGGCCCTGGATCCCCGCCTCGAGCGCGGCGATCGCGTACTTCCACTGGAAGTGGATGTCCGCCACGACCGGGACGGTCGACTTCGAGGCGATGGCGGTGAGCGCCTCCGCGTCCTCCCAGTGCGGGACGGCGACGCGAACGATGTCCACGCCGGCGGCGACGAGCGAGGCGATCTGCTGGAGCGTCGCGTTGACGTCCGACGTCTTCGTCGTGGTCATCGACTGGACGCGGATCGGCGCCCCGCCACCGATCGTGAGGTCCCCGATACGGATCTGCCGGGTCGTGCGTCGTGCCGCGAGCATCGCCGTCAGTCTCCCAGGGCCGGCGTTACTCGCCGAACACGTGGAACACGACCTGGCGGTCCTTGGGCTCGTCCATCTCGAACAGGATGAGCCGCTGCCAGCGCCCGAGCATCGGCTCGCCTGCCGAGACCGGGATCGCGTGCGAGGAGGCCGACAGGAGCATCGCCTTCACGTGCGCGGGTCCGTTTCGCCGCTCGTGCGACTCGTCGAGGTTCTGCGTGCGGCGGGTGAGGTCGTCGTGGGCGTAGTAGACGTCGTCGGGCACGAGATGAAGCATCCGGTTGCGGAAGTCCTCGAGCGCCCCGTTCTCCCACTCGTTGATCAGAAGCGCGCAGGTGGTGTGGGCACAGAAGGCCACGACGGCACCCTCGGTGACCGCCGAGTCCTTGATGGCGCGCTCGAGGTCTTCGGTGAGATCGAGGTAGGCGTAGCGGCTCGGGGCGGCGACCTCGACGGTGGTCGTGGCGGACTTCATGGACTCCTCCTCGTGTCGTCGATCGTCATGGCGACGGGCAGCTCGAACGTGAAGGTACTCCCTTTGCCCGGTTCGCTCTCGGCCCAGATCCGACCCCCGTGGGCCTCGACCACCGAACGCGCGATCGCCAGCCCGATGCCGGTCCCGCCGTCCTCCCTCGAGCGCGCCGTGTCCACCCGGTAGAAGCGGTCGAACAGGCGCGGGAGGTGCTCGGGCGCGATCCCCGGGCCCGTGTCCGCGACGGCCACGTCCACCGATCCGTTGTGGCGCGAGGCCGTCACGCGAACCCGCCCCCCGGACGGCGTGAACCGAACGGCGTTGTCCAGGAGGTTGAACAACACCTGGTGGACGCGCTCGGCGTCCGCGAAGATCGCCGGCAGATCCTCGGGGACATCCTGCGCGAGCTCGACGTCGCGACGCGCGCGCGTGACCTCGATCTCCGAGAGCACGCGGGAGACGAGCGGCGGGAGACGGACCTCCTCGCGGTGCAGGGGGAGGTCGCCGGACTCCAGCCGGGAGAGCTCGAGCAGCTGGTCGACCAGCCGGCCGAGCCGTTCGGACTGGGCGAGCATCACCTGGAGCGTCGCCGGCTCGGGCCGTTCGACGCCATCGAGCAGGTTCTCCAGATGCGCCCGCAGGGCGGAGATCGGCGTCTTCAGCTCGTGCGAGACGTTCGCGACGAGGTCTCGGCGCACGCGCTCGAGGCTCTCGAGCTCCGAGCTCATGCGGTTGAACGCGACGGCGAGCTGCCCGACCTCGTCGCGGGAGGCGGTGACGACGCGCCGGCTGTAGTCGCCCGTCTCCATGCGCCGCGCCGCCTTCGCCATGTCGCGGAGCGGCTGCGTCATCCCCCGCGCCAACCACCGCGCCACGATCAGCGCGATCGCGGCGGCTGCGGCACCGGCGATCAGCAGCTGCCACCAGAACTCGAAGAGGAACCGCGTCGAGGCGACCAGGAAGCCCGGCTCCTCGCGCACCGCGTACAGCATCCCGCCGCTGCCGTCGCGCAGCGGAACGACCGCGTACTCGATCCCGTCCTGCACCCCGACGTGGACGCCGCCCGGGAACCGGGGTGGCTCGGCGAGCCGGGGGCCCGACCAGACGAGCTCGCCATCCTCCAGGCGGGCGATCGACGTCCCCGCTGGGGCGGAGCTCTCGGTCGCCCCGCTCTCGGCCTGGGCGATCCGCAACAGGTCGACGAGGTCCGCGTCGCGGAACGAGTTGCGCAGGGCGAGGGCGAGCAGGAAGTACACGAGGAGGACGGTGAGCCCGACCGCAAACACGATCACCGAGCCCAGCTTGACCCGAATGGTCGGCAGCTTCTCGAGCGGGCGCATGCTCATGCGTCTTCGCGGAACGCGTAGCCGACGCCGTGAACGGTTCGGATGAATCGAGGCTCGTTGCCGTCCTCGCCCAGCTTGCGCCGGATACGGGCGACGTGGGAGTCGACGACTCGCCCGCCCGCGTAGTCCCGGTAGCCCCAGACGCGATCCATGAGCAGCTCGCGGGTGAACACCACGCCCGGCTCGCTCGCAAGGGAGAGCAGGATCTCGAACTCCAGCGGCGTGAGCTGGACCTCCTCGCCGTCGACCGTGACCCGCCGGCGGGACGGGTCCACCTCGAGGCCGCCGCGCTCGATCGGCTCGCTCGAGGGGGGCTTGCCGATCCGCTCGACCCGGCGAAGGATCGCCCGGACCCGCACCGCGAGCTCCCGCAGGCTGAACGGCTTGGTGAGGTAGTCGTCGGCGCCGACCGCGAAGCCGGCCACCTTGTCCGCCTCCTCGGTCCGCGCGGTGAGCATGAGCACGGGCACCCACCGGTCGCGCTGGAGCTCCTTGCACACCTCCAGCCCGTCCATCCCGGGAAGCATCAGGTCGAGCACCACGAGGTCGGGCGCTCGCGATCGGCCGCCTCGAGCGCCTGGGGGCCGTCACCGGCCACGAGCACCCGATACCCCTCGCTCTCCAGGCGCGCGCGAACGGCCTCGGCGATGGCTTCCTCGTCGTCGACGACCAGGACGGTCTGCAGGGTCACCCGAGCATCGTATCCGCAGGTCGTCGCGGGGTTTTCGTGCCGATGTTGAGAAATCGTGGCGCCGGGTCCGCGCTCGCGGATCGCGCGCGTCGAGGGCTCACACCGGGGGCTTCACGAGGTCGACGTAGACGACCGCGATCGTGAAGACGATGAAGAACGCGGCGACGGCCGCGGACACCGGGATCACCTTGCGCATGTCGACCGGCCTGCCCCGGATCTTCTCGATCAGCAGGACCGCCAGGTGACCGCCGTCGAACGGCGGCAGCGGGAGCAGGTTGAGGAACCCGACGAAGACGTTCACGAGTCCGAAGAGCAGCAGGATGTCCCAGAAGCTCCCGGTGTTTCCCGCCCCGATGTTGCCGGCGACCCGGGTCACGCCGACGATGCTCGCCGGGTCACCGGAGTCCCGGGGCGCGTCGGTGAACACGAGCTCGATGACGCGGCCGACCCCCTCGGGCCCGAACACCCGCCCGATGCTCTGCACCGTGCTGACGAGGTTGTCGGCGACCAGATCCGCGCCCCCCGTGATCGAGCCGAGGACGCCCGACTTCTCGCGCCCGCCGAGCGAGACCCCGATCCGGGCGAGCTCCTCGCCCTGGAACTCGGAGAGGACCGGCGCGATGTCCACGGTGAAGGTCTCGCCGTCCCGCTCGATCGTGAAGGTGATCGGCTCGCCGACGTGTTTCTGCATGTACTCGGTGAGCTCGTCGACCGTGGGGTCGGTGACGCCGTCGATAGCGACGATGCGGTCGCCAGGACGCAGCCCTGCCGCGGCCGCGGGCGAGACCTCGCCGTCGAGCCGCGCCGGGACGACCACGAGCTCGGGGCTGTGGGTAATCGGCTGCCCGACGACCGCGAGCCAGAGCGCGAAGCAGAGGAAGGCAAGCACGAAGTGGGTCGCCGGCCCCGCGACGATCACCAACGCGCGCTGCCATCTCGGTTTCGCCCCGTAGGTTCGCGGGAGATCCTCGGGCGCGATCTCCTCGTACGGGCTCATGCCGGCGATCTTCACGTAGCCGCCCGCGGGGATCCATTTGAATCCGACCTCGGTCTCGCCTCGCTTGGTGGACCAGATCCTCGGGCCGAACCCCACGAAGAACTCCGTGACCTTGATGCCGAACGCCTTCGCGACACCGAGGTGCGCGGCCTCGTGGACCACGATCACGAAGATCAGGGCGATGAAGAAGGAGACCTGGCCGATCACGCCCATCGTCGGGCTACCGCGCCTCGATGATCTCGGCCGCGCGACGGCGGGCCCACGCGTCGGCGCGCTCGAGGTTCACGACCGAGGCCACCGACGACGGCGCCTCGTGCTCGTCCACGACCGCCTGCACCACCTCGATGATCCGGGTGAGCGGAATCTTCCCCTCCAGGAACGCCATCACCGCGACCTCGTTCGCCGCGCTCATGACCGCGGGGAACGTGAGGCCGAGCTCGCCGACCCGGTAGGCGAGGTCGACCGCCTGGAAGGCCTCGCGGTCCACGGGCTCGAACGTCAGCTTTCGATCGGCGAGCGGCACGGGCGCGATGCCCGACGGCAGCCGTTCCGGCCACGCGAGCGCCAGCTGGATCGGCAGCTTCATGTCCGGCTGAGCGAACTGGGCGATCATCGACCCGTCCCGGAACTCGGCGAGCGCGTGGACGATGCCCTCGGGGTGGATCACGACGTGGATCTGCGAGTACTCGAGGCCGAAGAGGTAGTGCGCCTCGATCACCTCGAGTCCCTTGTTCATCATCGTCGCGGAGTCGATCGTGATCTTCGGCCCCATCTGCCACACGGGGTGCGCGAGCGCCTCCTTCACCGAGGCCTTCGCGAGCTCGTTGCGGGTCCAGCCGCGGAACGGGCCGCCCGAACCGGTGAGGATCACACGCTTCACGTCTTCGCGGCGCTCGCCCCGAAGCACCTGGGCGAGAGCCGCGTGTTCGGAGTCCACCGGGATCAGTCGCTCGGGCTCGCCCTTGATCAGGTCGAGCACGAGCTCGCCCCCGACGACCAGGCTCTCCTTGTTCGCGAGCGCGAGCGACTTGCCGGCTTGGAGCGCCGCCAGGGTCGGCCCGAGCCCCGCGGAACCGACGAGGGCGTTCAGCACCATGTCGGCCTCCGTGTCCCGAGCCAGGGTCTCGGCCGCCTCGGGGCCCACGAGGATCTCGACGCCTTTGATGCCGGAGAGTCGTTCGCGCAGGTCGACCGCCGCCTCCTCGTCCGCGATCGCGACGTGCGGCGGGAGGAACTCGCGGATCTGCCCGACGAGGAGCTCGTGGTTGGTCCCCGCGGACAGGCCGACGACCCGGAACCGATCGGGGTTGCGGCGGACCACGTCCAGGGCCTGCGTCCCGACCGATCCCGTGGACCCCAGGATCACGAGCGTACGCACGAACCAAGAGTACCCCGGGTTGCCCGGATTCAGCGGGAACGTGCCGGCCGTCGGTCAGCGGCCGGCAACGTGGGGTCAGAGCAGGATGAGACGAAGGAACAGGTAGGCGGCCGGGGCGACGAACAGGATCGAGTCGATCCGGTCGAGCACGCCGCCGTGCCCCGGCAGGATGCTCCCCATGTCCTTGATGCCGAGGTCGCGCTTGATCAGCGACTCGGCCAGGTCTCCGAGCGGCGCGAAGAGGGCGACCACGACCGCCAGCCCGACCGACCGACCGACCGTGTCGAAGACCTCCACCGAGGGCGCCACCGCGCCCACGGCCAGCGCGATGACGACGAGCGTCGCGCCGATCGCGCCCTCCCAGGACTTCTTCGGACTGATGTGCGGAGCGAGCGGTCGGCTGCCCCAGAAATACCCGACGGCGAACGCGGAGACGTCGTAGGCGATCGTGAGCCCGACGATCGCGAGCACGAGCTCGCGACCCTGGCCCAGGGTGAGCGTGACGAGCGCGTAGCCGGCGAGCATCGGGATGTACACGATGCCGAGCACGGTCAGCCCGATGTTCGCCGCCAGATTCCGCCGGTGCTGCGAGGGAACCGTCATGTACCACAGGAACGAGGCGAACGTGGCGAGCGCGACCATGGCGAGCATCGCGGCTTCGCCGCTGTAGTAAGCGGCGCCGAGCACGAGCGCACCCGACACCAGGCCGAGCGCGGTGGCCGGCTGGAAATGCCGCTTCTGGAGCGCGAGATAGAACTCGCCCTGTGCGAACAGCACCACGATGCCGGCCAACACGGCGAAGGATCCCGGGCCGATCGCGATGGCGCCGATCGCGAGGCCGGCAAGGATCAGGCCGGTCAGGAAGGCGAGGGGCACGTCGCGGCCGGTTCCCCGTCGTTCGGAGTCGGCGCCGATCTCGAGCGCCGTCGGTTCCTGCCAGCTCGGACCGCCGAGCCCCTCCTGCCCGACGCGCACGGTGCGCGTGAGCTCGGGCTCGCCGGTCTGATCGAGATCGTCCTCCTCCGACCCCAGGAGCGCGGCGATCTGCACCTCCTCGGTGACGGCCTCCGTCGAGCCCGTCTCCGGCTCGAGGCGGACCTCCTCCCGAACGGACTCGGCGAGATGATCCGCGGCGGCCTCGACGGCCTCCATGTCCGGGGCGGGCTCGTCGATCGCGCTCGGCGCGTCCTCGACGAGCTCGGCCACCGCGGACTCGGCATCGGGCGCGTCATCCGGGCCCGGAAGGTCCACGTAGGCGCCCGGGCTCTGGGAGAAGGCCTCGTCGCTGAGGTCGGGACCCTCGTCGAGGTCGTCGTCGTCCCCGGCCTCGAACAGGAAGGTCGTCACGCCGTCTTCGCCCTCGCCTGGCTCCTCGGTCGCCGGGCGCACCGAGTCGGGCCCTTCATCCTCGAACAGGTCCTCCTGCCCGGGCGTCGGCGCGCCGCGTCGGCGCCTCGGACGCCTCGAGGTCCTCGATCCGGATCGGCTCCTCGAAGGCGGCGGTGTCCGCCTGCCCGGGCTCGTCGGGCTCGGTCTCCCGGGCCTGGTCGGCGGGCCCAGGCTCGAGGGGGGTGGACGTGGCTCGAGGCTCGGCCGTCTCGGGCCAGTCGACGTCCTGGATGGGCGCGAAGAACTTGTCGAGGTCCTCGAAGAGGTCCTCGCCTCCCTCGTTGCGCCCCTCGCCCTCCGCCACTAGATCTCCTTCAGCTCGGTTTCCTTGTGCACGACGACCTCGTCGATGTCGGCGACGTGCTTGTCGGTGAGCTTCTGGAGCTCCTTCTCCGCGCGGACGAGGTCATCTTGCGAGATGCCGCCGTCGCGCTCAAGTCTCTCGAGCTCCTCCTTGGAGTGCCGCCGGATGTTCCGAACGGCAACCCTGCCCTCCTCACCCCGATGGTGCACGAGCTTGATGAGCTCCTTGCGACGCTCCTCGGTGAGCGGCGGGAAGCTCAACCGGATCACATTGCCGTCGTTGCCGGGCGTGATCCCGACGTCGCTCGACATGATCGCCTTCTCCATCGAGGAGATGGCGTTCTTGTCGTACGGCTGGATCATCAGGGTGCGGGGCTCGGGGACGCTGAACGACGCCAACTGCTGGATGGGCACCAGCGTCCCGTAGTAGTCGACGACGATCCGCGACAGCAGGGCCGGCGTCGCGCGCCCGGTCCGGATCCCGGCCAGCTCGTCCTTCAGGACGGCGATCGCCTTGTCCATCTTCTCGGTGGCTTCCTTGAGCGCGGACTCGACGGTCAACGGACACCGCCGTGGACGACGGTCCCGATCGGCTCGCCCGAGACCGCCCGGCGGATGTTCCCGTCGCGACGGAAGTCGAACACGATGATCGGGAGCTTGTTCTCCATGCAGAGGCTGATCGCCGTGGCATCCATCACCTGGTAGCCCTCGCGGAGCACGTCGAGGTACTCGATCGACTCGTAGCGCTGCGCGCTCGGGTCCAGATGCGGGTCGGCCGTGTACACGCCGTCGACCTTGGTCCCCTTCAGGACCGCCTGGGCGCCGATCTCGAGCGCCCGCTGGGCCGCCGTCGTGTCCGTCGAGAAGAACGGGGCCCCGATGCCGGCGGCGAAGATCACGACGCGCCCCTTTTCCAGGTGCCGAATCGCCCGAAGGGGGATGTAGGGCTCGGCGATCTGGGCCATGTGGATGGACGTCTGAACACGGGTCGCGACGTGCACCTTCTCGAGCGCGTCCTGGAGCGCGAGCGCATTCATCACGGTCGCGAGCATGCCCATGTAGTCGGCGCGCGAGCGATCGATGTCGGGAGCCTGCCGCCCACGGAAGATGTTGCCGCCGCCGACGACCACCGCGCATTGCACGCCGATGTCGACCACGTCGGCGAGCTCCCGGGCGAGCAGACCGGTCGCGGCGGTGGAGATGCCGTAGCCGCTCTCGGCGGGCGCGAACGCGTCCCCGGAGAGCTTCAGGAGGACCCGGTGATACTGCGTCCGGGCCGTCGCCTCCAGGGTGTCGTCGCCCTCCGGCATGCCCGTACCCTACTCGGTCTCCTCGCCCAGCCTGAACCGCACGAATCGTCGAACGGCCACCTTCTCGCGAACCCGGGCCCCGACCTCGTCGAGCAGCTCCTGGACCGTCTTCGAGTCGTCCTTCACGTACGGCTGGTCCAGCAGGACGGTCTGCTCGTAGAAGGCCTTCATCTTGCCCTCGACGATGTTCGGGATGACGTGGTCGGGCTTGCCCATCTCCTTGGCCTGGGCCTCGTAGATGAGGCGCTCGCGGTCGGCGACGTCCTTGGGGACCTCCTCGCGTGTGACGTACCGCGGCGCCGAAGGGCTCGCGATGTGCAGCGCGAGGTCCTTGGCGAGCTGCTTGAACTCGTCGGTGTTGGCCACGAAGTCCGTCTCGCAGTTCACCTCGACGAGCGCGCCGACCGTGTTGTTGAAATGGACGTAGGACTCGACGAGTCCCTGGTTCGCCGAACGGCCCGCCCGGCCCTGGGCCGACGCGAGCCCCTTCACGCGGAGCAGCTCCTGCGCTTTGTCGAGGTCGCCGTCCGCGTCCTTCAGGGCGCGCTTGCAGTCCATCATGCCGGCGCCGGTCAGGTCCCGGAGACGCTTCACCAATTCGGCGGGGATATCGGTCATCGCGTTCAGCTCGCTTCCTCGGCGGGAACCTCGTCGCCGTTCGCCGGCGTCGCCGACTCGGCCTCGGGAGCGGCCTCCGTGTCCGTGGGCGCCCGGGGGGCCGGCTCGGGCTCGGGGGCCGGCTCGGGCTCGGGCTCGATCTCCGGACCGGTCGCCCGCGTCACGACGGACTCGCGGCCGATCTGACGGCCCTCGGCGAGGGCTTCGGAGATGATCCTGGTCACCAGCGAGACCGAACGGATGGCGTCGTCGTTGCCCGGGATCACGAAGTCGACCTCGTCCGGATCGCAGTTGGTGTCGACGATCGCGATGACGGGGAGGCCGAGCTTGCGGGCCTCGTTGACCGCGATGTGCTCCTTCTTCGTGTCGATGATGAAGACCGCGTCCGGGAGACGATCCAGGCTTTGCATCCCGCCGAGGTTGCGCTCGAGCTTCTCCCGCTCGTGCCGCAGGTGGATGGCTTCCTTCTTGGGCAGGTAGTCGAACGCGCCCGTGCGCTCCATCTCGCGGAGCTCGCGCAGCCGGAGCAGCCGCCGCGACACGGTCTGGAAGTTCGTCAGCATGCCACCCAGCCAGCGCGTGGTGACGTACGGCATGCCGGCGCGCATCGCGTTCTCGACGATGATGTCCTGGGCCTGCTTCTTCGTGCCGACGAACAGCACGATGCCGTTGCGACGGCCGAGATCGCGGACGAACGCGTAGGCCTCCTCGAGCCCCGTCAGGGTCTTCTCGAGGTCGATGATGTAGATGCCCGAGCGTTCCCCGTACAGGTACCGCCCCATCTTCGGGTTCCAGCGCCTCGTCTGGTGTCCGAAGTGGACGCCTGCCTCGAGGAGCTCGCGCCTGGTAACGACCGGCACGGTGCGCCTCCTTCTGGTTGTGGCCTCCGCGCGGCTCTTTCCGATCGCGGCCCGGCGGGCCGGGACCCCGCGGCTCGGTCCCCGCGCGTGTGTGCTCGGCGCCCGAGGGCACCGGCGAACGGGCAGTCTAGCAGCGACGATGCACGACGCCGCCGGAGACGCGCTCAGCGACGCCGAGCCCGGACCGAGGGCGTTCGGGCCGGCGCTCGGCGCCGCACGGGCTGGTCGGGGACCATCGGCTCGGCCACCACCCAGCGGTAGGCGAAGGCCGCCATGAACGCCACGTGCCCGATGTTCACGAGCAGGACGAAGATCCAGGTGACGAGCGTCGGATTCGCAGTGATCTCGCCGCCTCCCGGCGCGAAGCCGACCAGCACCGGGAGCGCCAGGAAGAAGTAGAGGGCGCAGAGCACCAGTTGGCGGCCGCCCGGCAGCATGGCGGCCCGGGCGGAACGCCGGAGCGTCTCCATCACCGGCCGGCCCTCACGGATCGCCGCCGTCGGCGCGAACCCGAGGAAGAACAGGCCCGCGACGAGGGCCGACACGAAGCCGAGGAAGCCGATACCCGGCCCGAGCACCGGGAAGATCAGGTTCCCGGCGATGATGAGGCTGAACGATGCCACCTGGACCACGAGCGTCGTCGGGATGGCGACCAGGCCGCGAACGAAGCCGTACCGGGTGACCCGCCCGTCCTCCAGGGCCTCCAGGATCAGCCCGGCGAGGACGGCGTACACGAGCGCGCGAACGAGGACCGAGACGCCGACGAAGATCAGGAACGAGGGCCCGATGCCGTAGATGCTCGCACCCGTGCCGAGATCGAAGTAGGTGCTGATCGGCGGCATCGCCAGGACGTCGACGAGCCGGCTCGGCAACCCCTCGAACCCGATCGCGACGAGCACCAGCCACGTGCCGATCACGAGCGCGATCGTGAGACCGAGCAGCACCGGCTGGCTCGCGACGGCGAGGGCACCGCGAGCGAGCGAGCGGCCGATCGGCGGCAACGCCGACTCCCCGCCCCCGAGGAGGGCGCTCGCGAGAGGTCCCGATCTCCGCGGGGCCGGCTCCCGCGCCTCCTCCTGCTGCCCGACCTTCGCGGCCGATTGGCCGACCTTGGGCGCCGGGCCCGGTCGCGGCCGACGCTTGCGGCTCTTGCGCCCGCTCATGTCTCGTCCTCGCCCTCGTCGGGCTCCCCGGACTCCGGTTCCTGAGGTTCGGGGAACGCGGCGCCGAATCGTCTGCGCGCCAGGAACCCCGGCACCAGGACCACCGCCAGCACGATGGCGGCGGCCGCGGCCGCCCTCGCCGTCAGCGTTCCGGGCTCCAGCTCCGTCGGGGGCGGTACGTCCACGAGCGCCGCGTCGGGGTCGTGCTCGAACGCGACGAGTCCCGCGTCGCGGCCGCCCTTGACCGCGACGACCGCGTCCGGCGCCAGCGCGATGGCCCCGATCAGTCCGGGCGACGCCTCGCTCTGCCACACGAGGTGGCCGGAGGCCGCGTCGATCGCGACCATCCGCCCGTCCCGAAGGCCCACCAGCACCGCCCGCCCGGAGACGACGGGCGAGCTCCTCACGTCGACCTCGTTGAGCTGGTAGCTCCAGAGGCGTTTGCCGTCCTGCACGTCGAACCGGTACAGCCCACCGCCGAGATCGACGACGTAGAGGGCGTCGCCGTCGAGCGCGGGCGAGGTCACCGGCGAGAAGACCGAGAGCGCGAGTGCGCCCCACGCCTGCTCGCCGTCGGATCCGCCGATCGAGCGGACCAGGCGGTCGGCGAGCCCGATGAACACGCTCCCTTCGCCCGCGGCCGCGGCCGAGGCCGCCGACGACCCGATCTGCGGTGACTTCTGCCACAGGCACGTGCCGTCGGCCGCGTCGAGCGCGCTGACCGCGATGCTCGCGCTTTCGACGTTGCGGGCGACGGCGATCACTCGCCCGTCCGCCACCGCGATCGGCACGTCGACCTTGCCGCCGGAAAGGCCGACACACGGTCCGTCGGCTTCGCGGAGGTCCTTGGTCCACGACACGGAGCCATCGGCGAGCGCGACGGCGGAGACGACGCCGTCCTCGTCGCCGACGTACGCGGTGTCGTCCAGGACCGCGACCCCGGTCCTGGAGCTCGCGCCGAGCGGCGACCGCCACAGCTCGGTGTGACCGTCGAGCTCGATCGCCACCAGCTCCGAGCCCGGCTCGTCCTCGGTGGGCGTGGTGGAGCCCGAGGGCGCGTCGGTCACCGAAGGTGACGGCGTGCCGGCGCCCGATCCCGCTCTCCGAGTCCGGACCCTCGAGGTAGAGCAGCATCGCCGGCTCACCCCCGGTCCCCGCGACGACCGCCGGGACCGAGAGCGGACCCCCGACCTCGGCACCTGCCACGCGATCTCCCCGGTCGCGAGGTCCACCCCGTACACGGCCGCCTCGCCGAGCGCGATGGCCTCGCCGTCGAAGATCACGGCTCCCGACAGGGCCGGGCCCTCGGGGGCGGGCAGGGTCCACCGCACCCGGTACGGCGGCGCGGGTCCGTCGGCGAGCGCGCCGGGATGCCCGGGCCCGCCCTGGAACTGGGGCCACTCCGGCGCCACCTGCTGGGCGGACGCCGCCGCCACGACGAGGACCGAGGCGACGGTACCCGCGGCGAGGGCGACCGCGAACCGGCGGGGCGCGTTCGGGGACAGTGGGGCCTTCCTGGTCGGGAGCCCGCACATCCTATCCGGAGGCGCTCCGGGCGCCAGGGCCGGGCGGAGCTCGCCGTCGCCGCTCATCGCCGCACCGCCACGCTCCGACGTGAGGGGTGCGAGCCGGATGAAGTCCGAGACGCTGGCCGGCCCCAGGAACTCGAGGGGGTCCAGGTACGCGCCGTCCAGCCGGACGCCGAGGTGCAGATGCGGGAGGCTCGACCCGGGATGGCCGGTCCCGCTCTGCGCGATCGGCGCCCCGCGGGCGACCACGTCTCCCGTTCGCACGAGCGTCACCGACACCCAGGAGTAGGTGCTGGTCAGGCCCTCGCCGTGGTCGAGCGTCACGAACAGCTCGCCGCCCACCCGTCCGGCGAACGTCACGACTCCGGCCTCGGGCGCGACGACGACCGTGCCGACAGGCACGGCGATGTCGATCCCCCGGTGGCCCGCGCCGAACGGCGTCTCCGGAGGGTCAAACGCCCGGATCACCGGGCCCACCACTGGCCACGTCCACGTTCCGGCCGCCGGCAACGCGGTGCGAGGTCGCCATCGTGGCTCCAATCACGAGGGGGAGGACGGCGCGCAGGAAGGGCACGCGGCACCTCCTTCGTTCGGGCCTCGACCCTAGCGTCCGGGCGCGATCGGCGCCGTGATCGAGCGCACAGCGACGCCCTCACCACCCGGAGTGTGGCGATTCGTGGAGCGCTACTCGGTCTCGACGAGCTGGAGCCGCAGCTGCCCGACCGCCTTCGTGTGGATCTGGCACACGCGCGACTCCGTCACGCCGAGGATCTCGCCGATCTCCGCGAGCGTGAGGCCCTCGAAGTAGTAGAGCGTGACGACGATCTTCTCGCGCTCGGAGAGCGAGTTGATCGCGGCGGCGAGGAGGCCGCGCGTCTCCTGTCCCTCGAGCCCCGTCGTCGGGTCGACGCTGCGGTCCGCGAGCGTGTCGAGCAGGGAGACCTGCTCGCCACGGTCGGTGCCCACCGACAACAGCTCGTCGAGCGCGAGGACCGAGACGAACGAGATCTGGTTGATGACGTCGTGCAACTCGGGCAGCGAGACCCCGAGCCGTTCCGCAAGCTCACGCTCCGTCGGGGCGCGCTTGAGGATCGACTCGAGGTCGGCGTAGGCCTTCTCGATCTCGCGGGCCTTGAACCGCACCGAGCGCGGGACCCAGTCCATCGCTCGGAGCTCGTCGATGATGGCGCCCTTGATCCGCGGGATCGCGTACGTCTCGAACTTGTTGCCGCGCGCGGGCTCGAACTTCTCGAGGCCGTCGATCAGCCCGAACATCCCGTAGGAGACGAGGTCCGCCTGCTCCACGCTCGCCGGGAGACCGGTCGCCACGCGGCTCGCGACGTACTTGACGAGCGGGGCGTAGTGCAGGATCAGACGTTCGCGGGCCGAGTGCGATGCGGTCTGCTTGAACTCCGCCCACAGCTCGGCCAGCTCGTCGACGGCGCCGGGCGCCGTCTCGCGTTCAACGACGGCGGTGGCCGCGCGACCCCTCGGCTTGGCCGCCTTGGCCGCCTTGCTGGCCGCGGCACTCGTGGACGGCTTCGACGAGGACTTCGTCGCGGGCTTGGGCGCGGTCTTGGGAACCGAAGACGAGGCCTTGGCCCTGGCCTTGACCGGTTCCTTCTCCGACGTTTTGGTCGCCCGCGGCATCAGGCCCTCGGGTGGCTCTGTCGGTAGGCGTCGAACAGCCGCGATCGCGTGACGTGCGTGTAGCGCTGGGTCGTCGCGACGCTGGCGTGCCCGAGCAGCTCCTGAACGGCCCTGATGTCGGCTCCTCCCTCGAGCAGGTGGGTCGCGAACGAGTGCCGCAACGTGTGCGGCGTCACCCGCCGCCCGGCGAGCGTGACGTTTCCGTATCGTCCCACAAGGCGTCGGACGTCGCGGGCCCCGACCTGAGCCCTCCGGCGGTTCAGGAAGAGGGCCGTCGTGGGGCTCTCCGGCAGCATCTCGGGCCGTCCGTCCCGGATCCAGGCACGGATGGCCTCGCTCGCGGGATCGGACAGCGGCAGCTCACGCTCCTTGTCCCCCTTCCCCAGCACCAGCACCCGCCCCCGGTCCAGGTCGACGCGGTCCAGCGTCAGCCCGGCCACCTCGCTCACCCGCAAGCCCGACCCGTACATGAGCTCCAGGATCGCGCGGTCTCGAAGCGCGATCGCTCGCTCGCGCTCGTCGTCCCCGGACGGTTCGGGGGCCTCCACGAGCGCCGCCGCCTCAGGGACGCGAAGCACGGTCGGCAGGCGCGAGGCCACCTTCGGCCGTCCGAGGAGCGCGGCCGGGTCCGTGCGTGCGTGCCCGTTCGCGGTGGCCCATCGGTAGAACGTGTGGATGGCGCCGACCCGGCGGGCGACGGAGGCGCGCGCGTACCCGAGGGTCGCGAGCTGGGCCAGGAAGCGCCGAAGATCGTTCAGGGTCGCGGCCGGCAGCGACCGCCGACCCCGTCTCAGGAAGGTCGCGAGCTGGTAGAGGTCGCGCCGGTACGCCACGACCGTCCCCTCGGCGAGGTGCCGCTCCAGGGCGAGATGGTCGCAGAAGCCCTCGATGAGGGCGGCGTCGCGCCGGGGAAGGTCCTCGCGGGCGGTCATCGCGGTCAGGGCTCCTTGTATCAACCGGCCGTAGCCCATTCAAGCGTCCGGGAGGTGGACGGCGGGTCGGCCTACGATGGAGACAGGATGGAGCTCGACGTGTTGGTCACCGAGGGGCTCGGCGACAACAGCTACCTCCTGTCCTCGGGCGACGAGGCCGCGGCGATCGACCCGCAGCGCGACGTCCGCCGGCTCCTGGAAGCCGCCGAGGCCCGACGGGCGCGGATCCGCTCCGTCCTGGAGACCCACGTGCACAACGACTACGTCTCGGGCGCGGCGGAGCTCCGCGCGGCCACCGGCGCCGAGATCTTCGGCCCTGCCGCGGCGGGGTTCGCCTTCGACGTCAAGCCGATCGAGGACGGCGACGAGATCGCGATCGGCGACACGACCCTGGAGGCGCTCGCGACGCCGGGACACACGTTCGAACACACGGCCTACCTGCTGCGCGCGCCGCGGGAACACGCGTTGTTCTCGGGGGGCAGCCTGATCGTCGGGAGCGCGGGGCGCACCGACCTGCTCGGCTCCGACCGCACCGATGAGCTCACACGGCTCCAGTTCGCCACCATGCGGCGGCTCGCCCGGCTCCCGGACGACGTCGTCCTGCTGCCGACCCACGGCGCGGGCAGCTTCTGCGCAACGTCGCCGCCCGGGGAGCGGCGCACGTCGTCGCTCGGCGCCGAGCGGCTGGCGAACCCGGCGCTCGCCGAGGTCGACGAGGCGGCGTTCGTGAGGCAACAGCTGACCGGCCTCGCGCGGTACCCCGACTACTACGCGCACATGGCGCCGATCAACCGCGCCGGCCCGGCCGTGTTCGGCGACGTCCCGCTCTCGGCGCCGAGGTCCCCCGACGAGGTCGCGACGCTCCTTGCCGCCGGGGCGTGGCTCGTCGACACCCGCGATGGCGCGGCCTTCGCCGGGGCTCACGTGCCGGCATCGCTGAACGTTCCGCTCGAGGCGTCCTTCGCGAGCTACGTCGGCTGGCTCGTCCCGTTCGGGGCGCCGATCGCGCTCCTGGTCCCGGATCCCGCGGCGCTCCTCGAGGCCTCGACCCAGCTGTTCCGGATCGGCTATGAGCGGCTCGAGGGGTACGTCGACGGTGGCATCGACGCCTGGCGGACCTCCGGCCGAGGGATCGCCTCCTACCCCACGATCGAGGTCGGACGCCTCGTCGATGAGCTCGATCGGGGCGAGGCCGGCGACGTCGTCGACGTGCGGCAGCGCTCGGAGTGGGAGGCGGGCCATCTCGACGGCTCGAGGCACGTCTTCGTCGGCGACGTCCCGGACCGGCTCGACGAGTTCGACCCGACGACGAGGTCGACCGTCGTCTGCGCGAGCGGCTACCGCTCGGCGATGGCGGCGAGCGTCCTGGACCGCGCCGGCGTGCCGGTCAGGCTCGTATCGCGGAGCGGCGTGCCACGCGCGCTGCGGCTGCGGCGCTCAACCTGAGGTGGCGCTGCCCTGCAACGTCGACTCGTAGCGGCCGCCGACGTTGCGCACGAGACCTCGGAGCTCGAGTCGCATGAGCCCCGCGACGATCTCGGGCACCCCCTTGCCGAACGCTTCCGCCACGCGGTCCGGGAGCGTCGGGCCGGCGAGGGCGCGAAGGAGGCGGCGCTCGTCGTCCGAGAGCCGGATCCGGTCGACGACCCCGTCGACGTTCAGCTCGAGCCCGAGCTCCTCGAGCAGGTCCTCGGCGCCGCGGATCATCGTTGCGCCGTCGCGGATCAGCTGCAGCGGCACGGCCGACAGGGCGTTGGTGACGGACCCGGGCACCGCGTAGACGTCGCGGCCGAACTCCATCGCGTGCTCGGCCGTGATCATCGAGCCGCTCCCCTTTGCCCCCTCGACGACCACGGCCCCGCGGCACAGCCCCGCGACGATCCGGTTGCGAGCGGGGAAGTTCCGCGGGAGCGGTGGCGTCCCCGGGGCGTGCTCCGACACGATGGTTCCAGAACGTCGGATCCTCTCGATCAGCGCCCGGCTGCCGGGCGGGTAGACGACGTCGATCCCACAGCCCATCACCGCGAGGGTGGAACCGCCGCCGTCGAGGGCACCCTGGTGCGCGGCGGCGTCGATGCCTCGGGCGGCCCCGCTCACCACCGTCACGCCCGCGAGCCCCAGCACTCGGCCGATCTCTCGCGCGAGCTCGCGGCCGAGGTCGGTGCAGCGCCGCGCGCCGACGACCGCGACCGCGGTCGTCGGATCCGGGGTCAGGGACCCGAGCACGTAGAGCACCACCGGGGGATCGTGGATCTGGCGGAGCTGGGCCGGATACTCGGACGAGCCCCACGGGACGATGCGCGCGCCGCACGCCGAGGCCGCCGACGCGATCCGGTCGGGATCGAGCTCGGTCGCGTAGGCCCGATCGTTCGGGCCGCCGGCTCGCCCCGCGCGCGATCTCTCCGAGGACCTCCGAGGCGGGCCCGTGCTCGACGGCGAGCGCGAGCAGCCTTCGCGGCGTGATGCCTCGGAGGGCCGAGAGCACGAGGGCCGCCCGCCGGTCCGCCGGAGCCTCGGCGAAGGCGTCCGGCCATGCGGGCCAGGGCGCCTCCCCGGCATCGGCGTTCGGCGGGTCCTCAGCCGACACGTGCGAGGCCTCCGCTCGGATCGGTGGCGCGATAGGCGAGCGCCTCGATCACGTGATCGGGACCGATGGAGGGCTCGCCCGCGAGATCGGCGATGGTCCGGGCGACCTTCAGCGTTCGGTCGAACCCCCGTCCCGTGAGGCCGTGGCGGTCGACCGCCTCGGCGAGGAGGTCGTGCGCCGGCCGCGCCATCCCCATCTCGCGGCGCGCGATCGGGCCCGGCAGCTGTGCGTTGCAGTGGAATCCCATCGGCGCATAGCGGCGCCGCTGACGAGCTCGCGCCTCCTCGACGCGCTGGCGGACGGCCGACGAGGGCTCGCCGGCGCGCTGGCCGAGCAGCTCCTGCTTGGTGAGGCGCGGGACGCTCAGCCGGATGTCGACGCGGTCGAGCAACGGCCCCGACAGCTTGGCCCGGTAGGCCTCGACGCGGTGGTCCGGGCAGGTGCATCGGCGGACGGCGTCGCCCGCGAACCCGCACGGGCAGGGATTGGCCGCGGCGACGAGGGTGAACCGCGCGGGGAACTCCACGGAGCCGACCATGCGCGTCACCACGACGCGTCCGTCCTCGAGCGGTTGCCGCAGCCCCTCCGCGGCGTCGCGGCGGAACTCCGTGAACTCGTCCATGAACAGGATCCCGTGATGCGCGAGCGACACCTCGCCCGGTCGAAGGTAGCCGGACCCGCCCCCGAGCAGCGCGGAAAGCGACACCGTGTGATGCGGCGAGCGGAACGGTCGCTCCCCCACGAGACCCCCGCGCTCGAGGAGCCCCGCCACCGAGTGCAGCTGGGTCACCTCGAGCGCCTCGGCACGGGACATCGCCGGAAGGATCGTGGCGAGACGCCGCGCGAGCATCGTCTTGCCCGCCCCGGGCGAGCCCATCAGCAGCACGTTGTGCCCCCCGGCGGCGGCCACCTCGAGCGCGCGGCGCGCCTGGGCCTGGCCACGGATCTCGGCGAGGTCGACGGCGTGCCGGCCGTCGCTCCGCACGACCGACGGCTCCGGCGGCTCTGGCGGCATCGGCGTCCACGCGCCGCGGAAGAAGGCGACGACCTCTCGGAGGGTGGGCGCGCCCACGATCTCGAGCCCCTCGACGAGGGCGGCCTCGGCGGCGTTGTCGGCGGGAACGACGACGCCATGGAGCCGGCCGCGCGCCGCGGCGATCGCGACCGAGAGCACGCCGGGAGTCGAGACGAGCGTCCCCCTCAACGAGAGCTCCCCGGCGAAGGCCCACCCTTCGACCGCGTGCTTCCGCACTTGCCCGGTCGCCGCGAGGACCCCCATCGCCACCGGCAGGTCGAGACCGGGCCCCTCCTTCCGCAGGTTCCCCGGCGACAGGTTCACGACCACCCGCCGGAGCGGCCATTCCAGCCCGGCGCTTTCCACCGCGGGGCGGATCCGGTCCCGGGCGTCCTGCACCGCCGCGCCGGGCATGCCGGTCAGCGTGAGCGAGGGTAGTCCGCGGCCGACGTGGGCCTCGACGGTGACGGGGTGACCGCGCACCCCCATGATGGTGATCCCGACGACGCGCCCGTACACGGTCGGCCGACCCTAGCGCGCGGTACCGACATCCTCACCATCCGGAACGTGCGGCGGACGCGATCAGAAGGCGTCTTCGAACACCTCGACGTCGGGCCCACGCCGACCGAGCCAGACGCTCGCGACGTCGAACCGGATCCGCTCGTGGTTTGGAGCGCGGGTCGCGAGAAAGGCGTCGGCCAGCTGCCGGAGCTTTCGACGCTTGGACCACGTCACGGCCTCGTAGCCGCCTCCGAACGCGGCTCCCGTCCGCGTCTTCACCTCGCAGAACACGAGGAGCCCGCCGCGTTCGAGCACGAGGTCGAGCTCACCCAGCGGACAGCGCCAGTTCCGGGCGAGCTGCCGGAACCCACGCCGCGCGTACACGCGGAGGGCGGCGTCCTCGCCCCGTCGCCCGCGCGAGGAACGGTCGTCGATCTGGGAGGCGAGCACGCATCGACGGTAGCGTGCCCCACTGACACCGAGCCTCAGGGCTCGATCGTCGGCTCGTCGTCGCGGCGAAGCTCCTCCACGTTCACGTCTCGTCGCGTCAGCACCCGCACGCTGGAGACGAAACGCGCCGGGCGGAACATGTCCCAGACCCAGGCGTCGGACAGTCGGACCTCGATCCAGCCGTCGTCGCGATGCTCGAGCTCGACCTCGTTCGCGAGGTAGAAGCGCCGCTCGGTCTCGATACCGAACGTGAACATCGGCAGCACGTCGCGATACTCCCGGTAGATCTCGAGCTCGAGCTCTTCCTCGTACCGCTCGATGTCGTCGTCCTCGTGGTTCACGGTTCTCCCACCTCCTTCCCGACCGGCGTGTCGTCGTCGTAGTAGCCGGTGCGGAGCCCCTTGAACGAGTACCGGTGAATCGGCGACGGACCGTGCCGCCGGATCGCGTTCCGATGCTCCTGGGTCCCGTATCCGCGATTGTGGTCGAACCCGTAGAGGGGGAAGCGACGATGGTAGCGATCCATCATCCGATCGCGCGTCACCTTGGCGAGGATCGACGCCGATGCCACGGACGCGGTGACGGCGTCGCCCTTCTTGATCGATAGGTTCGGGACCGGCAGCCGCCTCACCGGGAACCCGTCGGTGAGCACGTAGTCGGGCGCGATGTCGAGCGTCGTGATGCAATGGCGGAGCAGCCACAGGTTGGTCTTGTGCAGTCCCCTCCGATCGATCCGCGTCGGCGTGCATCGACAGACCGACCAGGCGACGGCGTCCCGCACGATCCGCTCGTATGCCGTCTCGCGCTGGCCGGCCGTGAGCAGCTTCGAGTCGTTCACGCCGTCGAGATCGAAGTCCTCGGGCAGGATCACCGCCGCCGCGACGAGCGGCCCCGCGAGGGCGCCGCGCCCCGCCTCGTCGGCCCCGGCGATCAGGCGAAACCCCTGCGCTCGCAGCCCGCGCTCGTAGCGTCCGAGATCGTGCGCTAGCGCACCCATCCAGCCCTCGACGGCGGCCACATGATCACGAACGCGCGACCGATCACCTTGTCCACCGGCACGAACCCCAATCCGAACCTCGAGTCGTTCGAGTTGAGCCGATTGTCCCCCAGGACGAACAGCGAGTCCTCCGGAACGGTGGTGGGCGGGTAGTCCCGGGTGTCGGGTGGACCCGTCAGGTACGGCTCGGCGACCCGCCGGCCGTCGATGAGCAGGCGGCCGTTGTGGATCTCGACCACCTCGCCGGGCAGGCCGATCACCCGCTTGATGAAGTCCTCGTCCTCCGGGCGCGCGAACCCGACCGCCTCGGACAGCCAGTGCAGCACCCCGCCGAGGACTCCCCGATCGGGGCCGGTTCCGCCCCTCGGGTCGGCGAAGACGACGATGTCGCCGCGCGAGGGCTCGTCGAAGAGCTTCAGCACCAAGACGCGGTCCCCCGGCTCGAGCGTCGGCTGCATCGACTCCGAGGGGATGTAGAAGGCCTGGACGACGAAGGTCTTCAACAGGATCGCGAGCGCGAACGCCAGCACGATCAGGACGGGGAGCTCCCGCAGGAACGACAGGACGGTGCGGTGAGCGGACTTCGGAGGCGCGGGCTCGCCTGGGTCGGCGGGTGTCTGGGTCGTTTCGGCCGGCTCGACCGAGCCGGACGGGCGTTGCGTCACCGATCTAGCCCTGGTCCTCGGTCTCGGGCTCGGCGTCGATCGCCCGGGCGGGCGCCGTTTCGGTCGCGTCGTCGGGCTCGACCTGCTCCTGCGCATCCGAGACCTCGGCCGCCTCGACCTCGGGGGTCTCATCCGCCTCGTCCGACCCGTCGGCGGCCGCCGCTCGATCCGCCTCGGCGGCGGCGATGGCCGCGAGCTCATCCTCGCCCAGCCGCCGCTCCTTGATGCGGGCCTTCTTCCCCCGGCGCTCGCGAAGGTAGTACAGCTTGGCCCGGCGAACCCGGCCGCGGGTCACGACCTCGAGCTTGGAGATCGACGGCGAGTGGACCGGAAACGTCCGCTCGACGCCGACGCCGAATGAGATCTTCCGCACGGTGAACGTCTCGTGCAGGCCTCCGCCCTGGCGTCGGATCACGACTCCCTGGAAGACCTGGATGCGCTCCCGACCGGCCTCGACCACGCGGACGTGGACCTTCACGGTATCGCCCGGGCGGAACTCGGGCAGGTCCGTGCGCAGGTAGGCGAGGTCGACGAGATCGGTCTTGTTCATGGCGGGAGGCCCCATGGTAGCAGGCGGGTGAAGGCCCTTTGGCTAGCGTTCGAGCAGGTCGGGGCGGTTGCGACGCGTCTTCTCGAGCGCCGCCTCGCGTCGCCACCGCTCGACCTCTGCGTGGTTGCCCGAGCGCAGCACGTTCGGGACCACCATGCCGCGAAACTCGGCCGGTCGCGTGTAGTGAGGGTGGTCGAGCAGGCCGTCCCGCCCGAACGAATCGCGCTCGACCGACTCCTCGCGGCCGATCACGCCGGGCACCAGCCGCGTGACGGCCTCGAGCACCACGAGTGCCGGCACCTCTCCGCCCGACAGCACGTAGTCGCCGATCGAGACCTCCTCGGCGGGCAGACCCTCCGTCACACGCTCGTCGACTCCCTCGTAGCGGCCGCAGAGAAGCACGAGCCAGGGCTCGCCGGCAAGGTCCCGAACGAGGGCCTGATCCAGCCGGCGTCCGGCGGGCGACAGCAGGACGATGCGCTTGTGGCCCTCGCCGAGCGCCTCGACGGCCGCGAACAGCGGCTCGGGCTTCATCACCATTCCCGGTCCGCCCCCGTAGGACTCGTCGTCGACCTGCCGATGCCGGTCGGTCGCGTGGTCGCGGATGTCGTGGACGCGCACGTCGAGGATCTCCGCCTCGATCGCCCTTCCGAGCAGGGACTCGCGCAGCGGGCTCTCGAAGATGCCGGGGAAGATCGTCAGGACGTCGATCCGCACGCGCCGAAGGCTAGCAGCGGCTCAGCGCGACCCGTCCGGGACCGGTGGCTCGCCGCCCGGCCGTCGGATAGGATCGCCGACATGCGAATCCGCCTCGTCGGCCTCCTCGCCATCCTCGCGCTCCTTGCGGCCGCGTGCGGCGGCGACGACGACGTATCCGGGACCACACCCGCGACGGGCTCCGAGACCACCGGCGCCAGCGGTTCGGCCGAGATCGCGAGGTTCGCCGTCGTCGTCCAGGACGTCGAGGGGGGCAACACCCTATCGTTCAGCGGCGAGAGTTGCGTGGGCATCGACGGGCCCTACGAGGTGATCATCGCGGTCGAGGGCAATGCCACCGGCCAGACGACCGCGTCGTTCGAGTTCGACGCGGATGGCACGTCGACGTTGGACTGGTCGCTGGACGCGACCGGAGCCGACGGCGATGCGACCCTATCGGGCAGCTACGCCGTGCAGATCAGCCCGCTGCAGGAGAGCCAGGTCATCGTCTTCACCGGCGTCACCACCGTCGTGGGGCCCTCGGGCAACCGGACGTTCGACGTCGCCACCGACGACGTCACCGTCGACGAGGGCACGGGCGCCTGCACCTCGAACGCCTAATCGGTGAGCCCCGGGATCTCCCGAACGACGATGCGCTTGGCGTCGACGTCGACCGAGACGAGGACGTCCCGCAGCACCGGGATCAGCGTCTCGACACCGGTGTCGCCGACGGCGGACCACACGTCGTTGGCCGCGGTGTGGATCACTTCCGCGAACGGTGCCGAGGATCCGCCCGCCGTCCGTCTGCACGACGCAGCCCTCGATCCGGTGGTCCCACCAGGAGCCCTCCGAAAGCTGCGGCGACGAAGACTCGGGGACCACGAGGATCGCCCCCTGCAAGGCCTCCGCCTGCGCCCGGTCGCGAACCTCGCGGAACCGAACCAGGAGCCGATCCTTGTGGGGCCTGGATGACGAGACGATCAGCTCCCGGCCATCCTCGAGCGCAAGCGCGGCGCCGTCGGCGAAGCGCCCGGGGACCTCGGAGAGCACGAGCACCGCGACCTCCCCGTTCACCCCGTGGGCTCGCGTGATGCGACCGACCGCCACGGTCGGCTCGGCGGACACGTCAATCGGCGATCTCGACGTGGACGTGGCCGAGGTCGGCCCGCACCGCCGCGGCCTTCATCACCGTTCGGATCGAGCGGGCGGTTCGTCCCCCCCGGCCGATCACCTTGCCCATGTCGTCCTGCGCCACCCGCAGCGTGAACAGGAGGCCGCGATCGTCCGTGGACTCGGTGACCTCGACGGCGTCGGGATCGTCCACGATCTCCCGCGCGAGATACTCGAGAAGCTCTTTCACGTTCTCTGACACGCCCGTCAGGACGCGGCCGTGGCCGCCTTCGCGTCCTTCTTGTCGCCCCGCTCGGCCGCGAACTTCTCCCAGATGCCGACCTTCGTCATCAACACCCGAACGGTGTTCGAGGGCTGCGCCCCCACGCGGAGCCAGTGGAGCGCGCGCTCCTCGTCGATCTCGATGACCGACGGGTCGGCGAGCGGGTGGTACTTCCCGATGTTCTCGATGAACCGGCCGTCGCGCGGGCTCCGCTGGTCGGCGACGACGACGCGGTAGAAAGGACGCTTCTTCGCGCCCATCCGCCGCAACCTGATCCGAACCGACATCTCGTCCTTCTCCTACGCTCTGGCTCTTCCTTGACTACGTTCCCAGCCCGGGCATCGTGGGCATCCCCGGGATCCGAGGCATGCGCTTGCCGCCCATCATGCTCTTCATCATCTTCCGCGCCTGCTCGAACTCCTTGAGCAGGGCGTTCACGTCCGCGGTGGTCGTTCCGGACCCCCGCGCGACCCGCAGGCGCCGGGACCCGCCGATGATAGCGGGATTCCTGCGTTCCTCCCCGGTCATCGACTGGATGATGGCCTCGGTGCGGGCCATCTGGCGGTCGTCGACCTGGAGGTCCTTCAGGGCGTTCTTGCCCCCGGGGACGCCCGGCAGCATCGCGAGCAGGTCCTGAAGCGGGCCGAGCTTTCGGACCTCCTGCATCTGGACGAGGAAGTCCTCGAGGGTGAACGTCGCCTCGAGCATCCGCTTCGCGGCCTCGGCCGCGCGATCGGAGTCGATGGTCTCCTGGGCCTTGTCGATGAGGGACATGACGTCGCCCATGCCCATGATCCGCGAGGCCATCCGGTCCGGGTAGAAGGGTTCGAGGTCGCCGGTCCGCTCGCCGGTCCCGACGTAGAAGACCGGCCGCCCCGTCACCGAGGTGATCGACAGCGCCGCGCCGCCGCGCGCGTCGCCGTCGAGCTTCGTCAGCACGAAGCCCGTCGTGTCGACCTCCCGCATGAACGCCCGCGCCTGGACGACGGCGTCCTGGCCCGTCATCGCGTCGCAGGCCATGAGGACGTGGTGCGGCGCGATCGAGTCCTTCACGCGACGCGCCTCGCGCATCATCTCCTCGTCGACGTGCAGCCGGCCGGCGGTGTCGACGATCACCACGTCGAACCCCTCGCGGCTCGCCTGCTTCATCGCGCTCTTGGCCACCTTCACCGCGTCCTTGCCGTCGGAGGTCACCGGGACCCCGATCTCCTGCCCGAGCGTCGCTCAGCTGCTCGACGGCGGCGGGTCGCCACAGGTCGGCCGCGACCAGGAGCGGGCGCTTGCCCTTCTCCTTGTACATCCGCGCGAGCTTCGCGCACGCGGTGGTCTTCCCGGAGCCCTGGACGCCGGCCATCATGATCACGGCGGGCTTGGTGCCCGGGAGCTGGAACGGCGTCTGCGTCCCGCCCATCGTCGCCTGGAGCTCGTCGCGGACGACCTTGATGACCTGCTGGGCGGGCGTGAGGCTCTTCATCACCTCTTCCGAGAGCGCGCGGGCGCGAACGCGCTCGAGGAGGTCGTCGGCGACCTCGACGGCAACGTCGGCCTCGAGCAACGCGGTACGCATCTCCGCGAGGGCGTTGTCCACCTGCTTCGGGTGGAGCTTTCCCTTCGAGCGGAGCTTCTTGAAGATGCCGTCGAGGCTGCCGGTCAGCGCGTCGAACATGGAACAGAGGTTACGACTCGTCGGTCGAGGGATTCGCGGACGAGGGATCGGCCGGTGATCCCTCGAGGACGCGCTCGACCGTGCGGAGCAGCGCCGTGGGCGAGAACGGCTTCGTGAAGTACTCGTCGGCCCCGAGCGAGAGCACGAACTCGCGTCCCTCCTCGCCGGTCGCGGTGACGATGATCACCCGGACGTCCTTCGTCGTGGGGTCGTTCTTCAGCTCGGACAGGACGTCGGCACCGCTCGCCCCCGGGATGTTGAGGTCGAGGAACACCAGGTCGGGCGCCTGCTCCCGGACCATCGCGAGAGCGGCGGCCCCGTCCGGCGCCTCCCGGATCTCGAACCCCTCGTGCTCGAGGATGAGCTTCATCGCCTCGCGCATGGTCGGGTGGTCCTCGACGATCAAGATGTCGGCCTTGGCCATCGTCATCCGCCCAGGAGCCGGTCGGCGAACGCCCTCGGATCGAAGGGCTGGAGGTCCTCGGGCCCCTCGCCCACCCCGATCAGCTTGACCGGGACGCCGAGCTCTTCGCGAACCGCCAGGACGACTCCCCCCTTCGCCGTGCCGTCGAGCTTCGTCAGCGCCACCCCGGTCACCTGGACCGCCTCGGTGAACGCTCGGGCCTGTGCGATGCCATTCTGCCCCGTCGTGGCGTCCAGGACGAGCAGCGTCTCATCGGGCGGCCGCCCGGCGGCCTTCTCGAGCACCCGTCTCACCTTCGCGAGCTCGTCCATCAGCGGCTGCTTCGTGTGGAGCCTTCCGGCCGTATCCACGATCAGGACGTCGGAGCGGCGTGCCTCCGCGGCCTTCACCGCGTCGAAGGCGACCGAGCCCGGATCGGCTCCTCGCGCCTGCGTCACGAGGTGCGCCCCCGAGCGGCCCGCCCACACTTCGAGCTGCTCGGACGCGGCGGCCCGAAAGGTGTCGCTTCCGGCCAGGCTGACGCTCCGATGCTCGCGAGCGAGCCGGGAGGCGAGCTTGCCGATCGTCGTCGTCTTGCCGGATCCGTTCACCCCCACCACCATCACCACCGCGAGCCGGTCGTCCGGCAGGCGCAGTTCCGCGGAGTCGCCGAGGATCTCGACGATCGCGGATGCGACCAGCTCCACGGGGTCCGCGCCGGCCGCGTAGCGCTCGCGGACGTCCGCGACCATCCGGGTGGCGGTCGCCGGGCCGACGTCGGCCCTCAACAAGAGCTCCTCGAGGCGATCCCACGGATCCTGGCCGTCGGGACCGCCCCCGAAGAGGGCGCGGATCCGGGCACCCAGGCCCTCGTCGCGCGGCGTCCGTCCGGCCGGCACCCTCGGCCGGGTGCCGGAGATCTCGTCGGTGGTTCGGCCACGCCGTCGGACGAGCGTGATGGCGAGGCCGGCACCGAGGGCGACGACGAGGATGGCGAGGACGATCCACAGGGCCACGAGCTCAGGCTAGCGAACGACGTCCGGCTCGGGCACGGGAGCGGCGCCGATCGGACCGGCTCCGGCCGTCCCTCGCGAAGCTGCGTCTGCGTCGCCGGGTGATCGAGCGTCTGCGCGACGACCTTGGTCGTCCCGTCCTTGCTCATCGAGACGCCGTACATCATGCCGGCGACCTCCATCGTCCGCTTCTGGTGCGTGACGATCAGGACCTGAGCCTCGCCCGCGAAACCCTCGACGAGCCGGATGAACCGGTGCAGGTTCACGTCGTCAAGCGCCGGCTCGACCTCGTCCATGAGGTAGAACGGGCTCGGGCGCGCCTTGAAGATCGCGAACAGGAAGGCCATCGCCGTGAGCGCGCGCTCGCCGCCCGAGAGCAAGCTGATGCGCTTCACGCGCTTGCGTCCCGGGCGCGCCTCGATCTCGATGCCGGTGTTGAGCAGGTCGCCCGGCTCGGTCGCGACCAGGCGTCCCTCCCCTCCGGGGAACAGGTCCTTGATCAGCCGCTCGAACTCCGTCGCCACATCCCGGTAGGCCGACTCGAACGTCGTCGCGATCTCCGTCTCGATCCGCAGGATGACCTCGAGCAGGTCGCGACGCGCCTTGCGGACGTCCTCGAGCTCGCGGCCCAGGAAGTCGTGGCGCTCCTGGAGCGCCTCGAACTCGCCGGTGGCGAGCAGGTTCACCCGGCCGAGGAGACCCAGCCGCCGCTGGACCAGCTCGGCCTTGCGCTCGAGTCCCGCGACCGTGTCCTCGTCGGTGAGCTCCGCGAGCGCCTCCACGGGTTCGCGTTGGTGCCCCTCGCGCAGGAGACGCTCGGCGTCGCGAATGCGGCGTTCGAGCTCGCCACGCATCCGATCCTCGTCCTCGTACTCCTCGCGCAGGCGCGCGAGCTCCGTCGAGGCCTCCCGCCACAGACGGTTCGCTTCGGCCTCCTCCTCGGTGGCGGCTCGCTCGGCGTCCCCGGCCGCGGTCCGTGCCGCCGTGGACGTCGCGAGATCGGCCTCCGCGCGCCCGAGTCGATCCTCGGCCGCCCGCCGCTCGGACTCGGCGCCCTCGACCTGCGAGCGCAGCGCGTCGGGATCTTGTGCCGCGAGGACCTCACGCTCGGCCCGGACGGATGCGAGCCGGCTCTCCAAGCTCGCGCGGTCCCGCCGGAGCGTCTCGACGGCGACCCGGGCCTGGATGGGAGGCTCCGGCGTTCGCGGCAGCTCGGGCAGCTCGTGTGACAGCGGCTCGCCCGCCGCGAGGCCCTCGCGCCATGCCGCGGCCGCATCGTCCAGGCCCGCGAGTCGTTGGGACAGGATCTCGTCCTCCCGGCCGACCGACGCGAGGTCGCTCTCGATCCGCCCGATCCGCTCCGCCGCCCGCGTGATCTGCGCGTCGGAGGTCTCGATCCGCTCTGCGAGCTCGGCGAGCTCGGCGCCGATCGCCTCCAGGCGATCGCGCCGCGGCTTCAGCGCCGCCCCCGCCTGCGCGAGGTCGTGTTCGACGACCGGCAGCTCGCGTCGGATGTCCCCGCCCCGGGAGTCCTCCCCCGGCGCCGTCCGGATCACCGCGGGACCCAGGAGCACGCCCTCGGGCGTGACGAACGAGGACCCCGGGTGGCGGGCGTGCTTTTCGACCGCCTCGTCCAGCGTCCCGGCCAGGTAGAGGTCCGCGAGCACGGTGGTCACGAGCCCGCGCACGGACGGATCCGCGTCCACGATCGAGAGCAGCGCTCGCTCTCCGCGCAGCACCGAGCCGGTCGGGCCGCCGCCCGCGATCGAGAGGGTCGCTCCGTCGCCCGCCGGAGCGTCGGCGATGGCCGCCCCCTCGTCCTGGTACACGACCGCGTCCACGAGCGGGCCGAGGCCCGCCCGGAGCGCCCGCTCCCATCCAGGCTCGATTCGCACGAGCCCACCCAGCAGGCCGATCGCGCGGCCGGGGTGGCCCTGCAGGAATCGAGAGCCGGGCGTCTCCTCGAGATCCTCGAGCCGAGCCCGGAGCACGTCGCGCCGATACTCGTGCCGTCGGAACGCTTCCTCGAGCTCCACGACCTTGTCCGCGAGGGCGTGGCGTTCCCGCTCGAGGTCGCCCCGGCGTTCGGACAGCGGGGCCGTCTCGGCATCCAGACGCTCGACGTCTTCGGCGAGTGCCTCCCGCTCGCCTAGGGCGGCGGCTCGGCGCTCGCGCACCTGGGTCAGGGACTCCTCGAGGCGCGATCGTTCTCGCTCGTAGGAGGCAAGGGAGCGTCGCACCGTCTCCATCTCCGCGCGATGCGCCGCGGCCTCTTCGGACAGCCGGCGGCGCTGATCCTCGACGTCGCGGCGGGACTCGGCCGCGGCCCGGAACGTCCGCTCGGCGTCCTCGAGCTCGCGCTCGGTCTCCGCGAGCTCGACGGCCACCTCCGCCATCCGGCCCTGGATCCGCGCGAGGTCGTCGTCGAGCGCCTGGAGGCGGACCCCTCGGCCGGCCTCGGCCGCGAGCGCCTGCCGGGCCTCGGACTCGAGCTCGACGGCCCGGCGAAGCTCCAGCTCGGCCGCCGACTTCGCCGCCTGCGCCTCGAGCGAGCGGCCATCGAGGTCCTGGAGCGCCCACACCGCACGCGCGCGCCCGTCCGCCGCCGCGCCGACGCGCTGGTCGAGGCCCTCCAGGCGCGCGCGCGCGCCCTCGCGCCGGGCGAGGCCCTCGTCCCAACCAGAGGTGCGTCGATCCCGCTCGGTCAGCAGCTCGCGGAGTCGAGCCGCGGCGAGCCGCACCGTGAGGCTGTCGGCCTGAGCCGTGAGCTCCTCGTGCCGCCTGGCCACCTCCGCTTGCTGCCTCAGCGGCTTCAGCTGGCGCCGGAGCTCGGCGAGCACGTCCTGAAGGCGCAGCAGGTCCTGGTCGAGCCCGGACAGCTTGCGTTCGGCCCGCTCCTTGCGCTTTCGATGCTTCGCGATCCCCGCCGCCTCCTCGACGTACTGCCGGCGCTCCTCGGGCCGGGCCGAGAGGACCTCCTCGAGCTGACCCTGGCCGACGACCGTGTGCAGCGCGCGGCCGATGCCGCTCTCGGACAGGAGCTCCTGGACGTCGAGGAGGCGGACGACCTGGCCGCCGATCCGGTACTCGCTGTCCCCCGAGCGGAAGATCGTCCGGCTGATCTCGATCTCGGTCATCGGGACGGGGATCAGCCCGGCGGCGTTGTCGATGACGAGCTTGACCTCGGCCATGCCGAGCCCCGGGCGCTGGGGGCTCCCGGCGAAGATCACGTCGGACATCTGCCCGCCGCGCAGGGCCCGCGGGCCCTGCTCGCCGAGGACCCAGCTGATCGCGTCGACGAGGTTGGACTTGCCCGATCCGTTGGGGCCGACGATGACCGAGATGCCCGGGGCGAACTCCAGGACGGTCTTGTCGGCGAACGACTTGAAGCCTCGGACCTGGAGGGAGCGAAGGAACATCGGGGATCGATGCTAGCAGTGGCCTCGGGCCGAACCGAGCATCTGCGTGGGGGAAGATCGGCCCCCGTCAGCCCGTGACCCGGAAGGTCGCCTCTCCGAGCGGCGCCTCCGTGACGACCTGGATCTCGTCCACCCGGGCGAGATCGGGCCCGAGCCCGCACCACGCGACCAGGCGGTCCACCACCTCGTCCGGACCCTCGAACGCCGCCTCGAGGCGCCCGTCCGGCAGGTTCCGGACGAAGCCCCCGACCTCCGCCTCTCTCGCGAGCCGCGCACAGGTCGCCCGGTAGAAGACGCCCTGGACGCGGCCGGCGACGACCACGCGAACCCGCTTCACGGTCGGCATACTAGGCACGTGGCCGAGTTCGACCGGTTCGCGGCGCTGCTCGTCGTCGACGTGCAGAACGACTTCGCCGACCCGACGGGCGCGCTCTACGTTCGCGGCGGCGAGGAGATCGTCACCGTCATCAACGCGGAGATCGAGCGCGCGCTCGCCTCGGGCGCGACCGTTGCCTACTCGCAGGACTGGCACCCGGAGATCACGCCGCACTTCCAGAAGGACGGTGGCAGCTGGCCCGTCCACTGCGTGCGGGACACCTGGGGCGCCGAGCTGCATCCGGGGCTCCTCATGGCCGAGGACCGCGTGCTCATCCGCAAGGGCATCGGCGGCGAGGACGGGTACTCCGCGTTCAGCGTCCGCGACCCCCGAAGCGGCGAGGCGTGGGAGACGATGCTCGGGAGCGCGCTGCGGGACCGCATGGTCAAGCGCGTCGTGGTGTGCGGCCTCGCGACCGACTACTGCGTGGTCGAGACCGTCACCGATGCGTCGGCGCGCCATCTGGACGTGACCGTGCTGCTGGCCGGGGTCCGCGCCGTCGACCTCCACGAGGGGGACGGCCAGCGCGCCCTCGAGCGGATGCGCGACGTCGGCGCCGTGATCGAGTAGCGAGCTGCGTGGCCCGGCTCACTCCCCGCGCCTCAGCTCTGGCACTGAGGACAGAAGTAGGAGTTCCGCCCCGAGATCTTCACGGCCTGGATCGGCGTGCGGCACCGCCGGCACGGAAGGCCGGCACGCCCGTAGACCTTCAGCTCCGATTGGAACTCGCCGGGCTTACCGAACAGGTCCACGTAGGCCTCGTCGTCGAGCGTGGTGCCCCGGAAACGGATCGCCTCCTGGAGCACCTCCTGCATCGCCCGGTACAACCGGCGGACCTCCTGAGACGATAGCGAGTCCGACATCCGGTCGTATCGCAGGCCGGCGGCGAACAGGACCTCGTCGGAGTAGATGTTGCCGAGCCCGCTCACGAACTTCTGATCCATCAGCAGCTGCTTCATCTTGGTCGCGCGCTGCGCGAGCGCGGCACCGAACGCGTTCCACGTGAACACGTGGTCGAGCGGGTCGATCGCGATGTGCTGGAGCTCCTTCACCTTCCCCAGCTCGTCGGCGGCCGTGACGAACAGCTCGCCGAACGTGCGCGGGTCGACGAATCGGAGGTCGCCCCCCTGCTGGAACGTGATCACGACGTGGGTATGGGCGGGCAGCGAGACCCGCTTGTTGCCGCGAACGAACTGTCCGCTCATCCCGAAGTGGGCGACGAGCACATCGCCGTTGTCCATGTGGAGCAGGACGTACTTGCCACGACGCTCGGCCTTCGTGAACTTCCTGCCGAGCAGCCGATCCGCGAACTCCTTCCGCTTGCCGTGCCGACGGATCACGCGCATGGCGTTCTTCGACGGTCGCACCTCGGTATCCGCCACCTTGCGGCCGACGACGTCCTTCTCGAGGTCTCGGCGCATCACCTCGACTTCGGGAAGCTCCACCTACGCCCCTTTCGCCCTCGCGGGCTGATCTCCTCGGGGTGCTACCGCTCGCGCGTTCGCGCTCGCTCCTTGAGTCCCCCGAGCCCCCGCCCGCTCCGTGAGTCGCACATACGCCTCGTGGGCCGCCTGCTGCTCGGCCTCCTTCTTCGAGCGCCCCATCCCGTTCCCCCACTCCTTGCCCCCCAGCAGGACCGTCGCGGTGAACTCCTTCAGGTGATCGGGACCCCGCTCGCTGATCCGATACTCGGGCAGCGCGTGCAGGTCGGCCGACGCGAGCTCCTGCAAGATCGTCTTGTAGTCGCGCTCGCCCTCGCCGCGGACGTAGGCGATCATGCGAGGGCGGAACAGGCGCTCGATCACCTTGCGCGCGGCGTCCAACCCACGATCGAGGTAGATCGCGCCCAGGAGCGCCTCCACCGCGTCCGCGAGGATGCTGCTCTTGTCGCGGCCGCCGCTCATCTCCTCCCCCTTCCCGAGGAGGACGAACCGACCAAGCCCCAGGTCGCGAGCCACCTCTGCGAGCGCGCCCATGTTCACGATCGCGGCCCGCAGCTTGGCGAGCTCGCCCTCGGGCATCTCGGTGAATTCCCGGAACGCCATGTCCGTCACCACGATCCCCAGCACCGCGTCGCCCAGGAACTCGAGTCGCTCGTTGTTCGTCTCGAGCTCGTTCTCGAACGCGTACGAGCGATGCGTGAGCGCGGTCTCGCGGAGCGCGGCGTCCTTGAACCGAACGCCGAGCAGGCGATCGAGCGCCTTCGGTTCCTCCGAGGCGCGTTCCTGGCTCACGCCGTCACTCGACCACGATGACCTGTCGTCCCGCGTAGTACCCGCAGTTCGCGCACACGCGATGCGGCAGCTTGGGCTGGTGACACTGCGGGCACTCCGAGTACGTCGGCGGTTGCGCCTTCCAGTTCGCCTTGCGCTTGGCGCCTCGGGTGTGGGACTGCCTCCGCTTCGGAACCGGCATGATCTCGTCCTTTCGTGTCAGGTCGTGCGGTCGTCGGCCTGGTCGACGGTCGGCAGGACGAGACCTTCGAGCGCCGCCCATCGGGGGTCGGTCGCCTGGTGCCCCGGGCATTCGCCCAGGTTTCGATCGCCGCCGCAGATCGGGCAGAGCCCGAGGCAGTCGGGCCGGCAGAGCGGCGAGAACGGCATCTCGAGCACCACCGCGTCGCGCAGCATCGGCTCCGGATCGAGCGTCAGGTCCGACCCCAGGGCATAGTCGTCGTCGGGACCGGGCTCGCGGGCGAACATCTCATCCATCGCGACGTCGAACTCCCGCTCGAACTCCCTCAGGCACCGGGCGCACCGCATCGCGAACCGGCCGGCGACGGACCCGTGCACGTAGATCCCCTCGATCACGCTCTCGAGCGTGAGCTCGCCCTCCAGGGGCGCGCCCTCGGGGACGTCCGCGAGCTCCGTGTGCAGACCGGGGACTCGCTCATCGACGTGGACCGTCCTGGCGGCGCCCGGATGCTCCAGCAGGTCGCGGACGTCGATCGCGCGCATCATGCCTCCTCGCCCTCCAGCTCGGGCATCTGCACGTCCGGCCCGATGTCCGCGTTGGTGGTCGGGACGGCTCCGCGCAGCTTCTCCCGCCCGGCCCGGACCTGATCGATCGTCTTGGAAAGCGACTGGTTGGAACCGATCATGTCCTCGAGCAGCCGCTGGAGCTGTCCCTCGAGCTGCGCGAGCTTCGCGTCCACGTAGTCCTCGGCCTCGAGCCGCAACCTTCGGGCGTCGTCCGCCGATTCCTGGACGATCCGCTCCGACTCCTCGTTGGCTCGTTGCACCACGGCCTCGTGCGATGCCAGCCGGAGCTGCTCTTGGCGGGCCTGCTCGACCATCGCCTCGGCGTCGCGCCGCGCCTTGGCAAGCAGCTCTTCACGATCCTTGACGATCCATCGCGCCTGCTTGATCTCGTCGGGCAGCGAGTCCTTCATCTGCTCGATCAGCTCGAGGACCTCATCCCTGTTGAGCAGCGCAGAGGAGGACAGCGGCATCGACTTCGCGTCGCGCACCAGGTCCTCGAGCTGGACGATCCGGGTGGACAGATCCACCTACGCGCCCCCCCCGAGCCGCTCTCGCAGACGCTCCGAGACCACGGGCGGCACGAGGCCGCTCACGTCGCCGCCGAACCTCGCGACCTCCTTCACGAGCGAGGACGAAAGGAAGGACCATTGCGGCGCGGTGGTCATGAACAGCGTTTCCAGACCGGTGAGGGAGTGGTTCATCTGCGCCATCTGGATCTCGTATTCGAAGTCCGTAACGGCCCTCAGGCCCTTGACGACGAGGTCCGCGCCTCGGCGGCCCGCGTAGTCCACGAGCAGTCCCGTGAAGGCGTCCACCTCGACGTTCGACAGGTGGTGCGTGACCTCCTTGAGCAGGCTCACGCGCTCCTCGACGCCGAACAGCGGCTGCTTGGCCGGGTTGTCGAGCACGCCGACGACCAGCGCGGAGAAGCGCCTCGCAGCCCGTTCGATGATGTCGAGGTGACCGTTCGTCACGGGGTCGAACGTCCCCGGACACAGGGCGGTCAGGCCCATCTATGCCTCCCGGAAGATCAGCACGACGGTGTCGCCGTACTCCAGGCGTTTCGCGACGAGCCAGTGTACTGGAATGACAGGCGTGGAACTCCCGCTTCTCCTGGTCAGGGCCATCATTCCGCCCTCGTCCAGGCGACCTTCGGCCACGCCGCCCACCAGTGCGTCCACCAACTCCGCCGGCGCGTCATAGGGAGGATCGGCGAGCACGAGGTCGAAGCGGCCGCTCGTCGGCCGAGGGCCCGCGACGAAGCCGAGGGCGTCGCCCGTCACCACCTCCCCGCGCTCGCGCAGGTGGGTGCGCTCGAGGTTGTCGCGGAGGACCCGGACGGCGGCGGGGTTGCGCTCGACGAACACGGCTCGCTCCGCTCCCCGGGAAAGCGCCTCGATCCCGAGCGCGCCGGTGCCCGCGAACAGGTCCAGCACCCGGGCGCCGGGGAGGTCGGGGGCCAGGCTCGAGAAGAGCCCCTCCCTGGCTCGGTCGGAGACGGGGCGGACGCCCGCTGGCACCCGCCCGAGTCGGATGGCCTTCGCGGTGCCCGCGATCACGCGCATGCCGGACGACCGTACACGGCTCGGTTGACGAGGAGCCGCCTCGCTCTACGCGAGCCCGGCGTCGTTCGCGTGTCGAACCAGCTCGGCCCGAGTCCGGAGCCCCAACTTCCGCAGCACGCTCGCCCGATGGTTCTCCACCGTTCGGACCGACACGTAGAGCATCGACGCGATCTCGGCGTTCGTGTGGCCGAGGGCGATCAGCCTGAGCACCTCGCGCTCTCGCGGCGTGAGCTCGTCGATGGCTCGCGCGTGGACCCGCCCCGGGGCGTCGCGCCACTTGGCCAGCGCCGCGCCGAGGGAGGGCTGGAGGTAGTCCTCCCCGCCGGCGACCTTGCGCACCGCGTCCACCAGCTCGGTGCTCGCGGTCTCCTTCAACACGTACCCGCGAGCGCCGGCCGCGAGGCAGAGCTGCACGTCCGTCGGGTTGTCCACCATGGTCAGCACGAGGATCGCCGAGTCGGGATGCCGCTCCCTGAGGCGCCGGACGACGTCGGCACCGCGATCGTCGGGAAGCACGAGATCGGCCACCACCACGTCGGGGTCGACCTCGGCCTCGATCGCCTCCGCCACCGAGCCGGCCTCGGCCAGGACGTGGATGTCCTGCTGGCGTTCCAGGAGAGCCCGAAGGCCCTCGCGGACGACAACGTGATCGTCCATCAGGAGGACCGAGATTCGGTCGTCCGTCACGTGCCGGCCCCCTCGCCCGCGATCGGGGTTGCTCCGATCGGCACCAGTAGCCTAACCCTCGTCCCGGCTCGGGGAGCGGATTCCACGACCAACGCGCCGCGAACCAGCTCGGCCCGCTCGCGCATTCCGATCAGTCCCAGGCCGCGGCCGGGCTCGATGGCGGCGGGGTCGAATCCCCGGCCGTTGTCCTCGACCAGCGTCGTCAGCTGCCCGTCGTGTCGCTGGAGCAGGATCGAGATCGCGGAGGCCCCCGCGTGCTTCTGCGCGTTGTGGACCGCCTCCTGGACCACCCGGTAGACGACGGCCTCGGACTCGGGCTGGAGCCGGATGTCGCCGATCTCCTCGAGCAGGTCGACGGTGAGATCGGGCAGGGAGACCTCGTCGGCCAGCCGTCGGAGCGCCGGGACCAGGCCGAGCCGCTCGAGCTCGGGTGGCCGGAGGCTCCACACCAGCTGACGGCTGTCGGCGATCGCCCGGCGAGCGAGGTCGTTCACACGCATCGCGCGCGGCTTGGCGGCGGCCCCGACCTCCTCGTGCAGATCGGAGGCGAACAGCGAGATCGAGGTCAGGATCTGTCCGAGGCCGTCGTGGAGCTCGAGCGCGACCCGCTCGCGCTCTTCCTCCTGGGCCTGGACGATACGGTGGAGCATCTGCTGGCGCTCCTCGGCAACCCGCTCCAGCTCTTCGGCCCGGTCCGCGACCGCCTGACGGAGGCGGGTTTGGGAGATCGCGATCGCGAGCTCGGCCCCGACCTCCTTCGCGATGTCGAACGCCTCCTCGTCGAACGCGTGGGCCGTCGTCGAGGCCAGGGCGAGGGTTCCGACCTGGCCCTCGCCGGCCAGCAGCGCCACCACGATGACGCTCCGGATCCCGACGGCCCGCGCGCCCCGGACGTAGGGCGTCGTGCCCTCGAGCTCGTCGAGCTCATCGAGGTCGTCGATCAGGACGTCGCGCGAGAGCAACGCCCGGGCGACGTCGTCGGGGACGTGAGACTCAAGGTTGGAGAGCAGCTCGCCCAGGTCCGGCGTCTGGCGGGTCGCGAGGTAGGTGAATCGCCCGGTCGTCGGATCCAGGGTCGCCACCGAGCCGCGATCGAACGGAACGAGCAGGCGAAGGTGATCGAGCGCTCGGACGGCCATCTCGTCGATCAGGTCCGACGACAGGACGTCCCGGTCGATCTGGTGGAGCAGCTCGAGTCGGGTCGCCAGGCGCAGCTGTCGCTCGAGTGCGAGCCGGCGCTCCTCCTCGGCCCGCCGACGATCGGTCACGTCGACGATGACGCCCTGGCGGAAGAGGGGGGCGGAGTCCTCGGCGCGCACCAGCATGGCGCGGTCCTGCACCCAGACCTCGCGCCCGTCGGTCGCGACGAACCGGTACTCGATGTCGAGCGCATCCTCGTGCTCGATCGCGAGCGTGTCGGCGTCCACGAGGCGCTGTCGGTCGTCCGGGTGGACGACGCTCATCCAGAACAACGGATCGGCCGTCCACGCCTCGAGCGGGTAGCCGAGCAGATCGACGATCTGCGGGCCGATGTACGTGATATGCGCGGGCACCTCGCGGGCCGCGTGCAGGTAGACGATCGCGGGACCGCTCTCGACGAGGCTTCGATACCGTTCCTCGGCCGCGCGAAGCGCCGTCTGGGCGCGATCCCGCTCGAGGGCAAGCCCCAGCGTCGCGGCGATCCCCTGGAGGAACCGCACGTCGTCCCTTCGGAACGCCCGCCGGTCCGTCGCCAGCGCCTCGAGGACGCCGTACGGCCCCCGTCCACCGTAGACGACGGTCGCGACGCCGCTGACGACGCCGTGCTCGACCAGGTGCGCCGGCGTCGGGAATCGGCGGTCGGTCGCGAGGTCGTCGACGATGACCGGCTCTCCGGCCTGAAGGGCATAGCTCGCGAGGGAAGGAATGCCGCGGCCGACGGCGTACGAGCCGACGAGGCCGGGCGCCCAGCCGACGCCCGAGCGGAGGGCGAGGGTCTCCTCGTCGGGCAGCAGCTCGAGGACACCCGTGAGCGGGATACCGAGGGTCTCGGCGACGATGACGCTCGCCTCGTCGAGCAGCGCCTGCGGATCGTCGCCCTCGAGCGCCGCGAGGCCGAGCCCGGCGAGCGCCTCCTGCTGCTGCTGCCGGCGCGCCAGCTCGTCGGCGACCCGCGTTCGCTCGGTGATGTCTTCCATGACGCCGACCAACCCGATGATCTCCCCCTCCGGGCCGACGAGCCGGGCCGTGGACATGCTGACGGCGACCTCGGTGCCGTCCTTGCGCATCCGGATCGTCTCGAACCCGGCGACGGGCTCGCCGTCCCGCGATCTGTGCAGCACCTGGTCGAACTCGTCGAGACGATCCGAAGGCACGTACGGGAGCGGTTGCCCGACGATCTCCCTCGCGGTCCATCCGAACATCCGTTCCGCCGCCGGGTTCCAATGGCGGACCCGGCCGTCGGGCTCCAACACGATGATCGCGAGGGGCGACGCGTTGACCACGCCTCGAAGCGATTCGGTGAGCTCGTGAAGCGCCTGGTCCTGGACCCGCTGCGGGGTGATGTCCACCATGACGCCCTGCCAGTACGCGGGCCGATCTCCGTCGGCGGGGATGAGCACGGCCTCGTCGTGGATCCACACGATGCCGCCACCCCGCGGAAGCGCCCGGTACTCCACGCTGAGCTGGCCTCTCTCGTCGGCGAGGTTGTTCTGCTCCATCACCGCCGGGAGATCGTCCGGATGGATCACGTCGCGCCACAAGTAGGGGTCCTCCATCCATTCCCGCGGTGTGCAGCCCAGGAGGTCCATCAACTGGGGACCGACGTACACGCAGTTCGTCATCCCGGGATCGTCCGGGTCGACCTCGTTCAGCCACACGACGCCGGGGACGCGCTCGACGAGCGTGCGATACCGAGCCTCGGAGCGTCGATGCGCATCATCGGAGGAGCGGGCTGAGGCGTCCGCGCGCTCCCACTGCCGCCCGTACCGCCGGACCAGCAGGAAGACCACCGCCGAGGCGGCGAGCACGAACGCGGCCCGATTGAGCGAACGGGGCCAGTTGTCGAGCCACCCCTCCTGGTTCGCGGCCAGCAGGATGATGTCGGTGAGGACCACCCAGAGAATGCCGACGATGGCGAACGCGGCCGCGGCGCGGATCGCGGCTCGATCCACGCCTCGTCGCGGACGGTGCTCCGGCGTCGGGCTCTCGGCCAATGGGCTCCTCTCGGCATTCCTCGGCACCTCGCAGGCAACCTTGAAAGCCGCGGGCCACGGCCGCGGGCCGGCCCTGGGTCGTCCGGACCGGTGGGAGGCTTACGTGTTGAACAGCCATTCGATCGAGCGCTCGAAGCGGGTCCGAAGCTCCTGCATGAGGGTTGGGTGGTCGTTCAGTCCGGGATCGGACTCGATCAGCTCGAAGGCACGGCTCCGAGCTCGCCTCACCAGGTCGAGGTCCTCGGCCAGCCGCGCGAGCCTCAGGTCGGGCATGCCGGACTGGCGAACGTCAAACAGCGTTCCCTCGCCGCGCAGCCGGAGGTCGTGGTCGGCGAGTGCGAACCCATCGGTCGTCGAGACCAAGGCCTCCAGGCGCGCCCGGGCATCCTCGTTGTCCGGCTTGCTCTCGTCGAACAGGATGCAGAACGACCCGTACGCGCCGCGCCCGATGCGACCTCGGAGCTGATGCAGCTGGGCGAGGCCGAACCGTTCCGCGTTCTCGACGAGGATCACCGTCGCGTTCGGAACGTCCACACCGACCTCGATCACGGTCGTTGAGATCAGCAGGTGATGCTCCCCCGACCGGAACGCCTCCATGCGGCGCTCCTTCTCCGCCGGACGCATCCTCCCGTGCAACAGCTCGACCGACAGGTCCGGGAAGACGTTCGTGGCCAGGCGCTCCGCCTCGGCCTCGGCGGCCCGCACCTCGGTCCGGTTTCCCTCGTCGATCGCGGCGCAGACGACGAAGGCCTGCCTGCCGGCCTCGACCTCGCCGCGGACGAGCGCGTACGCGGCCGCGCGTTGCTCCGGCGTTCGCGCGATCGTCGTCTCGACCGGCCGGCGACCGCTCGGCATCTCGTCGAGGACGACGACGTCAAGGTCGCCGTAGTACGTGAGCGCGAGCGTTCTCGGGATCGGCGTCGCGGTCATGATCAGGACGTCCGGAGAACCGCCTTTGCCCCTCAGCACCATCCGTTGATGGACGCCGAACCGGTGCTGCTCGTCGACGACCGCGAGCGAAAGGTCGGCGAACGACACCGCCTCCTGGACGAGCGCGTGGGTGCCGACGACGAGATCGACGTCGCCGCTCGCCACCCCGTGAAGGACGCGCTCCCGGTCCCTGCCGGTCACCGAGGCCGTGAGGAGCGCGTAGGTCACCCCGGCCTCGTCGACGTCGCGATCGCCCTCGAGCAGGGACGCCTGCCCGTCGTGGCCGTGCCGGGGCGCGTGCAGCTCGAGGTACGGGATCGCGCCCACCGGCCCGAGCAGCGCGGCGATCGACCGGAGGTGCTGACCTGCGAGGACCTCCGTCGGCGCCATCATCGCGGCCTGATGGCCGCTCTGGATCGCCACGAGCGCCGACGCGAGGGCCACCACGGTCTTGCCGGAGCCCACGTCGCCCTCGAGGAGCACGTTCATCGGACGGGGGCGCGCCATCGCGGCGCCGATCTCCTCGATCGCTCGCTGCTGGGCCTTCGTGAGCTCGAAGGGCAGGCTCGCGAGCAGCCGCGGGACGAGCGGACCGTCGGGGTCGTGCGCGACGCCGCGTTCCATGCGTTCCACGCGGTGCTTTCGGAAGGCGACGCCGAGCTCCAGCACGAACAGCTCGTCGAACTTCAGCCGCTCCTCCGCCGCCAGGAGCTCCTGCCGCGACGACGGGAAATGGATCCGGCGGATCGCCGCGTCGAACGACGCCAGCGACTCCGCCCGAACGACTGCGTCCGGCATCGGATCCGCGATCGGCGGGAGCCGGTCGAGCGCGCGCCAGACCAGGTCCCGGATCGTGCGCGTCGTGATGCCCTCGGTGGCGCGGTGCACCGGCGTGATCCGCCCCGTGTGCACCAGGTCCTGCTCGTCGCCCGTCAGGAGCTCGACCTCCTGGTTCGCGAGCTGGAGTCGCCCGCGGTAGAGCTGGGCCACCCCCGACACGGCGACCTCGTGACCCTCGCGATACGTGCTCGCGATCCACGGCTGGTTGAAGAACGTGAGATCGAGATAGCCCGACCCGTCGGACAGGGTGACGGTCACCATCGAGCGCCGGTTGCGCGTCTGGCGCTTCTGCACCCGTTTGACCCGCGCGATCACGGTCGCGTGCTGGCCCACTCGGAGCTGGCCGATCCGGCCCACCTGCGACCGGTCGATGTACCGCCGCGGAAAGTGGTGCAGGAGATCGGCGACGGTGCGGATGTCGATGCCGGCGAGGACGTCGGCGGCGGGTTCGCCCTTGGTCCGGAACCCGCTCCGACGGCTCGCGAGTTGCCGGTCGATCGCGGCGACCGGCGAGCCCAGGGTCAGCGACATCGATGCCGAACCGGGCCCACCGCGGGGGTCGGAGACCATGCGTGGGTTCTACCATGCGACCGGTGACGCTCCGCCCCCTGTTCGTCGTGCTCGTGTCGTTTGCGGTGACCACGGCCGCCTGCGCCTCCGACGACGAGCCCGCGCCCGAGCGCTCTTCGGAGGTTCCTGCCGAGAACGCGACCGAGGCCGAGCTCCTGCCCACCGACGCCCTGGCATTGCCGGAGTTCGACCTCGCCACCTACGAGGAGCTCCTCGGGCAACTGGAGGGGACGCCCGTCCTCGTGAACGTGTGGGGCTCGTGGTGCGGCCCCTGCCGAGATGAGGCGCCGCACCTCGAGGCGGCGCACGAGCGCTTCGGAGACCGGGTGCAGTTCCTCGGCGTGGACATCCTCGACGCTCGTGAGGGAGCGCGTGCGTTCATCCGCGAGTTCGGGTGGACCTACCCGAGCGTGTACGACCCTCCGGGTGCGATCCGCGACGGGCTCGGGCTGCTCGGACAGCCCTGGACGCTGCTCTACGACGCCTCGGGCGAGCTCGTGAAGCGGTGGGTCGGGCCGGCTCCGCCCGACGAGTTGAACACGGAGCTCGACCGGGTCGTGACGACGTAGCGGCCGGCGGTCGAGCGCAGGACCTCTGCTACCCTTCATCGGTCATGGCAGCCGTCTGCGACATCTGCGGCAAGAAGCCGTTCTTCGGCATGCGGGTCTCCCACTCGCACCGCCGCACCCCCCGCCGATGGAACCCGAACGTCCAGCGCGTCCGGGCGATGATCGACGGGTCGCCGAGGCGCGTGAACGTCTGCACGAGCTGCCTGAAGGCCGGAAAGGTGCAGCGCGCCGTTTAGGCGTCGTCCGGTCGTACCCTGGGCGCGATCCCGAACAACGGGTCGACGGGCCCGATCCCCTCACCGAGCGGCAGGGCATGACGTATCGCCTCCGTCACGAACCCCTTGGCAAGGCGCACCGCCTTCTCGAGCGATGCGCCGCCGGCGAGGAACGCGGCGATCGCCGACGAGAGCACGCACCCGGTGCCGTGCGTATTGACGGTCTCGATGCGCTCGCCCTCGATCCACCGGTGATCGCGGCCGTCGAAGAAGAGGTCGTCGGCCCGATCCGCGCCCTCGAGGTGGCCGCCCTTCACCAGCACCGCCGCCGGGCCGAGGGCGAAGATCTCCTCGGCCGCCTTCCGCATCAGGTCGCGGGAGTCGACGGCGAACCCCACGAGCCCCGAGGCCTCGGGAAGGTTCGGCGTGACGAGCGTCGCCAGCGGGAGGACCCGGTCTCGCAGCGCCCCCACCGCGTCCTCTGCGAGGAGCGCGTGTCCGTGCTTGGAGACGAAGACGGGGTCGACCACCAGGTTCGGTATCCGCGTTTCGGCCACCGCCTCCGCCACCGCCTCCACGATCGCGACGGACGCGAGCATGCCGGTCTTCGCCGCGTCCACGCCGATATCCGCGGCGACCGCGCGGATCTGATCGCCCACCGTCCGCGGCGAGAGCGGCTCGTAGCCAAAGACCCCCGTCGTGTTCTGCACCGTGACCGCCGTGATCGCGGTCATCCCGAAGACGCCGAGAGCGCTGAAGGTCTTGAGATCCGCCTGGATCCCCGCTCCTCCTCCCGAATCCGACCCGGCGATCGACAGGGCTCGGGGTCGGGGCGAGCTCGCGCCGCTCACGGGAAGTGCTCCCATCCGATCGGCTCGAGCGGCGTCTCGGCCCCGTCGGACTCCACGGCGACGAGGCCCGCCCCCTCGACGATCGTGCCGACGGCGGTCAGCGTCACGCCGAACCGTTCGTCGAGCTCGCGCCGGGCCACCTCGACGTCGTCGGGATCCATCGTCGCGAGCAGCTCGTAGTCCTCGCCGCCGCCGAGCGCGAGCGCCAACGCGTCGACGTCCAGGGACTCGGCGCCCTCGCGCAGCGCCTCGGCGACCGGCACCGCCGCGAGCTCGACCCGCCCGGCGACCCCGCTCGCGATGCACAGCCGAGACAGGTCCTTGGCGAGCCCGTCGGACAGGTCCATCATCGCCGTCGCGCCGCAGCGCGCGAGCATCTGCCCCTCGCCGACGCGGGCGACCGGCCGCTCGAACGCGTCGACGAGCGCACGGCCCCACGGCTTCGACAGCATCGCGGCCGTCTTCGCCGCCTGCGTCCGGGAGACGGCGAGCCCGCCCGCCGCCGCGCCCAGCGAGCCCGTCACGACGATGACGTCGCCAGGGCGGGCACCCGAGCGCCTGACGGCGCGCCCCGGCGCCACCTCACCGGAGACGCTCACCGACACGATCACGAGGTCGCCGCGGTTCGTATCGCCGCCGACCAGCGCCACGGCGTACTCGGCGCACGCGTCGCGCATCCCCCCATAGAGCTCCATCACCCAGGCCGCCTCGACGTCCTCGGTGAGGGCGATCGACGCGAGCGCCGCGCGAGGGCTTCCGCCCATGGCCGCGATGTCCGACACGTTCACGGTGACGGCCTTGGCGCCGAGATCGCGCGGGGAGATCGAGGCGAGGTCGAAGTGGACACCCTCGACGAGGAGGTCGGTCGTGAGCAGCTGGTGCCCGGTCGTGGGCGCGAGGACGGCCGCGTCGTCGCCGAGCCCGACGACGACCCCCGGCGCGTCGCCGGAGAGCAGGCGCGAGATCGCCGCGATCAGCTCGTCCTCTGAGATCTCCATACGCTTCGCCCAGGTCCGCGGGCCTCGGCTGTCCGGTCCGTCGGAAGGCCCGGACACCCCGTTGGGTAGGATAGAGGCGTTCCGAGCAGCACCGATCCGCTTCTCGGATCACCCCCGTTCACGAAGGAGCGATTCGTTGGACGTCCAGGCGCGAGCGATCCACGACAACCCGTCACCGGCGGAGCTCCGGAGCCTCACGGAGCAGATGCCGCAATGCCGCGTCACCGAGTTCGACAACGTGAACGTGCAGACGAAGGTCACCTCGCGGAGCGCCGGCAGCACCTACGTGGTCGGCGAGCGCTCCTCGGGCAAGACGATGACCCGGGAGGAGTTCGCCCGGATCGCAAAGCTCCAGGACGAGTACCTCCGCGATCGGGAGGTCGTCGTCGTCGACGGCTCCATCGGCAACGATCCCGCGTTCTCGACCAGGGCTCGACTGTCGATCGAGCGGGCGAACGCGAACATCGCGGCGATGCAGCAGAAGCTGTACTTCCCGAGCCAGGACGCGGGCGAGCCGGAGGTGCACGTCATCTACACCCCCAACCTCGCGGCGCCCGGCTACCCGGACGATCGCGTGATCGCGGTGGACCTGGCGAACGGCGTCACGCGCGTGCTCAACTCCGACTACTTCGGCGAGTCGAAGAAGGGCGGCCTTCGGATGTGGAACCAGAAGGTCTACGACCTCGGCGGCCTCTCGCTTCACGCCGGCCTGAAGGTGATCCCGACCGCCGACGGCGAGAAGGTGTTCCTGATCATCGGGCTGTCCGGGACCGGCAAGACCACGACGACGTTCACCACGCAGAACGAGTCGCTGCCGGTCCAGGACGACTTCGTGGCGCTCATGCCCGGGGGTCACGCGTTCGGAACCGAGAACGGCTGCTTCGCGAAGACCTTCAGCCTGGATCCCGACTTCGAGCCGAACATCTACAACGCGGTGATCAAGCCGAACGCGTACCTGGAGAACGTGTACCAGGACGAGCGCGGCAAGGTGAACTTCTTCGAGGAGAGCTACACGCAGAACGGTCGCGCGGTCTTCCGCATGGACGACCTCGCGCGCTACCGGGACGCGACGGCCGTCGGCACCGTGGACTACCTGTTGATCCTGAACCGGAACGAGAACATCATCCCGGCGGTCGCCAAGCTGGACCAGGAGCAGGCCGCCGCGTACTTCATGCTCGGCGAGACGACGGGCACCTCGGCCGGCGGGGCGGGGGAGGCGGGCAAGTTCCTCCGCGTGCCCGGGACCAACCCCTTCTTCCCACTCCCTCACGGCCTGCAGGGCAACCGGATCCTCGAGCTCCTCGCGACACACCCGATCGAGACCTACCTGCTCAACACGGGCCGCGTCGGCGGAAAGGACGGCGACGATCGCTCGAAGAAGGTGAAGATCCCGCACACCTCCGCGTGCGTGAAGGGGATCGCCGAGGGGTCGATCGAGTGGACCGAGGACGGCGACTTCGGGTATCTGGTCGCCGAGCGCGTGCCCGACCTCGACGACGTCGAGCTCGCGCAGCCGCGCCACCTCTACGAGCGCCAGGGGCGGTCCGAGGAGTACCGCGAGATCGTCGAGCGGCTGAAGGCCGAGCGGGTGACTCGGCTCGAGGAGTTCCCCGAGCTGACGCCCGAGATCGTCAAGGCAGCCGGCTAGGCCGAGCGCCCGGCTCCCGGCGGCCGAGGAGCCACCCGGCCACCAACTGCATCGAGGCGAGGACGAGCGGCACCATCAGGTACCACCGGTACGGATCGAACGCGTCGAGCGCCGCTTGCCCGCGGACGTCGATCGACGAGGAGATCAGGAAGAACCCCGCAAGCGAGAGCCACAGCCCCACCCGACCGGTCACGAAGAGCGCGAAGAGCAGATGGTCGACGACGTCGGTTCCCTCGAAGCCACGGCGAGACCAGGTCCAGAGCGAGCGGAGCCCGCCGAGCACCAGCAGGAAGGCGATCCCCAGCTCGACGATCCTCACGCCGCGTCCCCGTGCACCCGGGCCAGCGCCGCGATGACCTCGTCGTCCGTCGTCTGATCGAATCGCCGATACCACTCCCCGACCGCCAGGAAGGGCTCGGGCGTGTCGAGGACCACGATCCGGTCGGCCTCGGCGCGCAGGCGGATCAGCGACTGCACCGGCGCCACCGGGACGGCCAGCACGACCACCTCGGCGCCGCGCGACCGCGCCCACCGGAGGGCGGCCGCTGCGGTTCCGCCCGTGGCGATACCGTCGTCGACCACGACCGTCGTGCGTCCCCGAACCTCGAGCGGCGGGCGTCCCGCACGGTAGAGGCGCTGCCGGCGCTCGATCTCGCGCTCCTGCGCCGCGATCTCCCGCTCGAGGTATCCGGGCGACACGCGGAGCACCTCGATCATCCGCTCGTCGAGGACCCGGACGCCGGGGGCGATCGCCCCGATGCCGAGCTCCGGGTTGCCCGGCGCCCCGACCTTTCGCGGGACGACGACGTCGAGCCGGGCCCCGAGCGCGCGGGCCACCGCCTCGCCCACGATCACGCCGCCCCGCGGGATCGCGAGGACCACGACGTCGGATCCGGCGAGCTCGGCGAGGGCCTCCGCGAGCCGTTCGCCCGCCTCCGCGCGGTCGGCGAAGATCCTCATCGCTCCCCCTCGACCTCCCGCCGGGACTCCTCCTCCTCGAGCTCGCGGCGACGGTCGCGGATCGCCTTCTGTGGCGGCGGCATCGGCTTGCGGATCCGGCGGTAGGCGGCGAGGGGATCGTCGTCCCGCTTCGAGCGCTTCTTCCGCTCGGCCACGAAGCCATCCTCTCACGGCGGTCCGCCCCACCCGCTGGCGCGTTTGCCGCGTCCGCGATGGCTGCATAGCATGGCGCCCTCGCGAGCGAGGGAGGACAGCGTGGTTCAGGCCTACATCCTGATCCAGACCGAGGTCGGCAAGGCCGCGCAGGTCGCGAAGGCGGTCCGCGACATCCAGGGCGTGACGGAGGCCGAGGACGTCACGGGTCCCTACGACGTGATCGTCCGGGCCGAGGCCAAGAACGTCGACGAGCTCGGCAAGCTCGTCGTCGCGAAGATCCAGGGCGTCGACGGCATCACGCGAACGTTGACCTGTCCGGTCGTCCACCTGTAACGGACGCTCGCTCCGCCGGTACGCTCAGACGGTTCCCTTCTTCCGCTCGGCCTCGTGCCGCTCGATCGCGAGCTCGATCAGCCGGTCGACGAGGTCGGGGTAGGAGACCCCCGACGCCTCCCAGAGCTTCGGGTACATCGAGATGCTCGTGAACCCGGGGATCGTGTTGACCTCGTTCAGGAGGAGCCGGTCCTCCGCGGTCAGGAACAGATCCACGCGGGCCATGCCCGAGCAATCGATCGTACGGAAGGCGGCGATCGCGAGGCGCTGCACCTCCTCGAGCGTCTCGGCGGATAGGTCCGCCGGGATGACGAGCTCGGCCCCCCGCTCGTCGAGGTACTTGGCCTCGTAGTCGTAGAACTCGTGCCCTCGCGGGACGATCTCCCCCGCAACGGACGCCACCGGGTCGTCGTTGCCGAGCACGGCGCACTCGATCTCGCGGGCGGCCTCGACCGCGCGTTCGAGCAACGCCTTCCGGCCGTACCGCAGGGCCTGCTCGAGCGCGGGCCGAAGCTCCTGCGGCCCGAGCACCTTCGTGATCCCGACCGAGGACCCGAGCCCGGCCGGCTTGGCGAACAAGGGGAACCCGAGGTGCTCGGCCCGGGCCTGCACTCCCTCGGGGTCCTCTTCCCACGTGCGCTCGTGCACGACCTCATGGTCGACGACCGGGATCCCGGCGGCCGCGAACAGCACCTTCTGCACCGCCTTGTCCATCCCCACCGCCGAGGCGAGCACCCCCGCGCCAACGTAGGGCACGCCGGCCATCTCGAGGAAACCCTGGACGGAGCCGTCCTCGCCGAAGGGCCCGTGCATCACCGGGAACACCACGTCGATCTCGGTGCGGGCGCCGTCGGGAGCGACGAGGGCCGGAGCGCCGGGCTCCTGATCGAGCGCCACCTCCTTGCCGCTCGACCGGTCCACGCCCGGCAGCCCCGAGACGTCCGCCGGCAGCCCGGGGGGACCCGACGACATGAGCTGCCAGCGGCCGAGCTTCGTCACGCCGACCGGGATCACGTCGTAGCGGGCGGGATCGAGGGCGTCGACCACGGATCGCGCCGACAGCACCGAGATCTCATGCTCCGCCGAGCGTCCGCCGAACAGTACGACGACCCGGCGCTTCATACCTTGTCCAGGGCGCGCTCGAAGTCCTCGACGATGTCGCCGGGGTCCTCGAGGCCCACGCTGACGCGGATCAGGCCGTCGGCGATCCGCGCGGCCCGACGCGCGTCGGCATCGAGCTGACGGTGTGTCGTCGAGGCCGCGTGCCCGACGAGCGTGTGCGCGCCGCCGAGACTCGAGGCGACCCAGGCGAGCTGGAGCGCGTCGCAGAAGCGTTGGCCCGCCTCGACGCCCCCCTCGACCTCGAAGGCCATCATGCCGCCGGCCCCTCGCGGCAGCAGCTCCCGCGCCACGGCGTGCTGGGGATGGGACGCCAACCCCGGGTAGTACGCGCGCTCGACCTTCGGATGCTGCTCGAGGAAGGCGGCGACGGCCGCCGCGCTCTCGGAGTGCCGTCGCATCCGCAGCTCGAGCGTCGCGAGCCCGCGGAGGCAGAGCCAGGCCTCCAGGGGCGCCATCGTCCCGCCCGTCTCGATGACGGTGGAGCGCAGTCGGGCCACGTCCTCCGTCGAGCAACAGACGACCCCGCCGATGAGGTCGTTGTGGCCGCCGATGTACTTGGTCGCCGAGTGGAGCACGAACGAGAACCCGAGGCGCCCCGGGTTGCACAAGAACGGCGACGCGAACGTGTTGTCGACGGCGGCGGGAACGCCCGCGTCGGCGCACGCGCTCCCGAGCGCCGCCAGGTCGGCGACGGTCACGTTGGGGTTGGCGATGGTCTCGCAGTAGAAGAGGCTCGCGCCCGGAAGGGCCGCGGCGACCGCCTCGACGTCGTGCGGGTCGACGAACGTGACCTCGATCCCGTACCGCGGCACGACCGTGCGAAAGAGGGAGTACGACCCGCCGTACAGCTCGGCGCTCGCGACGACCCGATCGCCGGCGGCCGCGGCCGTCGTCACGACCGTGTGGATGGCCGCCATGCCGCTCGCGAACGAGAACGCGGCCTCGGTGTCCTCGAGGTCGGCCATCAGCGTCTCGAACGCGAGGAGCGTGGGATTGCCGTATCCGCGCGTGTAGGTGTAGCCGGGCCGGCGAAACGCGATCGTCTCCGCGTACTCCTCGGCGGTCTCGAAGCGGAACGTGGAGGTCTGGAAGATGGGAACGCTCGGCGTGTCCTGGTCGATCGGTGGCGTTCGCGCACCGTGAATGGCTCGGGTCGCGAACCCCGGCCGGCGATCCTCGTCCACGGTTGCAGCCTACTCGGGGCGAGCCCAGCGGGCGGGGTAGCGGGACCGAAGCCCGTCGACGAGCACTCCGAGCTCGCCCATCAGCTCGTCCGTGAGGGCCCGGACCTCCGCGGCGGCGGCGTCGGCGTCCGGGAGCTCGTGGAGATCCATCGGCTCGCCGGCTCGCAGCCAGATCGGCCGGCCGAAGGCGAGGCTCTGCCGGCCGGCCTTTCGCCACACGTACTGCCCGCCCCAGGTGGCCACGGGCAGGATCGGCACTCCGGTCTCCAGCGCCAGGCGGATCGCTCCGGTCTTGCCGCGGTCGGGTGAGAAGTCCGGGTTCGCCGTCGCCGACGTGCCCTCCGGGTAGATGACGACGACCTCGCCCGCCTCCAACGCGCGGGTCGCGGCGTCAAGAGGGGATCGATCGCCGGCGCCGCGGTCGACCGGGATCTGGCCGGCACCGCGCAGAGCCATCCCCGTCAGCGGGTTGTCGAACAGCTCCCGCTTGGCGAGGAACCGAGGTCGCCGGCCGGCCTTGATCACGAAGTAGGCGTGGGCGAACGGGTCCAGGTATGAGAGGTGGTTCCCGACGACGATGAGCGGGCCTTGGGCCGGGACGGCCTCGAGACCCTCGAAGCGCCAGTTGAACCAGAGCTGAAGGGGGGGCCGGATGAGTCCGTTCAACACGCGGTACCAGGGCTCCACGGATCGCTCCCCCTTCCGAGCGCCGGATGCTACCGCGTCCGCCGCGCTAGCCTGGACCGATGCGCGTCGTCGCGATCCCCGTGAAGTCGCTCTCGCGGGCGAAGAGCCGGCTCGCGCCGGCGCTCACCTCGCTCGAGCGCGGGGCGATCACGCTCGCCATGCTCGAGGACGTGCTCGACGCCACGCAGGCCGTGCCGGGCTGGGAGACCTGGGTGGTGTCGCCGGACGAGGTCGCGCTCGAGATCGCGGGGCGCCGGGGGGTCGAGGCGGTCGCCGAGGCCAAGCCGTCCCTCCCCAACGCGATCCGGCAGGTCGAGCTGCTCGCGAAGGAACGCGGGGCGGACGCGTTGACGATCTTGCCGGGCGACCTGCCGCTGGTCACGCCGGAGGCGTTGCACGACGGGTTCCGGACCCTCGGCGCGGTCGTGCTCGCACGCTCGGCGGACGGTGCGGGGACGAGCTTTCTCCTTCGCCGCCCGCCCCGGGCGATCCCCGCACGGTTCGGGCCCGATTCGTTTCGTCGCCACGAGGACCTCGCGAAGGAGCGCGGACTTCCCCTGGCCGTGATCGAGCGCCTCGAGCTCTCCTTCGACCTCGACCGGCCCGGGGATATCCTCACGCTGTTGTCCGACGGACGCCACGGGCGCACGCGCGAGGTCTGCCTCCAGATGGACCTCGCCGAGCGCCTTCGTCACATCGCCTGAGTCACGCAAGAGGAGCGGAATGCCCCAGGGAACGGTCAAGCACTTCGACGCCGAGACGCGCGACGGCTCACTGCTCATGGAGGACGCGACCGAGGTCCGCATCGACGCCACATCGATCGAGGGCGCCGGGATCCGGCTGCTGCGGATCGGTCAGCGCGTCCGGTTCGACCTGATCGAGGAGAGCGGCGGCAAGCTCGCGCGGACGCTCCGTATCGTCACCTTCTGAGAGCGGCCGACTCGGCCCCGGGCGCGGTCAGCCCCGCCGCGCGGGGACCCGACGACGCTTCGCGGCGATCATCTCCTTGAACTCCTTGCCGGCGACGAACCAGGGCAGGTCCCGCGCCGGCACCACGATCGGCGTCTGAGGCTTGCGAGGGTTCCGTGCGATCCGCTTGTTGCGGCGCTTCCGCTCGAACGTCCCGAAGCCCACGAGCGACACGCGGTCGCCGCGGGCGACCGTCTCACGGATGACGTCCATCGACGCATCGATCATCCGCCCCACGTCCGCCTTGCTGGAACCGGTGCGTTTGGCCACCTCGGCGACCAGACCGTTCTTGTTCATGCATCGCCTCCCGCGTCCCTTCCTGCACCGTAACGAGGTTCGCGGCCCATGGTCAATGCCGTACCCCGGACGACGACCTTCAAACCGTGAGGGGGATCCGTGCCGCACCGTCGCGACCCGGATCTCGACTCCGCGAGATCTGCTGGCGGGCAGGGACTCGAACCCCAACTTCCAGGGCCAGAACCTGGCGTCCTGCCATTAGACGACCCGCCACCGAACGATGCCCATGGTACCCGAGCGGCGGGCCGGGATCGGCTACGGCGCCATCGTGAGCGCCATCAGCGCCTTGCCGGTGTGCAGCCGGTTCTCGGCCTCGTCGTAGACGACCGAGCGTGGGCCGTCGATCACCGCGTCGGTGACCTCGGCGCCGCGGTCGGCCGGCAGGCAGTGCATGTAGAGGGCATCGTCCTTCGCCAGACCCATCCGTCGCTCGTCGCAGATCCAGCCCGCGTACCGGGCGGCGTCGGCGAGTGCGGCGTGCTCGTCGGTGAACAGGTCGAGGCGGCCCCACGACTTCGGATACACCACGTCGGCCCCCTCGAAGGCCGCGTCCATGTCGTCGGTGACCGAGATCGTCCCACCGCCTTGCGCCGCAGCCTCCTCGGCGCGCTTGGTCACCTCGGGCATCAGGTCGAACCCGGGCGGACGCGCCAGCACCACGTCGATGCCGAACCGTGGCAGCAGCATGAGGAGGCCCTGGGGGACCGAGAGCGGCTTGGCGTAGCTCGGCGCATAGGCCCAGGAGACCGCGACGCGCATGCCCCGGAGATCCCAGCCACGGCGCTCGCGCATCGTCATCAGGTCGGCGAGCGTCTGGGTCGGGTGGTCCACGTCGCATTGCAGGTTGATCACCGGGACGTCCGCCCAGCGCGCCACCTCGCGCAGGTACACGTTGCCCTCGTAGGGGACCAGGTCGTGGCGGATCGCGATGCCGTGGCCGTAGCGGGACAGGATGATCCCCATGTCCTTCGGGCTCTCGCCGTGCGCCACCTGGGTCTTGTCGGCGTCGAGGAAATGGGCGTGGCCGCCGAGCTGGGTCATCCCCGCCTCGAACGCGTTCCTCGTGCGCGTGGACTTGTCGAGGAAGAGCATGAACAGCGTTCGGTCGGGCAGCCGCCGGTGGGGCTCACCGGCCCTGAACGCCGCCTTCAGCTCCCCGGCGAGGGAGATCGCCTCGTCGATCTCCTCGGTGCTCCAGTCGAGCGTCTCGATGTAGTCACGCCCCCGCAGCGTCGAACGATCCATTCCGGTCCTCACTCCCCTTCCGGTTCGTGCACGTTCGGCTTGAGCTCGCTCTGGCCGAGCCCGGCGCCGAAGTACTCGGGCACCGGCCGCTGGCCCGGCACGTCGGGAACGGGCGGCCAGGCCGGGCTCGTGGCGGGCCGGCGCAGGCCGACGATGTCGTCGGGCTGGACCGGGGCGCGGTTCAGCTCGCGCCCGGTCGCGTCGCGGATGGCCGCGACGACGGCGGCCGTCGAGACGATCGTCGAGACCTCGCCGATCCCCTTCGCCCCGTACGGCACGCCGGGCTCGGGATCCTCGACGAGGGCCGTCGTGACCGGGGGCATGTCGAGCATCGTGGGGATCAGGTAGTCCGTGAACGACGCGTTCGCGATGTGCCCGTCCCGCAGCCGGATCTCCTCCATCACGGCGAGGCCGAGCCCCTGGGCGCTCCCGCCCTCGCTCTGCCCCTCGACGCCCTGCGGGTTCAGCGCACGTCCGACATCGAGCACGGAGGCGAGATGGGTGACCCGGAGGAGGCCGAGCTCCTCGTCGACCTCGACCACGGCGCGCTGCGCCCCGAAGGCGAACATCACGTGGATGTCCCCCTGCCCCTTCTCGTCGAAGCTCGTCGTCTCCCGATGGTGGAACGTGCGGGTCGCGGCGATCGGCTCGTCGAGCAGGTCCCCGAGCTCGGCGACGGCCTCGCCGTCGGCCAGCACCCGTCCGTCGACCAGGCTCAGGTCGCCCCCCGGCCCCAGGCGCGCGCTCGCGCGAGCAAGGAGCTCCTGCACGACGGCGCGGCAGGCCATCTGGACGGCCCCGCCGCCCATGAAGGTCTGTCGCGAGGCGCTGGTGGACCCGGCGGAGTCCACGCTGGTGTCGGCGGCGTGCAGCACGACGCGCTCGACCCCGAGCTCCTCCCGCGCCACCTGGGTCACGATCGTCGAGAACCCCTGGCCGCACTCGACGCCCGCGGTGTGCACCTCGGCCACCGGGCCCTCGGGGCCGAGCGAAAGCGTCACGCGCGCCTGGTGGAAGTCGTCGAACCCGTCGCTGTAGGCGACGTTCTTGAATCCGAGCGCGAAGCCGACGCCGCGCCTGAGGCCTTCTCCATGCCCGACGTTGCCCGCGCCGCCCGGAAACGTCATCGGGTCGCGCAGGGCGGCCGGCTCGGGCTCCGGCGGCATCGGCAGATCGCGACAGCGTTCCAGGAGCTCGCGCACCGGCGCGCTCCCACGGACGACCTGGCCGGTGGGCAGGACCGACCCGGGCGCGACCAGGTTCCGGAGCCGGAGCTCGAGCGGGTCGAGGCCGAGCTCGCGCGCGAGCTTGTCCATGTTGGCCTCGTGCGCGAAGCACACCTGCGGCGCGCCGAAGCCCCGCATCGCCCCGCAGGGTGGGTTGTTCGTGTAGACGGCGGTGCCCTCCAGGAGCGCATTCGGGACGTCGTAGGGACCGGCCAGGAAGGTGGTGGCGTTCGCGATCACCGCCGTCGACGACGAGGCGAACGCGCCCCCGTCGACGACGATCCTTCCGCGGACGGCCACGAGCCGGCCGTCGCGCGTCGCCCCGGTCCGGAGCCAGACTCGAGAAGGATGGCGATGCACGTGTGCGAGGAAGGACTCCTCGCGGCCGTAGGACATCTTGACGGGGCGCCCGGTGTGCATCGCGAGCAGGCAGGCGTGGATCTGCATGTGGAGGTCCTCGCGGCTGCCGAACGCGCCGCCCACCCCCGCCAGGGTGATCCGCACGAGCTCCTCGGGGAGGTTCAGCACGGGCGCGATCTGCTGGCGGTCGACGTGGAGCCACTGTGTCGAGACGATCAGGTCCACGCCGCCGTCCTCGGCCGGGATCGCGAGCCCGGCCTCAGGACCCAGCGCGGCCTGGTCCTGCATCGCGGTCTCGTAGTACCCCTCGACCCACACGTCGGCGTCGGCGTCGGGATCGCCGTGCTCGATCCGAACGTGCCGGAGCACGTTCCCCCACTCGTGCAGCTTCGGCGCCTCCGAATCGAGCGCGACCACCATGTCGAGCACGGGGTCGAGCACCTCGTATTCGACCCGGATCCTCGCCGCCGCGCGCTTGGCCAGCTCCGGCGTCTCGGCCGCGACGACCGCCACCGGTTGGCCCGCGTACAGCACGCGATCCCAGGCCAGCACGGGCTGGTCCGAGAGCTCGAGCCCGTACGTCTTCTTTCCGGGCACGTCCTCCTGGGTCAGCACGGCCTGCACGCCCGGACTGACGAGGGCCTCGCCGAGGTCGATCCGGACGATCCGCGCGTGTGGGTGCGGGCTCCGAAGCGTCGCGCCCCACAGCATCCGCTCGTGCCACAGGTCGCTCCCGTAGGCGAACGCGCCGGTCACCTTCGGGAGGCCGTCCACCCGGCGGACGCTCTCGCCGACGGCCCCTCGCGTGCGCTCGCCGATCCGGGCGCTCACCTCGCACCCTCCGCGATCCGGCGCCCGACGCGGTGGCCTTCGCGCGCGATCTCGTCCTCGTCGGCGCTCGCGAGCCGGCCGTCGCGGACGACGAACCGCCCCTGGACGAGCAGGTGTCGTACGCGCTGCGTCCCTCCCATCAGCAGTCCCGCCACGGGATCGGCGTCGGTCCCGGCGTGCGCGATCCCGTCGACGCCGAACAGCGCGACGTCGGCGCGCATGCCCGGCTCGAGCGAGCCGATGTCGTCGCGGCCCAGGACCTCGGCGCCCCCGCGGGTCGCGAGGCGGAGCGCGTCGCGGGCCGTCAGCCCGAGCTCGGGACCGTGCGCGCGGGAGACGAGCATCGCCTGGCGGATCTCGGCGAACAGGTCGCAGGGCTCGTTCGAGGCGGGGCCGTCGACGCCGAGGCCCACCCGGGCGCCCTCGTCGACGAGCGCGCGCACCGGAGCGATCCCGGCGCCGACCCGCAGGTTCGACGACGGGCAGGACGCCACGCCGCTCCGCGTTTCGCCGATGCGCCGCACGTCCTTCTCGTCCAGATGGACGGCGTGCGCGAACCACACGTCGCCGCCGAGCCAACCCCAGTCGTCCATCAGCTCCAGCGGACGTCGCTCGAACCGCTCGAGGCAGAAGCGCTCCTCGTCGAGCGTCTCCGCGAGATGCGTGTGCATCGCCACCCCGAGCGCGCGCGCGAGCTCGGCGCTCTCGCGCATCAGCCGCTCGGTCACGCTGAACGGCGAGCACGGCGCGAGCGCGATCCGGAGCATCGAGCCCGGCGACGGGTCGTGGAACCGCTCGACCGCCTCCTGCGAGCGCGCCAGCGCCTGGTCGGTCGTCTCGACCACGGAGTCCGGCGGCAGCCCGCCGTCGGACGCCCCGAGATCCATGGAGCCCCGGCACGGGTGGAACCGCATCCCGAGCTCGCGCGCGGCCTCGATCTCGACCTCGAGCAGGTCGCCGCGGCCGGCCGGATGGACGTAGTGGTGGTCCGTGGTCGTCGAGCACCCGGACAGCGCGAGCTGCGCGAGCCCGACGCGCGCCGCCGCCGCCTCCCACTCGGCGTCGACGCCCGCCCACACGGGATAGAGCTCGGCCAGCCAGCCGAACAGTCCCTGCTCGCGGGCCCGGGCACGCGTGAGCGTCTGATACAGGTGGTGGTGGGTGTTCACGAGCCCCGGGAGCGCGATCGTCCCCCGGCCGTCGAGCCGCTCGTCCGGCTCGGCGGGCGGCGGACCGGTCCCGACCCACGCGATCGCACCGTCCTCCACCAGGATCGAGGCGCCCGGCGGCTCGGCGCCGGCGTCGTCCATCGTGACGACGAACTCGCACGACTCGACCAGCAGCGTCGTCACGGGGAGGCCTCGCGAACGCGTTCCGCCGCAAGACGAACGGCGTCGAGGATCTTCTGGTAGCCCGTGCAGCGGCACAGGTTGCCCGAGAGCGCCTCGCGCACCGCGAGCTCGTCCGGGCTCGGATCGCGCTCGAGCAGGTCCGTCACGGCGACGACGAGCCCCGGGGTGCAGAACCCGCACTGCACGGCGCCGGCCTGGACGAACGCCTCCTGCACCGGGTGGAGCCGGTCGCCGTCCGACAGCCCCTCGACGGTGCTCACCTGGCGCTCGTGGGCCTGGGCGGCCAGGACGAGACAGGCGCAGACGAGCTCGCCGTCGAGCCAGACCGAGCACGATCCGCACTCGCCCTGTTCGCACGCGTTCTTCGAGCCCGGCAGGTGCAGCTCGTCGCGCAGGAACGACAGCAGGCTCGAGCCCTCCCAGGCGTCCGCCTCGCGCCACGCGTCGTTCACGTGGACCCGGATCAGCACGGCGACCGCCTCTCCACGATCCTCACGAGACCATCGCCTCCTCCGCGCGCTGCTCCATCGCCCAACCGAGCGCGCGGCGCGCCAGCACGCCGAGCGCGTGACGCCGGTACGCGGCCGTCCCGCGGACGTCGTCGATCGGGCTCGCGGCCGCCGCGACGCGCTCGGCGAACGCCTCCGCGGCACCGGCGGGCAGCGGCGCGGCGAGGTCGTCCCACGCCCCGGCGCGCTCGAGCTCGGCGGCCAGCTCGGTCTCCGCCTCGGGCGCCCGGACGATCGTCGGCGCGACCGACCCCAGCGCGACGCGAACGCCCCGGCCCACGGGGTCGAGCGCGAAGCAGAGCATCGCGATCGAGATCACCATCGCGTTCCTCGTGCCGACCTTGGAGTAGGACTGCGGCCCGTCCAGGTGGCGCCAACGCGCGCCGAGGATCAGCTCCTCGGGGCCGAGCGCGTTGGTCTTCACGCCGGTGAGGAACGCGTTCCACGGGACCCACCGTTCGCGGCCCCCGGCGGCGACCAGGCCGATCTCGGCGTCGTGCGCAGCGAGCACGGGGAGGCTCTCGCCGGCCGGCGAGGCCGTGCCGAGGTTGCCGCCGAGGGTGCCGCGGTTGCGGATCTGCGGGGAGCCGACGCCGCGCGAGGACTGGGCGAGCGCCGCGGAGATGCGGCAGCTCGTGGAGGATCCGGGTGTACGTGACTCCCGCGCCACAGAACACCTCGCCGTCGGTGAACCGCCACTCGCGAAGCTCGGGGATCCGCGAGACGTCCAGGAGGGCGTCGGGACGGATCGCGTCGAAGTTGATCGCGACCATCAGGTCGGTGCCGCCCGCGATCGGGAGCGCCTCGGGGCGGGCGGCTCGGAGGTCGAGCGCCTCCTCCAGCGTCCGCGGCAGCAGCGCGTCCATCCTCAGAACGCCCCGTCCGCGAACGCGTCGATCATCGCCTCCACATCGTCGCCGAGCGGATACAGGACCGGGCAGGTGCAGCCGGCGTCGACGTACTCGCGCACCTTGGCCCGACACTCCTCCGGGGTCCCGGACGCCGTGATCATCTGCACGACCTCGTCCGGGACGAGCGCCATGGCCTTGCGGATCTCCTCGGGGCTCGCCGGCCACGTGAGCACCTTCGCGATGTCGTCGAGCAGCGACGGGTCGACGCCGCTCGCCTTCCCGATGTGCGGCTGCTGACCCAGGTACTGCGTCACGAGCTCTCGCGCGCGCTCGAGCGCGAGGTCCCGGTCCTCGTCGAGCGAGCAGACGACGAGCTGCGGGCGGTCGACGTCGCCCACGCTCCGGCCGGCTCGCTCGGCCCCCGAGGCGAGGTGCTCGAGGGCGGTCGTGTTGTACGCGGGGCTCACGAGGTAGTTGAGGAGCGCGCCGTCGGCGATCTCGCCGGCGAGCTCCATCATCCGCATCCCGGTCGCCCCGAGGTAGATCGGCACGCGGCGCGGCGAGCGATCGCCGTGCACGATGTCGATCTCGATGTCCTCGACGTCGACGAACTCGCCGTGGAACGTCACGTTCTCCATCGCGATCAGGCGCCGGACCACCTCGAGGTACTCGCGCATCGCGCGGAGCGGGCGCTCGCGCCGGACGCCGACCTTCGAGGCGAGCGGCTCCCACCACGCGCCGAGTCCGAGCATCACGCGCCCCGGCGCCAGGTCGTCGAGCGTGACGAACGTGGCCGCCATCAACCCGGCGTTGCGCGTCCAGCAGTTCACGACGCCCGAGCCCACCTTGATACGCTCGGTCGTCGCCGCGAACGCCGCCATCGGCACCGTGGCCTCGCGGACCAGGCGGCTCTCGGCCTGCCAGACGGCCTCGAACCCACGGGCCTCGGCGTGCGCCACGTACCGCATCCCGTCGCGGATCGGGTGCTTGTCCTGGAGGTAGAGGGCGACGCGCCCCTCGGAGGTCACCGCCACGTCACTCGCCCCCCGCCGGCGCGAACGGGTGAGCGGGGATCGCGTCCATGCGGTTCCACAGGTCCTGCGCCGCCGCCTGGGCGAAGGCCCGCGGTTCGCCCTCGCCCTGCGCGAGCCGCCGGTTTCGCACGACGACCGAGCCATCCACCACGACGTCGCGGACGTTCGACGCGGACAGCCCGAACACCCAGTGCCCGGCGAGGTTCTCCGCGCTGAGCGGCGTCGGAGGGTCGTAGTCGAGCACGACGAGATCGGCGGGAGCTCCGGGTTCGACACGGCCGAGGAGCGGCTCGCCGAACGCTCGCCCGGCGAACGCGGCCCCGGCCGCCAGGCGTCCGAGCGCCCACGACGGCGAGATCGAGGGGTCGTCCTCGTGCCCCCGCCAGTAGGCGGCCCTCGACTCGGCGAACATGTCGCCGTCGATCCCGTCGGTTCCGAGCGCCACTCGCTCGCCGAGCCTGGCGACCGGCGCGCGCCCGACCCGGTTGTTCATGTTCGACCGGGGGTTGTGGGCCACCCAGGCGCCGGTGTCGCGGATCAGCTCGATCTCGCGGTCGTCGACGTGCACGCAGTGCGCGAGGAGCGACCGCTCGGTGAGCGCCCCCGCGTCGGCCAGTCGCTCGACCACCCGGCGCCCGAAACGGGCCTCCGCGTCGCGCTCGTCCGCGGCGTCCTCAGCCACGTGGACGTGGATCCCGACGTCGAACTCGTCCGCGAGCGAGACGCAGGCATCGAGCGCATCGGCGGAGAGGGTGAACGACGCGTGCGCCCCCACCATCGTCCGCGCGTTCGACCCGTGTCCGTCGGCCTCCTTCAGCCGGCGCCGAGTCTCCTCGAGCCCCGCGGCCGCGCGCTCCGTCCCGTCCCGATCCGTGACCTCGTAGCAGAGGATCCTTCGGACGCCCAGGCCGCTCAGCCCCCGGTCGAGCCAGTCGAGTGAGCCCTCGATCGCGTTGGGGGAGGCGTGGTGATCCACGACGGTCGTCGTCCCTGCGAGCAGCGCGTCCGCCCCGCCCGACCAGGCCGACAGGTGAATCGACGCGGGGTCGAGCGCCCGGTCGAGACGCCACCACACGCGCTGGAGGACCTGCACGAAGTCCTCCGGCGGCTCGAGCCGATAGGGCATCCCTCGAGCGAGCGCCGAGTAGAGGTGGTGGTGCGCACAGACGTTGCCGGGGATCACCAGGCAGCCCGTGCAGTCGATCGCGTCGGCCCCGCGCACGACGGCCGTCTCTCCCTCCGCCACGACACGGCCGTTGACCACCACGACGTCGATCGGACGCAGGGATGGCGGATCGAGCGACGTCACCACCGTCCCCCCGGAGAGGACGAGGCTCACTCGGCCTCCGCGCGCCGGGCGGCGGCCGCGGCCAGCCTCGGGACGAGCGCCGCCGCGGCGGCCGAGTCCCGCATCGGCAGCCGGGTCCGCCATCGGCCGTCGAACGCGCGGAGCGCGCCGGCGCACGCGGCCGCCGTCGGCACGAGGCCGATCTCGCCGACGCCCTTGGCGCCGTACGGGCCCTCGGGCTGCGGCACCTCGACGAGGATCGTCTCGACGTCCGGCATCCGGGGCGCCGGGATGATCCCGAGGGACTTGAGCGTGGTGGAGGTCGGGACACCGCCCTCGACGGCGAAGTCCTCGGTGAGGCCGAACCCCAGGCCCATGTGCACGGCGCCCTCGATCTGGCCCTCGAGCAGCGTCGGGTTGAGCGCCCTGCCGACGTCGTGCGCCGCGACGACCTTCTCGACGTGTCCCCGGTCATCCAGGATCACGACCTGCACCGCCCACCCGTAGGCGAAGTGCGTGACCGGGTTCTCGACCCCGGGGGTGCCCGGCTTGTGCGTCCAGTCGACGACGACCTCGCCGAAGAACTCTCGGCCGGCGAGGTCCTCCAGGCGGCTCCCGTTCAGCGCGGCCTTGAGCTTCTTCGCGGCCTCCTGGATCGCGCGACCGCCGAGGACGGTCGAGCGCGACGCCGTCGTCTGGCCGGTATCGAGCTCGCGCATCGTGTCGACGATCACGTGGACGCGGTCGGCCGTCAGGCCGAGCTCCTCGCAGACGATCTGGAGGAGCACGGTGTTCACGCCCTGGCCCATCTCGGTCCACGAATGAAACAGCGTCACGGTGCCGTCGGCCTCGGGCCGCAGGATCGCGCGCCCGAACTCCTTCAGCCCGTTGCCGATGCCGGTGTTCTTCACGCCGCACCCGATCCCGGCGAAGCGCGCGCCGCGGTAGGCGTCGCGAACCGCCTCGAGGCACGCCTTGATCCCGACGCCCTCGCCGAGCACCTGGCCGGTGCCGAAGCGGTCGCCGACCTCGAGCGCATTGCGCCACCGGATCTCCCACGGGTCGATCCCCACGCGCTCGGCGAGTCGGTCGAGCATCCCGTCGACCGCGAACGCGACCTGGTTCACGCCGAACCCGCGCATGGCCCCGTTCGGCGGGTTGTTCGTGTAGACCGCCGTCGACTCGACGTCGACCGCCTCGACGCGATAGGGGCCGCAGGCGTGTCCGGCGGCGCGCTCGAGCACCTTGTCGCCGACGCTCGCGTACGCGCCGGTGTCGCCGACGATCCGGGCCCGGACGCCGGTCAGCCGGCCCTCGGCGTCGCAGCCGACCGTGTAGGTCATCGTGAGCGGGTGTCGCTTGGGGTGGAAGATGAGGCTCTCGGCCCGGGAGAGCGTGAGGAGCACCGGCCGCCCGGTCTTCACCGCTGCGAGCGCCGCGTGGCACTGGACGTTCAGGTCTTCCTTCGCGCCGAACGCGCCGCCGTTGGAGACCTGGGTCACCCGGACGCGCTCGTCGGGCCACCCCAGGAACGACGCGATCTGGCGGCGATCCTCCCACACGCCCTGGCCCTGCGAGGAGACGTGGACGGTCCCGTCCTCCTCCGGCACGGCGAAGGCCGACTCGGGCTCCAGGAACGCGTGCTCGATGACCTGGGTGCGAAACGTCTCGGTGAGCACGTGCGCCGAGCCCTCGAGGGCGGCGTCCACGTCGCCGCGCTTCACGATCGACGTCGAGAGCACGTTCCCCTTCTCGTGCAGCTTCGGCGCGTCGGGCTCGAGGGCGTCGAACGGGTCGGTGACCGGTTCGAGCACCTCGTAGTCCACGTCGACGAGCTCGGCCGCCTCGCGCGCGGCGTGCCGCGTCTCGGCGACCACGATCGCGAGGACGTCGCCGACGTACCGGGTGATCTCCCCCTCGGCGACGACCTGCGGCCAGTCGCGCGTGATGAGCCCCTGCGAGCGCTCGCCCGGGACGTCGCCCGCCAGCAGCACCGCGACGACGCCCGGATGGGCCAGCGCCCGCTCGACGGAGAGACGCAGCACCCTCGCCCGAGGATGGTCGGCGAACCGGAGCGCCCCGTGGAGCATCCCCGGCGCCGTCAGGTCGTTGATGTACGGCTTGTCGCCGAGCGCGAGCTCGCGACCCTCGTACCGGGCGGTGCGCGAGCCGATCCGCCCCGACATCTCCGGCGCGGGCATCGGCTCGCCCGCACGCGAGCGCGCCACCAGCTCGACCGCGTCGACGATCTTGAGGTAGCCGGTGCACCGGCAGAGGTTGCCGGCGATCGCCTTCCCGATCTCCTCCCGCGTCGGGGAAGGGTTCTTCGAGAGCAACGCCTCGGCCTTCATCACGATCCCGGGCGAGCAGAACCCGCACTGCGACGCGCCGGAGACGACGAACCCGTCGGCCCACCGCTCGCGCTCGGCCGGCGCGAGGCCCTCCTGGGTCACCACCTGCCGGCCGGACGCGTGCTCGGCCTTCTGCGCACACGAGACGACCGCCCGCCCGTCCACCAGGACGGTGCACGCGCCGCACGAGCCCTCGGGCGCGCACCCGTCCTTCACCGAGAGCGCCCCGAGCTCCTCCCGGAGGAGCTCGAGCAGGCTCATCCCCGGCCTGACGTCTGCGGAGATCGCTCGTCCGTTCAGCGTGAGGTCCATGAGAGCCTCACCCCCTTCTCGCGACCCGGCGTCGACGCGTCCGCATGGTCCGCCATCATCCCTCCCCGCCCGAGATCCGCGTGCCGGTCTCGCCCGCCAGGGCGCGTTCGACGTTCTCGGGGTTCGTGATGAGGGCGGTACCGCCGGTGGCCTCCGCGAACGCGATCGCCGCGCGGATCTTCGGAGCCATGCTGCCCTTCGCGAAGTGCACCCCCTCCGCAAGGTATCTCCGAGCCTCCGACGGGGTGAGCCGGTCGATCCACTCCTGCTCCGGCGTGCCGAACCGGAGCGCGACCTTCTCGACCGAGGTGCTGATCACGAACAGCTCCGCTCCGAGCGAGGAGGCCAGCAGCGAGGATGCGAGGTCCTTGTCGATCACGGCGGCCACGCCCCGGAGGTTCCCATCCGCGTCGGCGACGACGGGGATCCCGCCGCCACCGACCGCGATCGCAACGACTCCCTCGTCCAGCAAGTTCCTGATGACGTCCTCCTCGACGATCCGCATCGGCTCCGGGGACGGAACCACCCGTCGCCACCCACGGCCGGCGTCCTCCGTGACACTCCAGGCGTCCTGCTCCCGGCGGTGTTCGGCCTGCGCCGCGTCCATGTAGGAGCCGATGGGCTTGCTGGGGTTCTGGAAGGCCGGGTCGTCCGCGGACACCTCCGTCTGGGTGATGACCGTCACGGCTCGTTTGTTCATGCCGAGTCGGACGAAGTCATTGTGGAGGTTCTGCTGGAGCGCGTAGCCGATCGCTCCCTGCGTGTCGGCCCCGCACACATCCAGCGGTACCTCATGGAGCTCGTGTGCCGCGATCTCCGAGCGGCGCAGGATGAACCCGACCTGCGGGCCGTTGCCGTGCGTGATCGCCACGTTCCAACCGTCCCGGATCATCGAGGCGATGTGCCAGCACGTCTCGCCGGCGGCGATGTACTGGTCGCGCACGCTCTGGTGCAGCGTGTCTTTGATGAGAGAGTTCCCACCAATCGCGACCACCGCCGTCTTCCCGGCCATCGCTGTCGCGTCTACTCGGCGGCACCGAGGACGAGCGACAGCAGCGCCATCCGCATCACGACGCCGTTGAACGCCTCGGTCCAGTACCGGGCGTGCCGCGTCGAGTCGACGTCGACCGGCAGCTCGTCCATGCGCGGCAGCGAGTGCAGGATGATGGCGTCGCTCTTCGCCTTGTCGCGCAGGAGCTCGCGCGTGACCCGGTATTCGGCCGGCGTCGTCGGCAGGGCCGCCTCGCCGCGCTCGTCCCGTCCCTTCGTATAGTCGGCTTGCACGACGGGCTCCATGTAGATCACGTCGCACTCGGCGATGACCTTCTCGACCGACTCCGCCTCCTGGTACCTCACGTTCCGCTCATCGAGCTCCGCCCGGAACTCGGGCAGCAGCGTCATCTCCGGCGGGCCGACGACGTAGGAGACGACGTCGAACTGGCTGAACGCGTACAGGATCGAGTGCATCGTCCGCATCCGCATGTCGCCGACCAGCAGGAAGTTGAGCCCGTCAAGCGTGCCCTTCTCCTTCCAGGTCGTGTACAGGTCGGTCAGGACCTGCGTCGGATGCTCGCCCCAGCCGTCGCCGCAGTTGATGACCGGGATCGACGCCCACCGCGCGGCCTCCTCGGGTGCGCCCTGCTGGAAGTGGCGCATCGCGATCACGTCCGCGTAGAACTCGAGCATGTGGACCGTGTCCTTGATCGACTCCTGGTAGAAGTCGCCGGCCCGGGTCATCTTGGCGTCCGAGAAGCCGAGCACGTGGCCCCCGAGGCGATGCATCGCCGCCTCCGTCGCCAGGCGCGTCCGCGTGCTCGGCTGATAGAAGGCCGTGAGGAGAGTCTTGTCCTTCAGGAGGTCGGCGTTCCGCCGCTCCTTGGCGATCGGAGCCATCCGGTCGCATACCTCGAACACGTGGAAGAACTCCTCCCGCTCGAACTCCTTGAGCGAGAGGATGTCGCGTCCCGCGAAGCTCCTCATCGCATGCCTCCTCTCAACTCCGGCGCGCTCCGGTGAACAGCACGGCGACGCGCTCGTCCGCGCCGAGCGCTCCCCGGCGCGACAGCTCGACCAGCCCCGCAAGCCCCGACGAGCCGGTGTGGTCGACGTCGATACCGGTCGCCTCGCGCGCGAGGTCGTTCGCCTCGCGGAGCGCGTCTTCCGAGACGAGCACGGGCCAGCCATCGGTCGCGAGCATCCCCCCGACGATGGCCGCCCAGTCGTAGGTCTCGTCGTCCAGGATCCCCTCGGCGACGCTCCTCGGCTCCTCCTCCCACGGCCACATGACCTGGGATCGGTTCGAGCGCGCCCACACCATCGCCTCGAGGATGCTCTCCGGCGTCGCCTCGTGGCCGGCCCGCTGCCGGACCCGCATGAAGGCCCGCGCGAGCGGGTGGGCGTTCTCCGTCTGCACCGCGTGGATCGTCGGCAGCCGTTCGGGCGCCTCGAGCAGCGCGGCGTCCTCGAACGCCCGGACACAGGCGCTCGCGAGGGCGCCGCCCCCCACCTGCACCACGAGGCGGTCGAGGGTCTCGCCCGCGAGGGTGAGCTGGGAGACGAGCTCGTAGCCGAGCGTCTCGCCACCCTCGATCGTGAGGCCGTTGTCGGGTCCCTGGCAGGTGAAGGGCACGGCACCATCATCGATCGCCCGGCGAAGGGCCCGGTAGGTCGGGTCGCCGGGGACACCCTCCTCGCGCTCGCAGACCTCGACGGTTGCCCCGAGGCCGCGGAGGCGGCCGAGGATCGACTCGTCGGCCCAGGTGGGCACGAACACCCGGATCGGCCGGCCCGCGGCGCGCGCGACCACCGCCGCGGCCAGGGCCGCGTTCCCGCAGCTCGCGATCGCGAGCTCGGCGTCGTCCGTCGGGGCGAGACCCGCCTGCTCCGCGACGAGCAGATGGACCATCAGGCCCATCAGGTGGCGGGCCTTGTGCGAGCCGGCGACGTTGCCGGTCTCGTCCTTCACCCAGACGGCGCATCCGAGCCGGCGGGAGAGATCCTCGCTGCGCAACAACGGCGTCTCGGAGAAGCCGATCCCGTCCACGTCCGCGACCGCCTTGTCGAGCTGTTCGACCAGGTGCACGTGGTCGTCGTCGCTCATCCCACGCGACAGACCAAGGTGATACGCATGGAACAGCTCTCGGTACCGCACGAACGGGTTCGGCTCATCGCCCTCGGGGAAGCGCACGTGCGTCGGGTCGAGCTCGCGGACCATCACGTGATCGACGTCGTCGGCCCCCGCCCCCGGGCACCGGAACGGGAACGGCTCCTGCGGGGAGGCCACGTGCCCACAGCCCGCGCAGACGACGGAGGTCGCCGGGCCGCCGATCACGCCGCCTCGCCCATGCCCGTGCGAGCGTTGAACTCGCCGATCTCCTCGTCCCACACCGGAACGAGCTCGCGCAGGCCTCGCCAGAACCCCTGGTCCCGGCGGACCGTGAAGTCCTCGATCGAGACGCCCTGCTGCTCGACCCAGGTGAAGTAGCCGAGGTTGAAGATCCGCTCGCGTTCCTCGTCGCCGAGCCGCAGCGTGTCCTGCGTCGATTGACCCGCGAGCGAGCGGTCGAACGTCTCCGCCGCCTCCCTCCCCCCGAACCCGTCCGGGAAGTCCCGCGCCCTGGCCTTGTCGACCTCGGTCCGGTACATCGCCGCGCCGTCGGTGGCGAGCGTCAGGATCACGTCGTCCGAGCCCAGGCCCAGCAGCTTGGCGGCCTTGACCGCCGCCAAGACGTTGCAGATGCTCGAGAGCCCGAACGCGTCCAGCGCAGCGATCGTCGCGTCGTCGATCCCGCGGGCCCGGAGATGGTTCCGCCCCTCCACGGTGTTGAACAGGACGTTCAGCGCGTCCGTGTCTCGGTCGCTGATGTCCACCACCAGGTCGGTGTTCATCACGTTGTGGATCAGGGGCACGTGCTTGTCGCCGATCCCCTGGATGTTGTGCTCGCCGAACCCGTTTCTGAGCAGCGTCGGGCACTGCAGCGCCTCGGCCACCACGATCGACGCGCCGAAGCGGTCCTTGAGGTGGTCGCCCGCCGCGATGGTGCCGGCCGACCCGGTCGCCGAGACGAAGGCGGCCAGGCGCAGCGAAGGTTCGCGCTCGCTGACGGCCTCGAACACGTGCGCCAGTGCCCGCCCGGTGACGAGCTCGTGCACGAGATGGTTCGGGTACTCGGAGAACTGGTTCAGGATCACGTTGGCCGGATCCTGCGCGAGGCGCTTGCACTCGTCGTAGATCTCCCGGACGTTGCTCTCGACCCCCGGCGTGCGAACGATGTCGGCGGGGTCCGCGACCCAGCGCTCGAGCCACTCGAAGCGCTCGCGGCTCATCCCCTCCGGCAGGACGGCGACCCCGCGGCACCCCATGATCCGGCTGATGGCGACTCCGCCGCGGCAGTAGTTCCCGGTCGAGGGCCAGACCGCTCGATGCGTCGTCGGGTCGAAGCCGCCGCCCACGATGCGCGGCACCAGGCAGGCGTACGCCGCGAGCACCTTGTGGGCCGCGATCATCGGGAACCGATCGCCGAGCGCGACGACGATCCGCGCGTCGACGCCCGTCAGCGACGAAGGAAGCACGACGTGCTCGGGCACCTGGACGATCGATCGCCGGTCCGCGGCGTTGTACCAGTGGACGCGGAACAGGTTGAGCGGGTGGGCGGCGTCGGGGTCCACGCTCGCGAGCGCGTCGCGGATCCGCGACGGGATCTTGGCCGGCTCGGCGAGCTGCTCGAACGTCGGCAGCGCGATGCCCGCCTCCCGGAACCGACCGACGGTCCGGTCGTCAACGGAGGAGTGCGAAGCCTCGGCGATGGACTCGCGACGTGACATGCCCGCTCGGCCCCGATTCTAGGCGGGCCGCGGTGGCGGTGGCCGGTGGCCGGCCCCTAGGGATGCGGGTCGAGCACCAGCGGCGGCAGCGGTTCCTGCGTGAAGTCGAACTCCTTCAGCAGGTTGCCGAGGATCGGGACGTCCTCGCGGACGGTGGGGCGCGAGTCCGGGCGGCTCATGGTCTCGGGGTCCAGCCGCTGCCCACCGAGGTAGAGGTCCTCGATCAGCTTGAGGTACGCGTCGAATGACAGCGTCTGCGAGTCGATCATCCCGGCGTCGACCCACGGGCTGATCGTGAGACCGGGCACGCGGATCCCGTACCCGTTGACGTCCACGCGGGGCGGCTCGAGATGGTCGTAGAAACCCCCCCAGTCGTCCCAGGTGATGAAGATCGCCGTCTCCTCCCAGTCCGGGCCCTGCATCGCCGCGTTCACCACCTGTGTGACGTGACGCACGCCCTTCCACACGGGCTCGCCGGCGCCGGGGTGCTCGCCGACGCCCGAGTACGGCATGACCCAGGAGACCGTCGGCAGCGTCCCGTCGGCGGCGGCCGCGAAGTACTGGTCGTGCGTCATGACGTTGCCCACCTGATGGTTCTCGCGGACGGTCGTGAACCACGGGAGCGGGTTCTGCTGCGCGACGGTCCGCTGCTCCCCGTTCGCCTTCGTGCACTCGAAGGCACACGTGTCGTCCCCGACGAAGTAGGCCCACGAGATCCTCTGCTCGTGCAGGAGGTACGTGATGTCGGTCCACGCGAACAGCGGGGCCCTGCTGTTCGCCTTCATCGCGTCGTGCTCCTCGGTCAGCTCGAGATCCGAGGAGCAGCTCATCGGGTCGTAGGCATCGGTGCAGTGCGCCGCCCAGGCCGAGACGAGGAACAGGTGCGCCGGCAGCGTCCACGAGTCGGCCGGTGCGAACAGGTGGTCCTGCAGGACGAACTGCTTGGCGTAGGTCCAGTAGTTCGGGATCTCGCGCTTCGTCATGTAGCTCATCACGTCCGGCTGGCCCTGCGGCCCGAGATAGCTCGCGCACGCCGGATCGTCTCGATGGTCGGCGCAGTGGATCGGGCTGTCGATCACCGACTCGATGAACCCGTCCATCCGGCCCCCGTCCACGTCGACGCGCGAGTGCCGCTGCGCGTGCGGGCCGCCGTCCTGGAGCAGGCTGCTCGTGTGGTACGGCGGGACGCACTCGCCGAGGATCGGATCGGGAACGCAGACCGTGGGCTCGCCGTTTCGCATGGGGATGCCCTCGGCGCCGGGGAAGGTGCCGAAGTAGTGATCGAACGAGCGGTTCTCCTGGACGATGAAGATCAGGTGCTTGAGATGCGACTGGGCCTGCTCGAGCCTCGTGAGCGGCTCCGAGGTCGCCGTCGACGGTACCGACGAGGACGGCGAGGACGCCGCGGCGCTTGGGCGCGTGGGCTCGGTCGTCGCCGGCGTGCTGCAGGCCGCGGCCGCGAACACCGAACCGGCGACCAGCGCGACCAGGAGCGTCCGAGGGGAGGACCGCATGGGTTGCGAGACTATCAACGCCTCAACCGTTCGGCCGGAACGCGGCTACGGCTTGCCGGCCCCCGGATCCAGGATCAACGGCGGGCGCGGCTCCTGCGTGAAGTCGAACTCTCGCAGGAGGTTGCCGAGGATGCTGACCTCCTCGCGCACCGTGGGACGTGAGTCCGGACGGCTCATCGTGACGGGATCCAGGCGCTGCCCTCCGAGAAAGAGGTCCTCGATCAGCTTGAGATAGGCGTCGAACGAGAGCGTCTGCGAGTCGATCGTGCCCGCCTCGGCCCACGGGCTGATCATGAGACCGGGGACGCGGATCCCGTACCCGTTGATGTCGACACGCGGCGGCTGGACGTGGTCGTAGAAGCCGCCCCAGTCGTCCCAGGTGATGAAGATCGCGGTCTCGTTCCAGTCGGGGCCCCTCATCGCCGCGTTCACGATGCTCGTCACGTGCCGCATGCCCTTCCAGATCGGCTCGTTGTTGTCGGGGTGCTCACCAGCGCCGTTGTACGGGCACCACCCACGACACGGACGGGAGCGTGCCTTCCGATGCGGCCTCGTAGTAGTCGGCGTGGCCCCGGATGTTCCGGAGTTGATGGTTGTGCCGGATCGTCGTGAACCAGGGAAGCGGCATCTGCTGCATCACGGTGCGCCGACCGGGCCCGCCGCGCGAGCAGGGATCGAAGAAGCACGTGTCGTCACCCACGTAGTAGCTCCAGCTCACGTCCTGCTCGTGGAGGAGATACGTGATGTCGGTCCAGGCCCAGATCGGAACGTCCTCGCGCGACTTCTGGACCTCCGCCTCTTCGTAGAGGGCGAGGTCCGAGGAGCAGCTCATCGGGTCTCGCGGGTCGGCGCACCGGGCCGCCCACGCGGACACGAGGAACAGATGCGCCGGCAGCGTCCACGAGTCCGCCGGCGCGAACAGGTGGTCCTGGAGCACGAAGCGCCTCGCGTACGTCCAGTAGTTGGGGATCTCACGCTTGGTCATGTAGCTCATGACGTCGGGCTGGCCCTGCGGCCCGAGGTAGCTCGCGCAGGAGGGGTCGCCCCGATGGTCGGCGCAGTACTGCGGTCCGTTGACCACCGTCTGGACGAACCCGTCCATCCGTCCCCCGTTGACGTCGTTGCGAGAGTCGGGTTGCGCGTGGGGCCCGCCCTCCTGCAGCTGGCTGTCCGTGTGGTACGGGGACACACACTCGCCGAGGATCGTGTCGGGCACGCACACGGTCGGCTCCCCGTTCCGCATCGGGATGCCCTCGGCGCCGGGAAACGTGCCGAAGTAGTGATCGAAGGAGCGGTTCTCCTGAACGATGAAGATCAGGTGCTTCAGGTGCGTCTTCGCGCGGTCCAGCCTCGTGAGCGGCGCCGAGGGCGCCGAGGCCGACGAGACGCTCGATCCGGAGGCGCCCGTGGTGTTCGTGGCGGTCGAGGCGACGGCGCCCTCTCCAGTACAGGCGGCCGACACGAGCAGGAGCACGGCGGCCAGGGCCGTCGCGCGAGCTCGGGCGCGTGACGACTCCGGCATCGCCGGCCGAGCCTATCCCACGGGTGCGAACGCCGGAAGACCGGGACGGCCGAGAGTGCGTGAGAGGATGGCGCGGCCGCGATCCGCAAGCGAAGGAGCCCGCCGTGGAACCGCAAGCAGCATCGTCGAGCACGACCCTCGTCACCGTGATCCCCGGGGACGGCATCGGCCCCGAGTGCGTGAGATCGGCCCAGCGGATCCTCGAGGCGGCCGGCGCGAACCTCGACTGGGAGGAGCGCGAGGCCGGCGCCGAGGTCTTCAAGAAGGGGCTCCCCTCCGGGGTGCCGATGGAGACGATCGAGTCGATCGAACGCACGCGCGTCGTGCTGAAGGGTCCGCTCGAGACGCCGATCGGCTTCGGCGAGAAGAGCGCGAACGTCACCCTCCGCAAGCTGTTCGAGACCTACGCGAACGTCCGCCCCGTCCGCGAGCTCCCCGGCGTGACCACCCCCTACAGCGGCCGAGGCATCGACCTCGTGGTCGTCCGCGAGAACGTGGAGGACCTGTACGCCGGCATCGAGCACATGCAGACGCCCGGCGTCGCGCAGACGCTCAAGCTCATCAGCCGCAAGGGCTGCGAGAAGATCGTGCGGTTCGCGTTCGAGCTCGCGATCGCCGAGGGCCGTCAGACCGTCCACTGCGCCACCAAGGCGAACATCATGAAGTTCTCCGAGGGCATGCTGAAGCGCACGTTCGAGGAGATCGCGCCCGAGTACCCGGGCATCGAGGCGTGGCACATCATCGTCGACAACTGCGCGCACCAGCTCGTGAAGCGGCCGGAGCAGTTCGACGTGATCGTCACGACGAACATGAACGGCGACATCCTCTCGGACGAGTCGAGCGCGCTGATCGGCGGCCTCGGCTACGCGCCGAGCGCGAACATCGGCACCGATGTCGCGATCTTCGAGGCCGTCCACGGCTCGGCGCCCAAGTACGCGGGCAAGGACGTCATCAACCCGACCGCGGTGATCGGCGCCGCGGTCCTCATGCTCCGCTACCTGGGCGAGTTCGAGGTCGCGGCGAAGATCGAGCACGCGATCCTGGTGACGCTCGAGCAGGGGGTCCTGACCGGCGACGTCCTCGGCTACGACAAGGGGACGCCGACGTCGACGTACACCGACGCGATCATCGGCAACCTCGGCACGCGCTCGGAGCGCTGGCAGGTCCGCGAGTACAAGCCGATCAACCTCCCGGAGGTGAGCTCACGGCCGGACTTCGTCACGGCCACGACCCGCGCCGTCGTCGGCCTCGACCTGTTCGTCGAGTCGCCCCTCGATCCCGAGGCCCTCGGCACCAGCCTGCGCGAGCTCACCGACGACATGAACCTCGAGCTGAAGTCGGTCTCCAATCGCGGGCGCCAGGTGTTCCCGGCGACGGGGGCGGCCGCCGACATGGTCGACCACTACGCGTGCCGGTTCATCATCCGCGAGAACCCCGGCGACCTCTCGGACGACGCCGTGCACGATCTCCTGAAGCGCGTCTCGACGCGGCACCGCTGGATGCACATCGAGAAGCTCCAGGAGTTCGACGGCGAGCTCGGGTTCACGCGGGCCCAGGGCGAGAACTGAGCCGGGCCGGCGCCGCTAGCGCTTGCCCACGAGGCGCCATCCCGCCGGAAGCAGGCCGGCGGCGAACAGCAGCTTGATCGTGTCGCCGACGACGAACGGCGCGAGACCAAGAGCGAGCGCCTCCCCGAGCGGGACATCGATGGCCTGCATGAGCCACGAGATCGCGACGAGATAGAGGACGACCTCGCCGAGGAACATCGCCCCGATCGAGCTACGGATCGACCGGTCCCACCCCCGCTCCGCGAGCCGGCCGACGACGACGGCCGAGAGCACGAACCCCCACAGGTAGCCGCCCGTGACGGCGGACAGCCGAAGGAACTCGGCGCCGGAATCCCCGCCCGAGAAGAAGGGGAGCCCGATCGCGCCCTGGGCGAGGTACAGCGCCATAGATATCCCGCCGAGCCCGGCCCCGAGCGACGCGCCGACCAGGAGGACGCCCAGGGTCTGCCCGGTGATCGGGACCGGCGTGAACGGCAGCTTGATCTCGATCTGAGCGAGCCCGGCCACGAGCCAGCTCCCCGCGAACGCGAGCAGCACCCGCCACCCGATCCTCGAGCGCGCCGCCGAGGGCGACGCCGCGAGCGCGAGCGTTGTCGAGCTCATGCGCGCAACCTACCGCACCCTCGGGAGCACCTCGACAGCCCGGATCCGGTCGGCGGCCCCGAAGTTACGCCGAGGACTGCTCGCGCTCGAGCTCGCAGATCGCACAGCCCGAGTCCACGAGCCGGAGCCCGGTCACCTCGACCGCGTGCGGCTCCTCCTGCCCCGCCTCGTACCGAACGTCGTCGGCCTGGGTCTGCGCCTCCCGGACCTGGCGGGCTCGCTCCGCCGCGCCGCGAAGCTCCCGTTCGAGCCGTTGGGAGGCGTGCGGATCGTAGAAGCGCATCATCTCGTCTCCTTCCCAGGCCGCCGGCGCCTGATCCGGCGACCGAGGCGACCGTATGGCGAGGTGGGCGATCCGTGAATCGATTCAGTAATCTCTAAATGACTCGCCCCCAGATGGGCGGGGCCGCGACCATGCGGAGGAGCGATGATCCGGATCCATCTCACCCCCGAGGACCTGGCCGAGACCCGGTTCGCCTTCAGCCCGATCTGGGAGGTCGTGCAGAGCTTCTTCGGTCTGCGGAAGCCCTCGAAGAGCGTCTTTCACCTGCCATGGATGAACCAGCATCGCGACGAGATCCACCGGCTGGATCTGGGCCCGCTGCTGGCGTTGGTCCCGACGGATGCCCACTACCTCCCGGACTTCACGTCCCCGCCCCCCGAGGGCCCGTACCCGGTCTTCGAGGAGGAGCTGGAGCGCGTGGCGTCCACCCCGCACGAACAGGTGGCGAAGGAGGTCCGCCGCGTCTACGAAGGCCGCGCGATGCCGCCGGAGGCCGCGAGATTCATCGAGAGGCCCGAGGCGGCGCTCTCCGAGCTCGTGGAGGCGATGCGCGGCTATTGGCTGGCGGCGATCGAACCGCACTGGCCCCGCATGAGAGCTCTGCTCGAGGGCGACGTCCTGCATCGCGCGCGGCAGCTCGCCCTCGAGGGCCCGGAGACGTTGTTCGCCAACCTGCACCCCGAGGCCTCATGGAAGGACGGCGTCCTCACGCTCGACAAGCACAAATGGGACGAGGACATCAAGCCGCTGGGACGAGGCCTGCTCCTCATTCCCCTCGTGTTCGCCTGTCCCCGGCTGACCGTGATGTGGGACGAGCCGTGGCAGCCGACGATCGGCTACCCGCCCCGCGGGCTCGCGACCCTATGGGAGGGAGAGCGCGTCGATCCCGGCACGGCGCTGCTCGAGCTCGTCGGCGACTCGAAGGCCGCCATCCTGCAGGCCCTGGAGATCCCGATGACGACCAGCGAGGTGGCCGCCCGCCTCGGCGTCACGCCCGGCGCCATCTCCCAGCAACTCGTGCAACTCCGGCGCGCCGGGATCGTCGATGCCCACCGTAGCGGCCGCGGCGTCTACAGCAGCCTGACCCCGCTCGGGACGCAGCTGGTCGAGCTGCTGGGCGGCTGAGGCATCGCGGTTCGGTATCCTTTCCCGGCTCGGCGACGCCGACGCTCGGTCCCATCGTCTAGTGGCCTAGGACACCACCCTCTCAAGGTGGAGACACGGGTTCGAACCCCGTTGGGACTACGAGTAAACCCATCCGTCGTCCGCGACCTTATCCGGCTCCTCGAGTGCCGCGGCATTTCGCGGTAGGCGGAGTTTCCAGTTCGCGAAGTACGCAGCGAACCGACTCTCGATGATGGCTGCCTGACGGTGCTTCACCGCCGCGAGGCTACACGCCGAGCTGACATCAGGAGCTCGGCGACGTCGGGTGCGTCCTCCCCCGGCCACAGACCGATGGGTGCGCCCGGAACTTCCGGTGAGGACGTGAGAACGCCGAGCAGCTCCTCGCGCGCCGCCGGGGGTGCGCCGCCGGGGGATTTGAACCCCCCAACCCCATTTCGGGGACTAGGCCTTCAACCGAGGCAGCTACGATGTGGCACTCGACCCACCAGTCGCCATCACCGGCCGGTGAACCGCAGGACAACGGCCTGGCGAGTCCGCTTTCGCTGCTCGCGGATCCGGTGGGGCGCCGCCACCGCGAGCACCGATCAGGTGATACTGATCGGACTGAAGACGATCTTGCCCATTAGCGTGATCTCGTAGCTGATGCGGTGGATCCAGGCGTCGCTATCACGAACCGCCACGTCGACTTGGAGTCCGGTGAATATCTTGTCGAGCATCGCGTTGGAGAACGCGTCGCGCATCGTCTCGAAGTGATTCGGGCGCCACACATCGACCGCGAAACCAGAGTTCACCGACTCGTGCTGATTGAACACCGAACTCAGCGCCGCGAACGGTGCCCATTGCTCGACCTGAAACCGGGTCGAGAAGTTCAACCCATCGGCGCCAGGAGGGGTGGGGATCGAGTAGCGGGCGATCGCATACTGCAGCGGCCCGGTCAGATCTGGCTGGAGCCATACCGTCTCCCGCCGCCACTCCGATGCGGTAGCCCCCTTCAGGTCAATGATCGCCACCCCGGACAGCACCAACTGCCAGGTCTGATCCTGGATGCGGGTCGGCGCTGGCGCACCTACCGCCGTGGCCGCCGGGGTGATCAGCCAATTCTGACCCGCGAAGCTGCTCGGCTCGATCATGGGCTTGTCTCCTGGATACTCGATGTTCGTCGATCGCACGCACGTGCCGGCGTCGCCGTCCTCTAGTCGCACCCCGTTCATCGGCGTCGGCCGTACGCTGCCGCCGATCTTCTGGTCGTGGATCGAGAAATGCAGGTGATCCAGGATCGAGTTGCCTGTGTCGTCCATGAATCCGAGCCGAGTGCCAGCGACAACCGGCATGTCCTCCGACACCATGATCCGATAGGGGCCCTCGAGGTGCAGGTAGTGTGAGGTGAACCGATCGTTGTCCGTTGGATTCGCTGGATCCGGGTGCTCGATGAAGACCAGGTTCGCCTCGCCCGAATAACCCGTCGGGTAGAAGGCGCGCACCCAACTGACGCGGCCGGCGCGAGCGGCGAGCACCGGGGTGCCACCGCTCTCGTTGTCATAGGGGACGTACCGTCGGTATCGAGTGAAGTCGATCGCGAACGCATCATCCCCGTCATGCGTCGGCCCTTGGTTGTAGTAATAGCCTCGCGGCCCGAAGCCACATGGTCTCTGCGCGAGGCTCAACGCCAGCAACAACCCCCCGGCCAAGAGGGCGTTCTCCAAGTACAGCCCGCCGGCCATGAAGCTCTGATCCACCGGCCACGGCGCCAGCAGCGGGAAGGGCAGTGGCTGATTCTCGCGCCTCACCGTCGGGCGCCACCTTTCCAGCCAAAGTTCGTTGGCGATGGAGATCGCCACGCCCGTCCAGCGCCAGCCACGGGGCGAACGCGTGATCATGAAGACGACATCGCCCTGGAACCACTTGCCCTTCCAACCGCGCGTCTGCAGGTACCGCTTGTCACCGCTGCCCACGAGCCTGCGGCGCACCTCGATCGAGCTCGCGGCCAGATCCCTCCACAACTCGTCGAGCAGACCATCCTCCTCGAACGCGGTGTGTCCACCGAGCGGGCCGGCTGCGAAATGGGTACTGCTGACCATCCTCCGCAACTGGCTCACGTCACGGCGCGTCAATGCAGACGCCAGAAGGTCGGCGACTTCTTCGGGAGATGCTGCGAAGTCAACTAGCGGAGTCTCGAGCCGAAGCAGCGCACGCCTAGCGAGCTCGCTCGGATCATCGGTTCGTGACGAAGGAGAGCCACTCGCCACGCGGCCGTAGAACTCAGCGGCTTGTTCGTCGTCACCCTGGTCCGCCGCGAGTTCGCCCGCCTGAAGAAGCGGGCTGGCATCACCGGTCGCCATTTGTGCGAGCTCTTCTAACGTCGCGATCGCGGTCGAAGTCGCACCGCTCAGAAGGGCCACATGCGCCTTGTCGAAGAGGGCGCTCGCGATCCGATCGCGCGTCTCGAATAGAGGGGGAGCCGACTGGGCACACTCGATCGTCGCGTCATACGCGCTCAGCGCCTCAGTCAAGCGCCAGTCGCGCACAAGATTATCCGCTATCCACCGCCGATAGGCCGGAGCGACCGGCGACTGCGGTTCGCGTTCGGCGGCTGCCGCCAGCATCGAGTTGCTGCTGGAGCATGACGCCTCGACGCGACTGCGGAGCACTTGATCGGTGAGCATGAGCCACTCATCGCTTGACCTCTCATCGAGGGAAGCCGGGCGGAGGTGCACCATGCCAGCGTGTCGCTGATCCACGTGGACCTCATCCAGCCGGTCGTCGAACGGCGCGATTGTAGAGGAATCTCGCTCGATGGCTGGCGTGATGTTCAGCGCCGGGTCACCCGACGACCGCCGGCTCCGGACGCCGCATCACCCCGATCCTGACGGTGGGATGATCATCGGCGTCTCGACAGACTCGAGACGCGTGACGCCATCGAAGGCGATCATGGCGGACGTGTACGGGCATTCGGATGACGACGCTCAAGGCAGTCGCGGCCGCGAAGCTGCGGGAGTGCTCGACGGCTGAGGCCGGCGAGAGGATCCTGGGGGGAACGCGAAGCCCGGAGGCTGATTCGAGTTCCGGCTCCTTGCTGGTTTGTGCAGGTGGGTGACGTGTCGGAGGCCCGATCTGCTCGAGGTGCCGCTGCATAGCGGGCCATGCATCCGCCCCAGGATGGCCGCCACCCCCTCTGCGCTGGACGCCGCGGCCCTCCAGATCCGACAATCGGTGCGCATGCCTCCGAAGGAAACAATCTCAAGGTGGAGACACGGGTTCGAACCCCGTTGGGACTACCACTTCCGACCTGCCGAAACCCCCCGACGATGAGGGTGGGGCAGCGCCAGACGGCCCTCGTTCCCCCCGTTTGTTCCCCCGTCATCTCCGTTCAGCTCGGAGCCGGGGGAATCGGGCACTCGAACGAAGATCGTCCGCACGACGACCGTTCGCGTGGCCCGCTGGATGACCGGCGCTCAGGGCGAGCGCGACACGCGGTAGCGCAGGTAGACGACTCTCGAGCTGAAGGCGCGGGTCTCGACGAGTTCGAGAGCCACCCGGCGCTCGCGCTGGGGAAAGAACGGAATGCCACCACCAACCAGCACCGGGTAGACCATGGCCCGGTACTCGTCGATCAGACCCAACGCGGCCGCCTCGGCGGCGAGCGTCGCGCCGCCGATCGCGATGTCGCCCTCCCCCGGCTCGGCTCGCAACCGCTCGATCTCCTCCCCCAGGCCGCTGGAGGCCAGGCGGGCATTGCCCTGCACCGCCGACAGGGTGGTGGAGAACACCACCTTCGGGAGCGGCTTCCAAAGCGCGGCCCACTCGAGCTCCGAGTCGTCGAGCGATCGATCCTGGTCGGCTGTCTCCCAGTACAGCATCGTTTCGTACAGCCGTCGTCCTAACAGGTGGACGTCGACCTCCCGGATCTGATCGATCCAGAAGCGAAAGACCTCCTCGTCGAACCCCGGCCAGTCGAAGCTGCCGTCCGGCCCGACGATGTAGCCGTCAAGTGAGACGTTCATCGAATAGGTCACGCTGCGCATCAGACGTCCTCCTCGGTAACGAGTTCCACCGTACGACCGCCGGACGACCGCCGGACGACCGCCGGACGCCGCAGGACTCGTCGCGGCTCGCGGGATCCCTGAGACTGCCGCCACCCGGACCACCTCGAAGCCCACCACTCCCTTCTTCGACAAGACTCCTCGTTCCATGGCACTCGACGACTCAGAGAGCGCCGGCGTGATGCCTCAGACGGTGCGGGGTCGCCATGGCTCGTGCTCGTGCGCGAGCCAGACCAGCTCGGGGTCGAGCGCACGCACCCGCTGCTGGCCTTCGGTCTGCGGCTCGTCGAGCTCGCCGAACCAAACCGCCACGTCGCCGCCGACGACGACCGGACGCCCGCCGGTCTCGACGACGACCACCTGCGTGCCGCGTGTGTGGCCCGGCGCCGGGACGAGTCGGAGCCCGGGAAGCAGCTCGAGCTCGCCGTCGACCGGCACGTACCGCACGCCGGGCGCCTCGACCCACTCGCGAATGGTGTACTCGTCCTCGCTGCGCGCGTCGTCGAGCTCCCGACGCTGGACGTAGATCGGCCTGCCGGCGAAGAGGTGGTTGCCGCCGCAGTGGTCGAAGTGCAGGTGTGTGTTGACGACGATGTCGATGCCGGCGAGGTCGAAGTCCGGCTTGCTCAGTGGCCGGAGGCGGGGATCGAGGTCGGCCACCGCCGGGTGCAGCTCCGTCATGCCGGTGTCGACCAGCACGCGCGCATCGGGATGGTCGATGACGTGCACGTAGACCGGCATCCGCTCGCCCTCGGCGAGCAGGTCGGCAACGCGGACTGACGTGATGGTGATTGAGGCGGGGGCGTTCATTGTGTACCGACCGCCGCGGTGGTGGTTGATATGTGAGTCATGATGACCTCCTATGCCGGTTACTGGCTGACGCGCGGCCACTCGCGGCGACCGGCTCGAGGTGGTGCGAAATCCACGTTCTCGGTTCCGGGAACATCTCCGACCTCCGCGATCAGATCTGCTGATGGGACGGACGACGGGTCGCGAACTCATCGGTCCACCGGCGCCCGCCGTACACCGATTCCCGGCGTCAGCGCTCGGCCATGCTGTTCGCCACCACGCGCTCGACCGCATCCAGGTACCCGGGAAGCCCGCTCATGAACGCGTCCCGGTCCTTCTCCAGCTCGAGGTCCGTGAGCTCGATCGTGACGAGCGTCTTCCCGTCGCGCTCCTCGAACGTGACGGTCTCCGTGTAGTCGACCGCGCGCCCCCACTCGCTCACGAACATCGACGACCGGTAGGCGAGTCGGCGCGGGCGATCAATCTCGGTGAACACGCTCGTGTTCCGATCCGGCTCACCCGATCGATCCGCGAGTCCGTAGACGAACGTCCACTCGCCTCCCACGCGGAGGTCGATCTCCCACTCCCACAGGTTCCAACCCGGCACCTCGTCGGCGAAGATCTCGGGTTGGGCCTCCGGGTCGACCATCGTGTCGAACACGAGCTCGGGCGGTGCGTCGAACAGCCGCTCGATCTTCATGTCGTACGTCATCTCGAACCCCCCTTGCGCTTCTCGATGTACGCCTCGAGACGGTCCAGGCGCCGGTCCCAGGTCGCGCGGTACCACTCGATCCATCGCGTCACCTCGTCCAGCTGGTCGGGGCCGAGCCGGCACTCTCGGGTTCGTCCCTTCTTCTTCGAGGTCACGAGCTTCGCCTCCTCGAGGATCCGGACGTGCTTGAGGGTGCCGGGGAGGGAGATCCCAGCGGGCGCCGCGAGCTCGCTGACGGTGGCGGGCCCCCGAGCCAGACGTTCGAGCATCGCGCGCCGCGTTGGGTCCGATAGGGCGGAGAACGCCCGATCCAGGGTGGCAGACTTAACCATTCGGTTCACTGTACGATGTGCGGGTCACGGCGTCAACGGTCGGTCGTAGTCTGTGGACCGACCTGCAGGGTCGGAGCGACCCGCGTGGCTGTGCTGACAGCGAAGCCCGGCTCCGAGGAGCTGGAGCTCGGCTCGAACAGCACCGGACGGAGCTCACCGCGTACGCCCTATCGGATGCTCACGGCTCATCCCCTCATTCCCTCACGCTCCATTGATCTGATCCGACGCGTGCTCTCACGCCGGTCGACCTGTGGACACCGCAGCAGCGGAGAAATGGGCGACGCGAGACCGCCCAGTCTGCCGTCGAGGTGGTGTCGAAGGAGCAGGACCCGCGAATCGCCCGCTGGGCGGGGATCGTGAGCGTCCGAGATGGTCGTCACGTCAAAGAAGGGAGAGAGCCATGGCCGGTCATAGGATCGGAACGCGCGAGGAGTGGCTCGCGGCACGCGAGGAACTGCTAAAACGGGAAAAGGAGCACACCAGGCTGGGCGACGAGATCGCGCAGCTGCGAAGGGAACTTCCGTGGGTCCAGGTGGAGAAGGAGTACAGGCTCCAGACGGACGACGGGGAGAAGTCGCTCGCCGAGCTGTTCGACGGGCGGTCCCAGCTGCTCGTCTATCACTTCATGTTCGGCCCGAGCTACCAGGCCGGTTGCCCGGTCAACTCGTCGATCGCCGACTCGATTGACGGCATCGTCCCTCACCTGCGCGCCCGCGACGCGACGTTGCTCCTCGTCTCACAGGCTCCGCTCGAGAAGATTCAGACGTACAAGCGCCGCATGGGCTGGAGCATCCCGTGGGTCTCGTCCTCGCGCAGCGACTTCAACTTCGACCTCGGCTTCTCGCAGACGGAGGAGCAATCTCGCGAAGCCGTGTCGCAGATCGCCCTCCCGTCCAGAAGCTTGGACGGGGCGTTCCCGTCGATCGTCGAGCACAACGCCCGCTCGACGGGCACCGACATCGCCGGTTACCTCACCGAGAGCCCGGGGTTCAGCACGTTTGTCCGGGACGGCGACGACGTCTACCACGCGTACTCGACGACGTGGCGTGGATTGGAGTTCCTCATGACCTACTACCCGATCCTCGACCACGCCCCGAAGGGGCGCGACGAAGGCGAGGCATGGCAGCTCTGGATACGTCGGCACGACGAGTACGATGCCGAGTGACGCCAACAGGTCACCCTTCGCACGTCGGGAACCGGCGCATCCCATCAGTTGATTGACGCATCAGCCGACGGGACGCCGAACGTATCTGGAGCTCTCGAGCACGGCCTGGTCGACGAGATCCTCATCCATCTCGCACCGATCCTGCTGGGCGGCGGGGGTGCGCCTCGTCGAGCGCCTCGATCGGCGCCCGATCGATCTCGTGAAGACCCAGGTCGCTGACGAGGGTGCGTCACGGACCTCCGGTTCAGCGTCGTTCGGTCGCCCGAGGTCAACCGAACGGTTGACCTCGACTTCATCCGCTCGCACGCCGAACGCTAGCCGGCTCCCCGATGTGACCGGGCGTGCCCCGAGAGACGCTGTCTTCACCCACCGAAGGGAGAGGCGATGACAGCCATCGAGGTCGAAGGGCTGGTCAAGCGGTACGACAATCGAACCGTCGTCGACGACGTGTCGTTCACGGTCGAGGCTGGGGAGGTCTTCGGCATCGTCGGCCCGAACGGGGCCGGGAAGACCACCATCGTGGAGATGATCGAGGGTCTCCGCCGCCCGGATGCGGGTCGGATCCGCGTCCTCGGACTGGACCCGCTGGCCGATGCCGCCGAGGTTCGACAACGGCTCGGCGTTCAGCTGCAGGAGAGCAGGCTTCCCGACAAGCTGAGGGTCTGGGAGGCGATGGATCTGTTCGCGTCGATGTACGCGGATCCCGCTCCCTGGCCCGAGCTCCTGGACAGGCTCGGCCTTTCCGACCGGCGCAACGCGCGTTACAAGGACTTGTCCGGTGGTCAGAAGCAGCGCCTGTCCGCCGCGCTCGCCCTCGTCGGCGATCCCGAGGTCGTGGTGCTCGACGAGCTGACTACCGGCCTCGACCCGCAGGCGCGTCGTGCCACGTGGGACATGATCGAAGGCATCCGGGACGACGGCGTCACGATCGTGCTGGTCACGCACTTCATGGAGAGGCCGAGCGGCTGAGCGACCGCGTGGCGGTAATCGGCGCCGGACGGATCGTCGCGATCGACACGCCGGCCGGGCTCGTGTCGCGCAACGCCCCGACGCAGACGATCCGCTTCCGGTCGTCGACCCCGTTCGACGACGTGCTGCTGACATCCCTTTCGGAGGTCACGTCGATGCACCGGACGGGCTCGCGCATCGAGGTGAACGGCACCGGCGACCTCCTGCAGGCCGTCACCGCCGCCCTAGCACGCCATCGGATCGTCGCGGAGGACCTGCGCATCGAGCAGGCGAACCTCGACGACGCCTACGTCGCCCTGACCGGGCGACTCCATCCCGACGCCGACGAAGGCGTCCTGGTTTCGAGGAGGTCGTGATGTCCGCGGTGTGCAGGCCGGTCGATGGTGGTGCTCATGGCCGCTCCTTCCCGGCGCCGGCCTCCACGGAGCGGTGGATCGTGATGTCGCCCATGGACGTCTGGGCGTGCACCTCGACGGCGTCCTCGCTCGGCTCGGGACGGTCGGCCGCATCCAATTCGTTCTGCACGGTGCCGAACTTCGTGTCGAGATCCAGCCAGGCCGCGACGCGATCGCGCACGCCGACCTCGACGCTGCCGAACGCGCTCTGGGCGACCACGGCGCCGCGTTCCACCTGGCCCAGCCGGACATCGCCGTTGGCGGTCTTGGCGACCACCCCGGCATGTGCGCGATCGATCGAGATCCTGCCGTTGCCCGCGTTCACCCGCGCCTCGCCCGTGACCTCGCCGATCCACGTGTCTCCGTTGCCGTTCTTGACGATCGCCCGTCCGTCGACGCTCGCGATCCCGACGGAGCCGGATCCCGTCGTGACCTCGGCGGTGCCGTCGACCCGGTCGAGGACCACGTCGCCGGATCCGGTCTTGAGCTCGACCGGACCGGCCCCCTCGACCCGGATGTCCCCGACGCCCGTGCGGAATCGGCATCCGCCGATGCGACCCGTGCTGCGGACCGCTCCCACGCCGGCCTGACCCGAGAGGCTGGAACCGGCGGGCAGGTCGATCTCCACCTCGATCGATTCGTGACCGCCCCACGGGCCCAACGGGCTCCATTGCCGCCAGCCCTTGGGGGCGCGAACCAGGAGCCGGCCGTTCGCGTACTCGACCCTGGTCTGCTCGGCGGCGATCACGTCGGATCGCTTCGACGGGTCGCTCGGGCGCACGTCGACCCTCGTGTCGACTCGGTCGGTTGCGGCGATCCGGACTCCGCCGACGCCGAGCTCCAGGGTGACGGCGATGGGTTCGGGGGTTTCGAAGGTCTGCATGGGTTGCTCCTTTCGGCTAGCGCGCCCAGCCCGTGTATCGCTGGGCGCCGTGCGGCGTACGCCGTTCGCGCCGCCGCGGCGGATCCGTCCGGTCGAGCGCGGCGGCGGCGGCCCGGACGAGCCACGAGTTCACGGACAGTCCTTCGTCCGCCGCCGCGCGCTCGATCCGCGACTTCAGGTGCTCGGGCAGGCGAAGGTTGATCCGGGAGACGGCACCTTCGTCGCCCTCCGAGGTCCGCACCACATCGGGCCACGCCGGCGAGTCGTCCCCCTCCCCGACCTCCTCGACGGAGGGATCGTTCGGGGGCGGGGTCACCACGAACTCCGGATCGCGGCCGCGCAGACGCAGCTCGACCGATCCCGGCGCCAGCTCGACCGTGATCTCCTCCGCCGCGGCCGCAAGGGCGTCCTGCAAGGAGAGGCGGATGGACGCGTCGAGCGGTGCGAGGAGGCGCTCCACGAGGAGCCGGGCGTCCTCGCCGCCGGCCTCCGCGGATGCCTCGAGCTGCCGATGGATGCTCTCGATGAACGGTGAGAGGTTCATGGCAGCATGATGGCATCACTCTGATGCCATGTCAACCCGGCGCTGATGCCGTGATGATGCCTTTCCGCGTGAGCTGCCCTTCGGCATCGAGGGACCGGGGATGCATGATGCAAGCCAGCCACCTGCGGGATGCGTACGCCACCGATCTCGATCGAGCAGGTCGCCGACCGAGCGGGCGCCGACCTGGAGTTCGTCCGCCGATTGATCGATCGCGGCGCCACCGGACCTCGGGACGACGGGTACGCGGAGCGGGACGTTCACGTCGTCGCCCTCCTCCACCTGTGGGAACGGGCCGGACTCTCGAGCGAGGCGATCCTGGCCGCGGTCGAGGCCGGCGAGCTCGACTTCCTGCAAACACCGGCCAGGAGCCTGCCCGAGCATCTCCCACTCAGCCACCGGAGTTCCGCCGAGCAGCAGCGGATACCGCTCGGGCTCCTCGAAGGGATTCCATGAGTCGATGGGCTTCTCGCCGTCGGATCCGGCGCGCGCCCTCCGCCCAGTTCGCGGCTCGGCCGGTGTCCAAACGGAGATGGACATGGAGAGCGAGAGAAGTGAGGCTGGGTGGAGTGGAGACAACGACCTGATCACCCGGGCGCGGGCCGGGGACGGCGAGGCGTTCCGAGAGCTGACCGAGCCGTACCGTCGAGAGCTCCAGGTGCACTGCTACCGGATGCTCGGATCCTTCCAGGACGCCGAGGACGCCCTCCAGGACACGCTGCTGGCCGCCTGGCAGGGCCTCGGAGGGTTCGAGGGACGCGCCTCGATCCGCACATGGCTCTACCGGATCGCCACCAACCGGTGCCTCAACGCGCTTCGCTCGGCCAGCCGACGCCCGGCCAAGGAGTGGGACATCCCCGAGGTTGAACCGCCCGAGCCGACCCGCCTCGGCGAAGTCGTTTGGCTCGAGCCATTTCCCGACGCCCTCCTCGAGGGTGCGATCGACGTGCCGCTCGGCCCGGAGGCCCGCTACGAACAGACCGAGGCCATCTCCCTGGCCTTCGTGACCGCACTGCAGGTCCTGCCACCTCGCCAGCGTCGCCGTGCTCATCTTGCGCGACGTGCTGGGATTCCACGCGAACGAGGTGGCCGACATGCTCGACTCGACCGTCGAGTCGGTCAACAGCGCCCTCAAACGGGCCCGCGCCAGCCTGCAGCGCCGGCTGCCGCCGACCGCCGAGCGCGAACCGGCTCCCGTTCCCGACTCACCTTCCGAGCAGGCGCTCGTCGGAAAGTTCGTCCGCGCGTACGAGTCCGGCGATCTCGACGCGCTGGTCGCCTTGCTCACCGACGATATCTCCATCTCCATGCCACCGTTCCCCCTCGAATACGAGGGCCGCGACGTCGTGTCCCGCTTCTACGCGACCCTCTTCCGCGCGGGCCGGATGCTGGACCTCGTGCCGACGCGAGCCAATGGTCAGCCGGCGTTCGGGGCCTACCTTCGCGCCCCTACCGGCATCCGCCACGGGACCGGCCTCTTCGTCCTCACCCTCAGCGGCGACCGGATCTGCGCCGTCACCCGCTTCGACAACAGCGTGCTCCCATGGTTCGGGCTGCCGCGATCGCTCCCTAGCTGATCGTCAGCTTTCCGAGTTCGCTCCACATCCCGATGCCCGAGCTATCCTCGCCATCAGAGTCGGAACGCGCGATGGTCCGGAGCGACGAAGGTCGGTTCCTATCGGAGGTCAGAACCCGAGCTCGGTCATCGTCGCAGGTAGTGAACCCTGAGAACACTCTCAAGGTGGAGACACGGGTTCGACCCCGTTGGGACCACCCGGGAAGACAGGTTCCGAGCGGCAATCCTGTCCCGTCGTTGTCCGGTCGCGTACACGGGACGCGACGGACATGGAGCCGGTGGACTAGGCTCGATCTCCTGGTGCGGCGATCGGACCCGGCGGAACGAGTCCGCGCCGCGAGGAGGGCGCATGAGGGCTCGCCGGTTCGCGGCGTGGGCCGCCGTCGGAGTGGTGGCGGCGGTCCTCCTGTCCTCGTGCACCGAAGAGGGCCGCGACCAGATCCGGGATCAGCTCGAGAGCCTGAGCCCGTCCGTCGACGCCCCGACCGGGGCGACCGGCTCGACCGCGGAGCCGACGGAGGAGCCGACCGTCGAGCCGACGCAGGAGCCGACCGAGGAGCCGACCGTAGAGCCGACGCAGGAGCCGACCGAGGAGCCGAGCGCCGAGCCCACGAAGAAGCCGAAGAAGAACAAGAAGGACGAGTCCGGCGAGCTGTGGCCCTGGCTGCTCGCGCTCGCCATCGTCGCCGGCATCGCGGCGGTGATCGCGGTGGTCGTCCGGCGGCGTCGGGCGCTCGCCGATGCCCGCACGAAGGCGGGCGAGGCCGCGGCGGCGTGCACGAGAACGGGCGACACGCTGACGGCGCTCGCGGCGGCCTCGGCCGCGGCACCAGCCGACCTCATCGCCGTCGCGGTCCGCGAGACCGACGCCACCTCGAGCATCGTGCAGTCCCTCACGACGTCTCCGCTGGACGAGCCGGCGCGGCTCGCGGCGGAGCGGGCGCAGACCGCCCTGCAATCGGCATCGGCCGCGATCGGCCGCCTGGGATCACCGGCCGGGATCTCCGAGGCGGCGGACGTGCTTCGGCGATCGGCGCAGGAGCTGACGAACGCGGCCGCCGAGCTCGATCGGGCGGCGGTCCAGCGCTGACGGGTTGCTCGGTGGGCGAGGGGGGACTTGAACCGTCGACCGCGAGTGGGACTCTGTCGCTGCGCTCGCTGATGCGCTACTCGACCGACAGGAGATGCGGGCGACGAAGTGCGCGAGGTCATCCAGTGAGCAACCCGAAGGGCCCGTCCTCCTCCGGCCGGATTCGTGGGCCCGCGGGTATCGCGACGGTTTCGCCGGTCACTCTCCCCGCCGTGATGCGAGCGGGAGCGACGAGTACGCAGCCGCCACACCCCGCCGACGAATTGGGCTCCTGACCAGGAAGCACGCATCGAAGCGCTCAGGCCGGCGCTCGTACCTGATTGACCGGAGACCCCTAGTCCTTCTCGGCCTCGAGGAGCTTGCGGGCTTCGGCGTTCGCCGCTCGGTCCTTGTCCGAGACCTCCGGCCAGGACAGACCAAGACCCTGGATCGTTTCGACGAGGATGCGCGCGACGATCGCCTGCATGACGGGCTTGTGATCCGCGGGGATGACGTACCAGGGTGCCCACGCGGTCGAGGTCGCCGTGATCGCATCCTCAAACGCCTGCGTGTACTCATCCCAGTGCGCCCGCTCGGCGACGTCCGAAGCCTTGAACTTCCACTCCTTGCCGGGCGTGTCCAGGCGGGCCATGAACCTGCGTTTCTGCTCGTCCTTCGAGACGTGGAGGAAGAACTTCACGATCTTGGTTCCGCTGCGATCCAGGTGACGCTCGAACGCGTTGATGTCGTCGTAGCGTCCCCTCCAGAACGGCTTGCCGCGCTTCCCCGGTGGGAGCTGCTGGGCTTCGAGCCATTCGGGATGCACCTTCAGCGCGACGACCTCCTCGTAGTGCGAGCGGTTGAAGATGCCGATCCGCCCGCGCTCGGGCAGGGCCTTGTTGATGCGCCACAGGTAGTCGTGGTCGAGCTCCTCGCTCGAGGGTTGCCGGAAGGAGACGACCTGGACCCCCTGCGGGTTCACGCCCGACATCACGTGCTCGATCGTCGAATCCTTGCCCGCCGCGTCGAGCGCCTGGAACACCACGAGGAGCGTGTAGGTATCGCTCGCCCACAGGAGCTCTTGGGCAACCGAGAGCTCCTTGATCCCCTTCTGGAGGATCTCGCGAGCGGCGCCCTTCAGCTTCGTCTCCGAGAGCTCAGCGTACTCGTCACCCCCCTTCCAAGCGGGGTCGCGCTTGGCGAGGCCGGCCGGCGTGCCGGGCTCGACCAACAGCATCTTCAGGATGCGCTCGCGTCTGCTCACCGATGCCCCCTTGCCGTCGCTCATCCTTCTCGGATCTCCATCGTCTCACGCTTCCTGGACCAGCCGATGTCCAGGCCGATGCTCAAGACCAGGATCGCCAGCAGCGTCACGATCGACGCCGGCTCGTCGGCGAGCGTCGTCACGATGAACGTCAAGAGCGTGATCCCGATCACCGCAAGGGCGAGCCAGAGCACCCACGCCTTCGCCCCGGTCTCCCGATAGATGCGGAGGTGTGCCACGGTCACGAGCGCGAAGATCATCAGGGCGATCGCGCTGCCGATCGATGCGATCGCCGACAGATCAAACCCGATCACCATGACGACGATCGCCGCAGAGGCGAGCAGGAGGCCGACGGAGACTCGGCCGCCCAGCCTCCGGCCGAGGAGCGGCGGGAACTGGCCGATCGAAGCCAAGTGCTCGCAGAGTCCGGGTGCCGGATAGAGTCCCGCGTTCGTGGCGCCCGCCGTCGCGAACAGCGCGGTCACGCTCATGAGCCAGTACCCGGCCCGTCCCAGCACCGGTTGCGCCGCAACCGCGATCGCCGTCGCCCCGGACGAGATCACCTTCTCGACCGTCAGGGTCCCGAACACGCCCAGGGCGATCGTCACGTACACGACCGTGGCGATCCCGAGGGCGAGGTACATCGCCCGCGGCAGCTGCCGCGAGGGGTCGGCCAGGTCCTTGGCCGTGAACGTCACGATCCCGAACCCGAGGAACGCGAAGAACGTGAGGGCGACGCTCGACACGATCTCGCTCAATCCCGGGTAGCCGGACGGAGCGAGGAGCGCCGGGTCCATGTTCGCGAGCGTCACGATCGCGAAGAACCCCAGGATCCCGACCACGACGAACACGATCGTGGTCTGGACCCTCGCGACGACCTGTGAGCCGACGACGTTCACCGCGGTCATCACGACGACGACGAGTACGGCGAAGACCTTCGCCCAGGTCGCGCTCTCGCCGGCGAACATCGAGCTCGCGTAGCTCCCAAACGAGACCGCGACCATCGCCGTGACGATGGCGTTTGCGGAGTACACGAGCCACGCCGTGACCGCCGAGACGTGCCCCAGCCCGAACCCCCGGCCGACGTACTCGAGCATGCCACCGGCCGAGGGGTAGGTCGCGCCGAACTTGGCGAACGAGTACCCCTGGAGCATCGCGATCCCGGCGGCGATCAGGAACGAGACCCACACGGCGGCGCCAGCGACTTCCCCGGCCGCCCCGAGCAGCGAGAAGATGCCCGCGCCCACCATCGCGCCCACACCGATGAAGGCGGCCTGCCGTACGGACATCGCTCTGGTCGACGTGCTCAACGACGCCTCCTCTTCACGGCCCCGACCCGGGAGCAAGGAACTCGTTCGCCGGACCGGATGCCGCGTCATGGTCGCACCCGCGAAGGCGCAACACCATCACGAGGCGGGATCCGGCGGCTGCGAGCGCTCGCGACGCGCTCGCCACCACAGGAACCACCCGACGCCTCCGAGCGCCACGAACAACAGCAACCAGAACCAGGTTGAGCCGTCGCTCGTCGTCGAGGCCGCCGCTGCCGCGATCTCCCCGGCTTGATCATCCGCGGATGTACCCGTCGATCCGACGGGTCCGGTTGCTCCGGTTGCTCCGGTGGGTCCCGTGACCCGTGCAGTTGTTCCGGTCGGTCCCTCGGTGGGTCCCTTCGACGGCTGCTCCTCGGGCGGCTTCTCCTTGGGCGGTTGCGTTGTCTCGGGAGCCTCGGTGGGCGGCGGTGATGCCTCCGGGGGTCCCTGACCTTGGAGCTGCCGGATGATCCCGATGATCGCGAGGACCAGCCCACCCTGCTCACCGTCGCCGGGAGCTTCGGTCGGTTCGGCCGTCGGTTCAGGTGGTCGGCAGCTCGGTCGGTTCGGTGGTCGGCTGCTCGGTCGGTTCGGTGGTCGGCGCCGCGGTCGGTTCGGACGTGGGGCCGGTGGGTCCCGCTGTGGGACCGTCCCTGGTCGGTGTCGGAAGGGCCGTGGGCAACGCCACGGTCACGCTGGACGCGGCCTCGCGGATCCGCTCGCGATGCTCCTCCGAGCATGCACCGGCCAGGAGTCCGACCAACACGAAAGGGACGACGATACGGTGGAGACGGCGTGTCATGCGCGGCGTGGGAAGACTTTTCCGCTCGGTCCCTCCAATCAAGCAAGGAGCGCCCCGCCCACCAGCACCACGACCGTGACGGCCGCGAGCATGGCCAGCAGCGGCCACACCCACCGCAGGTACCGGCCATACGGGACGCGGGCGATCGCGAGACCACCCATGACGACGGCGGATGTCGGGATGAACAGGTTCATCAGCCCGTTGGCGCTCTGATAGGCGGTGACCACGAGCCTCTCCGGAACCTCCACGAACCCGGCCAGCGGCGCCATGATCGGCATGGCCACGGTCGCGAGCCCGGACGACGACGGGATCAGGAACGACAGTGGGAGGAACAGCACGTACATGACCACCGAGAAGGCGGCCTTGCCGACGTCGCCCAGCGCGACTTCCGCCCAGTGCAGGACCGTGTCCGTGATCTGGCCGTTGTTCATGATCACGGTGATCCCGCGGGCGATCCCGATGATGAGCGCGACGCCCAGCAGGTCTCGGGCACCGTCGACGAACGTCTCCGTCAGCTCACCCTCGCGCATCCTGGCGACCAGTCCGATCACGATCGCGAAGAGCAGGAAGGAGGCCGTCATCTCCGGGAACCACCACCACAGCGTGGGGAACGGGACGCCGAGGTCGTCCCACGGGATGACCCCGTACATCATCACCAGGAACGCCAGCCCGAACAGGGCCAAGATGACCTTCTGTTGCCCGGCCATGGCCTGGGCGGCGCCTTCCTGCTCCTGCGCCCGGAAGTGCGCCTCGTTGTCCGCCTTCATGTCGAACACCAGCGAGCGTGACGGGTCCTTCTTCACGCGGTCGGCGTACCGCAAGACGAAGAAGATCCCGATCGCCAGGCCGACAATCAGGATCACCAACCTTCCGACGAGGCCGTCGCTCAGCGGGATCCCCGCGAATCCGGATGCGATCCCGGTCGCGAACGGGTTGATCGTCGAGCCCAGGGTGCCGATCCCACACCCCAGGAGCACGACCGCCGTCCCGGTGAGCGCGTCGTAGCCCGCGGCGATCATCACGGTGATGACGAGCGCGTAGAAGGCGAGGCTCTCCTCGGCCATCCCGTACGTCGTTCCGCCGATCGCGAAGGTCGTCATCAGGATCACGATCAGCCATCGTTCCTTGCCTTTCAGCCTCGCGACGAGCGATGCGATGCCCACCTGGATCGCCCCGGTCTTCATCGTCACGCCGAGAAAGCCGCCCACGACGAGGATGAACAGCGCGACGTCGATCGCGCCGAACAGGAACCCGCGGTTGTAGTAGTTGATGTTCCCCTTGTTGTTCTCGATCCCGTACAGGCCGTTGATCGGGGCGGTCAAGCGAGTCGACGAGGATCCTCTGGGGTTCGATTCGACCTCGTGATACGTGCCGGGGATCGGCTCACCCGCCTCGTTCGTGTCATAGGTGCCGGCCGGCACGATCCACGTCGCGATCGCCGCGAGCACGATCAGGAAGAACAGGATCGTGTAGGCGGAGGGAAGGGTGAAGCGGCGCCGCTTCGTCGGCTCGGGCTTCGTTCGGGTCGCGTTGTCGTCGCTCATCGGACCGCTTCGAGGGCGAGAACGGACACCGCGCTCGCCCGCTCGCCGACGTCGTCGCCGTGATGATGGTCGCGGCCACGGGCGAACGCCAGGAGGCCGACGATGACGAGCACCACGATGACCACGACCACCGACCGAGGGGTGTCGCTCATCCCTCCCCCTTCCGATCCGGTCCTAGATCGGGTCTCGGAGCATCGGGCAGGTCATGCAGTGGCCCCCGCCGCGGCCCTTGCCGAGCTCGAAGCCCTCGATCGTGATGACCTCGACACCCGCCTCGCGCATCTTGGCGATCGTGTAGGTGTTCCGCTCGTAGGCCACCACCACGCCGGGCTCGAGCGCGACGACGTTGTTCCCGTCGTCCCACTGCTCGCGCTCCTGCTGGTAGGCGTCACCACCCGTCTCGACGACGCGGAGGTCCTTCACGCCGAGCGCATCGGCGAGGGCCGGGAGGAAGCCCTTCTCCTCGGTGACGTGGAACCGCCCCTCCGCCGATCCGGGACGAAGGCTGATGGCGCGGACCTGGTCCATGACCTTCGGATACGCCGTGACCTTGTCGCGGTCGAGCATCGTGAACACCGTGTCGAGGTGCATGTGCGCACGATCCTTCGTCATCACGACGGCGATCACGCGCTCGGCGGCACCCTTGGCGAACAGTGCCCGGGCGATCTGCTCGATCATCCTGGCCTGGGTCCGCTCGCTCAGCCCGATCATCACCGTCCCGTTGCCGATCGGCTGGACGTCCCCGCCCTCGAGCGAGGCCCGCCCGAAGTCGGCGGCCTGGAACTTCCCGTCGTCGCCGAGCTCCGGGTACCAGTACTCGAAGTCCTGCGCCCTGGAACATCGGGTGGTACCGGTAGATCGCGGCGACGTTGTAGGCCTCCAGCCGGCGGGCCGGCCAGTACATGGGGTTGATCGAGACGCCCCCGTAGATCCAGCAGGAGGAGTCGCGCGTGAACAGCGTGTTCGGCAACGGCGGCAGGATGAACGTGCTCGTGTCGTCCAGCGCCGCCGCGGGCAGCGAGAACTCCTTGAACTTGCCGAGATCGATCCCCGATTCGGCGACCGTCAGGCCGCCGATCAGATGCTTCGCGAGCTGGTCCGGCTGCAGGTTCGACAGCACGTTGCGGATCTCGTCGACCAGGGACACGCCCACCGTGTACTCGGATGCGGCGACCTCGATCAGCCTTCGACGCCCCTCGTCGCTCGCGGCCAGCGCCTCGGCGAGCAGATCGCGGAACAGGAAGACCTCGACCCCGCGGTCCCGCATCTTCTCGACGAACCGGTCGTGCTCGAACTGCGCCCGCTCGACCCACAGCACGTCGTCGAACAGCAGCTCGTCATGGTTCGACGGGGTCAGCCGCTGCAGGCTGAGCTCCGGCCGGTGGACCATCACCTTGCGCAGCTTGCCCACTTCCGAGTGGACACCGAACTCCGCCATCATCCCTCCGTCTTTCTCGGCGCTCACGAGGGCACCACCTGCGTCCCCGCTTCGCCCTCCACGATCCGCTCGATCTGCTCCAGGCTCCCGATCGCCGAACGCTTGCCGGTGTTGTCGACGAACCGCAGGGCTGCCTCGACCTTCGGGCCCATCGACCCGGCGGCGAACTCTGCGCCGCGGAGCTCCTCCGGCGTCACCTTCTCGAGGCGCCGCTGCTCCGGCGTGCCCCAGTCCGCGTACACGCCGTCCACGTCCGTCGCCATGACGAACAGGTCGGCCTCGACCTCCCGGGCCAGCAGCTCGCTCGCGAGGTCCTTGTCGATCACCGCCTCGACGCCGACGAGGGTGCGTTCGGCGTCCGGGTCGTACATCGTGGGGATCCCGCCGCCGCCGGCACAGATCACGACGGCGTCCTTGTCCAGGAGCCAACGGATCGGCCGGATCTCGAAGATGCGCTTGGGCTCGGGCGAGGGCACGACGCGGCGCCACCGGTCTCCGTCCTGCTTGAAGACCCATCCCTTCTCGGCGGCGAGCGCGTCCGCCTCGCCTTGTCGTACACGGGACCGACGAACTTGGTCGGATCGCCGAACGCGGGGTCGGCGGGATCCACCTCGATCATGGTCAGGATCGTCGCGAACGGCACCTCGGACGCAAGGAGGTTGCCGAGCTCCTGCTCGAGCACGTAGCCGATCATGCCTTCGGTCTGCGCGCCGAGGACGTCGAGCGGGTAGGCATCGACCTCCTCGTACGCGGCGCCCTGGAGCGCCAGGAGCCCCACCTGTGGGCCGTTCCCGTGGGACATGCACCAGTTGGTGCTTTCGTGCCATCGCCGCCAGCGCCGGCGCCGCCGAACGCACGTTGGCTCGTTGCATGTCCGCCGTCATCGGCTCGCCGCGTTTGAGCAGGGCGTTGCCGCCGAGCGCGACCACGACCCGCACGCCTCAGTCGCCCAGCGTGGCCACCATGACGGCCTTGATCGTGTGCATGCGGTTCTCGGCCTGGTCGAACACGATCGAGTGCTCGGACTCGAAGACCTCGTCGGTGACCTCCATGCCGTCCAGGCCGTACTTCTCGAAGATCTCCTCGCCGACCTTGGTCTCGCGGTTGTGGAACGCCGGCAGGCAGTGCAGGAACTTCACCTTCGGGTTGCCGGTCCGCTTGATCACGTCGCCGTTGACCTGGTACGGCTTCAGCAGCTTGATCCGCTCCTCCCAGACGCCCGGGTCCTCGCCCATCGAGACCCAGACGTCCGTGTAGAGGTAGTCCACGCCCCTCACGCCCTCGTCGACGTCGGCGGTGAGCGTGAGCCTCGCCCCGGTCTCCTCGGCGATCTCGCGGCACGTCCGGACGAGCTCGTCCTCGGGCCACAGGTGTTCGGGGGCGCAGAGGCGGACGTCCATGCCGAACGTGCAGCCGGCCGACCATCAGCGAGTTGCCCATGTTGTTGCGGGCGTCGCCCAGGTAGCAGTAGGCGATCTCAGCGAGGTGCTTGTCGCTGTGCTCGGTCATCGTGAGGACGTCGGCGAGCATCTGCGTCGGGTGGAACTCGTCGGTCAGCCCGTTCCACACCGGGACGCCGGCGTACTCGCCCAGGGTCTCGACGGTCTCCTGCGCGAACCCCCGGTACTCGATGCCGTCGTACATCCGACCGAGCACCCGGGCGGTGTCCTTCATCGACTCCTTGTGGCCGATCTGCGAGCCCGAAGGCTCGAGGTACGTGACCTGGGCGCCCTGGTCGTGCGCGGCGACCTCGAACGCCGTCCGCGTGCGCGTCGAGGTCTTCTCGAAGATCAGCGCGATGTTCTTGCCGGCAAGGTGCTGCCGCTCGTAGCCGCCGTACTTGGCCGCCTTGAGATCGGCCGCCAGCTTCAGCAGGAACCGAAGCTCCTCGGGCGTGAAGTCGAGCTCCTTGAGGAAGCTCCGGTTCCGAAGGTTGAACGCCATGTGGCTCCTCCTCCTAGGCGACGACCGCTGCTGGCTCGGTGTCGGCCGGAGCGCCCTTCCGATCACGCCGACGGATGAAGAACTTGATCGCTTCCTCGACCACCACCAGGCTGAGCGCGATGCCGGTGCAGATCCCCCACTGCGTGAGGGTGAGGTCGACGGTCGAGAAGACGCGCTGCAGGAAGTCGATCTCGGTTACCAGGATGATGGCGAGCAGCGCCAGCCCGTACCGGCGGAGCTGCGTGGGACCGGGCAGGGCGACTCGGCTGAAGATCGTGCGCACCTGGTCGCGGGCCAGCAATCCCGCGGCCAGATGGAACAGCGACAGTGTCGTCAGCAGCATCGTGGACGCGACCGCCACGTCGTACATCGACTCGCCGATCTGATAGGCGACCAGCGTCCCGATGGTCATCACGAACCCCTGGACGCACAACCGGACCCAGTTCTTCGTCGAGAGGACGGGGGCACCGACGGGCCGAGGCGATCGCTTCATCAGGCCCGGGGTCGGCTCGTCGAATCCGAGCGCAACCGCGAGCGGGATATCGACGACCATGTTGATCCACAGGATCTGCAGCGGGTTCAGCGGAATCCCGCCCGCGATGTCGAAGATGCCTGCGCCGATGAAGATCGCGATGTAGGCGACCAGCGTCGACATCTGGAACCGCAGGTACTTGAGCAGGTTGTCGTAGAGGCCCCGCCCGTACTCCACCGCGCCGACGATCGTGGCGAAGTTGTCGTCGGTGAGGATCATCACGGCGGCCTCCTTCGAGACCTCGGTGCCGGTGATCCCCATCGCGACGCCGATGTTGGCCGCCTTGAGGGCTGGGGCGTCGTTCACCCCGTCCCCGGTCATCGCCACGATGTTCTCGCTCTGTTGGAGCATCCTGACCAGGCGGACCTTGTCTTCGGGGGCCACGCGCGCGATCACCCCGATGCCGGCGAGCTGCTCGAGCAGCTCCTCGTCGCTCATCGCCGCGAACTCCGCGCCGGTGATGGCGCGCCCCTCGATCCCGAGCTCCTTCCCGATCGCACCGGCCGTCGTGGCGTGGTCGCCGGTGATCATGCGCACGCGGATGCCTGCGCTCTTGCACTTCGCGATGGCGTCCTTCGCCTCCGCGCGTGGTGGATCGACGATCCCGATCATCGCGAGCAGGGTCAGGTCCTGGATCAGGTCGATCAGGTTGCCGTCCTTGTCGAACGTCGCCGGGTCGAACTCGCGCTGGGCGACCACCATGACGCGCTCGCCCGCCGCGGCGATCCGGTCGTTGCCCTCCAGGGCGAGATGACGATTGTCCTCGGTGACCGGTCGGAGCGTTCCGTCGGGGTCCCGGTACGAGCCGCTGCGTGAGATCAGCACGTCCGGCGCGCCCTTGACGTAGCAGCGCGTGACCGGCCGGCCGTCCCTGCCGGTCATCTCGTGGAAGGTCGCCATGAACTTGTACTCGGAGTCGAACGGCACCTCGGCGATCCGGGGGTAGGTGCCGCGCGTCTCCTCGATGTCGAGCCCGCCCTTGGCCCCGAGCACGATCAGGGCGCCCTCGGTCGGGTCGCCGATCAGGCTCTCGCCGTCGAGCACCGCGTCGGCGCACAACACCATCGGAAGCAGGTACGGATCGAGGTCGAAGGCCGATCCGCCGACGTGCTTGATCTCGCCCTGGGTGCTGTAGCCCTCGCCCGAAACCGTGAACCGATTCTGCCCCGGGATCAGCAGCTCGCGCGCGGTCATCTTGTTGAGCGTCAGCGTCCCAGTCTTGTCGGAGCAGATCGCCGACGTCGCGCCCAGGGTCTCGACCGCCGGCAGCCGCTTCACGATCGCATTGCGCCGGGCGATCTCCCTCGTGCCGATCGACAGGAGCGCCGTGACGACAGCGGGCAGGCCGGTCGGGATCGCGGCCACGGCGAGCGTCACGCCGGTGACGAACAGCGTGTCGAACGAGTCCCCGTTGATCAGTCCGAGCACGACGACCAGCGCCAGCGCGACGCCGGCGATCGCCGCGATGATCTTCGACAGGTCGTCGAGCTGCTTCTGCAGCGGCGTCTTCTCGCTCTCGGTGTTGGCCAGCATGTTGGCGATGTGGCCGATCTCCGTGCCCATGCCGGTCTCGGTCACGAGGAACTCGCCGCGCCCACGCGTGACCGACGTGTTCATGTAGGCGATGCAGATGCGATCGCCGAGCGGGACTTCCTCGCCCGCAACGGGCTCGGTCTGTTTGCCGACCGGCAGGCTCTCGCCGGTGAGTGCCGCCTCTTCGATCTCGAGGGTGGCGGCCACGAAGATCCGACCGTCCGCGGGAATCCGGTTGCCGGCCTCCACCAGGACAACGTCGCCGGGCACGAGCTCCTCGGCGTCGATCTCGATGGCCTGACCGTCACGGCGGACCCGAGCCACCGTCTTCATCATCTGGGCGAGCGCTGCGACGCTTTCCTCCGCCTTGGCCTCCTGTCGCAACCCGATCACCGCGTTGAACACGGTGAGCCCCGCGAGCAGCACCGTCGTGCCCGCATCGTCAGTGACCAGGGCGTTCACGATCGCGGCGCCCAGCAGGATGAGCTGCATGAAGTCCTGGTACTGGCGGACGAACGCTCGGAAGCCCGACTCCTTCTTGGCTGCGGCGAGCTTGTTGGGGCCCTGCGTTCGCAGCCGTTCCGCGGCCTCGCCCGCGCTCAGCCCGCGATCGGGGTCGACATCGAGATCCTGCGTGACGGCACGAACATCCATCCCGTGCCAGGGAGGATGCTCCGGACGGGTCGTCGGCGCTCGCTCGGCGGTCACCGCGTCACTCAACTCGAGCTCCTTGCGTCAGTTCCCCGCCGCCTGGCTCGGCTCCCCGCCCCCCTAGCTCGGCGGGATCATAACGCGATCCGTTCTTGACCGTTTTCGGCAGCGCGTTCTCGAGCCGGAAGGTCACCGATCAGTGCGTGGTGAGACCGACCTTCACCGACACGACGGCCGTCGCGACCGCGAGCGCGATCAGGCCGTCGACCAGCGACCGGATCCGACTGGCCCCGGCCTCGCGCGAGGCCACGTACGCCGTGACCCCGATCAGCGCGGCGAGCAGGAACCCGGATACATCCAGCGCCGGGCCCAGAGCCAGGAAGAAGAACGGGACGGTGACGACGAAGGCGACCACCGCGGCCGACCCGAGCTGCGCCCAGACCGCCCTCCGCGTCCCATGGGCAAGTCGTCCCCCCGCGAACAGACGGGCGGCAAGGTTGAACGCGAACACGTGGGCGAGGGCAACGCCCAACGCCGTTCCCCAGATCACGGCCACCGTCGAGGGCTCGTCCACGGCATGCTCCTCGACCGCAACGAACTCCGCCGCCAGGACGACCCCCACGTACAGGGCCATCGTGACGGCCTCGCGAACGGCCTCGCTCGGGGCCGGGCGGCCCTCGGTCGTGACCACGGTTTCGCATCCTTGCACCTCGCGCCTCCTCCGCGGATGATGCCGCTCCATGGAGGAAGAAGCGACGACCCCACCTCCCACGGAGGCGTCGTCGGGCGATACCCGGCTGGCGGTCCTCCTGGCGATGGCGATGTTCGTGCTCGTCGTCGACACGTCGTTGATGAACGTCTCGATCTCGGCGGTGGTGCACGACCTCGATACGACGGTCAGCGGGGTGCAGTCCGCGATCGCGCTCGAAGCACTCGTGTCCGCCGCGTTCATCCTGATCGGCAGCAAGATCGGTGACCTCATCGGGCGCAAGCGCGCGTACGTCCTCGGTCTGCTGGGCTACGCGGTCGGGGCGCTGGCGATGACGCTCGCGCAGGGACTGACGGCCGTCATCGTCTTCTGGGCCATCGTCGGCGGCCTGGGGGCGTCGCTCCTTCTGCCCGCCATGCAATCCCTCGTCCACGGCAACTTCGAAGGGGCGGCACAGCGGAAGGCCTACGCGCTCGTCGGCGCCTCGGCGGCGATCGCCGCCGCGGTCGGGCCGCTGCTCGGTGGGTTCATCACGACGTACCTGTCGTGGCGCGTGGGGTTCCTGCTCGAGGTCGTGATCATCGCGGTCGTCCTGCTCAACATCAAGCGCGTGCGCGATGCGCCCTACACGGGAGACCGTCATGTGGACGCGATCGGAGCCGTCCTGTCGGTGTTCGGCATGGGCGGCATCGTGCTCGGCATCCTCGTGTGGCAGGAGGGAGGCGAGGCCGTCGCCGCGCTGCTGCTGATCGGCGTGATCGGCATGGCCCTGCTGGCCACCTGGCTCGTGCGGCGCAAGCGGAACGGCAAGCCCGCGCTGATCGACCCGAGCCTGTTCGGCTCCAAGGTCTTCCGGCTGGGGATCACGAACCAGATGCTCCAGCAGATCGCGCTGGGCGGCATGATGATCGCCCTGCCGATCTACCTCCAGATGGTCCTCGAGTACAACGCGATGCTGTCCGGTCTGTCGATCGCCCCGCTGTCGCTCAGCATGTTCGGCGTCGCACTGCTCGCGGGGAGGCGAGCCGGCGCGCGGCGGCCGAGCGCCATCATCCGCGTCGGATTCGTACTCCTCTCGCTCGGCCTGGTGGTGCTGATCCCGATCGTGCCACGGGCGGATTCGGGCTGGTGGCTCCTGATCCCGCTGCTGATCGCGGGGTCGGGGCTGGGCCTGATGGTGTCCCAGCTCAACAACTACACGCTGTCGCCGATGTCCGAGGAGCGTGTGAGCGAGGCCGCGGGAGTGAACTCGGCGGCGGGGTCGTTCGGGTTGTCGTTCGGGTTGGCGTTCGCCGGCGCGATCATGCTCGCGACGCTCTCGATCGCCTTCACCGACATGGCGGAGTCGAGTGCGGTGCTCGCGCCTTCCGAACAGCAACAGGTCGCGCAGGCCCTCGACGAGGACGCCGAGGTGATGAGCAACACGCAGCTCGAGGAGCTGCTCGTCGGCCAGCCCAAGGACGTGCAGGCGGAGATCATCCGCATCAACACGGAGGCCAGACCGCTCGCGCTTCAGGTGGCGCTGATCGTTCCCCTGCTCGCCGCGCTGATCGGGCTGTTCAACGGGTTCCGGATGACGCGCCTGCCCGATCCAGAGCCGTCCGGCTCCGTCGAGGGCATGTCCTTCGGCTAACGCTGCCCGACGATCACGCGTCGCTGGTCTCGTGGGCGGCATCCCCCGGCCCCCCAGGCGCGCTCCCCCCGGCCCGGCAACGGTACGCCGACCGACGAACCGTCATCGTCCTTCGCGGGACGCTCATCCGCCAGACCCTCGTCCTCGGCCTCCGCCGTCACGGAAGGGATGGATCAGGCGGGTACCTCCTCGATCGAGGTGACGAGCCCCTTGGCGACCCGAACCTGGTAATCGGCGTTCGCAACCTCGGTGTCTGCCGGGTCGCTGCTCTGCAGAAGCGCCGAGAACTCCTCGAGCGTGAGGTCCTGTCCGCCCGCGATGATCGTGACGTCGGGCGAGGCCTCGGCGACCCGCCACGCGGTCCCGTCCTGGAGGATGATCGCCGGGAACGGTTCGACCCGGGCCCCCAGCACCGGCCCAACGTAGGTGCCGTTGGGGAGCACGAGCTCGCCCAGCTGCTCGAGCTTCGCGTTCGCATCGTCGAGCGCCGCCTGGGTCTGCCCGAGCTCCTGATTGGCGTCGTCGAGCTCGCCCTGGGTCGCCTCGAGCTGTTGCTGGGAGTCGGCGAGCTGTGCCGACGTGTCCTCGAGCTGTTGCTTCGTCTCCTCAAGCTGGCCCGCCGAGATGCCCGCCTGGGTCTGGGACTCCTCGAGGGCGCCGCTCAGGTCCGAGATCTGCTGCTCGTAACCGGCGACGCCGGACTCGACCGTGCTCTGGAGCTCGATCCCAGCCGCCTCGAGCTTCGCCACGGTCTCGTTCGCCGCGGCCTCCCAATCGTCGACCTGCCCCTTGTACATGAAGGCGACGTACGCGGCGATCAGTGCGATGACGATCGCCGCGATGGCGATGATCATCCAGACGTCGACCTTCTTCTCCTGCTTCGTGGCCCCGGCCTCGGGTGGCGCCGTCCCCGCCGCTCCCGTTTCATCCATCATGCTGCCCTCCCTCCCACTCCTCGTGAGCATTGCGCTGCAATTGACTCAACTCGTGCCGCCGTCGTCGTCCGTGGCTCTCGTCGGGGGATCGGGTCGAGCTCCTCCTGGAACATGTGCTGCAGGCTTCGCATGACCTCCTGGGCGACGTAGCGGAGGAAGTCAACATCGTCCGGCACGACTGATGAAGAGCTCGATCTCTGACGGCACACGGAGAGCCTATGACTCCTACCGTCTGGACCGGAGTCATCGAGGGTCGCGGCAGCCACAAGCCAGTAGACGAGCGTTGCCCCCTGAGCTGGGCCCACCCTAGGATCTCGCCAGTGGCTCGCGCGGAGAGCCAGCCGCCCAGAACGGGTAGGGATCGCCCGAGCCAGGGCGAAGACGAGCAACGAGGGCCGCGACAGTTGCGACCAATGCGACAGGCAGGCGGATGATCGCCCGCCCGATCTGTGCGCCACGGCCACGCTGCGCCGCGGGACAATTGGGGGGATCCGACGACGTGGCTCGGCGACGAGGGCTGGCAACACCCTCCGCCCGGCGGGGATGACGAGACTCCTGCGCTCAGAGCCATGATGCCGAGTTAACCGCAGTAGACGGGGATCGGTCCACCGACGAACTACCACACGTCGCCGGGTCGCCAGTCGCAGCTGATCGGAGCGGACAGATCGAGGTCCGGCGAGGTGGGGGTGAGGCGCACGAGGACGTATCCATCGTCCTCCGGCGTTGGGACGAGCCCACGGTCCGTCCGCACTCCCGTCGGGCCACCCCATACGATCCACCCCAGCCGCCCGTAGAACGCCATCAGGCCCGTGCCGAGCGCGCCGAGCGGGTACGTTCGATCGATGTGCTTTCCGACCTCCCGCATGATGCCGGTAGCCAACCCGCGCCGTCGATGGGCCGGCAACGTCGCGACCCCCTCGACGTAGCCCGTCGCCAGTTCGTTGCCGCCGGTGTGCAGCTTCCGTTCGATCACCGAGGCGTGCGACACGATGCCGCCCTCCTCCTCAACCAGGAAGTGCATGCCTCCGAACGCATGATCGAAGTCCTCGGCCGTGAACGCGTCGCGCGGATCCGGCCACGCGGCGTCGAAGAGGGCACGGAGCGATGCGATCCGTCGCGGCGTGAGCTCGTCGCTCGAGGCCGTCCTGACGAGCCACATCCCCGACCGGCGCTCGTCACCGGCGTCCGAGATCGGCACCCTCATGCCCCCTGACTCGCTACGGCGACTGAAAGAGCGTGAGCTGCAGACCATCCTTCGCCCTGAACCGCTGGTTGCGATCTCCCCAGGGGGTCTCGACGGCAGCGGCGACTGGCTCGGCGCCGGTTTCGGTCACGGCATCGGCGGCGTGCGCCAGGTCATCGACCCTCACCGCGATCCGCACCCGATCGTCCAGAGGACGGCCGATCTCGACCTCGTCGACGATACGGCCATGCTCGACGTCGGCCAGCTCCAAGGTGGCGGCCGGGACCTTGAGGATGACGCCTCGGCCGCCGTCCGCTTCGAGGTCCATCACCACCTCGAGCCCGAAGACGTCGCGATAGAGCCGGGCGGCCGCCTCGTAGTCGTCGAACACGAGGACGAAGCGAAGCTCACGGGCCGGGATCATCGGTCCCCTTCCTTCTCCTTGACGACGCGGTACTTGATGTGCGTGACGCCCGGCGCCTCGACCACACGCAGCTGCTCGAGCTCGAGGTCGCCGACGTTCTCGAGCAGACGCTCCCCGTCACCGAGCAGGATCGGGACGACGTGCAGCTCGAACGCATCGACGAGCCCGGCGGCGAGGTACTGCTGCACGGCGTTCGCGCCCCCTCCGAGCAGCACATCCCGGTCGCCCGCGGCCAGCTTCGCCTGCTCGAGCGCGGACTCGATTCCCTCGGTGACGAAGATGAAGGTGGTGCCCCCTTCCATCTCGAGCGGCGCACGGGGATGGTGGGTGAGCACGAAGACCGGGGTGTGGAAGGGAGGATCGTCGCCCCACCAGCCGTTCCAGGCGGGGTCGTCGCTCCAGGGGCCGGGCCCGCCCCCGAACATGTTCCGCCCCATCACGGTCGCGCCGACGTTCGACTGCGCCTCCTCGACCACGGGCGTGCTGGCGTTGACCTCGCCTCCCTCCTGCCCTTGCTGCTTCCGCCACGCCTCGAGCTCGAAGACCCATTGATGCAGATCCATGCCGCCGACGCCGAGCGGGTTCTCCACGCTCTGCTTCGGCCCGGCGACGTATCCGTCCAGCGAAACGGCTGACCTGGAACCTGAACGTGCTCATCGAACCTCCTCGACCTCGGGGCTCCGAGGCGGACAATCCTGATGTCGTCATCTCCGCGGACCCGCACTCCCTTTGCAACGCGTGTGGGCGCTTAACGTTCCCATCGCTCCTCCATCTCGTAGCACGGTCTGTTGACCTCAGCCATCTGTCACCAGCCAGATGAGCGCTCATCGGCGCACCGGTAGCGACTGATCGAAGTTGAAGAAGGTCGACGGGTCGTATCGGGCTTTGACCCGAACCAACCGAGCGAGGTTATGCCCGTAGTACGCGTCTCCCCAGTGTTCCAACTCTGGGTCAGCGAAGTTCTGGAAGACGCGCCCTGAGCCCCATGAATGGACGGACGCCCACATCTTGTGGACCGCCCGGCGAGCCGCCTCATGGTCATCCATCGGGGCGTCGGCGGCGACCACCGCGGCCTGTTTGAGTTGGAAGAGCTCGTCGCGATGCACGAACGCGGTGGCGTCGGAAGGCACTCGGTTGTACGCGCCCCCCCAAGGCATGAAATCCAACTCGCGGGTCTCCCCGGGCGCTCTTCCGTCCACGAAGGTCTCCAGGAGCGCGCTGATGGCCTCCGTGGGCAACGGTCGGGAGAAGAACTCCGACTTGCACGCGAGGTAGGGCCCTTCCGACATCCCAGCGATCCGACGCTCGCCTGTGGCGTCCTCGGCTTCACCGAGTTCCGCCCAGAACCTCCTCGTCTCCGGGTAGGGCATCAGCGTCATCGACGTCGAGGACGGGTCCGAACCCGACCGAACGATGAGCGGATCGAGGAGATCGTGGACCTCCGTCGGCTCCCCGAGGAACGCGCCGTACACGTCGACGGAAGGTGGTCGTTCGATGTCTTCGTCGGCGGTCACCTTCAGACTGGCGGCGAGCTCGTCGGGTCCGTACGGCGCCCAGCGTTGCCAGGCCCCGATGACGTCCGCTGCTCGAGAGTAGGGCCACGTGACGTGGAAATTCGTGACGTCCGGGGCGGGCACGGTCCGGAAGAGGAGCGCGGTCACGACGCCGAAGTTGCCCGCGCCAGCGCCTCGAAGCGCCCAGAACAGGTCCTCGTCGTGGTTCTCGTCGCACGCGAGGATGCGGCCATCCGCGAGGACGATCTCCGCCCCGATCAGGCGATCGGAGGTCACCCCGTACCTCCGCCCGAGGATCCCGAGCCCGCCGCCGAGCGTGAGGCCGACACCCCAACCGACGGACAGGTGCCCCCGGGGATGGTGAGGTCATGGACCTGCAGCTCCTCGTAGAGATCGCCGAGCCGTGCGCCCGCCCCGACGATCGCAACGCCGTCGGAGACCGACACCGATCGCATCGCTGAAACATCGATGACGATGCCTGTTGTCGCGGAGTGTCCAGCGAAACTGTGCCCTCCGCTCCGCGCCGCGGTCTGTAAGCCGTGTCGGCGGGCGAACGAGATCGTCTCGGATGCGTCCTCCGGGGTGGCGCACGACACGACGGCGGAGGGCCGCACCTCCCGGAACCGTGCGTTGAAGGGCCGGCACGAGCCCTCATAGACCGGCGAACCGGGGAGCACGACCTCACCAGCGATCGCGCCTTGGAGCGGTTGCCAGTTTGGGACCGCGCTCGCCATGTCGCTATGCGCTCCGCTCAGGGATCAGTCCGTGTTCGTCGACCTCGAGCTCGGGGCCGAACGAACCGTACGGTCGCCTCATCGGGGACCCATCGATCGAGATGCGCATGTGCAGGATGAGCTTCCTCATGGTTCCGCCTTCGTGTGGGCTTGTCCGACCACATCCGCCCGCGGCCGGTACGTCAGCGCCACGACTCCGGTGGCGAACGCTCTGGACTCCACCAGTTCGAGAACCGGCGTCTGGGTCCCATCCGCGAACAGTCGCTTCCCGCTCCCGACGACGAGGGGATGGACCCAGATCTCGTACTCGTCGATGAGATCGTGCCGCATCAACGCGCTCAGGAGGTTGGCGCTCCCGACGAGCGAGATGCGCCGGTCGGATTCCTGCTTCAACCGGTGCAGGCCCTCGACCGCGTCGCCCTCGACGAGGGTGGACCCACGCCACGAGAGCGGCTCGCGGAGCGTGGTCGAGGCCACCAGCTTGGGAAGGTCGTTCATCCGATCCGCGAAACCGTCCTCGTCGGTCATGCTCGGCCAGGCCTCGGCGAAGAGCTCGTACGTCACGCGCCCCAACAGAAGCGCGTCGGTCCCGATCAGAAGGTCGAACGCCGCCTTCTGCATCTCCTCGTTGAACAGACCGGTCGAGAACTGCCACGTATCGGGTGCCTCCATGACGCCGTCGAGCGTCACGAACTCCCATGCCACGATCATGCCCATGTCCTCACTCCTCTCCTTGGGCTGCGATGCGGTCGAGGTGCCGATCGGCGGCCACCTCCCTCCGGTCGCCCGGTGCGGAAACCATCTGCCCGCCGGGGGCCTTGGCCATACCGGCGATCCGGGTCTTGATTCGATCGGTGACCGGCGTGGGAAGAACCGTCAGGAGCCGCGTGTTCACGCGACTTCGAAGGCCGGGCCGGTACCGGTCGCGCGGGTTGGAAGCAAGCGCAGCCTTGGCCACGACCGCACCGGCCGTGTCGGCGGAGGCGGCAGCCTTCAGCAGGCGCTCTGGGAAACCAAATCCCGCCGGCCACGTCGCGCGGTAGGGCTCGAGCGCCTCGTCGTACCGGGGCAGCAACGCGGCGGCCGACTCGTAGAGGGACGTATCGATCACCCCCGGCTCCACCAACACGACCCGAACCCCGAAGGGCGCCAGCTCCATCCGAAGCGCGTCCGAGAGCGCCTCGACCGCGAACTTCGACGCCGAGTACCACCCCGAACCCGGAAGCGCGAACCTTCCCAGCACGCTGGAGACGTTGACGATCCGGCCGGATCCTCGGGCGCGCATCTGGGGCAGAAAGGCCCGCGTGACGGCAAGCAGCCCGAACACGTTGACCTGGAACTGCCCCTGCGCCAGGTGGTCGGGAACGGCCTCCACCGGACCGAGGATCATCGTCCCGGCGACGTTCACCAGCACGTCGAGCCCGTAGCCGCCGGTCGCGGCGCGGATCTGATCGACCGCGCGGTCGATGGATGATCCGTCGGTCACGTCGAGAGCGATCGGGTGCGTTGCGGGAAGCTGCGCGGCGAGAGCCGTGAGTCCGCTCTCCCGACGGTCCGCAGCGAAGACGATGTGACCGGCGTCGGCGAGCCGCGATGCGGTCGCCCGGCCGATCCCCCCGGCGGCCCCGGTGACCAGGATGATGAGACGCCTTCGGGGCTGAGGTGCGGCAACTCGGCTCATCGGACACCTCCTCGTCGTGCGAGCATCGAGCTCAGTTCAGGGTCCACGGTCGCGAACGTCGCCTCGGGCTCGGCCGGCACCGACGGACGGGCGGGGAGCAGGAACCACGCGAGGGCCGCACCCACGGCCGCCACGCCGCAGGCGACCAGGGATCCGGCGGAGAAGCTGCGTTCGAACGCGTGGACCGCGACGATGCGCAACTGGCTCGCCGCCGGCCGTAGCCCCGCCCGATCGAGGCTCTGAGCAGCCACGATCGCTCCCCCGACCGATCCCTTCGCAGCCTCGACGACCGCACGAGGAAGACCCCCGGGCAAGGTCGTCACGAGGCGCGTTGCGTACATCGAGGCCGAGACGCTTCCGATCACGGCGACGCCCAGCGTTCCGCCAAGCAGCCGGGTCGCGTCGTTGACCGCGGAGCCGACGCCGGCCTTCTCCGTGGGGACGACCCCCATGATGGCCTCGGTCGCCGGGGCGCTCGTGAGGCCCATCCCCGCTCCGAGCAGCACCATCTGGGCCGCGATCTCCAGGTACGGCGTTGTCTGCGAGGCCGTCGAGATCCACGCGAAGGCGACACCGAGCAGGACCAGTCCCGTGGCAACGACGAGCTTGTTCCCGACGCGGACGGCAAGCCGCGTCCCGACGAGCGATGAGATCGCAACCGAGCCCGCCACCGGCAGCAGGCGGACGCCGGTCGCGAGTGGGCTGTAGCCCTTGAGGAACTGGAAGAACTGGGTCACCAGGAAGATGAAGCCCGACAGCGCGAAGAAGGCCACCGTGACCGATCCGCTCGCGGCGGTGAACCTCGGGTTCCTGAACAACCCGAGGTCGAGCATCGGATGGCGACGTCGCCGCTCGACGGAGAGGAATCCGAAGAGGACGAGGGCGCTCACCACGAACCCGGCGACGGTGCGAGCCGACCCCCAGCCCCAATCCGGAGCTTCGATGATGGTGAAGACCAGCACCCCCATCCCGGCGGCCGACAAGGCGAACCCGGCCCAGTCGACCGGCGGCGTCCTCGGGTCACGCGAGGTGGGCACCACCCAGGAAACGAGCACGGCGATCCCGGCGGCAACCGGCACCATGAACAGAAAGACGCTCCCCCACCAGAACCGTTCGAGGAGCCAGCCCCCGACGATCGGACCGAGCGCGATCCCCACACCGGTCGTGGCCCCCCACAGCCCGATCGCCCGAGCTCGCTCGGCTCGCTCCGTGAAGATGTTCGAGATGAGCGACAGCGTCGCCGGGAAGATCAACGCCGCACCGAGGCCCATCACCGCTCGAGCTCCGATCAACTCGTGAACGGTGGTTGCGGCGGAGCCGGCCAGGCTCGCCACCCCGAACACGCCGAGGCCGGCCATGAGGATTCCCTTGCGTCCAAGCCGGTCACCCGTGCTTCCCGCCGCAAGGATCAGGGCGGCGAACACGAGGCTGTAGGCGTCGACCACCCACTGCAAGTCGGTCGTCGACGCGTCGAGCTGCCGAACCAGGCTGGGAAGCGTCACGTTCACGATCGTGGTGTCGAGGCTGATCACGAACGCCGCCATGCACAGTGCGGCGAGCGCAAGGCCTCGCCGACGCGTCGTCTTGCTCGACCGCGGCTCGGAAGCCTCCTGGATCGGCCCATCCACGAGCATCGGTGAGCGCGTCATGGTTCCCTTCGATCTCTCGGATGTCCTCGTCGAGGGAGGCGTTCAAGCGCGGTGCACGGCGGTTCACTCGCCTCGGACGCTCGGCGGTGAACCGTCCGGTTGCCTAGGTCGATCGAAGCAGGCCGATCCCGAGGGCGACGGCGCCGGCTCCGAGGGCGACGGCGCCCACCCAGAGCAGCGCGATAAACCGATTCGGCTCGGCGCGACCGCGCCCCATCGACGAGAAGAAGAACCCGGCGGGCATCAAGATCGCGGCGAGCGCGGCACCGCTACGTCCCAGGATGGCTTGAACGCCGTCCATGTCGGCGGCATCCGCGAGGATCTGGCAGACGAGCGCGAGGATCACGAGAACCCCAGCGTGTGCGTGACCCGCTCGGGAGAAGCTTCGCTGGAACGGCGTCATCGGAACCTTTCCCCGGACGATGGCGAGCATGAACGTCCCGCCGTACTCCACGGCGACGATCGTCATCAGCAGGATGCCGGCCGTGGTCCGGGCGTCCGCCGAGAGGCTGAGTGCCCCGTTCATCGCCTACGCCGGCTTCGTGTGACGGACCGGCCCCCCACGAGCCGCGGCGATCGATCGCTCGACGAGGAGCGCCTCGAGCATGGCGACGGTCCCCCGCTGATCTGCCAGGCGCTCCTGGAGACGCTCCAGGTGAAGCTCAAGGTGATGGCGAACGAGCTCGGGATCGTCCGCCTGGAGGATCAGGCCGATCTCCTCCGAGGGCATGCCCTGATCCCGGAGTGCAAGGATGGTCCAGGCAATCGATCCGATTCGATCAGCGAGAGGCCCCCGGTCAGACCGCCGACCGGACCAGTCAACCCTCGCGGGATCGTGGGGCGGGCCGGACCACACGGGGCTTCTGGGGGCGCCTGCCCCGACTACCGAGCGGACCTCGATCCCACTTCCCTCCATGCGAAAGCGGCGTTCAAGCGCGGTGCACGGTCGTTCACTCCCTCGAGGAAGAGCGCAGACGCGGTTCCTGCGTCGCCACGCCCACGGCGGCCGGCGGGGTGACGCGCTCGATCGAGATGGGAAACTGCCCCGGCGGGATCGCGCTGAGGCGTCGATGCAGGAGGGGAGCCCGTGCGAGGGGCCTTCATCGGCCGGGATCGGGAGCTTGCCGAGCTCGCGGCCGCGCTGCAGGACGCGATCGAGGGTCGGGGTGGCGTCTGCCTGATCACCGGCGAGCCGGGGATCGGCAAGACCGCGCTCGCGGACAAGCTGAGCGAGGACGCGGTCGAGCGAGGAACCCGCGTGGTATGGGGCCGGTGTTGGGAGGGCGAGGGAGCACCTCCCTACTGGCCGTGGACTCAGATCATCCGGGCCCTCGCCGACCAGCTCGACGACGAGACCCTGCGATCGATCGCCTCGTCCGGAGCCGCCCAGATCGCGTTGTTGGTGCCCGATCTCGCCGCGCGCCTGGGCGAGTCCGCGAGTCCGAGTCGCGATCGAGTCCGACGCCCGGCGCTTCTACCTGTTCGAGGCGGTCGCGAGGTATCTGAAGAACGCGTCGGCGGCCCAGCCGCTCGTGCTCGTGCTGGACGACCTGCACGCCGCCGACCGCCCATCGCTCCTGCTGCTCCGGTTCCTGGCGGGCGACGTCCGAGCCACGCGGATGCTCATCGTGGCCACCTCTCGCGATGTCGAAGCCGCACGATCGCCCGAGACCGAGGACGTGATTGCGGCTCTCGCCCGCGAGGGACCGGTGCTCGGCCTCCGGGGCCTGGACCGCGACGAGGTCGGGCGTCTCGTCGAACAGGTCTCGGGGACCGTGCCGTTGCAGGCGAACGTGACCGCGATCCACGAAGCCACCGAGGGGAACCCCTTGTTCGTGCGGGAGGTCACTCGGCTGGTCGCCACGAGGGATCGACTGGATCGGCCCGGTCGACTCAGCATCGCCATCCCGCCCAGCGTTCGTTCGGTGATCCGTCGACGGATGTCGCCGCTGTCGGCCGACGCCGTCCGAGTGCTCTCGGCTGCCGCCGTCGTGGGTCGGGACTTCGAGCTCAAGCTCGTCGGCCCCGCGAGCGACCTTTCGAACGATCGGGTCCTCGAATCGCTCTCGGAGGCCGCGGCGCTGGGGGTCGTGAGCAGGGAACCGTCCGCCGTCGGCGTCTATCGCTTCACGCACCCCCTCATGCGGGAGGTGATCTACGACGAGCTCCCGATCCCCGCCCGGATCCAGCTGCACCGGCTCGTCGGCGAGGCGATCGAGCGCCTGTACGGCGAGGACTCGCGTCCGCATCTGCCCCAGCTCGCCCACCACTTCGCCGAAGCAGCGCCCGCGGGGGAGGGCGCAAAGGCCCGGCACTACGCTCGTCAGGCCGGCGATCGCGCGATGGACGCCTGCGCGTACGAGGACGCGGTCGTCGAGTATCGGCGGGCCCTGGAGACGTGGGAGTTCGCCGGCCCCGACGAGAGCCTTCGCTGCGAAGTGATCCTGCGCCTCGGCGATGCGCTGGCTCGCGCGGGCGACTACGAGGACGCACAGGCGAGCTACCTCTCCGCGGGGGACATCGCACGGACGCTCGGCGATGCGGACCGCCTCGCGCGGGCGGCGCTCGGCTTCGGGGCGCCGCAGGTCGAGGCGGGCGTGGTCGACCGGCGGCTGATGGCCCTCCTTCAGGAGGCGCTCGACGCGTTGCCCCCTGGGGACGGAGCCCTGCGCGCCCGGATCCTTGCCCGGATGTCCCTCGAGCTGACCTTCTCCGAGGAGACCGAGCTGAGGGAGCGGCTCAGCCTCGAGGCGGTGGAGACGGCTCGACGCCTCGGTGAGGTCGTCCCGCTGGCGTTCGCCCTGCGCGCCAGGTGGCTCGCGGTCTGGGGTCCGGACGGGCTCGAGGAGCGAACCGCGCTCGCCGAGGAGATCCTCGCGTTGGGCGTGGGAATCGGCGACCGCGAGACGGAGATGATCGGTCGAGCCCGGCGGATCACGTGCTCGATGGAGGCGGGAGCCGTCCGAGCGGCCGAGGCCGACATCCTCGCCCATGCCGCGCTCGCGAACGAGCTCCGGATGCCCTACCACCAGTGGGTCGCGGCGTCGATGCGCGGAATGCTGACGCTGCTCGATGGCGCCCTCGAACTGGCCGAGAAGCACGCGGACGCGGCCCTCGGCTTCCTTCCCGGCCGCCGAGACGCGATCTACGCCCACCTCAATCAGCTCACCCCGATCCGCTGGGACCAGGGACGGCTCGGAGAGCTGCGCCGGACGTGGCAGGAGATCGTCGACACGTTCCCGCAGGCGGGCTTCTCCCGCGGGTGGCTCTGCCTCGCCGAGGCGGAGCTCGGTCGGCAGGACGAGGCGCATCGGTGGCTCCGCTCCCTCGTCGAGGCGATCCACGAGCTCCCCCGAAACGGGATCTGGCTTCCCGCCGTCGCTGTCGCGTGCGTCGCCGCGGCCCTCCTCGAGGACCCGGGCTCCGCGGGAGACCTGCACCCACTCCTCCTCCCCTACGCGGACCAGACCATCGTCATGTCGGTGCCGCACCCGGTCATGTGTTTCGGGCCGGCGTCGCTGTACGTCGCCATGCTGGAGGCCGCCCTTTCGCGGTGGGAGGAGGCGGAGGACCACTTCGCGTCGGCGATCCGTGCGCACACGCAGGTGGGCGCGAGGGCCCTGCTTGCCCGCACCCAGCTCCGAGCACGCGCACATGCTGGGCCGGCGTGGGCGGTCCGTAGATCGGGGCCGCGCGCTCGACCTGCTGGACCGCGCCGCGGCCACTGCGACGGCTCTGGGGATGCACGGGGTCCTCGGCGGGATCGAACGACTCCGCGAGCTCGAGGGCGGCGGCGCCGTTGCGGCCGAGGCACGCGGAAGCGCGTTTCGCCGCGAGGGCGAGTACTGGACGGTGGTCTATGAGGGCTCGCTCGTGCGACTCCGAGATTCGAAGGGCCTCCGGTACCTGGCGGCCCTGCTCGCGAACCCCGGGCGTGAGTTCCACGTGGTCGACCTCGAGGGTGAACAACAACGAGGAGCTTCGGCCGCAACGGGGCCCGGACGGCGGGCCGTCTCCGATGAGCTCGAGATGCGCTCCGACCTCGGCGACGCGGGCGAGATGCTCGACGCGACCGCCAAGGCCGCCTACCGAGTGCGCCTGGAGGACCTCCAGGCCGAGGTCGACGAGGCGGAGCTCTTCAACGATCCCGCTCGGGCCGCGAAGGCCCGGGAGGAGATCGACTTCATCGCGAGCGAGCTCGCCAGGGCGGTCGGGCTCGGGGGCCGCGATCGCCGAGCGGCATCCCACGCCGAGCGCGCGAGGCTGAACGTGACGAGGGCCATCCGAGCAGCGATCGGGAACCTCGCGCGCGCCAACCCGCCCCTCGGGCGTCACCTCACCTCGACGATCCGAACGGGTCGTTACTGCTCGTACACCCCCGACCCTCGGGCAGAGATCGACTGGGAGTCCTGACCCGCGGACCCGGTGTCTGAACGCCGGTTCCTCTGGTTTGAACGCTCCCGTACCGGATGCTCGACCGACCGTGGGGGACTGGCCCATTTGACTCGTTCCGGCTCGCCGTTCTTGCAAGGGAGCTCTTCGTGAAGACCTCACCCTCCTCGTTTCGGACCATCTCGATCCGAGCTCGCGAGGCTGCGTCTGGCGTTCGGCCCGGCGCGTCTCACGAGTTCGCAGAGTCCGTGCGTCCTCGTGCGCCCGTGACCCGGCGGCGAATTACCGCAACGCTCGCGGCGTTGGCCCTTGCCTGGCTGGTCGGCGCGTGCGGGAACGACGGCGGCTCCGACGTCGGCGGCTCTGCCAGTCTCGACCCCAACCCGACCGCAAGCGGCGCCGCCGCCACCACCGCTTGGGAGCGGATCGTGCCCGGAGGCGACTGCCAATGCTCCGACGGCTCAGAGTTCAGCTTCTGGGTGCGTGAAGCGAACCGGGAGAAGGTCGTCTTCTACCTCCAAGGCGGCGGCGCCTGCTTCTCCGCCGAGACATGCGCACCCGACAGCGAACTGTACGACCCCGCGATCGACGGCACCGACGACCCGACCGGACTGGGTGGCGTGTTCGATTTCGCAGACGCGCGCAACCCATTCGGCGACTACTCGGTCGTGTTCGTCCCCTACTGCACGGGTGACGTTCACATCGGCGACTCCACGACGGAGTACGCGCCGGGCCTGACGATCCAGCACAAGGGGTACGTCAACGGCACCGCCGCTCTCGACCATTTGGCCGCAACATTTCCACGCGCGACCCAGGTCGTGGTGGTGGGCGAGAGCGCCGGCTCGGTCGCCTCACCGCTGTATGCCGGACTCGTTTCGGACCGCCTCCCGGACGCCAGGATCACCGTGCTGGCGGACGGATCGGGCGCGTACCCCGACGTGCCGGCGATCACCGAAATCATCGCCGACTGGGGCGCCCCCAAGGCGATCCCGGCCTGGTCCCAGAGCTCCGGCTCGGCCGCCGAGCAGTGGAGCTTTCCTGGGTTCTTCATCCAGAGTGGTCAGCACGATCCCGAGATCGTGTTCGCTCGTCACGACTACGCCTACGACGGCGACCAGAAGTTCTTCGCCGAGCTCGTCGGCCTCTCTGCGGAGGATCTTCTGTCGCTGATCGACGCCAACGAGACCCGGATCGAGGGCGCCGGCGTGAACCTGCTCAGCTACATCGCTCCGGGCGACGCGCACACCGTGCTGAGCGACGGACCGCTTTACACCGAAAAGGTGAACGGCCAACTGCTGGTCGACTGGGTGACCAGGCTGATCGCGGGCGAACCGGTCGACGACGTTCACTGCACGGAGTGCACGGCCGGCTGAGCGGTGCCGCTGCTGCTAACCGGGCGAGGGAGGAGAAGTCGTGACCCTTAGCTTCACCGATCCGAGGAGCCCCTTTGCAGCAAGTGAACCTGAGCGTGGGGCTTGGACGCCACACGGACCTCGGCGTCTGAACGCCGGTTCCTCCGGTTTGAACGCCCAAGTATCGAATGCTCGACCGACCGAGAGGGAGGCCATGAGCGCCGGAGGACCTGCCGGCGTCGAGATCCGCCTTCGAATCCGGCGGTCGGAGCCGTTGACGGGGACGGCGGCGACCGACCGGGGAGTCGAACTGGCCTTCGAGGGGTGGATGGAGCTGATCGGGGCGATCGCCGAGCTGCTCGGTCAGTCGCGAACGGAGGAGTCGGGATGAGGAAGATCGTCGCGGGGTTGTTCGTGTCGCTGGACGGCGTCGTGGAGTCCTCGGAGACGTGGACCTCCGAGTACTTCGACGCCGAGGTGAGGCACATGATCCAGTCGCAGCTTGATGCGGCGGATGCGATGCTGCTCGGACGGCGGACCTACGAGCTGTTCGCCGCCTACTGGCCCGACCAAACGGCCGAAGACGAGCCGTTGGCGGACTCCATCAACAACACGCCGAAACTCGTCGTGTCGACCACGTTGACGTCGGTCGAGTGGCGGAACTCGACGCTGATCGCGGGCGATGCGATGCAAGAGCTCCGCAGGCTGAAGGAGCTGTCCGGAAGGAACATGTACGTCAGCGGCAGCCCCACCCTGGTCCGGTCGTTGCTCGGCGCCGGCCTGCTCGACGAGCTCTGGCTCCTGGTCGGCCCGATCGTGCTGGGAACCGGGCAACACCTCTTCGAGGACTGGACGGATCGGATGCCGCTGCAACTCGTGGAGTCACGCACAACCAGCTCCGGCTTCCTCTCCCTCCTCTACCGGCCTGCGAGCATGACCTGAAGGAGGTCTTCGATGCAGTCATCGCTCTCACAATCAAGCCCCATCTCGGTCCCCAAGCTTCGGGCCGACCTCGATGGTCGGGTGATCGCGCCGGAGCGACGCCGGGCTACGACGAGGCGCGCACCGTCTTCTACGGCGGGATCGACCGCCGGCCGGCGGTCATCGTCCGGGTCGCGAACGCGACCGACGTCGCGCGCGTCGTGATCGCTCGCGCGCGAGACCGGGCTGGAGCTCGCCGTCCGCAGCGGCGGCCACAGCCTCGCCGGCCACGGCGTCTCCGAAGGGGGGATCGTGCTCGACCTCGGCGGACATGAAGGCGCTGGACATCGACGCCGAGGGACGCACCGCGTGGGCCGAGACCGGGCCTGACCGCGGGCGAGTACACGGCCGCGGCGGGGGCCCATGGCCTCGCGACCGGGTTCGGCGACACCGGCTCGGTCGGGATCGGGGGCATCACGCTGGGCGGCGGCGTCGGCTACCTCGTTCGCAAGCACGGGCTCACGATCGACGACCTGCTGGCCGCGGAGATCGTCACCGCGGACGGCGAGCTGCTCCGCGTTGACGCCGAGACGCACCCGGACCTCTTCTGGGCGATCCGCGGCGGTGGGGGCAACTTCGGCGTGGCGACCCGTTTCCGGTACCGGCTGCACGAGGTCGACACGGTCGTGGGCGGGATGCTGATGCTGCCGGCGACGCCCGACGTCATCGCCTCGTTCATCGCCGAGGCGGAGGCGGCGCCGGAGGAGCTGTCGACCATCGCCAACGTCATGCCCGCGCCGCCGATGCCGTTCGTTCCTGCCGAGCATCACGGCCGGCTCGTGATCATGGCCCTGATGGCCTACGCCGGCGACGTCGCGGCCGGTCGAGCGGCCGTCGCGCCGTTTCGTGCACTGGCCACGCCGATCGCCGACATGGTCCGCCCGATGCCCTATCCGGAGATCTACCCGCCGGAGGAGGGCGGCTACCACCCGGTCGCCGCGGCTGCACACGATGTTCGTCGACACGATCGGGCTCGCGGAGGCCGAAACGATCCTCGATCACCTCGAGGCCTCGACCGCCTCCATGGCGCGTGACGCAACTCCGTGTGCTCGGTGGCGCGATGGCCCGCGTCCCCGTCGAGGCCACCGCATTCGCCCACCGCACGCGGCGGATCATGGTGAACGTCGCCGCGCTCTACGAGGACCCGGGCGAGAAGGCAGCGGCACGAGGCGTGGGTGACCGATTTCGCGGCCGCGCTGCGCCAGGGCGACGACGGGCGCCTACGTCAACTTCCTCGGCGACGAGGGCGAGGCCCGGATCCGCGAGGCCTATCCGGGGCCGACCTGGGACCGGCTCGCGGCGGTCAAGGCTCGCTACGACCCGGCCAACCTCTTCCGGCTCAACCAGAACATCCCGCCGAGGGTCGCGCGGCGGGGCTGAGTGCGGACCTGAGATGGTTCGTTTCGACATGAGGGAGATCTGCGCGGTCTGCGGCCAGCCCCTCCCCGAGGGCGCGAGATTCTGCCCGAACTGCGGCGCCGTCGTGGGCACCCCGCTCGGCACCGAGGAGCGGAAGGTCGTCACGGTCCTGTTCGCCGACCTGGTGGACTCGACTGGGCTCGCGCAGCGCCTGGATCCCGAACGCGCCCGCGAGGTCCTCGGGCGGTTCTTCGACCTCGCTACCGAGGAGCTCCAGGCCCTCCGGGGCCGCCCCGAGAAGTTCATCGGCGACGCCGTCATGGCGGTCTTCGGGCTCCCCACGGTGCACGAGGACGACGCGCTCCGCGCGGTCCGGGCCGGCCTCGCGATCCGCGGCCGGCTGCGCCGCACAAGCGAGTCCCTGGGGCTGGCGGAGCCGCTCGATGTGCGCATCGGCATCGAGTCGGGCGAGGCCGCGACGGGCATCGGCCCGGCCGGGCAGCTCCTCGTCACGGGGCCGGTCGTCAACGCCGCGGCCCGCCTGCAAACGGCCGCCGAGACCGGCGAGGTGCTTGCCGGCGAAACGACCGTCGCGCTGACCGGCGATTCGGTTTCCTATGGGAACCGCCGGGACGTCCTCGCGAAGGGCTTCGACGCCGGGCTCACCGGCTTCCCCGTCGAGGGGCTCACCACGCAGTCGGCCCGCCGGACGATCCCGTTCGTGGGACGCACCAGCGAGCTCGCCATCCTGCGGGAGAGCCTGACGCGCGCGAGCACCACGGGCCAGCCCGTCCTGGTCACCGTCGTCGGCGGATCCGGCATCGGCAAGTCGCGCCTCGCCGACGAGTTGGTGGCCGGCCTGGGCGACGAGGTGACCACCCTGAGCGGTCGCGCTCGATCCTTCACCGACACCGCGACGTTCGCGCCGGCGGCCGCGATCGTCGGCGAGCTGACCGGCCTGGACGAGGGCGACCCGCCCGAGAAGGCGCGGCGGCGACTCCGCGAGCTCGTCGAACGCTCGGCCGACGACGCCGACGTCGACCGGATCGTCGATCGGCTCGGTTTGCTGTTCGGGATGGCCGAGCGTCGGGACGAGTCGGCGTTCGTCCGCGACGTGCAGGCGGGGTTCGTGGCGCTGGTCGACGGCCTGGCGCGAGACCGGCCCGCCGTGCTGGTGTTCGAGGACGCGCATGCGCTCAAGCCGCCGATGCTGGAGCTGATCGAGCGGCTGGGCGCGCGGGCGAGGGGCGGTCTTCGGCGCGCGATGGTCCTCGCGCTCGCGCGCCCCGAGCTCCTGGACGAGCGACCCACGTGGGGGTCGAGCACCGCGAACGCGGTAACGCTGCGGCTCGTCCCGCTGACGACCGAGGAATCGATCGACCTGGTGCGGCAGGCGGCGGGCGGCCGCATCGACGAGGCCGAGGCCGCCGAGATCGCCGCGCGCGCCGACGGCAACCCGTTCTTCATCATCGAGACGACCGGCATGCTGCTCCCAGAGGAGAACGGCCGTCCGCCCTCGCCGAGCGCGAGCCTCCCGCCCACCGTGCAGGCCGTCGTGTCCGCCCGGCTCGACGCCCTGCCGCCGCGGCTCCGCGAGCTGGCCCGTCGCGCGTCGACGTTCTTCGTCTCGTTCGACCTCCATGAGATGGCGGCGATTGATCCGGAGGCGACCGAGGACGAGTTCCGACAGCTCGAGCGGGCGGAGATCCTCGTGCGCGAGGAGGGGACGCGGCCCGTGGCCCGCTGGCGCGTTCGACACGCGACGCTGAAGGACGTGGCCTACGCGAGCCTCCCGAAGCGCGAACGGGTGCGGTTGCACCAGCTCATCGCCGACCGGCTGATCGCGGGCGGCCACCCCACCTGGGCCTCCGAGCACCTCGAGCTCGCGGCGTTCGCCTCGCTCGACCTCGACCCGGACGACCGGACCGTGCCCGAGCGCGCCACCGACGCGCTCCTGGAGTCGGGCGATCGCGCCCGGCGGCGGACGGAAAGCCGCTCGGCGATCGACTACTACCGGCGGGCCCTGACGATGGCGGGCCCCGAGGAGGGGTGGGGCGTTCGCGAGGCCAACGCGCTCGCCGGCACGGGCGAGGCCCACTACTGGCTCGGCGAGTACCCGGCGGCGACCGAGGCGCTCGACCGCGCCGTGTCGCTCGGGACCCAGACGAGCGACCCTTTCACCCTCGCGCTGGCGCTTCGTTTCCTGGGCGACATCGCGATCAACGTCGATGCCGATCTCGACAAGGCCGAGAAGCTCCTCGACGGCTCGCTCGCCGCCGCGGAGGAGCTTGGCGATCCGTGGGCGATCACGCGCACCCTTCTGTTCGCCGGGTGGGTGCCGTGGACGCGCGAGCGATACGAGGACGCCGAGGCGATCTGGCGCCGCGCGCTCGCCGTCGCCGACCCCGAGGACGGCTGGGCGCGCGTCCGCGCGCTCAACTCCCTGTCGATCAACCGGACCGGGGGGCCCGGGGTCGGCCCCCGGGCCGCCCAGGCCCTCAAGGAGGCGCTTCGCCTGAGCGAGGAGGCGAGCGCGCTCGCCGAGGCGACCGGCGACCAGTTCAGCATCGCGGTGACGACCGTGCAGCGCGCTCGGGTCCTCCAGGACCTGGGCCGCATCGAGGAGTCGCTGCCGCTTCTCGACGGCGCCATCGCCACGTTCGAGGAGCTGGGGGCCAGATGGGAGCTCGGCGACGCGACGGCCGAGCGCGGAATCACCCAGCGAGAGCTCGGCCGTCTGGACGAGGCCGAAGAGGACCTCCGGAAGGCGATCCGCATCTCCGAGGAGCTCGGCGAGCGACAGCTGGCGAGCTGGACATGGCGAGCGCTGGCCCGCGTCTCGGAGCAGCGGGGAGACCACGCGAAGGCCGAGGAACACACACGGCGCTCGCGCGAGGCCGAGGAGCGCTTTCGGCTCGCCCGGGGGCCCGAGCTGCTGCGCCCCCGGTAGCGTCAGGGGACTCGCGACACCCGCGCGACGTGGAGCGGTCGTCCAGGGAGAGGAGAGAACCGGGATGGACATCGACACACTCGGCGGTCGCCCGCCTGCCGGGCTTGCGATCGCTCGCATCTGGCGAGGCGCCACCCGGGACGAGGACTCGCGAGCCTACCGCGAGTCTCTTCGCGCGGACCTGCGGGACGTTCGGTCGATCGATGGGAACCTCGGCGCGCTCGTCCTTGAGCAGACACGAGATGGGCAGGCGGAATTCGTCTTCATTTCCCTGTGGGAGTCGATGGACGCGGTGGTCGGTTTTGCGGGACCGGATGTCGATCGAGCCGTGTACTTTCGCGACGACGAACGCGTGCTTCTCGAGTTGACACCGCGCGTAGAGCACTACGAGGTCGTGGCTGCGGAGTTCGGTTCTCGCTGAGGGCCGCGATTTCTCATGTCTCCCTCTGCTGCGCCAAAATGTGTTCACGCGCCCCGCGACGGATTCCGCTGTTAGCCTGCGGCCATGGACATCCGGATTCAGTGCGTCGTGATCGATGCAGACGATTGCGAAATGCTGGCGCGCTTTTGGTCGCTGGCGCTCGGGTGGCGAATCACGTACGAGAGCGCCGGAGAGTGGTGCATCGAGCCGCCCCGGGAAGTCCCGCGGTCGACGTGGCGCCCGACATCCTGTTCGTGAAGGTCACCGACCGGAAGACGACGAAGAACCGGCTGCATTTCGATCTGCGACCCGAGGATCAGGCCGCGCAGGTGCACCGGCTGCTCGACCTCGGCGCGAGACGGGTCGACATCGGCCAGGGCGACGACGTCAGCTGGGTCGTCCTGGCGGATCCCGAGGGCAACGAGTTCTGCGTCCTCGCACCGCTAGCATCCGACGCGGGTTGACCGGTTCACGCTGATCGGGTTGGCGATCGCTCCGCCGTTAAGCCTCGAGCAGCTGCTTCAACGCGGCAAGGACGGTCTTCCAGCCTTGTTCGGAGATCCCCTTCGCTTGTTCGGACGGGAGGTTGACCTCGCTGACGGTGAGCTCGGTCTTGGCGCCGTGCTCGGACAGGACCCAGGAGACCTCCTGATAGTTCTCCGGGCTGTCCGGCAGGCCGGAAACCAGGCTCCAGTGTGTGTGGACGAGCACCCGCCCCGGCTCGAACCTCAGGATCGTGCCCTTGTCCTCATAGGGCCTGCCCTGGTACTCACCGCGATGAACGATCGGGCTTCCCTCCGCCCAGTCGGTCTCCGTGTCGACGCCGAAGAACCAGTCCTTGATCAGGGCCGGGGTCGTCATCGCCTCCCAGACCCTCGCGGCCGGGGTGTCGATCGTGATCGAGGCCTGCGTCTCCATATCGTTGGTCAACTACGGCCTCCCTTCGCTTTCGCGCGGTCTTCTTGAGAACTCGCATCACGCAGGCGATGCATGATGTGCAGCCCGATGAACCCCGCGGTCGGGTGGTGAAACGCCTCGGGCACCCATGAGAACGTCTCGCCAGCACCGACGATCCGGCGCATGAACTGCCAGATGGTCGGCCAGTCCTCGGGCCTCGCGGCTCTGGCAGAGGGTCCTGGCATCCACATGGCTCCTTCGAACGCCCTCACTCAGACGCGACCGAGAGCCGACTCGCCCCGCCTCCGACCACCACGTCGTACCGGCCGCCGATGGCCTCATCGAACCCATGGCTGAGGAGCCGGAGCCGCCCGCCGACAGCTCCGAACGCCTCGTCATCGAACGCAAGCTTCGAGGAGCCGTGGGCGACCTGCAAGCGAGCCGGCACCTTGCGCGGACGAACGATCCGGACCTTGCTCGCCCCACCGCCGATCCGCACGTCGACGGGTCTCGTGGGCTCGGGCAGGAGCAACTCGACGTCGCTCGCCCCCCCACCGATCAGCACGGCGCGCAGCTCGAAGGATCGCAGGTCGGCGCGGACTCCCGAGGCCCCACCCCGGATGACGATCTCCCATGGCACCGACGGGTTGAGCTCCACCTGTGCCTTCCGACGTCGCCATTCGAACGGCTTGAAGCGGCGCGGATAGCGCATCACGATGGCGCCGTCGTCAAGCCGGACCCGGGGCGGCCAACCCTGGAACCGTGCTCGCAGGATGTCGTCCATCGGATCCGCGTTTCGGATCGTCAGGCGCGCGACACCGTTCGCGAACTCGAGACGTCCCTCGCGCGCCTCGCCGAGGGCGATGGCCACCCGGTGGCCGGTCTCGGTCACCGAGACCGCCGACGCTCTCGGTTGATTGGGGTTCCCGGTCATCGCTCGTCACTTCCTTTCTTTCCGTCCGCGAACCGAATCGCGGGTGCTCAGCTCTTCCGATACTTGGCGACCGCCGCGACTGCGAACACCGCCGCGATGCCCGCCGCCCACACGAGGGACCGCGTCACGAAGTACGTGGTGGGGTGTCCGAGCACGACCTCCGCCTCCGGGCCGAGGGTCAGGGCCCGGACCGCGTCGACCATGTACGTGACCGGCTGGTGCTCGGCGAAGGCCTGCACCCACCCCGGCATCGACTCGACCGGCACATATGCGCTGGACACGAACGTGAAGGGGAACACGAGCAGTGCGAGCCCCTGGGCCGCCTGCGCCGTACCCGCATGCAGGCCGAGCGTGATGAACAGCCAGATGAACGCGAACCCAAACACGAGGCAGAGGCCGAAGGCCGCGATCGCCTCGGGGGTCGTTCCGTGGATCCGGAAGCCGACGGCAAAGCCGACAGCGATCGTGATCGCCAGGCTCCAGACCAGCAACGCCGTGTCCGCCATCGCCCTGCCGGTCAGGAACGCGCTTCGCGGGATCGGCAGGGAACGCAGCCGGTCGACGAACCCCTGCTCGAGGTCCTCGGCCACCGCGGTGGCGGTTCCCATGCCGGCGAACATCACGCCGGTGACCACGAAGCCGGGGATCAGGAAGTCGACGTAGCTGATCCCACCGATATCGATCGCGCCGCCGAAGACGTATCGGAAGATCAGCAGGAACATCGCACCCTGGACCGTGCCGAGCACGACGAGCTGCGGGGTCCGTAGGAAACGCAGGACGGCGCGCCGCGCGACGACGAGCGTGCTCGCCGTGAACCCGACCGTACGCTGCCTGGTCGGGCGATGGATCGCCGAAGCGTTCGTTGCCATGATGGTTCCTTTCCGTCAGGCCGCGTCGCTAATCGACGCAGCTTTGGGGTCGTCGTTGGGCTGCCTGCCGGTGAGAGAGAGGAACACCTCGTCGAGGTTCGCCTGCCGAAGGGTGATGTCGTCGACCTGGACGCCGGCCTCCTCGACCGACCGCATCGCGGCCATCAGGCGGCCATCTGCGGCCTCGACGCTCATGCTCACCCGTCGCGTCGCCTCGTCGATCTGCGCCTCGCCGTGGTCCAGCCCCTGTAGGGCCGCGGCGACCTTTGTCAGGTCGGCCCGATCACGAACGTGGATCTCGATCACGCTGCCCCCGATGCGACGCTTCAGCTCCGCCGGCGTCCCGGAGGCCACCGCGCGACCGTGATCGACGATCACGATCTGGGTCGCGAGATGATCGGCCTCATCGAGGTATTGGGTGGTGAGCAAGACGTCGGTTCCCGCCTCGACCAGCCCGCGGATCGCGTCCCAGAGCTCGATGCGGCTGCGCGGATCCAGCCCGGTCGTCGGCTCGTCGAGCAGCAACAGCCGCGGCCGGCCAACCAGGCTCGCACCCAGGTCGAGCTTGCGCCGCATGCCTCCCGAGTAGGTGCGGGCTCTCTGGTCGGCGACCTCCGTCAGGCCGAGCTGCTCGAGGACGCCCGACGCGTTCGCGCGGGCAGACGAGTGGTCCAGCCCGAAGAGGCGCCCGACCATCTCGAGGTTCTCGCGGCCGGTCATGGCCGGCTCGATCGCAGCGAACTGACCGGCCAGTCCGATCAAGCGGCGGACCGCCTCGGGCTCTCGGCGCACATCGTGGCCAGCCACGCGGAGCAAGCCGCCGTCCAGGTGAAGCAGCGTGGCGACCGCCCGGACGAACGTGCTCTTGCCGGCCCCGTTCGGACCCAGCACGGCTACCACGTGCCCCGGCTCGGCTACCAGGTCGAGCCCGTCCAGCGCCCGGGTGCGGCCGTAGCGCTTCTCGAGCCCACTGGCCTCGATCGTCGGAGCCATAAGCTCCTCCCTTCCCTCCGCCTATTCGAACGCCGTTTCATTTGACGAACGGCATTCTGCACGCAAAGCGGGCCCGTTGTCAAATGCCGTTCGAGATATGGAACATAGTTCGCCGCTGGTACGATGTTGAACGAATGGGCACGACAGAGGAGCCGGCAGTCCCCTCGGCGCAACCGAAAGAGAGGCCGTGGTCGGACGCCGAAGTTCCGGAGCCTCCCTGGCGCATCCACGATCGGACCGCTCCTCGGGCCCCCCTGACCCGTGAGGCGATCATCAGCGCCGCGATTCGAGTCCTTGATCGCGAGGGGATGGACGGCCTTTCGATGCGGCGGGTTGGGGAAGAGCTTGGGACGGGTGCCGCCTCGCTCTACTGGCACGTCCGGAACAAGGGCGAGCTCCTCCAGCTCCTGTTCGAGCGGATCACCGAGGAGGCAGCCGTGCTGCCCGAGCCCGATCCCTCACGCTGGCAGGAGCAGCTCAAGGACCTCGGCCGACAGACGCGGTCGGTGATGCATCGTCATCGCGACAGCGCCCGCATCTCGCTCGGTCGGGTCCCCGCAGGGCCGACGCTTGCACTCCTCGCCGAGTGGCTCTTCGAGCTGCTCCGCCCCGTCGGGATCCCGGATCAAGTGATCGCGTTCGTCGGGGATCTCATGGGCCTTTACGTCGGCGCCTACGCCTTCGAGGAGAGCCTCGGGATCGCCTCCCCCACCGGGGAGGACCTGCCTCCCGAGGAGATCGTCAGGATGTTCCGGGACTACGTGGATTCGCTCCCAGAAGACCGGTTCCCCAATACTCGGGGGGCGGCCGATCTGTTGTTCTCCGGCGACCGGGACGAGCGCTTCGAGTTCGGGATGGACATCATCATCCGAGGCCTCGAGACCTACGCAACGCCTCGCTGAAGGCGACATCGACCGATCGATCGAGTCGCGACCACCAACTGGTCGATCGCCGGATTCAGCCCCACGTCGTCCGATGATGACCAACCGCACGATGTGAGCCGCCGTCCTGCGAGAGACGGAGCCACACCGAGCACCGGAAGGTTCGCGATGAGGGACGCGGGAACGCGCGAGCGATGCCCTGACGGTGCGATCGGATGGCTAGGGCTTGGTCACTGTGTAGCGGAACCCGATCCAGTCCGGAGCCCATTCGTCCGGAGCGGCGTTGAGGACCTTGCCCCCGTGGCTTGCGAGGAGCTCTTCGACCTCCTCGCGCGGCGTTCCCCACATGTCCATCTGGGGTCCTTCCTTCCGCGCCGCCCACTCCTTGCGCGCATCTTGCAGGGGCTGGAGGAAAACCATCCGGGCGCGAGAGCGACGGTAGAGATCGATCAACGGATCCGGCGTCACCGCCTTTAGTCGCTCCTTGACCGAGCGCGCCGATCCGGCCGGCTCACCAGAGGCGACCTGCTTCGTGCTGGGCAGCTGGAACACGAGTAGACCGCCCCGTACCAAGACCCTGAGGAACTCCAGGAGGTAAGGCTCGTGGTACCTCGGCTTGATGTGCTGCAGCGTGATGCTCGAGTAGATGAAGTCGAAGCTGTCGTCCTCGAATAGCCTCAGGTCAGGGCGGTTGTTCAGGAAGTAGCGGCATCTCCCAGGGTGCCGGTTGTACCGGTTGGCCAGCTCGATCATCGACGGGGCGATGTCGACCCCCCACACCTCGTCGAACCGCTCCGCTAGGGCTTGGGTCAACCGTCCCGCTCCGCAGCCGAAATCCAAGGCCCTGCCGGGCTTGGGCTCCAGACCCAGTGATTCGAGATCGGCCATGGCGTTGATGATCTCCTCCTTCCCGGTGGCGAGGAACTCGTCCAGATCCCACCGGTTCCCCTTCTTGTCGGGCACGGAGAGGATCGCCCAGAAGGGATCGGTCTTGCCCAGGGCATCCCAGTTGCGGCGGAGTCGCTTGAAGGTCATCGTCGCCCATCCTCCTACAGAGGGTCGCCCGCGACAGGGACTCGCCGGATCAGCTCGAGTCCGCTTCGCGGGTGCTCCAAGCGACCGCCTCGAGTTGCGCTTGGTTGAAGGCGGTGCTTCGATGCCAGGGCTCTCCCCGGGAAGTGGTCCAATGCGCGACCCGCCGTCGTGACGGACTGGTTTGCCTCCAAGCGCGATCCGAGCGGTGTCTCCACCAGCTGAAGGCGTTCTGGTCGAGCGCGGATGCGAGCCAGTCGCCGCCGAGCGCGGCCGGAGAGCCTTCGTCTGGCAGCGGCCCCTCGAACCACGCGGCCGCTTGGTCCGCCCCGGGTAGCCATGCGATGGAGTCGTTGAGCTTCGCCAGATACCTGCTCGCCTCATCGGCGACCAACTTCAGTGCAGCCTGGGTCTCCGCCACCAGGTCGAGCAGGTCCCTCATGGAGGAATGCCAAGGGCGAGCGATGTCGTCAGTCCCGGCGAGCCCACGCCGGGGGCGGGTCGGGAAGCACGACCACGGTCTCGAGCGGCTGCGGTGGGTTGGGAAGCACGACGACTGGCTCCGGCACATCCGTCGATTCGGGCTCCGAGCGCGCATGCGCGGCGTCGGCCCTCCGGACCGTGCGTGAGGCGAGCGGCACCGCCGCGGCGACCGTCACGATCGCGGCGGCGGCGACCAGCGTTTCGCGAACGCCGAACCGCTGGGCGGAACGGCCCGGCGAGCACGAGGCCGACCGAGCTGAGCACGGTGGTCACGAGCCAGTCGTACGACGCAACCCGAGCCAGGACCGCCGGCGGGATCCACTGCTGCAGGACGACCTCGTAGACCGTCGCCGCGTAGGTCATCGCGACCCCGGACGCCAGAAAGGCGAGCGCGAGGATCGCGATCGGCGCGGGGACGGCGAGCAGGAGGATGCCGGGCACGGTGAGCAACGCGACCGCGAAGATCGCGCGCAGTTGCCGCTTGGCGGGCACCCGAAGGGCGACGATCCCACCGACCACGCTTCCGAGCCCGAACGCACCGACGACGAGGCCCCAGGCGTCCGCACCGCCCAGGGACTCGCTCGCGACGGCCGGACCGAGCACGAAGAGCGTGCCGAGGATCGCCATCAGCGAGACGCCGGACGCGCACATGATCATCAGCAGCCACGGCCTGACCACGAGCTCCCTGAACCCGACCCGAAGGTCGTGCAGCATCCGCTCCTCCGGGCCGCCGGGCTCTCGAGCTCGCTCACGGGTCGAGACCAGCAGCAGGAAGCCCGCGCTCAGCACGAAGCTCGCCGCGTCGACCGCGAGCGCCACGCCCGGGCTGAAGGCGACGATCAAGAATCCCGCGAGCACCGGCCCGGCGATGGTCGCCAGGCCTCGACTGATCGACAGCTGCGCGTTGGCGGGCTGGAGCTCGTCGGACGGCACGACCTCCGCGACGAGGCCCGTCGACGCGGGATCGAAGAACGCCGACGCCGCCCCGTGCAGCACCTGCAGCGCGATCAGAAACGGCAGGTTGGCGTGGCCCGTGATGATGAGGGCCGCCAGGGCCGCCTGACAGACGGCGCGAACGATATCCGCGGCGACCATCACGATCGACCGGCGCAGCCGATCAGCCATCACGCCCCCGAAGAGCAGAAAGACGCCCCTCGAGGCGGTCTCGGCCGCGATGATGATGCCGACGTCGCCCAGGCTGCCCGAGGCGGCGAGCACGGCGAACGGAAGCGCGACGAACGCGAATCGGTCGCCGACCACGGAGATCGTCGCGGAGATGTAGACCAGCCGGAAATCGCGATGCCGAAGTGGGCCGGGAGCCTCCGAGCGCAGTCTCACGCCGACATCAGCTCGCTCCGCCACGGCTCGCCGACCACGATCGGATTCTGCCATCGACCGCGGCGGTTCTGAAGTCGTCTTCCCGGCCGCGGCCGACTCGGCCTACGACGGCGACGATCAGTTACGCCGGAGCGAACGACGACCAGGGGGTCAGCCGTCCTACGCAAAGCGCACGAGAGGCTCGCGAGCGGAGCCTTGACCACGCGCCGACCGGCGATCGGTCAGACTGGGAACCTGCGAACCTCGACCGAGATGGGGGCGGGGATGACCAGCCGTGTGGTTCCGGGATTCCTTCCGAGCACGTCCGGCTTTCGATTCTCGAACTCGTTCCCGCGCGTGCCGGTCCGCAACATCGGGATCCCGGGCGTGATCACCATCCCGATCGGCGATGCCTCCAACGGGCTGTGCGGCGGGATGGCGTTCGCGGTGTGCGACTACTTCGAGGCCGGCCGTACCCCGCCCGCGAACACCACGCCTCCGAGCCGGGGAGCGCTGTTCGACTACCTCGTCGACCGCCTCTTCGACAGCTTCGACCTGCCGTTCGGTCCGGGGCGCTACCTGCAGCTGATGAGCCCGCTGCTTCCCGACGGCGACACGCTGTGGACGCGGCTCGGGATCGCCCCGCACGGAAGGGCGTGGCGCACGATCAGGGAGGAGTGGCCCAAGGTCCGCCGCGACATCGACGACGGTCACCCCTCGCCGCTCGGGCTGGTCCGCGTGAAGTCGAACGACCCGCGCGACCTGAAGGAGAACCACCAGGTGCTGGCCTACGGCTACGACCTCGTCGGGACGTCGCTGACCCTTCGCGTCTACGACCCGAACCGACCAGGTCGGGACGATGTGACGCTTTCGCTCGGTATCGGGGACCCGACGCGTCCCGCTGCGGTGAGGATGTTCCCCGCGGGAGCGCCGGTGTTCGCGTTCTTCCGCGCGTCGTATCGGGCGAAGCCTCCCCCGTAGCGCGCGGCCGCGAGGGTGCAGCTCGGCGCGAGTCGGGGCAGACTGCTCCCTCTGAGCAAAGGAGCCGCGGATGCTGTCCTTCGGTGTGACGTTCATGCTGGACCCGCCGGTCTCGCGAACGGTGGAGTGGTCGAAGCTCGCCGAGCGCAACGGGTTCGACTACGTCTGGGCGTGGGACTCCCACGTGCTGTGGCAGGAGTTCTACGCGACGTTCGCCCTGATCGCGGCGGGCACCGAGCGCGTCCGGATGGGCCCGTGCGTGACCAACCCGGCCACCCGAGACGTCACCGTCACCGCGAGCGGGCTCGCCACGCTCCAGGAGATCTCCGGCGGCCGGATGGACATGGGGATCGGGCGAGGCGACAGCGCGCGGAGGGTGATCGGCAAGACGCCGGTCACGGTGGAGCGGCTCGAGGAGGCCTGCCGGCTCATCAAGGATCTCGCGGAGGGCCGGGAGGTGGACTTCGAGGGCACGGCGCTCCGGCTCAAGTGGAGCGAGGGCCATCGCCTGCCGGTCTGGATCGCCGCCTACGGCCCCAAGGCACTGCGAGCGTGCGGACGCGTGGCCGACGGGCTGATCATGCAGCTCGCCGACCCCTACATCCTGGAGTGGTCGCTGGGCTACGTCCGCGAGGGGGCCGAGGAGGCCGGCCGCCGGTTCGAGGACATCGAGATCCAGGTCGCCGCCCCCGCCTACGTGACCGAGGACCGCGCCAAGGCCCGGGAGCAGGTCCGGTGGTTCCCGGCGCTGGTCTCCAACCACGTGGTCGACCTCGTGAAGCGGTACAGCACGACGGACATGCCGCAGGAGCTCACCGACTACATCCAGGCGCGCGAGCACTACGACTACGCCGACCACGGCCGCACCGGCGCCGAGCACGCGGGGTTCGTGACCGACGAGGTGGTCGACCGCTTCTGCGTGATCGGCACGACCGAGGAGTGCGAGCGCAAGCTGCGCGAGCTCGAGGCCCTGGGGATGACGCAGTTCAACATCTACTCGATGCAGGAGGATCCGGGGCCGGCGGGCGTGATCGAGGACTTCGGGAAGGATCTCATCCCGGCGTTTCGCTAGCGGTCAGGCCGGGCAGAACCAGCGGTCGTCCGGGCCCAGGGCCTCGGTTGTGTCCGGCGGCGCGACCGGCTCGCGGAGCGTGAACGCGTCGGGCGAGGGCCCGCGCTCGCGCAGCACCTCGAGGCGGCGCTTGGCCTCCTCGACCGTCGGGATCGAGCCGGCCGGGATCCACCACAGCGCGAGGTGGGCCTCGCCCATCCTCTCGAACCACTGGCGTCGCCGCCGGAGGACGTCGAGGTGTCTCGACTCGTACACGAACTCGCCGAGCGCCTCGAGCGAGGCCCAAACCGACAGGTTGACGATGATGCGGTCGTCCTCGAACGCGCGGATCGCGGTGGCGTCTCCGTCCTCGGTCTGCAGCCGCCACACGAATCCGGGGCTGCGATCCGCGAGGGCGTTGATCGGGTCGAGCAGCTCGACGAAGCCGGCGAGCTGCGGCGAGTCCAACGGGGCCTGAAGGACCGCGACGTTCACCTGCGCAAGGTGCCAGCCTGCGGGGTCCATCTGCTCAGCCTAGCCCGTTCGCGTAGCATCCAGCCGTCGGCACCAGGGAGGCGGACGCGACATGAGGACGTTGATCAGGAACGGCACGGTGGTCACGGCGACCGAGACGACGAGGGCCGACGTGATCATCGAGGACGAGAGGGTCGCGGCGATCGGCGTCGGGATGCCGGTCGAGGCCGACAAGGTGATCGACGCGACCGACCGCTACGTGATGCCGGGAGGCGTCGACCCGCACACGCACTTCGACCTGCCGTTCGGCGGCTCGTTCTGCTCGGACGACTTCGGGACCGGCTCCCGCGCGGCGGCGTTCGGGGGCACGACGACGGTCGTCGACTTCGCGCTCCAGGGCACGGGCGAGGGACTCCGCAAGGGCCTGGACACCTGGCACGAGAAGGCGCAGAAGTCCTGCATCGACTTCGGCTTCCACATGATCGTGAAGGAGGTCAACGAGCCGGTCCTGAAGGAGATGGACGAGCTCGTGGGCGAGGGCGTCACCTCGTTCAAGCTGTTCATGGCCTACCCGGGCGTGTTCATGCTGGACGACGCGTCGATCTTCACGGTGATGCAGCGCGCGGCCAAGAGCGGGGCGCTCATCATGATGCACGCCGAGAACGGCGGCCCGATCGACGTGCTCGTCAAGCAGTACCTCGCGGACGGCAAGACCGACCCGGTGAACCACGGGCTGACGCGGCCGGCGGCGATGGAGGGCGAGGCGGTGCACCGTGTCTTCAAGCTCGCCGAGCTCGCGGGCACGCCCGCCTACATCGTGCACCTGTCCTCGCGCGACGCGCTGAACGAGGTGCGCGAGGCACGGGACCGCGGGCTGCCCGCGTTCGCCGAGACGTGCCCGCAGTACCTGTACCTGTCGCAGGACGACATGGCGCGCCCGGGCTTCGAGGGCGCGAAGTTCGTCTGCTCTCCCCCGCTCCGGCCCAAGGACCATCAGGAGGAGCTGTGGTCGGGGCTGCGGCAGGGGGACCTCCAGATCGTCTCGACCGACCACGCGCCGTTCAACTTCAAGGGGCAGAAGGACCTCGGCGTCGGCGACTTCTCGAAGATCCCGAACGGCCTGCCGAGCGTCGAGGATCGCTACACGCTGATCTTCCAGGGCGTGCACACCGGCAAGATCGAGCTGAACCGGTTCGTGCAGCTCGTTGCGACGGCGCCGGCGAAGATGTTCGGCCTGTACCCGCGCAAGGGCACGATCGCCCCGGGCTCGGACGCCGACATCGTCGTGTTCGACCCGAACCACGAGCGGACGATCTCCTCGACGTCCCACCACATGAACGTCGACTACTCGGCCTTCGAGGGCACGAAGGTGAAGGGCCTCCCCGAGGTCGTCCTGCAGCGCGGCGCCGTGCTCGTCGAGAACGGCGAGTTCCACGGCAAGGAGGGGCAGGGCAGGTTCCTCGCGCGGAGCCGGATGGGGATGTGAACTACGGCGACGGCGCGACGATGCGGAGCACCTCTCCCGCGGCGAGGTCGGTGACGTAGAGCTCGCCCGACTCGTCCTGCCCGAACGAGCTGATGGCGCGGCCGGTCTCGAGCAGCACCGACGGCTCGGGCTTCCTGGCGGCGGCGTCGAGGCCCCAGATCGTCCCCGAGCAGTAGTCCGCGAACAGGTAGGCCCCTTCCAACACCGGCCATCGAGTCGCCGCGATAGACGAAGCCGCCGGTGACCGAGCAGCCCAGCCCGTGGTCGTAGACCGCGACCGGCAGCGTGATCCCGGATTCGTCGCAGCCGGTGAGCGGCTCGAAGCACGCGTCTCCCTCCATGACGCTCCAGCCGAAGTTCAGACCGGCGTCGGTGCTCGCGACGTGATCGATCTCCTCGAAGCTCCCCTGCCCGACGTCGCCGATCCACAGATCGCCCGTCTCGAGGTCGAAGCTGAACCGCCACGGGTTCCGCAGGCCGTACGCCCAGATCTCGGGCCGGGCCCCGTCGCGGTCGGCGAACGGGTTGTCCGGCGGGATCGCGTACTCGAGGCCGTCGGTGCGCTCGTCGACGTCGATCCGCAGCAGCTTGCCGAGGAGCGTGTCGAGGTTCTGGCCGTTGCCCATCGGGTCCCCGGCGCTGCCGCCGTCGCCCGTCGCGACGTAGAGGTCGCCGTCGGGACCGAAGGCGAGCGCGCCGCCGTTGTGGTTGGCGAACGGTTGGTCGAAGCTCAGCAGCAGGCGCTCGGAGCCCGGGTCTCCGCGGTCGGGATCGCCGGAAAGGAGACCGAACTCGGCGACGACGGTGTCGCCCTGCAGGTCGGTGTAGTTCACGAAGAACCGACCGTTGGACGCGAACCGCGGGTGGAACGCCAGCCCGAGCAGGCCCTGCTCGCCGCCGGCGAGAATCCGGCCGGAGAGGTCGAGGAATGGCTCCGGTCGGAGCTCGCCGTCCTCGATCACGCGGATGCGCCCGACCTGCTCGACGACGAACAGCCGGTCGCTCCCATCGCCCGCGTTCGCGACCAGCAGGGGCGCGCCCAGGCCGGCGACGACCGTCTGGAGTCCGAGCTCCACGCGGTCGGGATCGAACGAGACCACGGCCGGGCTCGACTCCGTCGGCCGGGGGGATCCGCCGTCCGTCGGCGAGTCGACGGCCGGAGGCACGGTCGTCGACGATCGCTCGACCTCGGGCGACGCCGCGGTCTGGCAGGCGGCGGCCAGCGTGGCGAGGAGCAGGACGACCGTCGAGACGGCGAGTCGGTTGGGAAACACTCTCGTGGCACTGTACGAACGGCGTGGCCAACGGGTTCCGTGACCCGCCCGGTTCAGGCGCGGAAGGAAACCTGCACCACCCCGTCCGAGTCCAGGAGCGTGAGCTCGTCGCCCTCGATCGCGAAGCTCGTGGTCCGATCGAGCGCGCCGAGGTACCCCGCCTCTTGCGCCATCGGATCCTCCGCGCACGCCATCTGGGTGGAGGCGAGCGGCCCGATCTCCATGGCCTCACCGTCGACGGTGTAGGGGCCCGAGTACGTGTTGCATCCGGTCGTCCCCTGGACCGTGCCATCCTCGGAGAACGTCGCGGTGAACTCCGACCCGGCGACGGCCGAGACCAGAGCGTCGCCGTCGTTGTAGTAGATCCCGCTCCACGCCGTGCCCGTGAGCGACGCCGGCTGGACCTCGCGGTACGCGAGCAGGTCGTCGCCGTCGGCGTCCAGGAGCGAGAGGCTCCCGCCCTCGGCCTGATAGGAGGAAACCAGCGCCAGCGCGGCAAAGTACGCGGACTCCTTGGCGTCGGCCGCCGGGCCGCACGCCATCCGCGTTCCGGCGACGGGGCCGATCGTCAGATCGCCGCCGTCCAGCTCGTAGGAGGCGTGGTACTGGTTGCAGCCGCCGTTGCCCGTCACGCTGCCGTTCTCGAACCGCGCCGTGACGGGCGCGTCCGCCTCGGCGCCCTCGAAGCCGGCGAGCGACGTCAGCTCCCACGACACGCCCTCGAGCCCTCCGGACGCGGCTCCCCCGTCCTCACCACACGCCGGGAGCGCCAGGGCTCCCAGAGCCACGAGCACCAACACCGCCGCCAGTCTCCTCACCCTGGGCCCCCCGTTTGCGGACGTTGGAGCGTACCCCGGACCTGGCCGAGCCCGTGCAGCCCGGCGGGCGGGTGCGCCATGATGCCGTGATGGAGGACGCGATGTCCGACGAGGAGTGGGTGGCGACGCTCGCTCTCGAATCACTCGGGGATCGCCGGCCGACGCGCGTGGTGGTCGACGGCCAGCACGTGCTCCTGGTCCGCAACGGCGACGCGCTGTTCGCGATCGGCGACCGGTGCACCCACCAGGGGGCGCCGCTCAGCAAGGGACGCGTGACGTTCTCAGGCTCGATCACCCAGGTGACGTGTCCGGCGCACGGCAGCTCGTTCGATCTCGCGAACGGGCACGTCATGCGCGCCCCGGCGGCCAGCCCCGAGCCCGCGTACGATGCCCGGGTGATCGACGGCGTGGTCGAGCTTCGGAAGCGGGCCTGACGTGGGCGGCGACAAGCCGATCGGGTTCGCCATCGGGGTCTTCGTGCTAGCGGTCCTCGTCCTGCTCCCGGCGCTGATCGTCCCGACCTACTACCTGTTCGCGAACGTCTACGCCCTGATCATCGGCTCCGACTTCTCCTCGGACACGATGAGCGTCGCGGTGTTCCTCACCGGGCTCGTGATGACGGTCACGCTCTTCCTGCTGCTGATGGCGGGCGCCGTGGCGCTCATCGGCCGGGCGCTGTCGCCGAAGACGCCCGAGGACTGAGTCCGCGGGCCCGCCTCGCCGGTCCGCTAGCCTCCGAGCCGTGTCCACGCTTCGGCAGGATCCGACCACGCGTCAGTGGTCGATCCTCGCACCGCGACGGGCCGACCGGCCGCATGACCCGGTGGTGGTGCCGCGGCCGACGCTCGCCGAGCACGACCCGACGTGCCCGTTCTGCCCGGGCAACGAGGATCAGACGCCGCCGGAGGTCTCGCGCACGCCGGATGGACAGACCTGGTTCGTGCGCGTGGTACCGAACATGTTCGCGGCCCTGTCGGGCGACGGCTCGGTGAGCCGCCGCGGCGAGCACCTGTTCCGCGAGATGTCCGGGATCGGCAGTCACGAGGTGGTCGTCGAGACACCGCGCCACGACGCGCGGATGGACGAGATGGGCCAGGAGCAGGTCACGCGGGTGGTGTGGGCTTGGCGGGAGCGATACCGCGACCTGATCGCGCTCCCCCACGTCCGGGCCGTGATCGTCTTCAAGAACTTCGGGCGGCTGGCCGGGACCTCGCTCGTCCACGCGCACTCGCAGATCGTCGCCACGCCCGTGTTCCTGCCCCGACTCTTTCGCCGTATGGACGTCGCCACCCGCTACTACGACGAGAACGGCTCGTGCGTGTACGACGACGTGATCGCCGCCGAGCGGGCGGCCGAGGTCCGCGTCGTCGAGGAGTACGGAAGCTTCGTGGCGTTCGAGCCCTGGGCGGCGAATTCGCCCTACGAGACCTGGATCGCGCCGATGTTCCACCAGGGGTCGTTCGGCGACCTGGCCGATGAGGAGGTCGACGACCTCGCCGGGGTCCTGGTCCGGACGCTGGCGGCCGTTCGGCGCGCCTGCGGCGACCCCGACTTCAACCTCGTCATGTACTCCGCGCCGTCCGACGGGGGCCACGCGGAGATGGTGTTCCACTGGCACCTGAAGCTCGTGCCGAAGCTGTCCACGCCGGCCGGGTTCGAGATGGGCTCGGCGATGAGCATCAACACCGTCCCGCCGGAGGAGGCGGCGGCCGCACTTCGGGCCGCGCTTCGGGGTTAGGGCGAGACGTCGAGTCGCTCGAGCCCGCGGATCACGTGGCCGGGTTTTCGGATCGGGTCGGCCGCGAGCTCGAGCGTGGGCGCGAGGCGAACGAGCGCCCGGAGCTCCTCCTGGAGCTCGACGCGGGCGAGCGGCGCCCCGAGGCAGAAGTGGATCCCGGCGCCGAACCCCAGATGCGGGTTCGGCGACCGCGCGACGTCGAGCCGGCCCGGCTCCGGGAAGACGTCGGGGTCGCGGTTCGCCGAGCCCAACAGGAGCGCGACCCGCTCCCCCGCCGGCACGTCGAGGCCGCCGGCCTCGGCGTCCGCGAGCGCCGTCCGTTGGAACAGCTGGAGCGGCGTGTCGAACCGCAGGAGCTCCTCGACCGCGTTCGGCACGAGCGAGGGCTCGCCGACGAGCCGCTCCCACTCGTGCCGGCGTTCGAGCAGCGCCAGGACGCCGTTGCCGAGCGCGTTCACGGTGGCCTCGTGTCCCGCGTTCAGCAGGAGCACGCAGGTCGCGACGAGCTCGTCGTCGGACAGGCCGACCTCGACGAGCCCGCTCACCAGGTCCTGCCCGGGGGCCCGGCGGCGGGCCTCCGCCAGCGCGAGCAGGGAGTCGCGGAACTCGACGCTCGCGCGGACCGCCTCCCGGGCGACCTCGTCGCCCGGCCCGAGCTCGTACATCGCGACGATCGCGCGCGACCAGGGACGGAGCCGGTGGCGGTCGGGCTCGGGAACCCCGAGGAGCTCGGCGATCACGGCGACCGGGATCGGCTCGGCGAGGTCGGCGACCAGGTCGCGAACGCCTGCGCGGACCCGGTCCTCGGCCATCGCCCGCACGATCGGGCGGAGCGCCTCGACGCGTCGAGGCGTGAAGACCCTGGAGACGAGGCCGCGCAGTCGCGTGTGCTCGGGCGGCTCCGTGTCGAACAGCGAGTGCTCGTTCAGCAGGTTGAACGGCCGCATCGCCTCGAGCGGCTCGCGCGGCACGAACACGCGACCGAACCTGCGGTCGCGGAGCGCCGCGTCGACGTCGGCGAAGCGCGACACGAACCGGAGGCCGCTGGGCTCGTGGAGCAGGATCGGCGCCTCGGCACGAAGCCGTTCGTACGTCGGGTACGGGTCGGCGACGAACGCCGGATCGGTCGGGTCGAACGCGAGCGTCACGTCAGCAGCCGGAGTCGACCCGCTGCGGGCCGGCGCCGATCGGCACCCCGAGCCTGTCGGCCGTCTTCTTCAGCCGCTTGCGGTAGACGCGCATCTCGCCGCGGTTCCAGTCGGCGTGCGTCGAGCAGGCCCAATCGTCGTAGAGCTCGTGGTGGTACGGGCTCCGCAGGGTCTCGGCATGGCCGATCACGTTGCCGACGTTGATCCCGTAGCGGAGCATCAGCCACGCCGTCAGCCGGAGCGAGGCCCGCATCATGTCGGCGTCGTCGAGGATGGCGTCCGCGCTCGTCCCCACGTGCTCGATCCCGATCGCGGTCCAGTTCATCCCGATCGCGTGGCGGCACCGGACGCCCAGGTGCACCAGCTGGAAGATCCTGCCGTCGGTGTCGATCAGGAAGTGGGCGCAGACGCCGGGCTTCTCGCCGAGGTGGGAGCCGTTGGCGGCGAAGTGGTTCCACGCCGAGTCGAACGACGTTCCGTCCGTGTAATGCTCGACGATCACCCGCGGGTCGACAAGCCGCCACGCGCGCTCGCCGTAGTGTCGAAGGGAGTACGCGGCCATCTGCCGCTTCCGCTTGGCGCCGAACGGGACCTTCTTCCACACGATCTCGGGCCGAACGTCGCGCGCGTCCGGCGGGCCGCCGGCCGACGCCGGGGCCCCGGAGAGCAGGACGCCGAGAGCCAAGGCGAGGATTGCGAAACGCCTCACGAGACCCGGCGTAGGCGCTCGAGCGTCCGCTCGCGCCCGAGGAGCTCGAGCGACTCCGGGAGCGGCGGCGAGACGGTCGAGCCCGTGACCGCTGCCCGCACGGGGGCGAACCCCTTGCGGCGGTTCAGGTTCGAGGCCGCCGCCAGCTCGTCGAGGCGCCCCATGATGACCTCGGCCGTCCAGGGCTCGAGGCCTTCGAGGCCGTCGGCAACCCACGCGAGGTAGCCGGGCGGGGCCTTCGCGATCTCGGCGAGCGCCCGCTCGTCCGGCTCGAGGTCGTCGGAGAACAGGAACCGCAGAAGGGTGACGCACTCGGTGAGGTGCTTCATCCGCTCGCGCACCAGCGGCATCGCCCGCCGCAGCAGGGCGGGCTCGGGCGAGAGCCCGGCGACCGACAGGAAGTGCAGGCACCGCGCCGCGAGGTCGTCGTCCTCGAGCCGCTGGATGTAGTGGTTGTTCATCCACTCGAGCTTCTCCGTGTCGAAGCGCGCCGGGTTCTTCGACACGCGCTCGATCTCGAACGCCTCGACGAGCTCGTCCCTGGAGAGGAACGTGGTCTCGGCGTCCTTCGACCAGCCGAGCAGCGCGAGGTAGTTCATCAGCGCCTCGGGCAGGATCCCCTGTTCGCGGAAGGCCTCGACGCTGGTCGAGCCGTGGCGCTTGGACAGCGGCTTGCCGTCGGCGCCGTTCACCTGGGGCACATGTGCGTAGGCCGGCGGCGTGCCCCCGAGCGCCTCGATCACCGCCGCGTTCCGAGGGGCGCTGTCGAGCAGGTCGTCACCGCGGATCACGTGGGTCACGCCCATCAGCAGGTCGTCGACGGCGACCGCCAGTAGGAACACCGGCGAACCGTCCGAACGCATCAGCACGAAGTCCTTCAGGTGCCCCGGCGCCCATCGGACCTCGTCCTTGACGAGGTCGTGGGTGACCCACTCGCGCTCGGGCATGCGAAAGCGAACGGCGTGGGGGCGGCCCTCGGCCTCGAACGCGGCGCGCTCGTCCGGCGTGAGGTCGCGGCAGCGGTCGTTGCCGGGCGGCGCGCCGTGCGCGAGCGCGGCCCGCCGCCGCCCCTCGAGCTCCTCCTCCGTGCAGAAGCACGGATACGCGTCGCCCTGCGCGAGGAGCTTCTCGGTCGTCTCGCGATACACGTCCATCCGTTGCGACTGACGATAGGGCCCGTGCGGCCCGCCGACGTCGGGGCCCTCGTCCCAGTCGATCCCGAGCCAGCGAAGGGAGTCCATGACCCCGTGGAAGGCCTCCTCGGTGACCCGGCTCGCGTCCGTGTCCTCGATCCGCAGGATGAACGCCCCGCCGTGGTGCCGCGCGAACGCCCACGAGAACAGCCCGGTTCGCGCGTTCCCGACGTGCAGCGACCCGCTCGGCGCCGGCGCGAACCGGCACCGGACCTCGGTCACGACGCCGCCTCGACCGGATTGCTGAGCGTCCCGATCCCGTCGACCTCGACCTCGACGACGTCGCCGGCCGAGAGCTTCCCGACGCCCTCGGGGGTCCCGGTCAAGAGCACGTCGCCGGGAAGCAGCGTCATGAACGCCGTGACGTACTCGATCAGCGTGGCGACGCCGAAGGCCATGTCCGCCGTCTGCGCGCCCTGCCGCACCTCGCCGTTCAGGCGCGTCTCGACGCGGACGTCAGTCGGGTCCAGGTCGGTCTCGATCCAGGGGCCGAGCGGGCAGGACCCGTCGAAGCCCTTTGCGCGGGTCCACTGATCGTTCTCGTGCTGGAGGTCGCGCAGCGTCACGTCGTTCGCGCAGGTGTAGCCGAGGATCACGCGATACGCCTCCTCGCTTCGCACGTTGCGCGCTAGGGCGCCGATCACGACCGCGAGCTCGCCCTCGTAGTCCACGCGCCGGCTGATCGGCAGGAGGCGGATCGGGTCGTGGGGTCCGATCACGGCGGTCGAGGGCTTCAGGAACAGCAACGGCTCCTCGGGCATCTCGAGCCCGAACTCCGCCGCGTGCGCCGGGTAGTTCTTCCCCACGCAGACGAGCTTGGAGGGTAGGACGGGCGCCAGGAGCCGAACGTCGTCGAGCGGCACCTCCTCCCCCGTCGGGACCGGGTCCTCGAAGAAGGTCCCCCGCAGAACGCGGATCACGTCCGAGTCGAAATCGGCGGCGCCGGTGGCGATGCGGTCGCCGAAGCGGAAGCGGACCAGTCGCATGCGACTGGGAGGCTATCGCAAGCGGGCAGGCCGTCATGAAGCACTTCGTAAGACCGTGCTCTCGATCCCGACCGAGGCGTCTACCAGGGTCCTCGGTGCTACGGTCGAAAACGTGCGCCGGTTTGTCCTGGTGATCGCCCTGTTGTTCGTCGGGTGCGGGTCGGACCCCCCGGCTGATCACGGGGTCTTCTTCCCGACTTGGTCGGCCGAAGGAGCGATCCCGACGGCGATCGTCCAGGGGATTCTGGTCGAGGACGACGGGTGTGTCCTGATCGAATCGTTTGGCGAACGAACCCTCCCCGTCTGGGAATATGGCCTCGGCCTCTCCGACGGTGCGCTCATCGGGCCGGATGGCGAACCAATCGCCCGACTCGGCGAACCGATCCATGGTGGCGGCGGTTTCTACGACGATCGGCGCCACATCGAAGACCTGGCTGGCGAAACGATACCCGGTCGATGCATTCCCAGCGGAAGCGCTGATCCCTTCGCCGTGATCTATGACGTCACGGCAGGCCGCCTCGTCCGAAGGACATCACCTCGCAGGAGGCGCTGCGCACCCGGTTCTTCCCTGGCGCATCGCGGGAAAGCCTCCAACCGACGCTGACCCATGTGTCGCCGGAGTGAGCTGCCAGAAGAGAGCGAAACTCAACGCGCCTGTGCTGCTACCTGGGGGGGCTCGGAAGGCGGCCAAGCCCGGGCGCGTGACGCCGGTCACGCTGCGGCAACGTATATCCGCCGAAGGAAGACCGGCCGGTGAGACTACGATGGTAACGGTCTGCCCGCGGAGGGGCTATGAAGTTCAACTCGAGCAACGGCGATGAGTTCAGCATCTCCCCGCTGCGGTACCAGTTTCCTGGAGCGACACCCGATGGGGACATGCTCGGTGACGCGAATTGGATCGTGGTTCGAGGTGTGGTTCGGCTCTCCGATGGGCGCACCTGGTCCTTCGACGACCCCTGCATGCTGGCGAAGGACCTGCCGGAGGTCGAGCGGTGGCTCCGGGGCGTCGCCGACGGCTATGTGAGCTCGCGCGGATGGGACTACTTCAATAGGGCAGATCGCATCCACCCTGTGCTTGGTTTCTTGGAACAGGAGCTCGCGCTCCGACTCGCCGAACGCGGGGACGAGAGATGCGTGATCGAAGTCGCCTTCAATGCCGCGGCGCATCCCGAGCGCAGCCACGACGAACCCTTCTATCTGCGACTTGATATCTCCATTCTGGATGTGGAGCGCGCGGCGAACGAGTGGCACCAGGAGCGCCAGGCCTTCCCGACGAGGTAGGACTAAGTCGGGGAAGCCGGACGCGTGAGCCCGGTCACTCGTCGTACATCAGGCGGCGAAGGAGGGTACCCACTCCTTGCCACTCTCAACGTATAGCGCACCCGGGGGCTTGCGGCAAGACCCGGGTCGTGCCGCAGAATCGCCGGCCGAGTGACGGAATCCACAGGACGGGAGGTGCGCGATGTCGGTGACCGAGCGCGCGGTGGTGATCGCCGGAGGCGGTCCGACAGGGCTGATGCTGGCGGGCGAGCTGGCGTTGGCCGGCGTCGACGTCGCCGTCGTCGAGCGTCGTCCCAGCCAGGACCTGCCCGGCTCGCGCGCGGGCGGCCTGCACGCGCGCACGATCGAGGTCCTCGATCAGCGCGGGATCGCGGACCGGTTCCTCGCGGAGGGGCAGGTGGCGCAGGTCGCGGGGTTCGGCGGCGTCAGCCTGGACATCAGCGACTTCCCCACCCGGCACCCATACGGGCTCGGGCTGTGGCAGAACCACATCGAGCGCATCCTGGCCGGCTGGGTCCGCGAGCTCAACGTGCCGATCGACTACGACACCGAGGTGACCGGTTTCGCCCAGGACGACACCCGCGTCGAGGTCGAGCTGTCCGACGGCCGGTCGGTCCGGGCGGACTATCTCGTTGGTTGCGACGGGGGACGCAGCCTGATCCGCCGGTCGGCCGGCATCGAGTTCCCTGGGTGGGACCCGACGACGAGCAACCTGATCGCCGAGGTCGAGCTGGCCGAAGAGCCGGAGTGGGGCATCCACACCGACGACGTCGGCATCCATGGCTTCGGCCGGGTGGAGTACGAGATCCGAGACGGCGAGATCATCTACAAGGACAGCGGCCCGGTTCGCGTCATGGTGACCGAAGCGCACGTCGGAGCCGCGACCGAACCCACCCTGCGCGACCTCAGCGAGAGGCTTATCGCGGTATACGGAACCGACTACGGGGTCCACAGTCCCACCTGGATCTCACGATTCACCGACATGGCGCGGCAGGCCGCGGCCTACCGCGAGCGACGGGTGCTGCTGGCCGGCGACGCCGCGCACGTGCACTACCCGGTCGGCGGCCAGGGTCTGAACATCGGCGTGCAGGACGCGGTGAACCTTGGGTGGAAGCTGGCCCAGGTGGTCGACGGGATGTCGCCCGAACGCCTCCTGGACACGTACCACGCCGAGCGCCATCCGGTCGCCGCCCGCGTGCTGCAGAACACGATGGCGCAGATCGCGCTCCGCCGCCAGGACGACCGCACGAAGGCCTTGGGCATCATCGTGACCGAGCTCCTGGGGATGGACGAGCCTCGGAGGCGCCTGGCCGCGGAGATGTCCGGCCTGGGCGTCCACTACGACCTCGGCGAGGGACACCCCCTGCTCGGGCGCCGCATGCCCGATCTCGACCTTGCCACCGCCGACGGTCCCGTTCGGGTCTACACCCTGCTGCACGATGCGCGGCCCGTGCTGCTCAACCTAGGCGAGCCCGGCGGCCTCGACATCGCCCCGGCGGATCGGGTTCGGCTGGTCGACGCCGGATACGACGGGACGTGGGAGCTACCCGTGCTCGAGGAGGTCACCGCTCCCACCGCCGTAATGATCCGGCCCGACGGCTACGTGGCGTGGGTGGGAGAAGGCGGAACCCAGGGGCTCGCCGACGCGCTCACCACGTGGTTCGGGCCGGCGATTGCGCCGTAGCGCACGGGCCCTGACACCGTGACGACGATCTTGCCGGCCGGGTGGCCCTCGGCGAGGTACCGAACCGCGTCGGGGGACTCGACCAGGTCGAAGGTCCGGTCGACGACCGGCGTCACCTCGCCGGCCTCGATGAGCTCGGAGAACGCCTGCAGGTCCTCCCTGGTCGTCTTGTTGGTGAAGCCGCCGAGCGTCTGGCCGACGAACATCGACACGATCGGGCCGCGGAGGATCCCACGGAGGAAGCCACCAGTCCAGTTCCCGCCGCCGTCGCCTCCGACGATCACGAGCGTGCCCTTCGGCGTGAGCGCGCGGCGCAGCTCCCGCAGCGGGCGGCGCCCCGCCGTGTCCAGGTGAACGCCTGTAGGTCCTCGTTCCACTGTTCGTGAAGTGCGTCCCGACGAGCGGCCATGTTCGGCCTCTGCCCTTGCGAGTGCGCCGGAGCAGGCCGTCGCAGATCGGGCAATATTGCTTGAGGCCAGACGGCCGCCGACACACCGAACACTTTCGATTGCCTAACCGCTCGGCGCCGGCGCTCACGGCTGCGGAGGATACGACCCTTTGTGACCGCGCAGAGATTCCGGAACGGCCACGGACACGCCTGCTTCGCGCGCCGGGGCGCGTGACACGTTATGGCGGCTCAGCCGAGCAGCTCGTCGTCGAGGTCAGCCTGGAACCCGAAGCGCCCGCTCTCGTGTCCGCGACTACGTGCGCTCCGGTCCTCGACGGAACACGCTGGTGACGACCCCGGCCAGTCCCGTGAGCACGGCCGCGGCAGCCGGGGCGAAGAACGCCGCCATCGGCAGCTCGGTCGGGTCGCTGCCGGTCTCAACGACGGGCAGGGTGATGCTGAGGATCGTCGCGAGGCCCCACAGAACCAGCGTGACGACGGAGAGCCCGATCCAGGTGGATCGCCAGGTGGCGTCGCCGCGGAGCTTGCCCATGGCCCACAAGAGGATCGCCGTCCCGATCCCGCCCCAGAACCAGGTGCCGAACGCGGCGACGGGGAGGTGCTCATGCTCGGAGCCCGACACGAGATCGGGGGCAAACACGCTGATCAACACGACGGCGACCCAGATCCCGCTGATCCCGAGGGAGGTCCACAGCATCCAAGAGCCGTCGGCCGTCTCGGCCCGCCGCTCCTCCGACGATACCCCCTTTCCGGTCACCGTCATCGGTGATAGAGCCTAGTCGACGAGCGCGGCGACTTCTCGCAGTGCGCGTGGACGGAAGCCCGCGGCGGAGCGTCTCCTTGGACAACCGGCGCCCAACCTTGGGCCACAGGACGCGCCGAGCGACATGGGAACAGCCTGGGTTGAGTGCGCCGTATGCCCCCACAGAGGCTCACGCGGTCGCCGACCTTAAGCCCCAAAGCAGCACACGTAGAAATTCTGGCCGCGCCGACCTCTCGCGCCGGGGCGCGTGGCACGTTTAGGCATGCACCAGTCGGCGATGGGCTCAACACCAAGTCGCCTGAGTCGCTCAAGACCGTCCTTCATGGCTTTGAGCGCTTCGGGGGAGCGCCCCTGCCAATCCGTGGCCTCGCCTGTGACCCGCAGCGGCTCCCGGGAGGGCAGATGCGAGCAGAAGGGGTGCTGGGCATCATCCTCCCGAAGATCCGCGACCCTCGTTTCGTGACGATCCGCCGCGGTGGGACCCTCACCGATTCGGATCACCATCTCCTCGCCCTGTGGGCGGCATCGTGCGCGGAACACGTCCTGGGCCTCTTCGACTCGGCTCGGCCTGAGGACCCGCGACCGCGTCGCGCGATCGAACTCGGGCGGGCCTGGGCGCGCCGCGAGATCACCATGACCGAGGCACGCTCGGCAGGAGGCTATGCGATGGCCGCGGCCAGAGATCTGAGTGGGGCGCCACGCCATGCCGCGTACGCCGCCGGCCAGGCGGCGGTCGTCGCACACGTCGCGGCGCACGAGCTCGGTGCGGCCGCCTATGCGATCAAGGCCGCACGTGCCGCCGCGCCGGAAGGAGAGGGCGAGAGCGCAGGGCGACTTGAGTGCCGGTGGCAGCGCGACCAGCTCCCGGAGGCGATTCGCGAGCTCGTACTCGATGACCAGCGGTTGCGGAACGACATCTGCTGGTCGGTGTTCGATTGCTGAGAGCGCGTCGGGGCGCCAGCACGCGCCGGGACTTGGGTCGGTGCGTGTCGTCGGCCCGTGGACCCTCATTTCCAACCCGGCACGCGCCCCGCTTGTTCGATCCACGTGTGCATCTCCGGTCGCTGCGCCTCCGCCAGGGTCGTGAGCTTGACGTAGCGGCGCCGATCCGTGGTTCCAAGCGGAGGAGGAGGGTCAAAGTCCGCGCCGCCGAGGAAGGAGACATTCACGGAGACGGCGTAGGCGGCCATCTCGATGATCCACCCGAGGTCTGGCAACCCGTAGTACGCCTGCTTCCATTTGATGGCGTACTGGAGCCCCGGGATCGTCTCGCGGATCAATTCGTCCAGCCGCTCGACGATGGGATGCATTTCCGGCATCACGAGCCTGATCATCCAGTCCTCGATCTCGGCGTGGCTGTCCGTCGGCACGGGCGGCTCTTTGGCCGTGATGCCCTTGCGTGCCTTCTTCCCCATCGTGCGTTCTCCCTCCGCAGAACTCGTCAATCCGCTGTGCAGCGTCGGACTCCGGTATCGACAGCCTAGGGTCGAACACACCGGGAGGGAAAAGCTCGTATACGCGAGGGTTGTCTTACTTGGGCGTTCCCCGAACGTGGCCGAACGCGCCGGGGCGCGTGGCAAGTTTTGGCCACTGACACGCGCCAGGCGCGAGAGCTCTAAAGCACCTTGAAGAAGAGCATCGATGGCCACGCCGTGTAGCCAGCCTTCTCGTATGTACGGCGAGCCGGAGCGTGACCAACATCTCCGCCCGTCGAGACGACAGCGAGCGGTAGCCCCGCCTGGCGTATCCAGTTGGTCGCCACTTCTGTCAGCTGCGAGCCGAGCCCATGGTTCTGAGAATCAGGGTCAACCGCAAGCATGTAGACCTCGCCCATGTCTTCGTCGACCCTGAGGAACGCCGCGACGAATCCAACGACTTGCCCGGCTATCTCGGCGACCCAGACCTCTGTCTTCTCATCAGCAGCACCTTCTCGACGTCCCGCTGTTGCCGACGCCGCCAGTCGTCGCCGTTCAGGAGCTTGAAGATCTCGTCCCCCAACACATCTCTCTCGGAGAGGAACACCGGAGCCCAAGCGCGAAGGGAGAGTCCGACCACACCGGGACGGTCTGCGTCGTCATATGGGCGGATGTTCGGGTCCACGACGCGAGCTTCTCATCGGGATGACTCGGTGCACAGAAAGCGGCAGCACAAGCTGGGGCGCAAGTCCAGGTTTGGCACCAGGTCTTGCGTCAGTTCCGGGACCCGCGTCTGTCGAATAGGACTTGCCCCTGCCACGTCCCTTGGAGTCACGAACTCGCTGTGGGTGAGGTTGCCGTGGGCGGTGCTGTCAGAATCGGTAGCGAGTCTGAGCGAATCTGCCCTTGGCGAACGCCAGGACCTTGGTGGGTGCGACCTCGAAGACCAGCGCCTCGCCGCTCTCGCTTTGAAATGCGCCATCGGCGACATCGAAGTGCCAGTCCCCCTGATACTTCGACTCCCACGCCGCCGCCAGGCGTTGCAGGCGGGCCTCATCAACCACGCGCTCGGCACGGCCTTCCACCACAACATCCAGCCCGGTCTTCCACAGGTTGTTCCCAGTGGTGAGCGTGCACCAGCTGTTCTTCGCCAGATTGACGGCCTTCTGCTCGCCCGCACCCGTACAGAAATGAAGCGCACCGTCCTGCCACACCGCAGGAAGCGGCGTGACGTGCGGCCTTCCCCCGGCACGGACCGTGGAAATCCAGAACAACTCGGCTTCCTCAAGCACCCGCACTACCGCCGGCCACGGCGTCGGCTCCGCGCCATCATCACCAAACCGGGCATCGAGCTCAGCGACCGGACCCCTGCCTGTCACGACCCTCCCTCCTCCATCCGCCTGCAGGTAGACGCTCCTGACGGGTCGCGCCATCGCATCTCGATGAACTGGGAGACCTCCGCGTGGCCCGAATCCCACTCCGCCACAGAGGCGAGCGGCCCGTTGCGAAGGCTGGTCCGAGCACGTTCGTCAACGCCGGGCTGCGGGCGCGCGTCGCCTGGCGGGTCTGCATACCCGCATCTTCCGTCGCGGCAACTTCGCAACGCAAGCCGTTCAGCCTCGGAGGGCGGGTAGTCCGAATCGTGTCCCGGTTGGCTGCCTGCGCCAGGGCGCGTGAGGCCGCCGTCAGGGCCAATCCGGCAACAAACGAGAAGGGGTATCTAAGAGATCTGGTCTGGATGTCGGTTTGCGTCACGAAGCGACACTCGGACACCTCAGGGTGGCAGCGAATGCTCCTGGGTCATGCTGGCTGGGCGAGCTCCTCACACATCGAGAACGTGTCTCCAACCAACCATCACCATCTGCTCTCCGATACGAGACTGTGGCGACGATCCGACCGCCACGCACCAGGCGAACCACCGGCACGGCGCTCTGCGGGTACCCCCCGACCTCCACGACATCGTCCGAGCCGAGCTAACTCCAGGAAGCCGCCTCCGCGGTCCAGGACGAAGAGGCGCTGGGCCGTTGGCCCCTCGGGCCGCTCGCACCGTAGGATGCGCGACGAGCGGAAGGAGGGCCTCCGAGTGGCAGCCGTCGAGACCGCGCCGGGCTTCATTCGTCCGGACGGCAAGGAGAAGGTCACGGGCACCGGCCGGTACACGGCCGACCTGAATCTCACCGGCATGGCGCACGCGAAGTTCCGCTACGCGGACCACTCGCACGCGCGCATCCTGGGCATCGACACCTCGAAGGCGAGCGCCCTGCCCGGCGTCGTCGCGATCGTGACGCAGGACCAGCTGCCCGACGTGCGCTTCGGCTCCTTCGTGCAGGATCGATACCTGTTCGCCAAGGACGTCGTGCGCTTCGAAGGCGAGATCGTCGCCGGTGTCGCGGCGCTCACGCCCGAGATCGCTGCCGAGGCCGCCCGCCTGATCGAGATCCACTACGAGCCGCTGCCCGCGATCGCCGACTTCGAGAAGTCGATGGAGCCGGGCGCGCCGCTCATCCATCCCGATCTCGCGTCCTACGACAAGGACGACAACATCGTCGCGAACGGCAACACGATGGCGTATCACACCATCGTCAAGGGCGACGCCGACGCCGCGATGGCGACCGCCGACGTCGTCGTCAAGGGCCGCTATGTCTCCGACGCGTCGCAGGGCGTCCCGATCGAGCCGCGCGCCGTCATCGCGCAGTGGCAGGGCGACAAGGTCACCATCTGGTCCTCGACGCAGGTGCCCTACGCGGCGCGCGCCGGTGTGGCCCAGACCCTGCAGGTGCCCGAGGCCGACGTCCGCGTGATCGTGCCGCTTCTCGGCGGGGGCTTCGGCGCCAAGTGCGATCTGCACTTCGAGGGCCAGGTCGCGGCGCTCGCGCGCGCCGCCAAGCGACCGGTCAAGCTCGTGTTCTCCCGCGAGGAGGAGTTCCGCGCGATCGCTCAGCGCCGCGAGGGCATCGTCATGGAGTTCGAGACCGGCGCGATGCGCGACGGACGGATCGTCGCCCGCAAGGCGCGGCTCGTCCTCGACAAGGGCGCGTACTGCGGCGAGGGCGGGTTTCTCGGGCAGATGGCGGCGATGCACGCGTGCGGCCCGTACATCATCGACGCCATCCACGTGGAGTCCTATCTGAACTACACCAACAACCAGCCCTCCGGGTCGGTGCGCGCGCCGACCGCGCCGCAGGTCTGCTGGGGCCTCGAGCAGCACATGGACGAGGTCGCCCGCGCGATCGGGATGGACCCCGTCGAGCTCCGCCGCCGCACGCTCATCGAGGAGGGCGCCGAGGGCCCGACCCGCCAGGTGTTCGACAAGGTGGGCGTGCGCGACACGCTCGAGACGGCCGTCGAGATGATCGGCTACGACGACGCCGACCTGCCCGAGGACGAGGCGATCGGCGTCGCCACCGGCTGGTGGCCGTGCATGGCCGGCCCCTCGGGCGCCTACATCCAGATGAACGGCGACGGGAGCGCGACGGTCGCTCACCGGTGCACAGGAGAACGGCAGCGGCGCCGTCATGGCGATGCCGGTGTTCGTCGGCCAGGAGCTCGGGATCGATCCGAAGGACGTCTCGATCCTGTACCAGGACACCGACGTCGCGCCGTGGGACATGGGCTCCTGCAGCTCGCAGACGACGTTCAACAGCGGCCGCGCGATCCTGGCTGCGGCGGCCGAGGTGCGCGAGCAGCTGCTCGCCGCCGGCCGCCGACCAGCTCGAGGCCGACCGCGGCGACATCGAGCTCGCCGACGGCACCGCGCGCGTCAAGGGTTCGCCCGACCGCTCGGTCGCGATCGCCGACCTCGTCGGCGAGATCGGCACCGTCCACGGGAAGGGTTCCGGCGAGGTGCCGGAGGCCCCGACCGGCGACACCGGCGGCTGCGTCGGGCGCCTCGGCAACGAGACGTTCCTCGCGCCGCAGCTCATCACGCAGGCGGCCCACGTCAAGGTCGACCGTGAGACGGGCGTCGTCCGCGTGCTGCGCGTCGCCGCGGCACACGACTCGGGCCGGATCCTCAACAAGGCCGGCGCCGACGGCCAGGTCTACGGCGGCGTGGTGATGGGCGTCGGCCTCGCGCTCTCCGAGGGCACGATGCTCGACGACGAGGGCCACCAGCGGAACCCGCACCTGCTCGACTACAAGCTGGTCACCTGCTCGGACGCCCCGGAGATCGAGGTCGAGTGGATCGAGTACGACTCGGTCGGCCCTCGCGGCTCCAAGGGCGTCGGCGAGCCGCCGCTGATACCGACCGCCGGGGCGATCGCGAACGCGATCACCAAGGTGCTCGGCGGCCAGGTGCGGCAACTGCCGATGACGCCCGAGCGCGTCTGGGAAGCGCGGCGAAAGGCGGGCACGTGAGCCGCACCTTCACCTCGGCCGCCTCGGTCGAGGAGGCGCTCGCCGCCATCGGCGCCGGCGCGCGTCCGGTCGCCGGCGGCACCGACCTGGTGGTCGGCGCGCGCCAGGGCAAGGCGCCGCTGCCGGATGCCATCGTGGCGATCGACCGCATCGACGGGCTCGACGGCATTCGCCACGACGGCAAGGCGCTCGTCCTGGGCACGCTCGTGACGCACGAGGCGCTCGTGTCCGATACGACGGTGCGCCAGCAGCTGACCGCGCTGGCCGACGCGAGTGCGATCGTGGGCTCGCACGCGACCCGCGCGCAGGGGACGATCGGCGGCAACGTGATGAACGCCTCCCCGGCGATGGACACCGGCGGCCCCCTGCTCTGCCTCGACGCCTCGGTCACGCTCCGCTCGGGCGCGGGGGAGCGCACGCTCGGTCTCGCCGACCTGTGGACGGGGCCAGGCACGACTTCAGCCACGCCGAGCGAGCTGCTGACGGCCGTGACGATCCCCATCCCCACGGCGGGAACTGGCTCGTGCTACGTGCGGCTCGAGTACCGCCGGCAGATGGAGATCGCGGTGGTCGGCGCGACGGCGGTCGTGACGGTCGGCGACGACGGCGTCACCGACGCCCGAATCGCGATCACAGCCCTGGCGCCCACGATCCGGCGCGTCCCCGAGGCAGAAGCCGCGTTGGTCGGCACCGACGGTGGAGAAGCGGCGATCGCCGCCGCCGCGGCCGCCACCGCGAGCGCCTCGACCCCGATCAGCGACGTCCGCGGCTCCGCCGACTACCGCTCGGCGATGGCCGAGGTCATCGCGCGCCGGGCGATCACTGGCGCGCTCACCCGTGCTCGCGGCGGTGAGGTCGAGATTCCCGCGAGCCAGGCTACGTTCGGCGACTAGGAGCCCTGAGAATGAAGGTCCCCACAACCCTGACGGTCAACGGCACGAGCTACCCGGTCGAGCTCGATCCCCACGTGAGCCTGCTGCGCGCGGTTCGCGACGAGCTCGGCCTCACCGGCTCCAAGGAGGGCTGCGACGACTCCGAGTGCGGCGCCTGCATGATGCTGCTCGACGGCAAGCCGGTGAACTCCTGCTCGTACCTGGCGTTGCAGGCGGAAGGCCGCGACGTCACCACGATCGAAGGGCTCGCCGGCGACGAAGAGGTCGGGCCGCTTCAGCGGGCGTTCCTCCAGCAGTTCGGCGTGCAGTGCGGCTTCTGCACCCCTGGAATGCTGATCTCCGCGACGGCCCTGCTCCGCGCGAACCCCGACCCAACCGACGACGAGATCCGGATCGGCCTGTCGGGCAACCTCTGCCGCTGCACCGGCTACGACGGCATCGTGAAGGCCGTCCGGCAGGCGGCCGCTGGCGACGTCGCGCCGCTCGGGGAGCCCCCGGTGCACGCCGACGCCACCCCTCCCCACCACGCCGGGTAGCAGAACCAGGCACGGCGGGGCCGCCCGGGCCGACTGGGACGCGAACCCCCGACTCTGAAGCCCACCATCCTTCTGGCATCGGATGGGACAGAGGCTCCGATTCCTGAACGGCCTATGGCCTATCCCATCAGATGGAAGACCGCCTCCTCCCCCTCAACAGACGATCGGCCACCCTCTCGATCCGCCCTCAAGGCTCCTTGTGCGTAGACCTCGGGCCCATCGCGGGCCTCGGCTCCGCGCGATGCCGAGGTCTCAGTCGGCCGGTGCCGCCCCCCTGCCCTCCCGCGCCTCTCCGATCGCCTCGGCTCGCAGTCGCCGCCAGCCGTCGCGCTCGAGCAGCAGGGAGACGCCCGCGCCGCCGACCAGGGACCAGAAGAAGGTCCGAGACCGAGCAGCGTGATGTCCGAGAGCGCGATCGCGAACGCGAAGATCGGGCCGAGCACCAGGGGTCCCTGCGTGATCTCCTTCATGGCGTGCGCGAGCGCGCCGACCAGCGCAAGCCCCGCCATCGTCAGCAGCAGCGTCGAAGGAACGAGCGTGGCGATATCGGTGGCGGTGCTCGCAAAGAGCGCAATCGACAACCCCGCTGCGGCGGGGAGGAAGACCGCCCGGTAGCGAAGGGGCCGCGGACCCGCCCCGGTCCGGCTAATCACCGGCGGCGTCGCGCCACCCCGTGCGGGGGTTGGACCGCGACTGGCCGAACCCGCGCCTGCGCGCCCTCTTCGAGATCGGAGCCACGTGAACAAGACCACTCCCAACGCCGACCGTGAGCGCCGCCTCACCGCGAAGACCGCGCGCGAAGCGGAACGCGATCGGCAGGCAGCCGAGCGCGCCGCGCTCCCGACCTTCGCACGCTGTGCATGCGGGCTGTACGCGTACTCGCCACGGTGGACCAAGAAGCCAAACGAGTTCCACACGTCGGACCGCTGCAAGAACGAGCGGGCTGACGGTCGGGGACCCGAGGAAGGAGTCCACTGATGGAGAAGACCTGGTGCTGGAGGATGCCGGACCACGCCACCACGGATCGCCTGCGTCGCGTCGTGGGTATCGTCGCCGAGCTGATCCCGTCGGGCCGTCTGAGTCCTTCGGATGATATCCGCCGAGGGCGCTGCCTCACGTCAAGGCGTCAGTGCCCGAACGTCCTCGCGCGCGAGGAATCGCCCGCGAAGGTCTTGGTCCGGCAGGCCGGCCGCGATCGCTTCCACGACGTCCCGAGCTCGGCGGCGGAGCTCGGCGGCCTCCTCCAGGTCTCCGCGACGGGCGTGGAGCGACGCCGACAGGGCGAGCGCCTCCCAGAGTGCCGTGCGCTCGCCGAGACGCTCCGCCAGCTCGCGCGCCCGACCCAGCTCGCGTTCGGCGTCGTCGTATCGGCCCAGGGTGACCAGTGCGGTGGACAGGGCGACGAGCGCCGAGGCCATCGTGACCCGGACCGTGCTCGACCGAAGCTCATCCAGGTGGGCACGCGCGATCGCGACCGCGCCGTGCGGGTCCCCCAACGCCAGCGCCGACCGGGATCGCTCGACGCTCGACACGGCGTGTTGGAACGTGCGCTCCGGCTCGGGGATCATCGCGAGGCTGACGTCATCGAGAGCCGCTCCGGCTTCCTCGTGCCTGCCCAGGGTCATGAGTGCGTCGGCCCGGCCGAGAAGGGCGTTGGGGGTCCCCGGTTCGAACCGTTCCCGTGCGATCGCGAGCGCCTCGTCGGCGAGGGCGAGCGCCCGATCCCCGTCACCGAGGTACGCGATCACCCGCGCGAGATCCGATCGCGTGGCGATCGCCGCCAACGCGAACCCTCCTCGCTCACCGAACTCGCCGCACCGCTCGATCGAGCCGATCGCCGGCCCGAGCTCCCCCCGCATCGTCTGGACGCGGTAGACCCTGAGCAGCGCGACCGATTGGCCCCAGGCGTTGCCGATCGACTCGGAGATCCCGTACGCCTGCTCGGCATCGGCGAGCGCGGCCGCGTAGTTCCCCTTCAACGCGTGCATCGCGCCCCGCAGCGCGAGGTTGTCGGCGAGCATCGGACGGTTGTCGAGCCCTTCCCAGAGCTCTCCCGCTTCCGCGATCCGTTCGGCGGCCGTCGGGAAGTCACCGGCCGCCATGTGCGCGCGACTCACGTCATTCAGCGTGAACGCGAGCTGCTCCCGGTAGCCGAGCTCGCGGGCGATCGCGACCGACGCCTCGCCGGCCTCGACGGCGCGTGATGGGCTTCCCCCGCCGAAGACGCTCGCCACGACGATGTTCCAGAGGGCCCGCGCCTCGGCGGCGCGGTCGCCGAGGCGTTGCGCCATCACGACGTTCTCCTCGGCGAGTCGGCGCCCGCGCTCGGGATCGAACTTCGGCGTGTGCGTCGCGTACAGGACGGCGATCGCCGTCCTCGCCGCGAGTTGGATACGCTCCTCGCTCGCGGCCCGCGCGACGGCGAGCATCTCCTCGTAGTTGGCGATCGCGTCGTCGTACCGTCCCAGCAGCTCGAGGGCGCTCCCCCGCCGCTCGAAGAGCGAGCGCAGGAGCGCGGGCTCCGCTCCGATCCGGAGTGCCGCGTCCAGGCCGACGCGATCGTGCGCCGCGGCCTCTTCGTTCGCGTAGAGGCGGGCGGCGGCCTCACCCGCGACGACTGCGTACTTCAGTGTGGCCTCGTCGTCGCCGGCCTCGGAGAAGTGCCTCGTGAGCAGGGCCGCGACCTCCTCGAGACGCCCCTGCCCGGCCGCCTCCAGCGCCAGCGCGACCCGGCGATGCAGCGCGCGGCGACGCTTCACGAGCAGCGTGCCGTAGGCCGCGTCCTGGGTCAGCGCGTGGCGGAACGTGTACCCGCGTCGGGGACCGCCGGCCTCCGCGAGGATCAACTCCCGCTCCGTCAGCTCGTCGAGCTCCGGGCCGATGTCCGACGCGCCGACCACCGCGCACAGCAGGTCCGCGTCGAAGCTCCGGCCGATCACGGCGGCGGCCTGCAGGGCCGTGCGGGCTCCCTCGGAGAGGCGGTCCAGACCGACGGTGATCAGGCTCTGAATGCTGTCGGGGATCGCCACGTTCGCGGCATCGCTCGCGAGTCGCCAGCCGTCGTCGTCGCGTCGGGCGACGCCCTGGTCGATCAACGCGCGGGCCACCTCGTGCAGGAAGAGCGGGTTTCCCTCCGTCTTGGCGAGGATGCGACCTCGGACGTCGTCGGGCATCCCGTGGACCGGGAGGATCTCGTCGATCAGCCGGCTGCTCTGATCGCTCGACAGCTGGTCCAGCTCGAGGAGGACTCGATGATCCTCAAGCTCGCGGAGCGCCCAGTCCCGGAACGCCCACGACGGCGCGTCCCGATCCGGGCGGAACGTGACGAGCATCGCGATCGGCGCGTCGGTGACCAACCGGACCGTCCCACGGACCAGCTCCAGCGAGGCGTGGTCGCACCAGTGCAGATCCTCGAACACGATGAGACGGCGTCCCGCCCGCGCGAGCGTTGAACGCACCACGACCTCGATCGCCTCTCGCTGGAACGCCTCCCCCTCGAGCGGCGGCTCGTCCGGGAGCTCGACCGCGAGGAGGGCCCGCGCGATCCGCTCGCTCCGCTCTTGCCATCCGTCCGGCGAGTCGTCCATCAGCGCGGCGATCTTCTTCCGAGCCACCTCGGGAGGATCGGTCTCCCCGATCCCGCCCCGCTCACGGATCAGCCTCCGGTACTGAGCGTAGGGCTGCATCGCGTCGTAGGGCGCGCAGCGCCACACGTCCGACCCGCGGTCCCCCTCGGACCCGAGCCGAGCCCACCGGGCGATCGCCTCCTCCACCAGGCGGCTCTTGCCGATGCCCGGATCCCCGGAGATCAGCAGCACCGAGCCGCGGCCTCCGTCCACGCCCTCGAGCGCCGCCTCGACAGCGGACAGCTCTGGCTCGCGACCGACCAGGGGAACCCGACGCGAGCTCGTGGCCCGGACCGTCCACGGCGCATCGAGACGAGCGAGCACCCGATACGTGGACAGCGGCCTCCGTTTCCCTTTCACGCGGATCTCTCCGAGCGGCTCGACGTCGAAAAGCCCCTCGACGAGCCGATGGGTCTCCTCGGTGATCTGCACCGTGCCCGGCTCCGCCGTCTGCTCCATGCGGGCGGCGACGTTCACGGCATCGCCCATCGCCGAGTACTCCTGGCGGAGCTCGGACCCGACGTCGCCGACCACGACGGGGCCGGTGTTGATGCCGACGCGGACGTTCAGGTCGAATCCTCGTTCCCGGGCTAGGCGTTCCCGGAGCGGGCCGATCCCCTCGAGGATCTCGAGCCCGGCCATCACCGCGCGCTGCGGATCGTCCTCGTGCGCGGTCGGGGCGCCGAAGAAGGCGAGGATCGCGTCCCCCATGAGTCGAGCGACCGTGCCCTCGTATCGGTAGATCGGCGCGATGAGCTGCTCGTAGGCGGCGTTCATCACGTCGGTCCACTCCTCGGCGTCGAGCTCCTCCGCGATCGCGGTCGATCCGCGAACGTCGGAGAAGAGCATCGTCACGATGCGACGCTCACCCGCGCGCTGGGGCGTCGCTCGGGCCGTCTCCGGGAGCCGGGCGCCGCAGGCGTTGCAGAACCTCGCGCCGGGCGGATTTCCGGCGCCGCACACGGGGCATACCGGCATGTCGAGACCATAGCGGAACCCCTCGCGAGGCCCAGGCGATGCTCCGTCCGCAGACCTCAGGCGATACGGTCCGAGTTCGCGAACCGCCGGGCGCGCCGCCCAACCCGCCCATCAGATGGAAGACGGGTTAGGAGATAGGGGCCCGCGAAACGGCATCCCCTCGTGAGCGGATGGAGGTGACTGTCTCGGCTTGGTCGGGTCGGAGCGCCGCTACGAGGTGTCCGCCAACATCCGGCCCAGCTTGGGAGTCTCGGGGCTCGCTCCCAGCGCCTCTACGGCGCGGCGGATGAGCGGCAATGAGAGCTTGCCGCCGTTGGTCAGGACCTCCCCGTTGATGAGGATCAGCGGCAGACTGGTGCCAGGCGGGATCGTCGGTCCGCCGACATCGAAGAGGTCGTGATACTCGACCTGCACGGCATCGCCGTAACGCCACCGAAGCTGGCGAGCGATCCAACCCGACAGCTCTCGCCACGTGTCCTTCACCTCGGTGCCGCACGACACCGGCGCGCCGACGATCTCAACGTGGATCGTCATCACCATGGGCAGCACCCTGCGCCGGCGCCGGGAGCGCAACCGGAGGACGGTGCGCTCGACCGTGGCCCACTGCGGATCAGAAGCCCTGCCGTCATGATCTGCTTGGCGCGCCGTCCGAGGCATGCGGGACAGACGGGTTCGAGTCCTGCCTGTTTCTCCGCGAAGGAGGCCCGGACCTCGAAGTGTTCCGCGCAGTCCTCGCAGCGGTACGCGTACACCGGCATCGCGACGACCCCTCTTCCTTCCTCAGCAACTCGTCGGAGCCGCGGCCATCGCGGCGAAGTCCCATCCGAGAAGCTCGCTGATCATTCCGTTGACCTCCGGCAGGTAGGCGACCACCGCCTGGTGGGCGTCCCCGAATCCGGTGATCGATGGATCCGAGGACGCTTTGCGTTGCGCGTTTCGAACCCGATCGATGTCAGCCTTGGTCAGGGTTCCCTCGGCCTGTCGCCGGCGGAGGTTGTCTTCGGTCTCTACGATCCGGTCCAGGATCGCTTTGGCACTCTCATCCGTGTCGAGCCGGGCCTGCGCCCGGTGGAACGCGTCGATCGGCTCGGTTCGCGACAGCGACTCGCCGAGCGCTTCCGTCGCTGCCCGGAGCGCGGTGGGGATCGAAGCGTATGGGTCCATGTCGGCCTCCTCAGCCGCAACAGCTCGGCCGGCAAACCCGAGCGAAGCCCAGGCCGAGCTTCTCGGACAACACCTGGTCCGTCGCCCGACAGAGCGCGGACAGCGCCGCTTGCGCCTCGACGTAGCCGACCACGGAATCCTCGGAGCGCCACGCCTCGCGGAGCCGCTCGAGCTCGGCCCTTTCCTCGTTGCCGACCGCGTTCAGCATCAAGAGAGCCTGCAGCGAGCGTTGCTTCTCCTCGAACGCCCGGAGCTCCTCCTGCGCCCGCCGATCGTCGCGGAACCGCACGTAGGCCTGCTCGAACGCCCGGAACTCGGGCGTCTCCGCCATCGCTGCGGCGAAGTCTCTGGCGGCACGGTCCACCTGGTCGCGCCTCGGCGACTCCATGGCGATGATGTCGGACACGGGCTGGCGGCTCTGGGTCATACCCTCAGCACCTCCACGCCGAGCGTCTGCTCACCGAGCTCCGCCAGGGGCTCAAGCCCCTTCACCTCGTACGCAAGGAGCGGGATCTCGAGGACCGGGACGGGGAACCGCTCGCGCATGTCGGCCAGGTACCGTTCCTGCATCGCGCGGCGTGCTCGAGCGAAGGGGGTGGTGGCCTGGTCGGCCGGGATGACGAGGTTCGCGACCACGAGCCCCGGCTCGATCCCGATCGTGCGCAGCTCCTGCGTCATCCGGTGGGCCTCCAGGATCGGCGTCGACTCCGGATACATCACGTAGACGAACGTGCTGCGGCTCGGGTCCCGCATCATGTCGATGACGTCGCCGAAGTGCTGCTTGGCGACGTCATCGGCCGCAACGGTGTCCACGGAGGCGAAGACCTTCACGTCGAGCTGCTTGCTCCACTCGACGGGGAGCTCGAGGAGGCGCAGCGTGTGCCCGGTCGGTGCGGTGTCGAACACGACGACGTCCCAGTCGCCCTGGGATGCGTGCTCGATGAACCTGTCGAATGCGGCGATCTCCTCGGTGCAGGGTGATTCGAGCTCCTCCGCCATCACCGCGATCGCCGACTCGGGGCGACCGCGCTCGCGCGCGTCGGCGAGGATGCGCGCCTTGTAGGCGTCCGCCGTGGCCTTCGGGTCGATCTTCGCGGCCCAAAGACCCGGCGCCCCCTCGACCGGCGCGGCCTCGTCGCCGACCGGCTGGCCGAGCACGTCGCCGAGGTGCGCGGCCGGGTCGGTCGTCAGCAGCAAAGTTCGATGGCCTCCGCGGGCCAGCCACAGCGCCGTGACGCAGGACGCCACGGTCTTGCCGACGCCTCCCTTGCCAGCGAAGAAGATCGTCCGCCTGCCCCCGCCGGGAACGAGCCTTGCCCTCACGTCCTGAAGGCTGGTCGCCTCCTCCCGGTCATTCGGCGACCCAAGGTCGGGCCCGGTCGCTTCGAGAGCCTGCCCGTCGAAGAACGCCCGCGCCACATCGCGCAGGCGGCGCACGCCCTTGATCTCACCCGCGAGCAACGACATGTGTTCGGACGGATACGGCAGCTCGGCTTCGATCGCCTCGAGATGCCGCGCCTGAAGCTGAGCGCGCTCGGCGAAGAGCGAGTCCGCTGCTGCGTCCGGCGGGATGATCCCGTTCACGATCAGGCGGTGCGTGTGGATGCCGAGCCTCTCCAGCTCGTCGATCGCACGTCGCGTCTCGCGCAGGGCGATTGCCTCGGGCTGGAGCACGAAGACGAACGTCGTGAGGGTCGGGTCCCGCAGCGTGCGGAGAGCCCGCTCGTACTTCGCCTTCGCGTCCTGGATCGCCGCCGAGGGGCCGATGCACGTCTGGCCGCTCCCCTCGTCTGCGGTGTCGATCGTCTGCGACCACTCGGCGGGCAGCTCCAGGAGTCGGATCGTGTGACCCGTGGGAGCGGTGTCGAAGATGACCAGATCGAAGACCTGGCCGTCGTCGGGGAGCTCCAGGAAGTCGGTGAATCGGTCGAACGCGGCGACCTCCGCGGTGCACGGGCCGCTCATCTGCTCCTCCATGACCTGGACCATCTGCTCGGGGAACGCCGCGCGGATCGGCGCCATGGCATGGTCGATGTACTCCTGGGTCGCGCGGTCGGGGTCGATCTCCATGGCCCACAGACCTGGCACGCCCTCGATCGCCGTGATCCGGTGTCCGACCGGCTGCTCGAAGACGTCGGCCAGGTTGGAGGCCGGATCGGTCGTGACGATCAGGGTGCGCCTCCCACGCTCGGCGCTCCGGACGGCCGTGATGGCGGCCATGCTGGTCTTGCCCACGCCCCCCTTCCCGGAGAAGAAGAGGAATCGCCCGTCCATCGCCTCAGCCATCGGTGCCCCCGTTCAATGCCGCCTCGATCTCGGACGCCGTCGGGTACGCACCGACCTTGACGACCCTGCCCCCGACGACCGTGATGGGGAGCGCGTCCATCTGCCGCTCGCGGACCAGCGCCATCACCTCGGTGTTGCGGAGGAAGGCTTGGGGATCGCTCATCATCTGGTAGCGCACGACCGGGTGGCCTTCGGCCTGGAGCGCGAGCGCCATCTCGTCGACGTCCAGGAGCGTTTGGTCGAGCGTCGGGCCACAGAGCCCGGTCGGGCAGCACATCGGCGGGTCGAAGATCTCGACAGCTGCCCCGGCGATCGAGGTGACCGTTGCCGTACCCGCAGGGTCGAGGGGTCTGGTCATGCTCCCTCACCCGCCAGGCGTCCCAGGTTCTTCATCAGTGCCTCCAAGCTCGTGGTTCGGATCGTGTACTCGATACGGCGCCCTCGACGGGTGCCGCTCACGAGGCCGGCCTCTCGAAGGATCCGAAGGTGGTAGGAGAGCAGCGTCTGCCCCATCCCCAGCTCCGGGACGAGCTCGCACACGCACCGGCCGCCGTCGCACAGGGTCTCGAGGATGGCCAATCGGGCCGAATCTCCGAGCGCGCTGAAGCCCGGTGCCGGCTCGCCGGCCGACCGAACAGCATCCGTTGATGGGTCCATGCCGCCAGTCTCGCCGCAGAGCCGCAGCCCTCGTCGGGTACGAAGTCCCGAGGTCGGTGGGCCTGACGGCTGGCGGAGCCGTCCCGCCAGATCCGGCGGCGAGATTGCTGTCCCCCTCATGAGGGGGCGGATGGACATCCCAGGGCGGCAGGCAGGGAGGAGGATGGGGGACGAGGTGATGGTGATGGCGCTCTCGGAGGTCCTTGTCGGCGGCGTCCCGTGTTGCTCGCCTGTCACCGGGGTGCCGCTGACAGCCGATCAAGCGGCACGGTTGGCGGGCATCCTCAAGGTCATCGCCGAGCCGTCGCGGCTCCGCCTCGTCAGCACCCTCGTCTCCATGCCCGGGGCTGCTGCGTGCGGATGTGAGCTCACGGGCCCGTTGGGGTTGTCGCAGCCGACCGTCAGCCACCACCTCGCGATCCTTTTGAAGGCAGGACTGATCGAGCGGCTTCCCGGAGGAAGGTGCACCTACTACCGACTCGTCCCCGAGACGCTGATCGCGATCGCCGGAGTGCTCATCCCACGTTCGGAGACAGCTGTGTCGGTGGTCCCTGTCTGAGCCGAGGCGAGCCACGCCCGAGGTGACGGGCCGGGCCGCCCGTGCGTCGTTGGCCTCCTGATTCTGAGCATCGCATCAGGGATGCTCGAGCCGGGCGCAGGAGCAGTCTGAGGTCATCCGGGGGTTCGCTACCCGGGAACGGGAGTTCCTCGCCGGGTGGAGCCGGTCGCGGTGCCCTGCGTGCTCCCCGAGGCCAGCGTATGTCGAAGTGTCGAGATCGCCCACAGCACAACGGTCGTCGCAACGAGGAGGCCGAGGACTACCTCGCGCCCGCTCACGAGCGCGGAGATCCCGGCAACGAGCGCACCGAGACCGAGCAGCGACGTGACTGCGACGTAGAGCTTCGACCCGTGCAGGAGTGCGTCGAAGCCGGGGACGACGGCGGACGCGGAGGCACCGAACCCGAGCACGAGGACGATCCCCGTGACGACCCTTACCCCGGTCGCTCCCTCCGATCCGACCCCTGCCAACCAGAGTGCGTAGACGAACGCGCCCACCGCTACGAAGCACGTCGCCACCCAATCCCTCGATGTGAGATGCGTCGGCGTCCCGCGCATCCTCCCCACCCCCTCCAGGCGCGAGGGCGCTCCTCCCGTGGGAGCGTGACCCTCCGATACGAACGGAACAAGTTGAGTCTGGTGCTTCCCGGGCTGGTGCGGTGAGGGCCGTGGGTCCTTCCGCAGCTAGGACGGCCTCGCGCTGCGGGTGATCGTGCCCCTCCAAGTCATGCCCGAGTCGTGCTTAGGCCGTTACTGAATGAGGGGAATCCGTTACGAGAGTGGTGCAGGTGGCCAGCCGACCTGGGCCTTCAGGGATTCCTGCCGACCCCACCTGACCCGTTGTCGGACGGGTGTCCGCCCGGCGGCGAGCGGACGGCTCGCCGCCGGGCGTCCCGCGTCGCGCGCCCGACGGGCTTCGATCCCGCGATTTCCGCCTTGACAGGGCGGTGAGGACGGCCAGACTCCTCTACGGGCGCGTGCTCGGATATTCGGTTGTGTGTGCCCCCAACGGGATTCGAACCCGTGTCGCCGCCTTGAAAGGGCGAAATCCTCGGCCGCTAGACGATGGGGGCCCGGGCGCACCGTGCTCGCCCCCCGTGGGCGCCGACGAAGTATAGCCGCAGGTCCGAGCGCCGCGGCCGGCCGCCGACTTCAGCCGGGCACGCCGCGCGCCGATGCCTTCATCGTGCGGTCGGTCCTTGAGTTCCTGGGGTTCCTCGAACCGGATCGGACCCGCCGCGAGCCGGTCGCGCTCCCCGCATGGTCCCGACGGATGCCGTGGCTGGCCCCGGTCGCGCTCGCGACCGCGTCGACCGTAGCCCTCGCGCTGGTTCGGGCGCTGCTCGTCTAGCCGATTCGCCCGCCGGGCGGAGTCGATCGCCCGGCCGAAGCGTCGCTTCGACCGAGCACTCCAGCACGTGACGCGCCCCCGCGCTCGCCCACAGGGCGCGACGGGGCTCCAGTCGCCGTACCTCGAGAACCCGGAACCGGTCGTCGAGGCGCGCGACGAGGATCGGGAACCGCATCCCGAGGGTGTGGACGGACGTCGCGCCGAGGAGCAGGAGCGCGGCGTCGGGCTCGAGGCCCTCCCGTCCCCGCAGCCCCCGAACGCGCTCGCGGCGGGTCTCGGCGACCTCGCACCGCAAGGCCCGCCCACGCGGGTCGAGCAACACGAGCGAGCGCATGCTGGCGACCTTAGCCCGCGGCGCCGACGGGTCAGGCCGTCACGAGCGCGGTCGCGCGGCGCGCAGCGACGACGTCGCCCTTGCGTTCGAACAGGTCGGCCGCCTCGGCGGCGGCCGCCGACGCCTCCTCGTCCCGGCCGCCGGCGCGCAGCACCTCGGCGAGGTCCAGCAGCACCGTCGCCTGCGAGTCCGGGTCCTCCGCCTCGAGGATGAGCGCGAGGGCCTCGCGCACGAGCCGCTCGCCCTCGTCGACGTCGCCCCGGCGGGCCGCGACCTTGCCGCGCACGCAGCGCCACAGGAACTGGGAGGAGACGTCGTCGTCGGCCGCGAGCTCGGCGCACTCGGCCGCGTAGCGGTCCGCCTCGTCGATCCGATCCTGCCGGTACAGGGCCTCCGCGAGGAACCCGGCCGTCGTCGAGCGGTAGTACTTCTCGCCCATCGCCTCGAGCGTCTCCAGGTCGCGGCGGAGCTCGGCCTCGGCCGCGACCGGGTCGTCGGCCAGCAGCTCGATCGGCCCGGAGGAGATCGAGGTCACCGCCGCGTGCAGGTTCCACCCGAGCTCCTCGAGCGACGCCCGGCTGGTCCGGTAGAGCTCGCGCGAGCGGTCGAACGCGCCGCGCATCGCCTCGAGGTGCGCGAGCGCGAGCAGCGTCATCGCCTCGCCCTTGCGGTCGTTCTCGCTCGCGCGCAGCAGCTCCTGGCAGAGCTCGATCGCCTCGGGGACCGGTCGCGGCCCGTAGAGCGCGCAGGTCGCGAGCACGGGCCGGACGCGCTGCTCGAGCGTGCGATTGCCCGCCAGGCGCGCCTGCTCGATCATCTCGCGGGCCGTCGCCTCGCCGGTCTCCCAGCGGCACGCGCCCCAGTGGTACTCGACGAGCCGGCGCAGGGCGCGGGACAACCCCTCGTGGTCGCCGAGCGACTCGAGGAGCGGGAGCACGCGCTCGACCTCGGTGGCGATCTCGCCCTCGATCGCCTCGGGCTCCGTCGAGGAGCGCAGCTGCAGGAGCACCATCCGGGCGTTGGCCTCGAGGGCGCGATCGCCGGACGCGACCGCGTGCTCGGAGACGGCGTCCAGGATCGCCTGGGCCTCGGCGAACTCGCCGACCTCGATCATGGCCTCCCCGGCCTGGAGCAGCAGGCGTTGACCCGATGCCTCCCCGGGCGAAAGGAGGGCGGCGGCACGGCGGAGCAGGGTCGCCGTCGCGGGCATGTCGCCGCGCGCGAGCGCCCGCCGTCCGGCCGATGCGAGATAGGCGGAGCCCCGGCGGCCCACCTCCGCCGCGTGCTCGTCGACCGGGCCGAGCTGGGTGAGGATCCGGTACGCCTCCTCGAGGTGGTACCCGCGGATCTCCTCGAACTCGAAGACCCGGTCGGGGGCGACCCGCTCGAGCCAGTCGACGAATCGCTCGTGCAGCTCGGCCCGCATCCGCTTGAGGACCCCCAGGTACGCCGCGTCCCGGATCAGGATGTGCACGAATCGGAACGCCTCCTGGCCCGCGAACGAGGACTCGTGCGGTCCGACGAGCTCCTTGGCGATGAGCCGGTCCAGGCTCGGGCCGACGTGCTCGCGGACCGTGTCCGGCGAGAGCGCCTCCACGGCCCCGCGGAAGAACACCTGGCCGATCACCGACCCGCGCTCGATGACCGCCCGCTCGGTCGAGCCGAGGCGATCGAGCCGTGCCGACAGCAGCGCCCCGATCGTGGGCGGGATCTCCAGCGCCCCGAGATCGGACACGAGGATCCAGCCGCCGTCCGCGCCTCGTTGCAGCGTCCCGTCGTCGATCAGCATCGAGAGCATCTGCTCCACGAACAGCGGGTTGCCGTCGGCGGCGTGGACGATGCGCTCCCGGACGCGCTCGTCGAGCGCCTCGCGCCCGAGGAGGTTCTCGACGACGAGCGAGCTCTCCTCCTCCGACAGGGGCTCCAGGCGGATCGTGAGGGCGCCGGACACGCTCTCGTCCCAGTCCGGATGGTCGTGCAGGAGCTCCGGGCGGGACGAGCAGAGCAGGACCACCGGGGTGTCCTCCACGGAGGTCGCGAGGAAGCACAGGAGGTCGAGGAAGGTCTGCTCGGCCCAGTGGATGTCCTCGACCAGCACGATCAGCGGGCGTTCGCGGCCGAGGATCTCGAGGAGGCGCCGGACGGCCCAGAAGGTCTCCTGCACGGGGAAGGACTGCCCCGACAGGCCGATCGCCGCTGCGATGCGCTCGGTGACGTCCTCGGCGCCCGTCCCGAGGAGCCGGCCGAGCTTGGCCGAGGCCACCTCGAGGGAGTCGTCGTTGTCGACCCCGGCCGCCTCGCGCGCCATCTCCGCGAGCGGCCAGAACGTGATGCCGTCCCCGTACGACAGGCATCGACCGCGGAGCTGCGCCGTGGTCGGTTGCGACCGGTCGAGGAACTCCTGGAGCAGCCGCGACTTGCCGACGCCGGCCGGCGCGACGACCGTCACGAGCCGGCACGTCTTCGTCTCCTGCGACGCGGTCAGGGCATCGAAGAGCAGCGAGAGCTCGGCCTCGCGGCCCACGATGGGCGCGTCGAGGTGCCGCGAGACCCCTTCCTCGCTCGACACCGCCACCAGCCGGTACGCGGGCATCGGCTCGGACTTGCCCTTCAGCTCGAGCGGCTCGACGACCTCGACCTCGACCGCGTCGCGCACGAGCCGGTAGGTCGACTCCCCGATGAGGACCTCCTGCGCCGGCGCGTTCTGCTCGAGGCGCGCCGCGACGTTCACGGCGTCGCCGGTGACCAGCCGCTGACCGTGCGTGACGTCGCCCGCGACCACCTCGCCGGTGTTCACGCCCGTCCGGTTCTCGAGACGAACGCCGTGACGTGCCTCCAGCTCCTGGTTCACCTGCTCGAGGGTTCCTCGCATCTCCGCGGCGGCCCGGACCGCTCGAACGGCGTCGTCCTCGTGCAGGACCGGCAGCCCGAAGACGGCCATGATCGCGTCGCCGATGTACTTCTCGACGGTGCCGCCGTGGCGCTCGAGCACCTCCTGCATCCGCGAGAAGTACAGGTGCAGCACCTCGCGCAGGGTCTCGCTGTCCAGTCGCTCGGCGAGGCTCGTCGACCCCTTCAGGTCGGTGAAGACGATCGTGACGGTCTTCCGGACCTCCTGCAGGGGAGTGTCGGGCGCGAGCTGGGCCCCGCACATCCCGCACAGGCGGAAGCGATCGGGGTTGTCCTCGCCGCAGCTCGGGCAGGTCTGCACGAGCGGAGTCTAGGCACCGGCCCGGCCCACGGCACGGAGTCCGTGCCGTGGGCCGAACCTCCGAAGACGTGGTCGGCTTAGGTCTTGCCCCGCCCGTCGAGCACCTTGAAGACGATCGTGACGTTGCCGAGCCGCGATCCTTGGTCTTCGACACGACGCAGTTGAGCGGGTTCGCGACGCTGCAGCCCGGCAGGATTCCCTGGGTCACCGCGCGCCGTTGATGTCCGTGAAGGTCTTGCCGGGAACGTCGGTCGCGAAGCACACCTTGAAGTCCGGCAGCTTCCGGCCGGCGGCCGTCTGCTTGAAGATCACCAGCGTGATCTCGAGCGTCACGCCCGCCGCCGGCTCGCCGCCGTCGAGCGCGAGCACGGTGATCGTGTCGGGCATCACCGGCACGTAGCCGGTTCCCGCGCACGGATCGTCGCCGGTCCACGCCATCGCGAGCTCGAGGTTCGGCGGCACGTCGGTCGCGTGGACCGCGCCCGTTTCCGTGTTCGACCCGTTCGACGTCGCGGGGGAGTCACAGGTCCCGCCGGTGCAGATCTGCCCGACCAACGCGATGTTGAACGGGCCGGAGACCGCGGGGTCGAGCGTGCCGGACGACGCCGTCAGCGTGTAGTCGAAGCCGGCGAGGTCGATCGTCAGCGGGGAGAACGTCGCGAGGCCCTGCACGGCGGGCACCGTGACGTCGCTCGATCCGTTCAGACGCAGGACGGCGCCGGCCGTTCCGCCGCCGAGCGCGAGCGCGATGGACGCGGCCGACGTCGTGATGCGCTGTCCCGCGCCGTCGAGGACCTCGACCGCGACCGAGGGGCCGTTCGGGTCGTACGGCGTGCCCGTGATGGCCTCGCTCTGGGTCGCGCTGCCGCTGCCGAACTCGGCGCTCGCCGGCGAGGTGGCGAAGGCGAGGTGGCACCGTCCGGACAGGCCGAGGACCAGGTCACTCCCCGCCGCGTTCAGCTGGAAGTCGCCGCTGCCCGTCGAGTGGTCGGCCGACCGGCGCGCATCGACGGTCCACGGCGCGTCGCCGTCGCAGGGCGCGATCGCCGTGAACGTGACCACGAGCGACGTGAGCGGCTTCACCGCGCAGGTCGCGCAGCTGGATCGTGCTCCCCGCGACGGTCGCCGTGTCCCGGTCGGCCGAGCTTGATCACCTGCTCGGGCAGTACGTAGCCGGCGGGCGCGACGACGTCCGAGGACCCGATGGTGAGCGTGCTCGAGTCGTTCGACAGCGTCAGCCTGAGCGACGCCGTCGACCCGGCGGCGACGGGCTCGGAGACCCCGTCGACGTCGGCCCGGAAGGGCCTCGGGGAAGGAGCCGCCGCGGCCGACTGCACGAGGGCCATCGCGGCGATCAGCGCGGCGACGGTGAGGACGGCGATCAGCGATCGACGGCGAAGCGAATCCGGACGTGTTGGCACGATGCCCCCTCTGTCGACGAACGACGGACGCCCGAAGCTAGGCGGACGATGTCGAACCTGTCAACCGACGTTCGCGTGAGGCAATCCACGGCCGCGGATCGGTGGCAGCGTGTCCTGGGACACGCCCGAGCGAAGGACGGGCGGGGCGCGAGACGATCAGCCCGGCTTCGCGTAGTTGCTCGCGCCGTACCAGTCCACGACCACCGCGGGCTCGTCGCCCACGACCCAGGCGTCGTGGCCGCTCGGGAGCGAGGTGACGTCTCCGGGCTCGGCGACGAACTCCATGCCGTCGTCCATCCGGATCGCGAGCCGCCCGCTCAGGTGGTACTGGAAGTGGGGCGCCTCGCAGCTCTCGGTTCCTGCGATGGGCTTGAGGTCGGTGGACCAGCGCCACCCCGGCTCGAAGACCAGCCGGCCGATCTCGCTGTCGCCCACCTTGAGGATCTCGGCCCTCCCGTGTGGGAACTCGCGGACCTCGTCCGGCTTGCCGAAGCTCACGTGCTCGGTCTGCTGCACGATCGTCCTCCTTCGCGTCGGTTGCGATAGGATCCTTACCTACTAGTAGGTAGGACGTCAAGTCCCCGAGCGACGTGGAAGGATCCCGCGATGAGCAACCGGGCGAAGCTCCCGGAGACGGCGGGACGGACGCCGCGATCCTCGACGTCGCCGAACGGCTGGTGCAGACGCGCGGGTTCAACGGATTCAGCTACGCGGACATCGCCCAAGAGCTCTCGGTGACGAAGGCGAGCCTCCACTATCACTTCCCGAGCAAGGCCGACCTCGGTCGAGCGCTGATCGACCGGTACTCGGCGCGGTTCGCGGAGTCGCTCGACCTCATCGACGCGACGGCGCGCGGGCCGGGCGACGCGCTCCGCTCGTACGCCGGCCTGTACGCCGACGTGATCGCCGAGCACCGGATGTGTCTGTGCGGCATGCTCGCGGCCGAGTACGAGACGCTCCCCGAGCCGATGCGCGACGCGATCGTGCGCTTCTTCGACGTGAACGAGGAGTGGCTCGCCAAGATCCTCGGCCGAGGCCGGCGCGAGGGCTCGCTCGCCTTCTCGGGGACCCCGCGGGACGCGGCGCGGGGCATCCTCGGCGGCCTCGAGGGAGCGATTAGGCGATCCAGGCCATTTGCAGTTGCTTGAGGTTGCTCAGGCAGCTTGCGCGTTTGCCCTGCTCTCTGGCCCGGTTCAACGACGGCATCAGGATGGCCATCAGGACCGCGATGATGGCGATGACTACCAGCAGTTCGATCAGGGTAAAGCCTCTTCTTGACCTCATGATGCGTTTCCTCCCTTGGAAAACGTGCACTCCCCGGAGAGTGCTTTATGCTTGTCATCCGGACTCGTCTGCCGGTCCGGCCACTACGCATGTAAGAGTCGCCTGGCGGTCTACGTGTTCCTGCCTGAACCATTTTTCCTTGCCGTCCTCCGAAGACGCAAACTACCTGCCGGTATTGTACACCCATGCCGGTCCTACAGCAACAGATTTTATGGGGACGCGGAGCAAAAGGGCGTGGCCGGCGGGGCCTTCCGGCTCCGGCCATCCGCGCCCATTCCCGGCGCGCCGGGCAGATTGGGTTCGTTTCCCGAAGCGGGGCATCGAGGCGATGTCGCATGATTGGCATAGAGCTGGAATGCTGGAATGCTGGAATAATGGAATAGTGGAATGCTGGGTATTCCATGTGCCGACCAACTGCCCGGAATTGGGTTTGTTTCGCACTTCAAACTTCACACTTCAAACCTCTTCCAAAATTGGGTTTGTTTGTACCACGCCCCACGTCCCGCGTCCCCCAGGCCCCGGCCCGCCGGGCTTCGCCCGGAAATTGGCTTTGTTTTTCCAGTGCTCTTTGCAGGTCAGATCAGCCATAACTCCTTTCCCACAAACAACTTGCGCTTCGTCTTGCCGTGGCAAAAATTGGGTTTGTTTGGCGAGAAGCCCATCGTCCCAATGCCCCGCAGGCCCCGTCCCAGCCGGCGGAGCCGGACACCGCCTCGGTGCCCCGCTTCGGGCAATTGGCTTCGTTTTGCACGATTGGCCTCTCCCTGGGGTGCCAGCCCCCAGATATCCCATCCTGCCCAAGTTTGGCTTTGTTTTTCCAGTGCTCTTTGCAGGTCAGCTCAGCCATAACCCCTTTCCCGCAAACCACTTGCCCTTCGCCTTGCCGTGGCCAAAATTGGGTTTGTTTGTGCAGCAGAAGCCCCTCGTCCCACGTCCCTCCGGCCCCGCCCAGCGCGGCGTAGCCGGGCAATTGGCTTTGTTCCCCACGAATCTTCACCACCGGGGCACAGAGGTCCGAGAGTGGCCTCCGACACGAGGCAAAGAGACTCAACCGCGAAATACGCCAAATACCCAGCGCGGCCTTCGGCCGCAACCAAAACCGATTCTCGCGCCAAGACGCAAAGGGCATAAGAACAGAGGGCGACATCGATCTTACCCTTGGCGATCTTGGCGTCTTTGCGCGAGACATATTTGACATCATAAACATGTCATTCCCGCGGAGGCGGGAATCATAATTCATCAACATGTCATTGCGAGCGAAGCGCGGCAATCATAAATCACCGCGTCCCTCTATATAGGGGCCGTGTTGCACGAATCGGGCCGGAATTCTGTGTGCGGCACGACGCGGCCACGTCGCGCAACTCCTTGTGCGGCAGGGAATAAAGAATTCTTGCGCGCAGGGTGTTTTGCCTTTTCAACTGTTGCACGAACGTGGTCGTTCATCGCGCCGGGAACTGCTTCTCAACCGCAGAGAGCGCAGAGGGACGCAGAGCGGCCTTCGGGCGCAACCAAAGCGAGTCAGCCACAGATTTCGCCGATTAGCACAGATTTCTGAAGAAAGACCACAGGGCAGAAGCAAGAGAATCGACGACAGCGGGCCTCTTTCCTCCCTCTTGAATCTGTGAAAATCTGTGCAATCTGTGGATCCTCTAACTCATTTGCCTCTGGAGACTTAGGGCACGTCCCGTCGGAAAGCTCGTCAAGAAAACAAGATGATGCGGCTTTGTAGCGCAGGCGGCCGCAGGCGGGAGGTCGGAGCCGGCAGGCCGGAGGCCTCTCCCTTCAATCCGCAATCATGTCACTGCGAGCGAAGCGCGGCAGCCTCAATCCGCAATCGAGTCGACTGGGAACTGGGAACTGCTCTTTAACCGCGAACCACGCGAACGACGCGAACAAACTATGTAGGATAGCCGCCCTCGGCTGTCAAGACAACCGGCTACCGACTACCGGCTACCGACAACCGCTCTTTGAACCACGGAGGGCACGGAGACCACTGAGAAGATCATCAATCATCAATCATAAATCATCAATCCAGAGGCTACCGACTACTGGTCTTTGTGCGTTTAGCGCTTTGCGGGTACCAGCGGGGAGTCGTAGTCGTAGGATGGGCTTGGGTTCCCAAACGCGATCTTCGGCGTTTGGGGTCCCCCTTCAGCCCATGCGGGCTCTTGTCTTCAGCCGCAGAGCAGACAAGCGCGAGCGAAGCGCGGCAATCTGCCGATTTCCGCAGATTTGTCCCCGGAAGAAGGACGCGCCCCCTCAACTTCCCTACTTCTTGGCCTTTACCTCGTAGACCTTCAGGACCTCATCGCCGTAGTGGTTGATGACCTTTACGGCGATCTTGCCGGTTTCCGGCGGGTCGAAGGGGCGGCTGGTCGTGCTGTAGAGTTCGCTCCAGGCCGCCTCGTCGATCTCGGCCCGCAGGGCGCGCTTGAGCTTTTCGTAGGGCTCTTCGGCACCCGTGAAGTAGGCATGGCGGACGAAGAAGCTCTCCTGATTGTAGTTCGTGTCGATGAACCAGCAGGCGATGTCATTGAGGGAATCGGATACTTCCTGCCCCGTCTTGGGATCAATCGCTTTGCCACTGCGAATCGCCCCGGTCGTCGGGTCGTACACGTCCACGCCCTTGATCTCGACCGTAATCTTGCCGTCCTTGCCCTTCCGGATCTCCACGTCCGGCTCGCCGAAGACCATGAACAGGTTGCCGGCCCCGGTCTTCTTGAGCAGGTCCTCGCCCATCGACAGGTCCGGATTCATCCGCACGGGCAGGACGGTGAGCTTGCCGTAACGCTTGGCCTCTTCGTTCACGCTGGGATCGAAGGCAAAGCCACAAACAAGCAGTAGGTCGAAGCCCACGCCCTTGACGGCCTCCTTCGCCGCTTCTTTGATGAGCAATGTCCCCACGGTCCCATGCTCCGGACCGATGCAAACGGCCGCCCGCTTTCCCCTCCCGTCCTTCTCGCTGTACCTGCCTTCGGCATGAATCCACTCCCCCGCGAAGGGATCGAGCGAGTCGAACTTCAGCCGTTCGCCCTTGACCGTGTTCTGGACCCCGGCCTTCTGCAGGTTCTCCATAATCATGGTGGCGAAGGCATCCGGCCCGATGATCTTCATCTTCCAGCCGTCCTTGCCGACCTCGCTCAACTGCTTCTTCTCCTCGGCGCTGATCGTCCGGTGCGGCGAGAGGCTCTCGACCGTGAACGGGCCGCTGACGCGGACGGTCTTGTTGTCCTCATACGGCTGGTCGTACAGCGTCTCGGTCTCGGCATGGCGGGCGATGGCCGCGTCGATCTGCTCCCGCGTCATGCCCTCCTTGATGTCCGGGTTGTTGGCGATGGACTTGAGCGTTACGTGCGGCACTCGTTTGTAGACGAAGCCTTTGCGGATGTCGCTCTCGGTCTTGTGCGGCGGCGGAACTTGCCAGTCAGTTCTGCTTCCTTCTTGATGCCCTCCGGCGAATCGGCCAGGAGGTAGTAGGGATACTTGGCCGCCATGAGCCGCGTGCGGGCCAAGGCCAACGCGACACGGCTGGTGTCACAGGTGATCCAACGCCGCCCCCACTGCTCCGCGACGTAAGCCGTTGTGCCACTGCCACATGTTGGATCAAGTACAAGGTCGCCAGGATCGGTAGTCATGAGCAGACATCGCTCGACTACCTTGGTGCTCGTTTGCACGACGTATTCCTTATCGATGGCTCCCTGCGTATCCATCCACATGTGACTCAGTTCTTGAACCGGATAGTCGTCGAAGTAGAACTTGTAGCGAAGAGAATCGCGTGAAAAGAATAGACGATTCGCTAGGACGAGTTTGCGCATGCCGTCAAGATTAGTCTTCCAGCTCTTGCCCTCAGACGGAAAGAACCGATGGCCAGAGAATTCAAAGGGGAACACGCACGATTCGGTGCGCCCGAGGACCGGAGATCCATCGACTGGAAGAGTCTAGCTCCGGCTGGAAGAGGAGCATTCTCACTGAGCGTGGCTCGCGAGACACATTCGCCGGTTGGCATCTCGACGTATCCATAATCGCCGTCGTTCGCATCGTTCCTCGCGATAAAGAGTTTCCTGAACTTCGTGTGCTTGGAGTCTTTGGCGTACCAGATAAGGTAATCGCACATAGTGAAGATGTATGTCTCGCCCAGTGGCATCTTCTTTTTCTTGAAAGCAATGTTGGCAATGAAGTTTTCACTGCCGAAAACCTCATCCAGGAGCGAGCGGACAAGGTGAATGTTTTCATCGCCGATCTGGATGAAGATGCTACCGGTTTCAGTCAGCAGGTCGCGGGCAACAACGAGGCGGTCACGGAGATACGGCAGGTAAGGGTGGATGCCCAGCTTCCATGTGTCCCGAAAGGCTCGAATCTGCTCCGGCTGGCGTGTAGCATTTTCTGCTTTCCCATCCTTCACGTCTCGTTTCCGGGTGCTGACCTGCCAATTCGAGCCGAACGTAATGCCATAGGGCGGGTCGAAATAGATAGTCTGGACCTTGCCTTTGAGGCCCTCCTTCTCAGCCACACTGGTCATGACGGGCAGCGAGTCGCCAAGGATCGGCCGGTTGTTCCAGCGCTGCTGACGCCTATACGCGCCGTAGTCTTCTAGGCTCTGTCTGAGAACGATCATTTTGCTGATTCTCCTCGTATAAAGCGAGGAGATTAGCATCATGAAGCGATACGAATTGACGGATGAACAATGGCAGTTAGTCGAACCCGTACTTCCCAAACGCACCGCCACCACCGGTCGCAAGCCCAAGGACCCGCGGCAGATGCTCAACGGCATTCTGTGGGATCTCTGCAGCGGAGCTCCTTGGCGGGATATGCCGGAACGGTTTGGGCCTTGGCAGACGGTCTATGATTACTACCGAAACTGGCGGAACAACGGCACCTTTGATCGCCTCGTCGGAACCTTGCAGATCCATCTGGATCGACAAGGCCAGATCGATTGGGATCTGTGGTGCATCGACGGCTCGACGGTTCGGGCCTCCCGCGCGGCGGCTGGGGCCTCAAAAAAAAAGTCTCACCCAGCACCCGCAAGAGCCGGAAGATCACGCTTTAGGCCGTTCCCGCGGCGGATTCAGCAGCAAATTCCATCTGGTGACGGATGGCCGCGGTTTGCCGCTGGCGGTGGAAGTGACCCCGGGACAGCGACATGAATCGACGCAGGTCGAGGCCGTGATGAATGAGATTGCGATTCCGCAGCCCCTCGGCCGGCCGCGTAAGCGTCCTCAACGCTTGGCCGGAGACAAGGGCTATAGTTACCCGACCATTCGTCGGTGGCTGCGCACACGGGATTAGGGCGGTGATCGCACGAAAGTCCAACCAGAGGAAAGGAAGTCGTCCCTTTGACAAACAGAGCTATCGCAGACGTTGTGTCATCGAGCAGTGTGTCGGTTGGCTGAAAGAGTGCCGCCGGATCGGGACGCGGTTTGAGAAACTGGCGATCAGCTTTCTGGCGATGTTCAAACTGGCCATGATTCGCCGATATCTCAAACTGGCGTTCTCAGACAGAGCCTAGTAGGGCTGATCAGTTCAACGGAGACTCGGCAGGACTCCCCCAACCGCACCGCACCGAATGGCCGACCCTGCCCGCACGTCGCATGCAATCAGTCCAGTCTGAATCCACACCGAGTGACACGCCAGAGGTACAGCGATTCCCGGGGAATCACGCCACGATAAGCCACCGAACCGAAGTCGGTCAAACAGCGATAGACCTGTTCCGGCTCATCCATCTTGGGAAAAGCCTTTTTGAGCGACTTCCAGTCAGGCGCCACAACATGGGCGTGGCCAAATTCGTACCCGCGCCAGTATTCTTCGTCAGCGTTGAAGCGGACAGTTTCAAGCATGCGAATATCTACTCGCAACACGGCGTCGCCCCACGAACAATCAAAATGTCCCCGGAGGGAACGCGTGGCTGTGACACGGTTGCATAGATATATGTGACCACGCCGTATGAGGTGCGGTTCAAATTGGGATTCTCCGGCTCCAGGGATAAGTCCTCTGGCAAGGATGGAACCGACGTTCCCGCCGTCCGTGAAGTGATAGAGAAATGGACCGCGCCGCCAAACATAGCGTTGGAGCAATTCGTCCGTGAGCATAACGGTTCGTCAAATGCGCAAAAACATGGGACAACAGGGCCGAGACCGACAAATCCAAAGGGCTGCGCCAGTGTGATCGCTACGGGAAGATAACCGGCCGCCCTTTCAGATGCAGAGCCTTCTCCGCAAGTCGCTTAAATGCATCTCGGTTTCGTGTAACGCTCGAACCTCCTCGGCGCTTGCATGGTGGCACCGGTCTACAATATCGGCAAAGATATCCCCGGCAACTCGCCGTTTGAAATTCAACTCGTCTCCGCCGGTAACAATGTGAAACACTGTGTTCAATCGCTTCAATTCGGCCAGGCGCACCAAGCCCGACCATATCCCCGTGGTCAGCTCAACTTCGAACGCATGGATCGGAAATGACTTGTTGAACCAGATTACATCAATCTGGCGGACCATGTTGTTGTTAAGTCCAGGAAACTCAGGAAACTCCCTCACCGTTGCGATCTCTCCGAGTGCTCTAGTTCTGAAACGCGGCGATTTGTTCGGACAATACGTTTCAAAACCTCGCGTGTTGCCAACTTCCAAAAGCATTCCCTGGATTTCCGAATGTGCATGCAACACCGATTTCGGTTCGAGACGCACCGGTGCGACCGCAACCTGAGATGCCAGGATCTCAAAACGTTCATGGTAGACACTCAAGTCTATTGGTTGTCCCGCCTCTTTCAGCACCTTAAGGCGCAGAGACTTGTCTACCTCCAGCTTGAATTGCTTGACGTCTGCGCTCAGCTTGTTCGCGCCGCTGCCATAGCCATTGAGCTGGCACCAGAAGCGCCTCGCCGGTATCCGAGAAGACGAAGGCAATCACGGCATTAGGCAGCCCGGCGAAATTCTCGAAGATGTGACGCGTTAGGCCGAAGAAATACACGCCCCTTGCCTGATGGAAACGAGATGTGCACACCATCAGGTAGACTGTTCGATCCACCCTGTAAACATTGTCCTGAGCTACGACTCTGTCGGCTTCGACCTCGTGTCCCTTCTCGTGCACGCACCGAAGGAACAAATCCCTCGCAACTGTGTCCCGAGACTTCTGCCCAATCATAATGGAGTCCTTTAACAACCGACGTCACACATGCCGATCTGCGATGTTTAGCATCACAAAGGCCCTTGCTTTCCCTTCCGCTTGGGACGTTTCCTTTGCTTCTTCTTCGCTGCCGACGGTCGCGAATCCTCGTGGTGAACCGTCAAGTATTTCTTGACAGTTGCGTTGCGGGTCGTTTCGTCCACCGCTCCGCCAGCCCCGCGGCGACTCTCCAGGGCCAAGCGGGACCGGACGATGGCCTCATGCAGCTTGCGCTGCAAGACCTCCTTGGGCGGCAGAACGGTCAAGTACTCGGCTACGTGGATGGAGGAGCGACTCAATTCGAGCAATTCGATCTGTTCGGTGCTCTTGCCCGCGCACAGAATAATCCCCAGGGGCGACTCCTCGCCTGCCTTACGCTCGTGCTTGTCGAGCCAGCGCAGATAGAGTTCCATCTGGCCTTTGTGATCGGGCCGGAACTTGTCGAGTTTCAGTTCGACGCCTACCAGCCGGCGCAGGTCCCGATGGAAGAAGAGCAAGTCCAGATGGAAGTCCTCCCCGTCCAGCGTGATGCGTTTCTGCCGGGCAACAAAGGTAAATCCGCCGCCCAGTTCCATGATGAACGCTTCCAACTCGCGGAGAATGGCCTCCTCCAGATCCTTCTCTTGAAACGTGTCTTTCAGGCCAAGGAAGTCCAACACGTAGGGATCGCGGAACACCAAATCGGGCGTCATCCGATCCTCTTCGCGCAAGGACTGAAGCTCCAGGCGAGCCAACTCTGCCGGCCGGCGGGAAAGGGCGGTCCGTTCGTAGAGCATGGAGGCGATCTTCTGCCGCAAGGTGCGGACACTCCAGCGCTCCACCCGGCACATTTCGGCATAGAAGTCACGCTGGAGAGGATCCTTCAGGGGGATCAGGGCGAGGAAATGCGTCCAACTCAATTGTCGTATCAGCGCTACGACAATCTTCTCGTCGGGAAACACGTCGGCAAACTGAATCATGCGGCGCAGGTTCTTCTCGGCAAACCCGGTTCCGTAGTCCAACTCCAATTGTCTCGCCAGTGCTGAGACAATCTGGGCCCCATACTGAGCCCGTGTGCCTCCGAGGACCTCTTGGCCGATTCGCCGGCCGATCTGCCAATACAGCATCGTCAGGCGGGCGTTGACGGCAGAGGCGACGGCCGCCCGGGCCTCCTCGATCATTTTTCTGATGTCGCCGAGCAATTGGTTGGGAACCCCAGCCAGTTCGGAAGGCTTCCTCGGTCTTTCGGTCATGACTTGCCCTCCAGGAAGCTCCGAATCGTCGTCATGGCATTCCGCGGATCGTCGATCTCGACGAACGCCCACCGGCCGAAGCCGCCGTGATTGTTGACGGCGGGGACCCAGAGCGTGCGGGCGGTGGTTACCTTCGCGGCCTTGTCCTTCTTCTTCTCGCCGGTGACTTCGATCAGCAGATTCAGCAGATCATCCGAGCCGTGACCGTCATTGATGCAGGCGATGAAATCGGGGACGTAATTCTTTCCCTCGCCGCCAAGGGAATAAGGAATCATGAAGCCGAGATTGTGGTTCTTCACGTAGCGGACCACCTCGTCCATCTCTTCAAGGGCTTGGGCGAGCTTCTGTTCCCAGGAGTCTGTGTCGGCGACCAGGTGACACTTGCCTTCCCGCCAGAGTTTCACGCGGGCACGAATCTGGTTAACGAGCTTGTTTTCCTCGATCCGGTCCTGGGTCCATTCGGTGTCGAACTCAAGCTGCTTCTGGCCCTTCTTGCGCGGCCGGGCGATGGGAACGAAGTACGAACTGCTCCGGCGGCCGTCAATGACCTCGTTGGTGATCCCCTCGTCGGTGAACTTGAAGTGCCGACCCGGTTCCCGGAACGGCGAATTGATAACCGGGTTCTCGATAACCACTTGCTTCACAGGGCAATTCTCCCTCAGCCACCAACCTTTTACCGCACGCGGCAACGCCTCTGCCTCGTCTCAATTTCCGACAGTGCGCGGCCGCCGATTCGCCCGAATCCTACCCCCGATTATCGGCCGGAGCAAGCCTTTGATCTATGATTTTCTCCGTGCCCTCCGTGTGCTCTGTGGTTCAAGGGGTTCCTTCTTCGATTTGGCTCTCCTTGGCGGTCTCTGCGTCCCGTTCGCTCTTGCTCAGGGCAGGCTTTGGCGCGAGGCGGTTCTGATCCTGCGGCTCTGAGGTTGATGATCTTCTCCGTGTCCTCCGTGTCTCCGTGGTGAAGAAGGTCGTTGGCGGTCTGGAACGCTGGAATGGTGGAATGTTGGGAAGACCCCTCGGCTGCGCCCATGATTCCAATGTTCCATGATTCCACTATTCCAATCCCGGCCTCCGGCCTTCCTATTCCATCAAAACCTTGACAGACCGGGCCGGAAAGAGGATAATAGAGGACGAAAGAGGCAAGCCAGAGTACTCGGAATTGAGTCTCAAGAGCAGGGAAGCCCAAAGGTTGGCCGCCGGTCCGAAGGATTCCACGCTGCCCGGACGGGGCCCGGAAAGAGGACGGAGTGATGAGAACGATTCGCACGATCGTCCTTGCGATAAGCCTTTTGCTGCTCGTCTGCGGCTGCACCGCCTCCCGGCAGGCGGAAAAAGCCTCCTTGGGGGCCGATCCCGGCTCGGGACTGCGGGCGCAAGACACGATCGCGGGCGAGCCCAAGGACCGCCCCGCGAACGCCAGCCTGGAACGCCACGGCTTTGCGATTTTGGGCTTTCGGGCGCTCCGCGACCGCTTTGGGCAGGTCTCCGTGATCGGTGAGATCAAGAACACCGGCTCCGCCTCCAAGGCCGTGGAGTTGCAGGCCTCGTTGCGGGACGCCGACGGCCGCATCCTGGCGGTGGGGCACTTCTATCCTGCCTCCTACCGGAATATCGTGCCGGAGGAGGCTTGGCCCTTTACGTATTCCTTTGGCAGACAAGAAGATGCCGTCGAAGCGGAACTGAGAATCGTGGGCGCCTTTCGCACGATGGACCTCCTCAACTTCGCCTCCGCCCCGTAGCGGACCGCGAACAAGGTCCTGCCGGTTGCAGGATAGCCTTCTACGTAGTATCATCAGGCCAGAAAGTGTGCAGGACTACTGACTGATTGAGGAATCGTCCATGGTTCGGACCCAGATCCAGTTGACGGAGAGTCAAGCTAAATCCTTGAGGAAGCTGGCTCGGCGGTATGGGCTATCGGTAGCGGAGCTTGTGCGTCGTGGGGTGGACCAGGTGCTGGCATCAGGCTCATCGGTCGAAGCGGACCAGAAGAAGCGAAAAGCAATGGCGGCCGCCGGGCGGTTTCGCTCGGGCCGTAGGGATGTGTCCGTCCGCCATGATCATTACCTGGCAAAGTAGTGGAGCCAATGGGAGTCGAACCCACGACCTCTTGCATGCCATGCAAGCGCTCTCCCAACTGAGCTATGGCCCCGGACTATCAAAGGTCATCGGCCGTCAGTAGTTGGTTGCTGACGGCCCCGGCCGGCAATATTTCCAACTATTTTACCCCTTCAGACCGGGGCAGGCAAGCAATTTTTCCAGGTATTTGTCTTGGCCATGCCCGCCGCCGCCTTTATCCTCACAATGCCTCGTGGACTCCGAACTTCCGGTCCCGTCCGGCGTTATAGTGTGGAGAGAGGTAACGGGAAGATTCCAACGGTGCTCAAGCGACAGAAGATACTCATGACCGGCCGTATCCAGGGGGTGGGCTTCCGGCCCGCCGTCTACCGTCTGGCCCGGGAATTGGGCCTGACCGGCAAGGTTTTCAACGACACCAAGGGCGTGACGGTCGAGCTCCAGGGGGCCGAAGAGGGGATCGAGGAATTCCTCCGGCGGCTGCAATCGGGGCCGGACAAGCCGCCCCTGGCCGAGATTCAGTCGTACCGGCGCGTCGACATGGAGCCCGTGGAGGGTGAGACCGGATTTGTCATCGAAAAAAGCGATTCGCGGGGCACGGCTCTGTCGCAGGTGACGGCGGACATCGCCACCTGTGGAGATTGCCTTTCCGAGCTATTCACATCCGGCGGATTTCCGGTATCGCTATCCCTTCATCAACTGCACCAACTGCGGGCCGAGATACTCGATCATCAAGACGATTCCTTACGACCGCCCCAATACGACCATGTCCTCGTTCGCGATGTGCGAGCGATGTGCGGCCCAGTACCGCGATGTGACGGATCGGCGGTTTCACGCTCAGCCCGTCGCATGTCCGCAGTGCGGCCCGAAGAGTCTGGCTGACCGACTCCGCCGGCAAGACGCTGCAAACCGGCACGGACGAGGTCATTTCGGAGACAGTGCGACTGCTGCGGGCGGGCCAGATCGTCGCGATCAAGGGAATCGGCGGTTTTCATTTGGCTTGCGATGCGCTGAACAACGACGCCGTGCTTCGACTCCGCCGGCGCAAGCGCCGCGATCACAAACCCTTTGCGATGATGGTGCGTCGCATCGAGGATGCCAGGAAGTACGCGTTCGTCGATGAGAACGCCGAAGAGATCCTGACCAGCCCCCAGAGCCCCATCGTTCTTTTGCCCAAGAGGTCCGACGCTGCCATTGCACCGGCGGTGGCAGAAGGTGTCAGCACGTTCGGCTTCATGCTCTGCTATGCACCGCTTCATCACCTGCTGTTTGCCGAGGGGCTGGAGGTGCTGGTGATGACCAGCGCAAATCTCTCGGATGAGCCGCTGATCTGCAAGAACGAAGCTCGCGTTGGAGCGGCTCGGCGACGTGGCGGACGCTTTTCTGATGCACGATCGCGAGATCTACCGGCAGGTCGATGACTCCATTGTGCATTTCGTCGCCGATGAGCCGGTCCTGCTGCGGCGGGCGCGAGGCTATGTGCCGACGCCGATCCTCATGCCGGAGCCTTCGCCGCAGGAAGTGCTGGCGACCGGCGCCGATCTGAAGAACACCTTCTGCTTCGTCAAGCAGAATCAGCTCATTCTCAGCGAGCACATCGGCGATCTGGAGGACGCGGAGGTCTATCACCACTACTCTGGGATCGATCCAGCATCTGGCCGGCTTGTTCGAGGTCGAACCGAAGGTGGTCGCGTGCGACCTGCATCCGGGCTATTTCTCCACGCAATATGCCAAATCCCTTCCCGGCCTGCGCGTCATCCAAGTTCAGCATCACTGGGCCCACATCGCCTCGGTCCTGGCCGAGCACGGACTCGCCGGGCCGGTGATCGGCCTCGAATGCGACGGCACGGGCTACGGCACGGATGGGGCCATCTGGGGCTGCGAGTGCATGATCGCGTCCCTGACGGAATTCACCCGCTTTGGACATCTGGCGTACTACCCGCTGCCCGGCGGCGATAAGGCGAGCAAGGAAGCCATTCGGCCGCTTCTGAGCCTCCTGAAACAGGCGTACGGCGACGAGTTCACGCTCGACCGATTCGCCTGGCTGCTGGAGCGAGTGGAGTCCGACCGTGGCAAGATGAAACTCATCCTGCGAGCAGATCGACAAGCGGATCAACACCGTGAGCACTTCCAGTCTGGGCAGGGTCTTCGACGCCGTCGCGGCGCTGCTCGGCCTGGGCAACTACAATCACTTCGATGCCCAACTGCCGATGGCCCTGGAATCCGTTGCCGCGCCGGATGTTGATGATCGCTATGAGTTCGACCTGCTGCAGGGTGTTGAACCGCTGCAGTTGGACCTGCGTAGAACGCTCAAAGGCGTGGTGGAGGACCTGAGAAGCGAAAAGACCGTGGCAGTCATCTCCGCGAAGTTCCACAACACGCTGGCCGAGGCGTCTATTGGCAATGGCCCAAGCGGCCCGGCAGAGCACGCGGCTGGAGGTTGTGGCCCTGAGCGGAGGCGTGTTCTGCAACCGGTTCCTGACGGATCGTTTGATTCGTCGATTGAAGCAGGAGGGATTCACGGTATTATGGAACCGCGATGTTCCGTCCAACGATGGCGGCATCGCTCTCGGCCAGGCGGCGATTGCCGCGCAGATTCTCAACGGAAGCTCGTAGAAGGATACGCGAACCATGTGTTTGGCAGTACCGGCACGAATCATTGAATTGGAGGGCGACCGGGCGGTGGTCGATGCGATGGGCAACCGCTGGAAGGCCAAGACCACGCTCTTGCCCGACGCCAAGCTCGGCGATGTGGTGCTGGTGCACGCCGGCTTTGCCATCTCCACCGTGGATGAAGAAGAGGCGAAAAAGACGTGGGAGCTCTTCGCCGAGATCGAGAATTTCGAGAAGAGCATCGCCGAACAAGGATTTCCGGGATAACGTGTGCGATGTTGGACAGGGTCGCGCAAGCGCAGCATACCATTGAAGAAGCGTGCCGGGGATTGGACCGGCAGATCACGGTCATGGAGGTCTGCGGGACGCACACGGTCTCCATCTTCCGCAGCGGGATTCGCTCGCTCCTGCCCGAGCAAGCTGAAGCTGCTCTCGGGGCCGGGATGCCCGGTCTGTGTCACGGACCAGGGCTATATCGACACGATGATGCAACTGGCGGACCGCGAGGACTGCCTGATTGCGACCTACGGCGACATGATCCGCGTGCCGGGCAGCGATGGCTCGCTCGAAACGCGGGCGTCGCGGGGCAACGTCAAGGTCGTTCTGAGCAGCGAAGATGCGCTCCAATTGGCGCGGGACAACCCCGGCAAGACCGTCGTGTTCATCGCGGTCGGCTTCGAGACGACGACGCCGGCGACCGCCGTAGTGGTCCAGGAAGCGGCGCGCGAGGGGATCGCGAATTTCTGCGTTCTCAGCAGCCACAAGCTCGTTATTCCTGCCATGCGGGCGCTGCTGGGTGGCATGAACGACCGGATCGATGCTTTTCTCTGTCCGGGGCACGTCAGTGTGATCATCGGCTCGGGCGCCTTCACCGAGATCGTGCGGGACTATCGGCGTCCCTGCGTGGTCGCAGGTTTCGAGCCGCTCCAGATCCTCGAAGGGCTGGCCGAGATTTGCCGGCAGTTCGCGGCGGGAACGGCCGAAGTGAAGTCGATGTACAAGGCGGTCGTCACGGAGCAGGGCAATACCGCCGCACAGCGGATTGTCGCGGAATGTTTCGAGCCGGTGGATGGGTATTGGCGCGGCGTGGGCAAGATCGCGAAGAGCACGCTGGCTCTCAAAGAGCAATACCGCCAATTCGATGCCTTCCAGCGGTTCGGCTTGGAGGACAAACCTGGCAAAGAGATCCGGGGCTGCCGGTGCGGCGAGGTCCTGTGCGGACTGATCGAGCCGATTCAGTGCCCGCTGTTCGGGACCCGGTGCACGCCGCAAAAGCCCATCGGGCCGTGCATGGTCAGCTCGGAAGGGACCTGTGCCGCGTGGTTCAAGTACGGGCGGAGGAAGTGACGCGAACGATGGCGACGGAGCCCGAGAGAATCCTGCTTGCTCACGGCGGCGGCGGCCAACTGCAAAACCAGCTTATCCGCGAGCGCATCCTGCCGAAACTCAAGAACGAGGTGCTCAGCGAGCTGGGCGATTCCGCTCACCTGCAGCTTTCCTCCAACGCCATCTGCTTCACGACGGACAGCTACGTGGTCAAGCCGCTGTTCTTCCGGGGCGGCGACATCGGCAAGCTCGCCGTCTGCGGGACGGTGAACGATCTGGCGGTGTCCGGATCGAGGCCGGTCGCTTTGTCGCTCGCCCTGATCATCGAGGAAGGCTTCGAGACCGGGCTCCTGGACGCGAATCCTGCAGAGCATCAGCGATGCGGCCCGGCAGAATCAGCGTGAGCATCGTGACGGGCGACACCAAGACGGTCGATCACGGCTCGGCCGATGGGATCTTCATCAACACCGCGGGCATCGGCATCAGGCTGCCGAACGTGGAGCTTGGATTGAGCCGGATCGAGGTCGGGGACAAGATTCTCATCAACGGCACGATCGGCGACCACGGCATGACGATCGTCTCGCAGCGCGAGGGGATCAGCTTCGAGTCGCCGCTGGCCAGCGATTGCGCCGGGCTGGCGGAATTGACGTGCACGTCTGTTTGAGAGCGTGCCGGGGATCAGGTTCATGCGGGACCCGACGCGAGGCGGCTTGGCCGCGACGCTCAATGAAATCGTCGAGGGCAGCCGCCGGAGCGTGGAGATCGAGGAGAAGGAGATTCCCGTGAAGCCGGCGGTCCAGGCGGCCGCCGATATGCTCGGCTTCGACGTGCTCAATGCGGCGAATGAAGGCAAATTCGTGGCGGTCGTGTCGCCCGATGCGGCGATCGGAGTGTCTGAAGATCTGCCGAGAGCATCCGTTGGGTGCCGAGGCCAGGATCATCGGCGAGATCGTCGCAGACGCGCGATGTCCCGCTGGTCGAGTTGAAGACGAAGATCGGCGGCCGGCGGATCGTGCAGATGCCTTATGGGCGGGAATTGCCGAGGATCTGCTGATGCACGAGACGGCGGTGGCCCAAAGCCTGGTGGAGCTGATCGCGCAGGAGGCGCAGAACCGTCACGCCCGGCCGATCCGTGCGAAGATGAGCTGCGGCGAGCTCAACGCGATCAACGATGAGGTGCTGTCCTTTGCGTTTGAGGCCATCGCCCAGGGCACGCCGTGCGAAGGGATGACGCTGGAAATCGAGCATAAGCCGCTGCAGGCGAAGTGCGGGACCTGCGGCAGCGTTTTCGTCGTCGATTTGTCGAATGTGAAGTGTCCAAACTGCGGCGGCGGCGATTTCGAGTTGCTGCCGGATGCCCCGTTGCTTCTGGAACAGATCGAATTTGAAGGAACAGACGATGGAGAAGAGTTGATGTCGGCAAGAAAGTATTGGACTGCCAATGAAGTATACGCGCTGAAGAACAGTCAGCTTCTGGCGCGGTACGGCAGGCCGTGCTTCAACATCATCTCCTCGCCCGGCTCCGGCAAGACGACGATCCTCGTGCGGACGATCACCGATCTGGCCGGCACGCTTCGCATCGGTGTCATCGAGGGTGACATTCAGACGGACATCGACGCCCAGAGAATCCGGGCCGCCAAAGCGCCGGCCGTCCAGATCAACACCGAAGGAGCATGTCACTTGTCCGCCGCGCAGGTGAATCGAGGCTTGACCGAGTTGCCTCTGGACAGCCTGGATATAGTCCTCATTGAGAATGTCGGCAATCTGGTGTGTCCCTCGGCTTTTGAATTGGGCGAAAATGGGAAGATTGTCGTGCTGTCCGCTCCCGAGGGCGATGATAAACCGGCGAAGTATCCCGCCATCTTCGCCAAGTCGAAGGTCCTGCTGGTCAACAAGATCGACCTGCTCAAGGGCGGGGCCCAAGTCGATTTCGACCTGGATCGCGTCCACGCGGATGCGCGGCGGCTGAACAAGAGCATCGAGATCTTCCCCGTCTCGGCCAAGACCGGCGAAGGCATGCAGAACTGGTACGATTGGCTGACGCATCAAGCCCGTGCCCACCGCTGAAACGCATGGAGAGAGGCACACAGAGCAGAATGCTGTCATCCTGAGCGCAGCGAAGGATCTGGGCTGCGAACAGAAGGAATCTCTCATCCGGCGGCCAGATCCTTCCCTCCGTTTCGCTTTGTTCAGAGCCTGCCCTGAGTGCAGCCGAAGGGATGACAGGTCGTGCAGGGGTGAATCACGAGGGCTACGGCTGGGCCTTTCGATAGAGGTTGTGCTGGCGAATGTAGCGGATGACGTCGGGATGAAGCATTCCGGCGACGTCTTCGCCTGCTGCCAATCGCCGTCGCACCTCCGTGCTGCTGATATCGACCAACGGTGTCTCGATGACGTTTCGTTTCAGCTTGGCGACGCGCTGCGGACCCCACAGGGGCTCAAATCGGTCGAAATCCGGCACGGGATAGCCGGGCCGCCGCATCGTGGTCAGGAAGCACTCGTCGATCAACTCCTGAATCTTGTGCCAGTGCACGAGATCGCCGACTCCGTCGGCGCCGATCAGCCAATGAATGTGTGTCTGCGGACCGTAATCTCGCTGGAATTGGCGCACCGTGTCCAGCGTGTAGCTCGGCGCGGGACGTTTCAACTCGCAAGTCGCTGGCGGCGAAGAGATCAGTAGCCCGCAAGGGCCAGCTCGATCATCTTCAACCGGTCGTTGTCGCTCGCGAACGGAAAGAACCCTTTCAGCGGCGAGATCTTCGCGGGAATGAAGATGACTTGCTCCGCGCCGATCTGTCGCGCTGCGGCGTCGGCCACCGTCGTGTGACCCAAATGGATCGGGTCGAAGGTGCCGCCGAACAGTGCGATGCGTCTTGTCACCATAGGTCCAAAAAAGTTTTTATGAAGGTTTCGGAATTACTTGGACGATAACTAACATAACAATTGTTATCATCATTTGCTATAATGCTGTTGACAACAGCTTGGCCGGCAATTTTAGTGGTACTTCGTAGAGTACATACAGAAAGCACCGTCCAGTGGTCAGTGTAAAGGAGAACAGGTAATGGCCAAGAAGAAGGCAGCGAAGAAGAAGGTAGCAAAGAAGACGACGAAGAAGAAGACCGCGAAGAAAAAGACCGCAAAGAAGGCCAAGAGAAGGTAGTGTGACGACGCGTCACGAGCCTGCCTACGACCTGTGCTTTTCAGCGGCGATGGGGAGGAACAGTCATCGATCGAAGCTTCCCTTAGGCCGTCCTGAGCGACCGAATACAGCAAACACTCGTTTTGCAGCAGGCTTTCAGGAAACGGAAGATCCTCCAGAGGGCTGGAGGATCTTCCGTCTTTCTTTGAGGAGTTGGTGAACTCTGGCGGCGGCCAATCGCTTCGCCGCTGCTCGATCCCGCCTCGGCTTTGCCCGTCTTGTGGCTCCTTGTAATTCGTCCTGATTCATCTATACTGTCTACGTGTTGTGCGAAATGCACAAGCAATCTGTGAAATGTGGACCATAGGAGAAATCGGTCTATGGATCTTTTTTGTTATCGGGGCGGCAAGCTGTTCGCGGAAGAGGTGGACGTGGAGCGCATCGCCGCCGAAGTGGGCACGCCCGCCTATATCTACAGTGAAGGCACGTTCGTAGACCACCTGCGCAAGATGCAGGCAGGCGTACCGGGAGCTGGAGACGACCATCTGCTTCTCGGTCAAGGCCTGCGGCAACATCCACATCCTGAAGCTCATGGCCCAGCAGGGCAGCGGATTCGACATCGTCAGCGGCGGCGAGTTGTATCGCGCTCTTGCGGCGGGGGCCGACCCTGCGAAAGTGGTCTATGCCGGCGTGGGCAAGACCGATGAGGAGATCGTCCAGGCGCTCCAGGCAGGGATCGCGTACTTCAATATCGAGTCGGAACAGGAGTTGGAGAACCTGATCCGGCTCGTGAAGCAGCATTCGAGAAGACCGGCCACAGCCGTGAAGGCCGCGTTGCGCGTGAACCCGGATGTCGACTACAAGACTCACGCCTACATGACCACGGGAAAGAAAGAGACCAAATTCGGCGTGGACATCGAACGGGCGCTCTCCGTCTTCGAGAAGTACGGCCGCAACCGCTCCGTCCACTTGCGGGCCATCCACGTCCATCTTGGCACCGGGGGCAAAACGATCGACCCGTACGTGGAAGCGGTCGAGAAGATCCTGCCTGTCATCGACCGGCTTCGTGACCAAGGGCATGAAATCGACATGCTGGACCTCGGCGGCGGCTACGGCGCCGACTACGAGACCCAGACGGTGCCTTCCGCTGAACAGTACGCCCAGGGGATCGTCCCACTGCTCAAGAGCAGGAACCTCAAACTGGTCCTCGAACCCGGCAAGAGCATCTGTGCCAACGCCGCGATCCTCCTGACGCGGGTCCTCTACACCAAGCAGGGAGGCAGCAAACGCTTCATCATCGTCGATGCGGGCATGAACGATCTGCTTCGTCCCTCGCTCTACGGTGCGTTCCATTTCATCTGGCCCGCCCAGGTGGAGCCCCGTTTCGTTCCCACCGCCCGCAGCCAGGACCTGCACATGGAAGGCGGCGAGACGGTGGACATCGTCGGACCGATCTGCGAAGGGGCCGATTTCCTCGCCAAGGACCGCTCGATTCCGCCCGTCCAGCGGGGCGACCTGCTGGCGGTCTTTACCGCCGGCGCCTATGGCTTCACGATGAGCAGCAACTACAACGCCCGCCCCCGCGCCCCCGAAGTCCTCGTCGCCGGCAGCCAATTCAGAATCATCCGCCGCCGCGAGACCTACGAAGACCTCGTGGCCCCGGAGAGATAGCGGCCTTACCATATCACCGCGCGTTTGGGGTTGACCATGGGGCTGCTGTCCGGAATACCGAAGGCTTTCTGGAATTCCGGCACATTCACCAGCGTGCCGTTGACGCGCCAGACGGCGGGCGGATGCGGGTCGACCAGGACGAGCCGGTGGGCTTCTTCCGGGCGGGTGTTTAAGGCCCAGACGTGCGCAAAACCCAGGAAGAAAAGCTGGTCGGGCGTGAAGTCGCCGTATTTCTGCTGGTCCGGCGTATCCTGCGCGGCGTCGGATTGGGCGGCCTGGAACGCCCGCCAAGCCAGCTTGACCCCGCCCAGGTCGGCGACCGCTTCGCCCGTCACCAGCTTGCCCTGGAGATGCACGCCGCCGGCCACCGTGTACCGTGCGAACTGATCGGAGATCGCGGCCGTGGCGGCCTGGAATCTCTTGAGGTCTTCGTCGGTCCACCAGTTCTTCAGATTCCCCCGGCCGTCGAACTGGCAGCCCTGGTCATCGAAGCCGTGCGTGATCTCGTGACCTATCACCGCCCCGATGGCCCCGTAATTGAGGGCCGCGGGTGCGGCGGGATCGAAAAACGGCGGCTGCAAGATCCCCGCCGGAAAGACGATCTCGTTCAGCGAGGGGTTGTAATAGGCGTTGACGGTCTGCGGCGTCATGCCCCACTCGGTGCGGTCCACCGGCTTACCGATCTTGGCGAGCTGCCGCCGGTGCTCGAACTCGTTGGCGCGCAGCACGTTCATCACATACGCGCCGCGGTCGATTTTGAGCCTGGAGTAGTCGCGCCAGGTATCCGGATAGCCGATCTTCTCCTCAATCAATGACAGTTTCCGGATGGCCTGCTCGCGCGTCGCCGGACTCATCCACGGCAGTTGTGCCAGGTCGTCCTTCAGCGCGGCCTTGACCTGGTGCAGGATTTCCAGCACCTGGGCCTTGGAGGACGCCGGGAAATAGCGGGCGACAAACAATTTGCCGACCGCGAATCCCAGCGCGCGGTCCTCCGCGGCGGCGACCCGCTGCCAACGCGGCAGATTCTGCTTGGCGCCGCTGAGCACGGCGCTGAACTTGAAATCCTCGTCCACGAAGGGATCGCTCAGATAGGGAGCAGCCTCATCAAGGAGACACCACCGCAGATACGTCTTCCAATCATCCAGCGCGCAGGCGTCGAGCTGCTTGTCCACTTCCCGGAAAAAGTCCGGCTGCGCGACGTTGATGCTCTTGAGGTCCGGCACATCCACCAGCGCGAAATACTCCGGCCAAGCCACGTGCGGCGTGAGTGTCCGGAGCTGCGCCAGGTCCATGGGATGGTAGATGTTGTGGGGATTGCGCCGGTCGATGCGCGACATCGAGGCCCGGGCCAGCGTGGTTTCGAATGCCAGAATCCGCGCGGCGGCCGTCTGGGCCGTGTCCTTGTTCTCGCCCGCTAAGCCCAGCATTGCCGCCACATGCGCCACGTAGGCCTCGCGCACGGCTTTGGACTTGTCATCCGGGTTGAGGTAGTAGTCGCGATCGGGCAGGCCGAGGCCGCCCTGGTGAGCCACGCCGATCACCTGGGTCGAGTCCGTGAAGTCCTGCATCTGGCCAAAGCCGAAGAGGGCGTTCACGCCCAGCGCTTGCAGATGCGTGATTTCCCTCAGGAGGGTCTGCCTGCTGTCGATCGCCTGGATTCGATCCAGCTCGCTACGGAGCGGCTCGATGCCGGCGGCGTTGATTGCGGCGGTATCCATGCCGCTGGCGTAGAAATCGCCGATCTTACGCTCCTCGATCTGCGCGTCGCTGAGCGGCGCGCTACCGCTGGTTTCAGCTTGAGCTGCGGCTTCCTCCAGGATGGCGCGGAGGAGCTGCTGATTGCGCTTGCCCAGCAGCGTGAACGTCCCCCAGCGGGAATACTCATCGGGCAGCGGATTGGCCTTGTTCCAGCCGCCGTTGGCGAACTGGAAGAAGTCCTGGGCGGGATCGGTGCTGCGGTCCAGATCGGCCGGCGAGAAGACCGGCGGCGACAGCGGCGTCTCTTTCGCGGCACCGCCTTGGGCACCGCGCCCGCGGGAGGACGTGAACGACACGAGGCACAGGCCGGCGAGTGCGAAACAAAGATGGTCGGACACAGGCATCTCCTTCTCTTCCATGCAAGAATGAAACGGTGCTCAACACGCTCCCGAGGGAGCGACGAAGCTTACGCACGAATACGAACGCAATTGCCAGGGGGTGCGGCCATCGAGAGGTCGCTCATCATCGAGACAGAGGGATCACGTTCTCGATCTACCTCTCCAGACGCTTGCTCGATCCCGCCGGGAGGCCATCGCCCGCCGTCGTGCGCGCGGGGCTGCCGGGGGATAGCCGAAAATCAAACGCCTCGGTATTTAGAAACTCCGGTTCTGCGACAATCGAATCGGCATCCATGTGCGTTCGTTTCTGGAAATCCGCGAATTGCGCCGCCGGGAAGGGCGTTCTCAGGAACTGCATCAGCACCCCCGTCGGCTGCCACCAGCAGTTGCGATCCATCGTCAGTCCGGCCGTCCAGTCATTCTCCATCCGCAGGCAACTGTCGGTCGCATCGCAGAAGATGTTGCCGACCACGTAGACACCGGTCGTCCGCGCCGAGTTCACGTAGAACATCAGGTGCCGGCCGTTGCGGTCCGGCCGCTGCCGGTGGCCCCAGCCCCGGCCCGCACCGACGCAGGTGTTATGCTCGAAGCGAATGTTCTGCGTCGTCGATTCCGGCCCGCGGTTCCAGTACTCGAACGAGTACTCGCAGTTCCAGATGACGTTGTCGCGATACGTGATGTTGATCTGCGAATTGTTCGCGCTGCCCTGGTTGGTCAGGGCGGCGTCGTACACCTCCCAGATGCGGCAGCCTTCGACCAGGTTGTCATGGGCATTCTCCCAGAACTCGATGCCGTTGCCGAACCGCACCGGCCGGCCCTGTGGCGTGGTGAGCTGGTGCCCGCCGCCGATCCAGGCGACATCGCAGTCGCGCACGACGATGTGATGGGTGTTCCCGCCCCCGATGCCGTGCGCGGCCCCGTTGTGCAGCGCCAGGCCCTCATAGACGACGTAGCTCTTGCCGCCCTGGTCCACGATGTGCCGGCGCAGGGCCAGCTCGATGCTCTTGTGCCGCTCGGCGGGGTTTCCCTTCGAGTACAGCTTCACCTGCCACGTGTCCCCGCTATACCAGTAGTCGCCTTCCTGCCGGAGGTCTTCGGGCCTCCATTTCTTGACCCCGACGGCCCGGCCGCCATCGAAGATGATATTGCCCACGTCCACCGGCAGTCCCAAATCGTTGGCCGTGGACCTGGTGGTCGACCAGATGTTGTCACCTTCCTGGTGCCAGTCGCCCGGCTCGCTGCGGCTGACCGACCCCAGCAGCAGGGGCCGGGCTCCTTCGCCGTAGGCGCCATAAGTGACGGGCGCCCCTGCGCGACCGCTGTGCGGGACCAGGGTCCCGCGCCACGACCCGCCGCATTGAAAGAGCACTTTGTCCCCGGGGCGCAGCTCGGCGGCATTGACCTTGCTCAAGCTGCGCCAAGGCGACGTCGCTGAAAGACCGTCCGAGCCATCGTCGCCCGACACGCTGCTGACAAAGAACGTCCGCACGCCCTCCCCAGCCTGGGCCAACCGGGCCACACTGCACGCCATCGCGCCGACCAGCAGACCAACAAATAGAATCGACCGCATACTCATTCAATACCTCCCAGAGGCCACTGTCCCCAACTCAACGACCAGATTGTAGGCCCGACCGGCAAAAGGGCAAGCGGGAGCCGCGACCCCACGCCCGACGGGCGGTAATTGGCTTTGTTTCGCACGATAGGGCCACGGCCGCCTCTCACTTTCAACATCAGACTTCACACTTCAAACTTCTCCTGTCTATACGCCTCCCCCTATTACGCGCCGTGTTGCAGGAATCTGCGCAGAAAAATGGACTTCGCTACCCTCCGAAATCGCCGTAAGTCCTTGTCCTGACGCCAGTAAAGAAAATCTTGGTGCCGGCCCGTTTTAGGTTTTGGACTGTTGCACGAACAAGAACATCACAGGGGCAGGGATTGCCACCGAATTCCAACCACACCCCGGAAATGTTTTCTCTTGACACGGACCCCGTGGGGATGGCTCCATCGGTGCACCACTGCTGATACAATGGATAACGGTGTCTTTGAGAAGGTTGATTGGAGGTACAACGATGACTTGTCCGCACGACCCTGCTTCGACCACCACCCGCCGTGAATTTGCCGCTGGGCTGGGATGGACCGCACTGGCGGGCGTCTTGGGTTCCCAGGTGACAAATGCGGCGGACCCGGCGGCGCTGATCGCCGACACGCCGCGTGAGCTACGGCCCACCGGCGCGGATCTGGGCAGTCTGCTGGCGGATGTCGAGCGGATCGCCGACCGCAATCGACCCGCGGACTCGTTCCTGGTCGGGACGTACGGAAGCTTCGACGAATTTCAGGAGCGGGCCCGGCAGCGCATCTTTGACTTGCTCCTCTACCGCCCGGAACCGGTCCCGCCGCAGGCCGAGGTGCTGGAACGCCGCGATTGCGGCGACTATATGCGCGAGAAGATCGTCTTCTCCACGGCTCCCGGCGTGCGCGTGCCGGCCTATGTGCTGATTCCGAAGAACCTCAAACAGCCCGCGCCCGCGATGGTGGATCTTCATTCGCACGGCGGCATGTTCATGTTCGGCAAGGAGAAGGTCCTGGACCTGGGGGCGAATCACCCCGCCATGACCCAGTACCACCGCGAGAACTACGATGGCCGGCCCACCGCTACGGCGCTGGTGCGTCGCGGCTACGTCGTCATCACCATCGATGCCCTGATGTTCGGCGAGCGGCGGGCGGTGCTGGACGCCGACATCAAGTCGGGATGGGACCGCGCCAAGCTTTCGCTCGCAGAAACGCAGCGGTTGAACGCCCAGTGCCGTGCCAAGGAGGCGACGCTGGTCAAGGCGTTGACCTTCGCCGGGGCCACCTGGCCGGGCATCGTCTTCTGGGACGACATCCGCACCGTGGATTACCTCGTCACCCGGCCGGAGGTGGACCCCGCGCGGATCGGCTGCCAGGGCATTTCCATGGGCGGCTATCGCGCGCTGTTCCTGGCCGCCCTGGATCGCCGCATCAAGGCCGGCTGCATCGTGGGCTTCATGTCCACGGTCCGCCCGATGATTCACCACCACGTGGACACCCATTCCTGGGTCCATTTCCTGCCGGCCCTGCACCGTTATCTCGACTGGCCGGACGTGGCGTCGCTGACAGCGCCGCGCTCACTCTTGGTGCTGCAATGCGCCCGGGATGGCCTGTTTCCGCCCGAAGGCATGAAGGAATCGGTGGAAAAGATCGCGGCCGTCTTCGAACGCGCGGGCGCGCAGGACAAGTTCACCGGCCGTTTCTACGATGAACCGCATCAGATACAGTCGCCAGATGCAGGACGACGCCTTCGCCTGGTTCGACCGCCAGTTGGGGGTGAAGTCCTGAGGAGCATTAAAGGGTCAAGTCCGCGGAAAACAGGAGTTGGGACAGTCCGGAGGGCCTCAGTCGCCAACCGATTGCTCGTGTGTGCCTCGCACGCCGGCTGTCATCCGGGAGATGAACGACAGAGTTCAAGGACTTAGAGCCCTCGCCACCCATTCCTGGGCTATCTCAGGCGGCATCGTAGAGTACTCTCCCCTCTTCCAGAATGGTTTTGACAAATGGATCACCCAACGACAGCCTCTGCTGGACTTCCTCCGGCGTGTACACGACAAAGTCCGTGGCGAGCCTGTACCGGACCAACGCGTCCAACTCACGGATTCTATCGACGCCAAGCTCTGGGACATCGCTCTTGACAATGAATAGATCGATGTCCGTCCCCGGCCCGATCTCGCCCTTGACCAGCGAGCCAAACAGGACGACCTTCTGCGGCCTGTAAAGGTCGAAGACACACTCAATTCGCCGGCGATTGAGTATTGCGTCTCCGGGATTCGCCCAGTGCGCCCGCCTCGGGCCGCCTCACGAGCCTTTCAATTCTCCGGGAGTTTTGAGCTTGCCACGTATATAAGTACTTGTATAATATGCGTATGATGGCGAAGCCACTGAGATTCGTAGGATCGACTCTGGACGACCTCCGGAACTTCCCGGAGGAAGCGCGTCGAACTGCGGGTTTCGAGCTCCGCCTGGAGTCCAGGAAGTCCGTATCCATGTGCTGGGCGAGTGGCGCGTCATCGTCGCGAGACGGAACGATGCTGTTTATGTGCTGCATGCGTTTGAGAAGAAAGGCCGAAAGACGGGCCGGTCAGATATCGAATTGGCGCGTCGGAGATACCGACAGATTGGGGGTAGATCATGAGTGAGGAGATTCTCAAGTCTTGCGGCAATGTGTTCCTGGATATGGGCTATTCACCCGACGAGGCGGCGATTCTTCAGATGCGTGCCGATCTCATTGCTCAGTTGCGGAAAGTCATCAAAACCAAGAAGCTGACGCATCCCGACGCGAGGCCTTCACGCGTTCACTCGGCCCAAATATTCGATCAAAAGACGAAAGCAATTTCCAGTCATCACGCCTGTGGCCCCGCCAGGCATAGTGCCCTAATAACGGCTTCGGAGTCTCGCTTGTACACAGGTCAAACTCACTGTTGAAAAAGCAGCAGAACTCGTCCCAGCTTCCGAATTCCCGTTTCCACAGATACGGCTTTATATCATTGCAGCTAATTGTGGAGTCGTTTGTCACCATTTTCTTCTTCCTAAAACATAGGTGTCAAACCTACACATTTCACATTCAGTCTTCCTGTCCGGGGAGCCTGTTGTGCGGGACCATTTTGGTGACGCCAACGAAATGGCCTCTGCGCACCGGCCACTGTTGAGACAGACAACGCTCGCTTTGTGAAGCACCCGCTCGAAATCCATAAGGGCCTCCTATTCAGACCACCATTGTAGAGGCGCAGGGGGCGGGAAGGCAAATGGAATCAAGGCAGATGTCGGCAGCGAACCGGCGACAGGGTCTTTACTTCGATGATCTCCATGCGATAATAGTCACCTGACCATCGCACACGCCGCACGTGCGGCGTGAACGCTGCAAGAAATCAGGTATCTGCCTTTCATAGTAAGGAGTGTACTCATGGATCGACGCGGTTTCCTCCGGACCGGTATCGGTACCCTGCTGGCGGGCAATGTCGCTCTTCATGGATGCCGGACGGCACCGAATGCCCCCTCGAGAATGTCCTTGTCCGATGCGTCGGACGCGTGGAGCCACAGCCTCGTGCGGGAAACCCGGATCAACCTCAAGCCCGTGATGACGGACCTGGTCCACACGGATGTATGGGAAGGACCGTGCCGATTCGACATGCTGACTCCCAGCGAGGAAAGGGCCGCGGCCCAAAAACGATTCAGCGAGTGGGCCGCCAAGACCAAGGCCGGCAGCCCGGGCCTTGACCCCCAGGACGTGAGGATCCTGGAGCCGGTCCACATCACCTTCTCGGAAGATTTCGTGCTGAAACGGGATCAATTGAACAAGCTCAGCAAAGACCGTGCGCAGACGGACGTATTTCTCATTGTGCCGAATGGATCGTCGATTGCCACTTTCGACCTCGGCCGGGAGTTCGGCAAACCCGTCATTCTGCAAGGGCTCAACTGCCGGACCGTGGATATCAGCGCGTATTCGCGGAGCCACGGCCTGGATGTCTTTGTGCCGAATACGAACGAAGAGCTTCGTACGCTGGCCCGTTTGCTGAGGGCCCGCAAGATCTTTGCCCGGACGCGGGTCCTGTTCCCGAGCGACCGCGGCCTGCCGGCGGTTGCCTCCCTGACCGGCATCAACGAGCCGGACAAGCTCCGCGCGCGATTCGGTATCGAGATCGTCCGGATCTCCTACCGCGAGCTCGGCGACGAGATGCAGCGCGTAATGAGCAGTGCCGACGAGACGGACGCCGCCCGGCAACGGGCCCGGCGGTTGGTCGAAGGGGCGGACAAGACCTATTTGGAGGACAAGCACGTCGTCCGCAGCATGGAGTTCTACGGCGCGATCCGGAACCTCATGCATCGGCATCGCTGCAATGCGTTCACCATCGAGTGCTTCGAGTTTTGCGCCAGCCGACTCCCCGACCAGTGGCACATCACGCCGTGTATGATCCACACCCTGTTCAAAGACCAGGAGATCGCCTCCGCGTGCGAAGCCGACCTGGGGGCCTTGCTCTCGATGCGTCTGCTCATGTCCGTCGCCAGGAAGTCGTCTCACCTGGGGAATATGTTCTTGCGCGAGAAGCTGCTGGTGATCAACCACAGTGCCGCCGGAATCAAGATGAACGGCTTCGATGAGCCCGGCCTGCCCTATCAGCTCGGACGGTTTGTCCATTCGGGTTGGGGGACCAAAGCGGTGGTGGATTTCATGAACAACGCACAGAAGCGGGTGACCGTGGCCCGGATGAATCCCACGGCCACGAAGATGCTGCTGCTGCGGGGAACGCTCGTAGGTTCCAGCGGCTGGGGCGAGGACAAGCTGGGCTGTTCCGTTGAGGCGCACATCAAGCCGGTCGACAGCGGCGACGCGACAGATTTTGTCCGCCGGCAGAGAGACTTCGGCAACCACCTCGTATGGACCTACGGGGACTACGTGGACGAGATGGTGCAACTGTGCGACATGCTCGGTTTGCAGGCCGAGGTGGTGAGCTAAGTAAGCAGTGCACAACGTGCCCTACGATTGGCGAGGAAAAGAATGTGAAATAGGTAGGGTGCATTCATGAGCTACGACTTACGTGTCTGGGGGCGGCGCTTGGGAGATCTGGGTTCGCGCTTGCCGGCCAGCGCAGGCTGGACCAGCAGCAGCGGCGGCTGGGTCCTCTCGAAGCGATCCTGGCAAATCACGATCGGAACGCCCCAGGCAGTCGAGCCGGAGGACGTTCCCGTTGAAGCCTCGGAGCTTCTCCCCGGATTGTCCTCGTTGGTAGAACTCTCGCTGGAACCGATCTCCGCGCCGAACTCGGCTCGATCGGCCTTGATGACGGCAGCGCAAACCGTTGCCGAGGAACTCGCGGGAGTCGTCGAAGACCCGCAGGAGGGATCGCTCAAGTTGCCGCGGGGCACAAGACGGTATCAAAAACCGCCGCGGGAGGAGCGCTTCGCGGTTCTGGATCTGTCCTGGTGGTACCTGAAGTCTCCCCTGCGCTCGAACGGGGGCGTTGCCGAATTCCTTACCGTCTTGAGGAGGCACGTGCCCGAGGCCGTCCCGCGGCGCTACGGCCTCTGGGAGCCACCTCAATACAAGACCGAGGAGACCGGCATCGATGCACTCACCGTCTTCCTTTCCGAGAACCTGGACAACACTCCGGTGCTCTACGCGCAGAGACCTGTGGTCGGCATCTACGTCGCCGACTGCAACGGTTCTGCTCATCCACATCTCGGCTTTCGTGCCAATCACGTCAGCATCCAGATCGAAGCGCAGGTCCTGGAGCAGCAGGGCTGGGAGCGAGCCGTCCGGTATCTCTGGCGCGACGTGTCTCGTTTCCTGCAGCCGTTCTATGGCGAAGCACGGGTGCTCTCGGACTACCTTTGGGGGCGTGCGACGCCCATGAGTGACATGCGCACGGCTGTTCATCCGGTGCGGTCGTGGTTCTGGCGCGGCATCCCCCCAAATCCCGGGCTCGCACTGGTCTTGGGCCCACCCTACACAGGACTCTGGAAGCCCGGCGGTGCCTCCGCTGAAGAAGAACTGCTCTTCGTGGAGCAAGATACCTGGTCGATGGGGGCGCCTCTGGCTCTCTCGGTTCCCCGGGAAATCGTGCAGCGGTGGATTCCGAGGTGGGCCGAGTTGCCGGGCGGTGGCTATTCTGTCAACTGGTGTGACCAGCTACCGGAGATCTTCCCGTTCTGATGCCCGGTTTGCGGAGGCCGGGGCGCGAGACGCATTCCGCGAGCGCGCTGGCCGAGCGGGAGGGTGCGTACCACGCGCCGCGCCACCTTCGCCACACAGGATTGTGAAATGTGCAGGTTTGACAACCTGTCTCGCCCTCTGCCCCGTCGGACTTCCCTATCCTTATTTTTCAACCGTTGTTTCCCAGCCGTCGTACTCGCCCCCAAGTTCCTGCGCCAGGTCGAGCAAATCCAATGTGAGTTCATCGATGGAATCCCGGTCCACACGGTCGGTTCGCTCCAGCGTCACACCGTAAGGGAGAGCACGAGCAACCAGTAATGCCGATTCGTCGATGTCTCCCATGAGAATCCTCTACATTCCTATTTGTCCGGGTCCATGGGACAGCCGCTTGTCATCAACGCCATTCGCACGGTAGCACAGAACCAGGCCCCCGTCAAGCCGGCCCTCCGGCAGGGCCCTCGCCGGTTCGCGCATAGAACATGGCCATCCGAAGAAGATAGCGCTGTGCATCCTGCATCATTGGCAGGGTGCGCACCACGCACCGCTCCGTCTTCGCCACACAAATGTGGAATGTGCAGGTGTGACACCTTCTTCCCCCCGCAGGTTGACCCGCCTGATCCGCCGGGCCGTCAAGTGCGTCTCTTACGCAGTCCGACACCGGCGACGCTCAGGCCCAGCACGCCGAGAAGAACTGCCCCCGGGACCGGTACGGCATTCACCTTCAAACCGCAGACCTCGGAGATGTAGGTTGTGTCGCGGCCAAAGTAATCATTCAAGTACCAGGTTGAATCCTGGTACACGAGATCGTAGTATCGCAGAGAATCGGGAGGCAGCGGGTTGCTCTTATCATCGTCGGAGTCGGTTACCCAGATGCCGGTGTAATACCCTGGATCGCTGCTGTTATAGGCGCTGTCGTAGGCAAAGCCCCAGGCGGTAATCGTGTGGATCAGCCCGGGTCCTGAGATCAGGAGCGTAGACGCGTACCCCTCACGCATCCACCCGTCCACTGTCGAAAGTGCGCTGGGGTAGTCGCCGGTCCATCTTCTGTAGTTATCGATGTCAAGTGTCGGATAGAATCCGCCGCCATTCAAGCTCTCTCTCTCCTGGGCCCAACCAGGCCAGCCTTGGACATCGTTAGTGCCATCCCACCACCAGTCATAAGCATAGTAGGGATTGCCGCCGGCGTTGGTGAAATGTGCCCGGAAATAGGCAAAGATGTCATCGGTGGTCCTCATTCCTCCCACCTTCCCCCAACGCGTGTATTCGAGCACATTTGCCGAGGCTGCCGCCCAACACATGTCGTCGTCATCCCCGATTGCGGCCGTCTTCTCCGCATCGGCCCAGGTGCCACCCCAGGTGTTCCAGATGTAGTAGTTGCCCAGGTCTGCCCGCGCGTTGCCGGCCGCCAGTAGCACGAGCGCGATCACCACACCGCACTTCAGGGACCCGTCGGTTCGTGTCATATTCATCCCCTCTTGTATCTATCATCCCTTCTCTGTATTCGTCTTTCACGCGGTTGCCGGCAAAGTGCCGGCACCATGATGAAATCGGGTGCCCGGTTTTCCTGTACGTTCGTCACAAGCGTAGACGGGACTTGGGTCCTGCCTCCGGCCTAGAGAGAGACTGGCCGCACGTCTCCCCGTGGAATACGGCATCTCCTTGCCCGCCGCTTCAGAGCCTAAAACAACACCGAAGAGCCAACCGACCGGCCTCCTGCGCCCTAAAACGCGGGCACATTGATAACCGGGCCATACCGCCAACGGTGTCGCGGCAAGGCCCGAATTGACACGAAGTCTCCAACTATTGTATCACAATCGGCACCATATCTACGCGTGAAGGTTGCAGCCGTTCACAAAAACTGGCCCAGAAATGCTCAAACTGAAGATTTCGAGGCGGCACCACGGTGGGCCACCGGGCATACTTGGGGGATAAGGGGGCCCGAACGCGAGATGCCGCGTTGGGGGGTGCCTTCCAGCCCATGAATCATCGGCAGAATGCCGATGTACTGGTCCCGCTGAGACCGAGCCCGTGATAGCCGCCGAAAGAACTCCGCCTCAATCGCCTCGGATCACGTAGTGTTCCTGAACCACTCTACTGTTTTTCGATGGCATTGTTGCTCCGGCGGTGGAGCGGCCGGTCTTTCCGCGCCGCCGGGTCAGAAGTTTCGCTCGACTCAGCCACTGGCGCTTCGCGTCGTCGTCGGCGATCTTGCCGTCGGGTGCCGGATGCTCCACGATGCCGAACTTGACGCCGCGCATGTTCGCGAGCGCGACGGCCTTGTCGATCGTCAAGGCCCCGGACAAGTGCACGTGGTAGTCCACTACGGGGAAAGCCGGCTTGAAGTCCGGTTGCGCCTTGGCGTCCGTTGCGCCGGCACAGCATGCGGTACCGGCTGCGGCCGTCACGCTCAGCGCCGCCTGCTTCAGGAGGCTGCGTCGAGATAACTGCCCGAAATTCATGGGAACCTCCTATTCAGGTCACTATTTCTCGTTTGCCGAAATCGGTCCAAGGCGTCTTGTCCCCACGATCAGTTCGTCGATCCAAAGGGTCTGCTCGTGCGGGAGCAGTCCCGGCCCGAAGTACGGGGTCAGGAGGAATTGGTTGAACTTCATCTTCGGAAAATCGGGGGACCGCAGGACCACATCGCTCCGATCAACCACCAACGTGCCGTCGAACCAGCCCTGTACGACCCCATCGGCGTTCGGTTTGTCCGCCTTCAGGTCGAGGGTGTTGAGCCGGAACAGGGCTTCGACGCAATGCCATCGGTTGTCGTTGAACAGTACGGCGTTGCTGTCGTAGAGACGCCCGTTGTAACCGCCTCGCAGGGGGCCTTGAGTAAGGCCGTGGGGCGCATCGGCGTTCTGCATATCGGTGGCCCCCAGACGGAGCTTCCCATTGCATGGTTCGATGTACAGGGTCAGATGGCTGTTGGCCGGTCCGCGGAACTTGTCGTTTTCGGTGGTTAAGAAGTGCATCATGTGGGGGTGATAGGAGCGGCCACTCCAGCCCCAGCCTTTGGACAACCTGAGGTAGACCCGCGTGTAGACCACGTCGCTGGGCTCGAAGAGATGGCGAATCCCGGATGAGCTGTCGGGAGAAGTAGTGCCGGGTTTCCAGTGGTACTCGATGCACCCCTTGCCGGCGAAGGGCTCCTTGCTGGAGATCGTGAATCTGTTCCCATCGTACCAGTCGCGCTGGAGCAGGCGGGAATCCTCGAAGCCCTCCCTGAACAGCACCGCCGAGGGCTCGCGCAGCGGTTCCGGCGCTTTCGCCGAGGACAGGGCGGCAAGACCGCAAGGCATGGCCAAGGCGACACACATGATCGTCATCAGACCAACCCGTCTCATCCCGATCTCCTCATTTACGATGCATGCGTGCGAAGCAATGGCTCAGAAGTTCCGCTCGACGAAGCCGGTGTCGATTTTGCCTTTGACGAAGAGGTTGTGCGAGAGGATCTCCAGGCAGGCGGGGATCGTGGTCTTGATCGGGCCGATGGTGAATTCTTCGAGGGCCCGCCGCATCGTGGCGATGGCCTCGGGGCGGGTCTTCTGGTGGACGATCAGCTTGGCGATCAGCGAGTCGTAGTTGGGGGCGACCGTCCAGCCCTGGTGGGCGTGCGTGTCCACGCGGACGCCGGGACCGCCGGGGGCGCGGTACTCGCGTGATCGTGCCGGGGCAGGGGGAGAAATTGTTCGTCGGGTCCTCGGCGTTGATCCGGCACTCGATGGCCACGCCCTGGTGCGTGATGTCCTTCTGGCGGAGCTTGAGCGGCTCGCCGCTGGCGATCTGGATCTGCCAGCTTGATGAGGTCGTGGCCGGTGACCATCTCGGTCACCGGGTGCTCGACCTGGATGCGGGTGTTGACCTCGATGAAGTAGAACTTGTTGTCCTTGTCCAGGAGGAACTCGACGGTGCCGGCGTTGACGTACTTGGCCTCCTTGATCAGGCGGATCGCCGCATCGCACAGGCGCTGGCGGTCGCGCTCCTCCAGGACGGGGCAGGGCGACTCCTCGATCATCTTCTGGTGCCGCCGCTGGATGGAGCAGTCCCGCTCGTAGAAGTGCAGAGCGTTGCCTTCCTGGTCGGCGAGGACCTGGACCTCGACGTGCCGGGGCTCGACGATGAACTTTTCGAGATAGACGCTGCCGTCGCCGAAGGCGGCCTCCGCCTCGGACTTGGCGGCGTTGAAGGCCGCCCGCAGGCTGATGTCGTTGTGGACGACGCGCATGCCGCGACCGCCGCCGCCGGCGACCGCCTTGATGATGACGGGGTAGCCGATCTGGTTGGCGAGCTTCATCGCCTCGGCCTCGTTCGCCAGGACGCCTTCCGAGCCGGGGACGATGGGGACCTTGGCCTTCTGGGCGAGCTTGCGGGCCTCGACCTTGTCGCCCAGCAGCCGCATGGCCTCGACGCTGGGGCCGATGAAGCCGATGCCGCAGTCGCGGCAGATCTCGGCGAAGTCGATGTTCTCGGCCAGGAACCCGTAGCCGGGGTGGATCGCATCGACGTTGGTGATCTCCGCGGCACTGATGATCCGCGGGATGTTCAGGTAGCTCTGGTCGCAGTCGGCCGGCCCGATGCAGATGGCCTCATCCGCCAGACGCAGGTAGGGCGCGTTGCGATCCGCCTCCGAGTAGACGGCGACCGTCTCGATGCCCAGCTCGTGGCAGGCTCGAATGATCCGCAGGGCGATCTCACCGCGATTGGCGACAAGGATTCTTGATAACATTCCGTGGGACTCTTATAAAACCAGGGGCGGTGTGCGGTGCACACCCTACCAGCTACTGTACTCAATCGGGCCTCACTCTGAACAGGACCTGGCCGTACTCGACGGCCTGACCGTTCGCCGCGGTCTTTTCCACGATGGTTCCGCTGACCTCCGCCTTGATCTCGTTCATCACCTTCATGGCCTCGATGATGCAGACGACCGTCTGCGGATCGACGTGGGAGCCGATCTCGACGTAGGGGTCGGAGTCCGGGCTGGGTGCGGCGTAGAAGGTGCCGACGATGGGGGACTTGATCTCCAGCAGGTCCTCCCCCTTGCCCGGGACGCCGGCGCTGCCCGCCGGCGGGGGTCTGCGGGACCATGATCGGCGTCCCCGCGCCGGGCATGGAGGCGATCATGGGTCCCATAATACCCGGTTGTTGCGGCTGGGCCCGTTGCAGGGAAATGTAGTCCTCGCCATGCCGGAGGTCGATCTTGACGAGATCGTTCTCCTTCATGATCCGGATCAATTCTTTGATTTTCTGGACATCGGCGTCTTTGTCGGCCATTGTCGCATCCTTTTCCCAGGCCCGGCCCGGGCTATCCAGAGTCCCTGCACCACTCCCGGACGGGGGTTGGGGCGGTCGTCTCTGATAGTAGGGCCAGTATAACCCCTGGGAGGGGCGTTGCAACACAATTCCCGGCTCCGCGAGGGCAGTGGCGACGCATGTGCGGACCTCTCGCACAGCGCGTGGTCTCCACGCGACACGTAGCTCGGCCGACGCTGACGAGATCACGGGCTGGCCCGTGCCACGCAGGCGAGCGGGGACGCTCGCCCTCGAAGAGCACGCTGGCTGCCAACGTATTGCGGGTAGGGCGCGACCTTGCTATGTGATCGACCGCCGGTGTGCCGGTTGAGGCCCGCCGGTGTCGTTTCCTGGGCGCAAAAAGAAACGCCGCGGCCTGGAGGGGCCGCGGCGTGAAGGATTTCGATCAATTCCCGTTGTTCTGCTGGTAGACGTGCGTGGCTTCCATCTCCTCGATCGGCAGGGCGAGCTGATCGGTGTGCATCGCCACCTTGAACCGGACATCCCCGGCCTGCAGGCCCTTGACCACGATGCGCCAGGTGGCCTTCGTCTTGGGCTCCAGGCTCTGGAGCGGGGCGAAGCTGACGGTCCTGCCCATGAGAGAGCCGGCGGTCGCGCCTGCCGAGGAGACGTATTGCAGCTTGTCATCGAGCGTGCAGACGATCCGGATGTTGCCGTCCGCCGCGGAGCCCTCGTTGCTGACGGTGATCAGATACGTCGTCGTGCCGCCGACCTCCACCGGATCATCCAGGTCGATGACATCCAGCCGGGCGGCCGCAATGCCCGTGATCGTCGTCTTGGCCGAATCGGTGACAGGCTCGGCACAGTAGGCGGAGGCGGTCGCACTGCCCATCAATTCGCCTTCCCGGGCCGGCGTGTAGGAGACCCGCACCTTCTTGGAGGTATTGGGCTCCAGGGTGCCGAGGTCCCAGATCAGTTTCGAGCCGGAGAACTGGGCGCCGGTAGTTGCCTCGATGCCCGTCACGCCCGGCGGAATGATGTCTTCGATGATCGTGTTCTGGGCGGGCCCATCGCCCTTATTGAAGACCGAGATCTCGTAGGCCACGGGACGGCCCAGGTATTGACGGTGCGGACCGGACTTGGTGATGGTCAGCATCGGCTGACGGATGTTGGTCGTCGTGGACTCCGATTCGGCCTTCAGGCCGGCGGAAGAAGTCGCCAGGGCCTTGCCCACGTAGGCGCCGGTCTTCGTGGCCCGCAGCTTGATGGAGAACCGGCGTGTCTCGCCCGCTGACAGCGTGCCGGCCTCCAGCACGACCTTGCCCTTGCCGTCGGCCGTTTGCATGCCCGCCGGCAGATTGTCGATCACCTGCACGTCCTGGGCGGCGCCGGTGCCGGTGTTCGTCACGACGTACTCGACCGCGATCGGCTCGCAAAGCAGGGCTTCCGCCGGGGCGACCTTCCGCAACTCCAGCGTAGGCTCGACGACCCGGACCACTGCGGAATCGCGGACCGTATGCGTGATGGCGGTGGACTGTTCCAGAGACTTCGAACCGGTGGCAATGCCGGAGACCCGGAGGGTCTTGCTGGCCTTGGGTCCGAGGGACTCGATCAGCCACACGAGCTTGTTGCCTTCCGCCTGGGCCGTCGGCTCCGAGCCTTTGAACTCGAAATTGTCCGAGACGGTCTCGGCGATGGTGATTTCCGTGAGCATCGTCTCGGTCAGATTGGTGACCTTGAGGGTATAGGAGAACAGTGTGTTGAGACGAACCTCCTCGGGCATCGTCTTGTCCACTTGGATAATGCCATAGTCGGCGCGGGGATAGGTGATGGACAGAACGTGCCCGCCGCTCTCATCCACGAAGACAGACCGTCCGATGGGTGCGACCCGGTCGGACGAGGTGCTCGCGAAACCCGACCGGACCGGTTGCAGCGGCTCCACGTTGGCCGTCACAAGGTCCGCCGACAGCGCCGCCGGTCTCCGGACTGATTCCACGGGGGTCCTGGCCACCGGTTCTTTCTGGGGTTCCGCTTTCGGTGCCTCCGCTCTCGGCGACTCCATTACCGGCTCTGTCTTCTGGGATTCCGCCTTTGGTGTTTCGGTTTTCCGGGGCTCAGCCGCGACCGGTTCGAGGGCGGGGGTCTCTCTCTGGGGTCGAGGTCTTGGTGTCGCAGGCACGGCCATCGTCGGCCGCAGGTCCTTGTCCCAGAAGTAGGTCTTTCCAGGTGATGCCGCCGCCGACTTGGTCTCGCTGCTGCCCTTCAAGCCTGATGCGCTCCGGCATCCCGTCAGCAACACTACCGACACCAGAAACAGAATGACCGAAACCTTCTTCATCACACTACACCCCCAAGGGACCACTTGGCGCATTGGGCTTCTCCGGACCAATAACGCACTTTCACACGTAAAATATAGAAAAGAACGGTCGCAAACACAAGGCAGAGACTACTGCCACTGTTGCCTGATTATACTATCTTGCCCATGTTAAAGTCAAGAGCTAAGTCGTGTCGATATGGGGAATTGCGCATGTCCCAAGTCGCGAAAAACAGACGTAGCTCGCGACGTGGGCACGGTTGACGCGACCGTTTCGAATCACGCGTGATCTTATCGGACAAGCGGTCTCGTCCCGATAGAACCAAAATCGCTTGCTTCGCGATGGCCTTACCGCTATTTTGCAGGTGCGTGTTTCGTCTGGGGGAAGCTATCCCAGCGCCACGGGCGTCTTTGACATGGACTCGATTGCCCTGACGACCGTCGTTCGCAACCTCAATCGGGGCGTCGATATCGGCGGCAACGGCATCGATCCGCCCACGTCGCTGGTCATCGGGGTGGGGGCCAACCCGGTGGCGGCCGACCCGGAGCGGGAAATCGAGCGCTTCCGTCAGAAAGTCCTGGCGGGGGCCGAGTTTGCGATCACGCAGCCGGTGTTCGATCCGGATTGTCTCTCTCGCTTCCTGGACGCGACCGAGAGATTCCGAATTCCGATGATCGCCGGGATATGGCCGTTCACCAGCTTCAAGAATGCCGAGTTCATGGCCAACGAGGTCCCCGGTGTCGTGGTCCCCGAGGCGTTGCTCGCCCGCATGAGCAAAGCGGCCACGAAAGAGCACGGGCAGGCCCTGGGCATCGAGATCGCGCAAGAGTTGGTGGCCAGGATCCGGGATCGCGTGGCGGGATTCGCCGTCAGCGCCCCCTTTGGCAACGTGGGCACTGCCTTGGCGGTCTTGGGGAAAGTGGATGTTGGTGTTGTTTGAAGCAAACCGGCCCGTCGTCTTGTCATGCTGAACGGAGCCCAGCGCAGTGAAGCATCTGGCCCGCGGATGAAAGACGGCTCCCGCAATGATAAGTCGCGCCTACTCCGTGGCCCAGATCCTTCGCTGCCGCTCAGGATGACAAAAGGACTGGGCCGGTCTCTGGCGACGAGTGTTCGAGGAAATCCAGAGCCTTACAGCACAACTGAAACCCGACGATGGTCAGGTCGTCGATCTCCGCCGGCTTGACCTCTCGATCGGTGGCCATCTCGGTCAATCGGTCGATGATCTCGGTGATGGGGGCGTCAGTCAGGGCGAGGAACTCGTCGGTGTAATGAAAGCCTTCCTTGTCGCGGAGGTGTCCGATCAGCGGCTCGGCCCCGTCCGAGTACAGCAGCAGCCTGTCGCCCGCTTGCAGTTGGACGGATTGCTGGACGAATTCCGCATTCTCGAAGATCCCCAGGAGGGAGCCGCGTGTCTCCAGTTGCTGCGGCGGCTCGCCCTTTCGCAGCAGGATGGGATAGGGGTGCCCAGCGCGGGCGAGGGTGAGCTGCCGGGTCTTGAGATTCAACAGGCAGTAGCAGCACGTGACGAACTGGTGTCCCGAGAGTTTCTGGCCGGTCATCCTTTGGTTGAGGTTCTTCATCACCTCGGCGGGCGGGAAGATGCGGTAGCTGTTGTCCATGGTTTGCCGCATCTGGAGGGCCTGCTTGATGAAGATCGTCAGCAGGGCGGCCGGCATCGAGTGACCGACGGCATCCGCTATGTAGAAGCCGACATGCTGCTCGTCGATGCGGGCGATGTCGTAGATGTCGCCCGAAACCCACTCCGCAGGCAGGAAGGTGGCGGCCCAGCGGATCTCCGGGCTGTTCGGCAGGTGCGACGGCAGGAAGTCCCGCTGCACCAGGCCGGCCAGACGCAACTGCTCCTTGAGGCCGTCCACGAAGGCCTCGTGGGCCTGGGACGGGTCGGCCGCGTGGTTCGTCCACAGCTTCTCGGCCAGGCTGATCGGGGCGGGGGGCTTGACTGTGATTCCGACATTCTCATGCTTACGGTCCACCAGGTTGACGTGGATCCGTGCCCAGAGGTCGTCCAACGAGATGGATTCCACCGTGCTGGCCATGGAGAAGCTGCTCTCCGAGGAAACCAGCGAGAAGCTCCGGACCGGCCGTCGGATACGTTGCGTCAGCAGGATGATCCCGATGTTATCTCTCTCCAGGGACTCCAGGACACGGCTGAGCCGCCGGTCTTGAGAGGTGTCCATGCCCACTGCATCCACGAGAACCATCCCCACCAGGTCAGGCCGCTTGCGGATTTCGTCGTACCTATCCAGCGGCAGCAGACAGAAAGACACCTTCTTGTGCCGGAAGAGTCGGCGGATTTCCGCCGGCAGGTCGGTCTTATCGGACAGATAGACCACATCCGTGAAGGTCGTCAGTCCCCCCGTATCGCTCGCAAATCGCGTTTTGCCCATATTGAAAGCCTTTTCGTCTGTCCGGCCTTCGGTGTGCATCGCACATCCATGCCGATGGTTTTCGCACACTTACTTTCGTCCCGATTCCGATGCCACTTTGGCGATTTCCGGCAGATCGGGCGGGCAAAACGAAAAGAAAAGGGCACTTCCGTGGCGGGTGGGGAAATCCTAACCGATGGAAGAAGCGGAGCTTAGGCGAAGATGGCAGAGCCGATCCGCAGGATCGTCGCCCCCTCCTCGATAGCGATCTCGTAGTCCGAACTCATGCCCATGCTCAGCTCCGTGAACTGGTTTCCGACGATTTTCTCGCCGCGCATCTCATAAAACAGCTCGCGGGCGCGGGCAAAACACGCCCGGATGATGTCCGAATTGCGTGTGAGGGGGGCCATCGTCATCAGTCCGATCAGCTTCAGATGCGGCAGGGTCTCGATCTGCTCCGCCAGGTGCGTGGCAGCCCCGATGGGCACGCCGTACTTCTGGGGCTCGTTCGAGGTGTTCACCTGGAGCAGCACCCGCGGCGCCAGGTCCATCCGGGCGGCGGAACTGTTGATTTCCTCCGCCAGACGGAGCGTGTCCACGGAATGGATCAGCGAGATGATGGGCAGGACCTGGCGCACCTTGTTCCGCTGGAGATGGCCGACCATGTGCCAGTGGATCTCTGCCGCCAGGGCGGGGTCGTCGGGGTGCTGCTGCACGAACTCGGCCACCTGGGCCGCGACCTTCTTCAACTGCTGCACGCGGTTTTCGCCCAAGTGATGGTAGCCGAGCCGGATCACCTCCTCGATTTGCTCGATATCGGCGGACTTTGTCACCACGACGAGCCGGATGTCCTCCGGCTCCCGATGGGCCCGGGCACAGGCCTCCGCGATCGTTCCTTCAACCCGCTTGATTCTGTCACTGATTTTCGTCGTTTCCATGCGTCGCGAGCGAATGTAATGCATCAATCCCTTTCTGCGATCAAACGCTCAATGCCTTCAGTTTATGGGAATCTGCCCCGGCGCACAAGGGAGTACCGGGCAAAATAATGGCAGGATCTGGAGGCCCCGGGGACGGCGGGCGGACCGGGACGTCGCGACATGCGGAAAAAATGCACATCCGCCCCGTTTTTATCTTGCATTACGGCGCGCGGGCCGGTATAATCGCGATAACAATGGAGTGGATGGGGTGGGAGGATCACCCTGAAACACGTGCGGTGTTGGTTTAGGTTGACAAGCAGGTTCGAGTGGTGGAAAGTTTGCATTAGATCCCGGTCGTAGTATTGCCCCCGGTGTTAGATAAACCTCGGCGAGGCAGCGTGGTCTACCGGTCTCCCCCCCAGCCGGTCCCACCACCTCGCCATTTTTATTTCCATCCTTCATCCCCGAACGGAACGCCGGTTTCCGGCGAAGAAGGTACTTACGGCTCCACAGACAGAAGGCAGGAAGGTAACAAGGGAACGGTGAATTCCGGCCTTCTTCCGTCCGTGCTTTCTTATCTTTGCTCTCGCGACCGGGCGTGACAGTCACTCGCCTCGTACCTGGACGATCACCCGGCGGCTGCGCGGGCCGTCGAACTCACAGAAGTAGATGGCCTGCCAGGTGCCCAGGACGAGCGTCCCGTCCTTGATGAGGACCTGCTCGCTGCAGCCGACGAGCGAGCTTTTGGTGTGGGCGTCGGAGTTGCCCTCGGAGTGACGAAAGCCGGGATTGGACCGCGGGACCATCTCGTCGAGGGCCAGAAGGACATCGTGGACCACGTCCGGATCGGCGTTCTCATTGATCGTGATGGCGGCGGTCGTATGGGGACAAAAGACGATGGCCTCGCCGTTGCGGATGCCGGCCTCCCGCACGGCGGTTTCCACCTGACGGGTGACATCGACCATCTCGGTCCGGCCCCGCGTGCTCACGTGGAATTCTCTCTGGGCAATCTTCATCAGGCATCCTATCACGATCACATCTGCTCGACAACCTGGATGCCGAGCAGTTGGCTCAGGCCGTGCTTGATCGTTTTGGCGGTCAGGTCGCAGAGCAATAAGCGGGTCGGTCGCTTGGCCGGCGGGGCGTCGAGAACGGGACATTCCGTGTAGAACGCACTGAACCTCTGCGCCAGCTCGTACAGATAGGCCGTCAGATAGTTCGGCCGATAGTCGGCGGCGGCGGATTCGATGGCCTCCGCGTAGCGGACCAGGTGCTTTCCCAGGTCCAGCTCCGTCGGCTCGCTCAGATTGAGATTCCCGAGGTCCTGCAACTCGTCGGGAATGCTCACGCCCTTGCTCTCGGCCTTTCGCTCGATGGATTTGACGCGGGCGTAGGCATACTGCATGTACGGGGCGGTGTTGCCGTCCATCGCCAGCATCTTGTCGAAGCTGAAGACGTAGTCGCTGGTCCGGTTATTCGAGTAGTCGGCGTACTTGACGGCCCCGACGCCCACGGCCTCGGCGATCTTCGCCTTCTGCTCCGGCGGCAGGTCGGGGTTCTTCTCCTCCACGACGGCCCGCGCCCGCTCGACCGCTTCATCGAGCAGCTCCTTGAGTTTGACGTTCTCGCCCGAGCGCGTCTTCAACGGCTTGCCGTCCTCGCCCAGGACACTGCCGAACGGCACGTGGACGAGCTCCACCTTCTTGCCGTCGCGCCGGTCCCACCCGGCCATCTCGGCCACCTTGAACAGCATCTGGAAATGCTGAATCTGCCGGGCATCGGTCACGTAGACGATCCGATCGGCCTTGAGCACGTCCACTCGATACCGCAATGCCGCCAGGTCGGTGGTCGCATAGAGGTACGCGCCATCGGATTTCTGAATGATAAACGGCAGCGGCTCGCCTTCCTTCGTCTTGAACCCCGGCGGAAACACGCACACCGCCCCAGCCGACTTGACGGCCAACCCGGCGCTCTGCAGGTCCTCGACGACCGTCGGCAGTTGGTCGTTGTAGAAGCTCTCGCCGCGGATGTCGTCTTCCGCTGAAAGTGATCCCGAGTCTCTCGTAGATCTCGTCGCAGTGATTCAAGGTGAGCCTGCGAACGAACTGCCATGCTTCGCGTTCCTGTTCGTCCAACTCCTCGCTGCCTCTCTGCAACATGGCCGTCACGTGGCGCGAGAGTGACTCGTAGTCGATTTCGTATCCGCTCCCGGGTGGGAATCTTGAGGCCCAGGCCAGCTACAGACTCCTCCAGGAGGTTGACGTACTGATACACCGCCAAGAACTCAGGCCATATGCTGCTGCGGCTCGCGATCACGGAAGATCCTCCAGGAAGGGCTGGAAGTACTCCTCGCCGTCGCCCAGTTCGTCGGTGGAGTCTTCCCGCCAGTCTGCCTCATGGCGGTCGCGTATCTTCTGGCAAAGCTTCGTCAACGCCTCGCTGTCTTTCGGAAAGGCGTCTGAGCTCATCGAGCTCGACTCGGTAATAGAGGGGTGCGCCATGCTTCTCCGCCATGCACATATGCCACAGACCGAGGACAACTCGTCCGAACTGAGTGCCCCAGTCGCCGATGTGGTTCTGGCGGATGACCGTGTGGCCCTGGAACTCCAGAAGGCGGCAGAGGCAGTCGCCGATGATCGTGCTGCGCAGGTGGCCGACGTGCATCTCCTTGGCGATATTTGGACTGGAGAAATCGACCACGACGTTCTGTGGGTCGGATATCTCTTCGACGCCCAGACGATCTCGTTCATCCGTCGCAATTCGGAGCAACTCTGCAGCGACGTACTGGGGCTTGAGCCGCAGATTGATGAAGCCCGGCCCGGCGATTTCCGGCGGCTCGCAGAGGTCGCTCAGATCGAGTTGTGCGACGACCTGCTCGGCGAGCTTGCGCGGGTTGGTCTTGAGTCTGTTTGGCCAAGGCCATCACGCCATTGGCCTGGTAGTCGCCGAATTTCGGGTCGGTGGCCGGCCGCACAATCGCGGCACAATCCTGCCGTCCGGTCGCGCGCACCATCGCGGCAGTGATTCGGTCATTGAGTATGTCGATAACCGATTTCATCTGATCATTCCCGTTCGTTCAGTAACAAACTGTCATATCTTTGGCCACAGAGGGCACAGAGAACACAGAGAAGAGAAGATAAAGAGAATAAGAAGACCGTGTTCGGCATTATCCGAAGACTCTCTTGGGACTCTCTCGGCCGATTGGGCCCGGCTTGCACGTGACGCAGATCCGCTGCCCGATCACTTACTTCTCTGTGACCTCTGTGTCCTCTGTGGCTCAGAATCGATTCCTCATGAGAAATCAACCTTTTCCGCATCTCCCCAGAGGAGATCGAGGTCGTAGAACTGGCGGTACTCGGGATCGAAGAGGTGGACGACGACATCGACGTAATCAAGGAGGATCCAGCGGCCCTGTTCATAGCCGGCCCGGCCGAAGCGCGGGAAGCCCTGCTCGCGACCCGCCTGGGAGATCTCATCCGCGACGGTCCGCATCTGCCGGCCGCTGGTTCCGGTGGCAATGACGAAGTAATCCGTGGCGGGCGACAAACCCCGCAGGTCCAGGATCACGATGTCCGTACAATGCCGCTCCTGCGCGATTTTCGCCGCCGCGATCGCGAACTCTTTTGCTTTCTTATTCGGTTTTCTTCTCGCCAATCGGGTACATCCTCACTGTAAGAAGAGAAAAGGGCGGCCACCTTCGAGCCGCCCCTTTAGACTACCCGTTTGGCCCGGCCGCGTCAATCACGCTGTTGAAGCTTCCTCTCGCCTCATACGGATTCGGAGGAACTCGCGCGTTCCGGATTTTGTCATCCTGAGGCGAAGCCGAAGGATCTGGCTACCGAAGGGAAAGTCTCTCCCATTCGCAGGCCAGATCCTTCGCTGCGCTCAGGATGACAAGCGCAGCGCACGGATTCATCTAAATTCGTATCAGAGCTCCCAAATGAAAAGGGGGCACGAAAGACGTGCCCCCGAAAGATCTCTCTGACGATCCAGCGACTACTTGTTGGCGACAGCGCCGGCGGCGAGCGTCTGCTCCGCCTGCTTCATGGTCTCGGTCTCACGCTTCGACTGCCAGACCGCCCAGATCAGGCCGAGGATGGCGACGATGATCACGCCCCAGAACAGCATGTCGTGGGCCTTCGGCGTGACCACGACGCCCTGCTTGCCCAGGATCTCTATGACGGTCTTGTCGTACGGCAGAATCAAGCCGATGATCAGCAGGCTGACCATGTTCATCACCTTGATCAGCGGGTTGATCGCCGGGCCGGCCGTGTCCTTCAGCGGATCGCCGACGGTGTCGCCGGTCACGCTGGCCTTGTGCTTCTCGCTGCCCTTGCCGGTGTTGGCCTGCAGGTTGCGCGGCTCGTCCTCGATGGTCTTCTTGGCGTTGTCCCAGGCGCCGCCGGCGTTGGCCATGAAGACCGCCAGCAACTGCCCGACCACGATCATGCCGCCGAGGAAGCCGGCCAGCGGCGATCGCGCCCAGGCCGAAGCCGACCAGCATCGGCACGAGGATGGCCAGCAGGCCGGGGCCGATCAGCTCTTTCTGGGCCGCGCCGGTGCAGATATCCACGACGCGGCCGTAGTCGGGCTTCTTCGTGCCTTCCCAGATCGCCTTGTCGCGGAACTGGATGCGGCACTCCTTGACGATCAGGAACGCCGCCCGGCCGACCGCCCGGATGGTCATCGAGCTGAACAGGAACGGCACCGCGCCGCCGATCAGCATGCCGATGAACAGCTTGGGATCGGAGATGGTCAGCATGGACGCCACCGTGTTGTACACGTCGTGGCTGATGCCCGCCGTCTCGCCCTTGCCGCCCGAGCCGACCGAGACGATGAAGCTGTTGAACAGCGACACGGCCGCGATCACGGCCGAGCCGATGGCGATACCCTTGGTGATGGCCTTGGTCGTGTTGCCGACCGCGTCGAGGTCGGCCAGGATCTGGCGGGCCTCCTTGTACTTCGCCGCGCCCATCTCCTTCTCGTCGTAGCCCATCTCGCCGATGCCGTTGGCGTTGTCGGCCACCGGGCCGAACACGTCCATCGAGATGGTGTTGCCGGTCAGCGTCAGCATGCCGATGCCGCACATGGCCACGCCGTAGGCGATGAACGTCGCGTTGGTGCCGGCGTAGATGAGCACGCTGCCCATGATGGCGCGCCGCGATGATCAGCACGGCGAACACGGTGCTCTCATAGCCGACCGCGAGGCCCTGGATGATGTTGGTGGCGTGGCCGGTCTGGCAGGCCTTCGCCAGGCTCTTGACCGGCGAGTACTCGGTGCCGGTGAAGTACTCGGTGCACTTGTTCAGGAACACGGCCAGGACGATGCCGATCAGGCAGGTCCAGGCCGGCCGCATGTCCAGGCCCTGCGATGCCGAGGTTGGCCCAGGCCGGCAGGTTCGTGACGTAGGGCTCGAGCGCGGCGTAGTTCGGATAGCTGGGATCGAACCGGAAGTAGAAGAAGCCCAGCACGATGAAGCCGATGACGCTGATGGTCGAGCCGATGATGAAGCCCTTGTTGACGCTCTTCATGGCGCTCGGCCACGGTGCCCTTGTCGCCGGCCCGGACGCTGTAGGTGCTGATGATGCTGGCCGATGACGCCGATGGCACGGACCAGCAAGCGGGAAGATCACGCCCTTGTGGCCGAAGCTGGCGATGCCGAGGATCATGGCCGCCACGATGGTCACTTCGTAGCTCTCGAAGATGTCGGCCGCCATACCGGCACAGTCGCCGACGTTGTCGCCGACGTTGTCGGCGATGGTCGCGGCGTTGCGCGGGTCGTCCTCGGGGATGCCTGCCTCGACCTTGCCGACCAGGTCGGCGCCGACGTCGGCGGCCTTGGTGTAGATGCCGCCGCCGACACGCATGAACAGGGCCAGCAGCGTGCCGCCGAAGCCGAAGCCGAGCAGGGCTTCATAGGCGTGCTCGCCGTAGATCAGGAAGATGATCGAGCCGCCCAGCAGGCCCAGGCCGTCGGTGAGCATGCCGGTGATCGTGCCGGTGCGGTAGCCGAGCTGCAGGGCCTGGCCGAAGCTGGTCTTGGCGGCGGCGGCGACGCGCAGGTTGCCCGTGGTGGCCAGACGCATGCCGACGAAGCCGACCGTGGCCGAGAAGGTCGAGCCGATCAGGAACGCGATCGCCCGGCCCCAGGCAGATCTCCGGCAGCGCTCCCGAAGCCTTGGCCGCGAAGAACAGCACGACCGTGATCAGCACGATCAGCACGCCCACGACGCGGAACTGCCGGTAGAGGTAGGCGTTGGCCCCTTCGCGGACCGCCTGGGCGATCTCCTGCATCTTCTTGGTGCCCTGGTCGGCCGTCCGTGACCTGCTTGACCAGCATCAAGGCGTAGCCCAGACCCGCCAGCGCGATGAACACGTTCATCACCAGCGCGATCTTCTCATAGATCGCGTACTTGCTGCTGACCAGTGGCTCGAACAGCGTGATTTTGGCCGCCTCGGCCATTTTCTCGCCGGCCGCCGCGATCTGCGCCGGCGCCTGGACGACGGAGGGCGAGCCGGCCGCAAACGACCAGACCGCCGTCCCCAAGATGGCTAATGTCAGCACTCCAACCCATGAGATCCTCTTCATAGCCTGCCCGTTTCAAAAAGAACCTTACTCATCCACACACAAGAAACACGAAATGCAGCAGTTTAACGGAATCCCCCTGCCTTTCAAGCACTTTTTCCGGAAAGCGCGAAGGCGAGAGGGAAGGTTTGTGGTTTGTGGGGTGAGGCTTGCCCCACCCTACGCCGTATCACGTGTGGTAGTCAGCATTTATACGAACGTACTCGGCGCTGAGATCGCAGCCGTAGTAGAAGTCGCTGAGCCGGCCGACGCCCAAATCGATCGTGATGGTGTGCTCCCGTTGGCGGACGATGCGGGCGGCCTTTCTCGGGTCGAAATCCGTGGGAGTGCCGTTGCGAAAGACGTACAGATCGTCCAGTTTGCAGGAGAGCCTGTCCGGATTGAGGTTCACGCCGGAGGAGCCGACGGCACAGATGATCCGGCCCCAGTTCGGATCGCCGCCGTGAACCGCACATTTGAAGAGCGGGTAGTCCGCGACGGCTCGGGCCGCCTTGACGGCGTCGGCCTTCGTGGAGGCGCCTTTGACGACGACTTTGAACATCCGCGTCGCCCCTTCGGCATCCAGGGCCATCTGATGGACCAGATCGGTGCAAAGCTCCGTAAGTGCTTTCAAGAACAGTTGATATGAACGAGAGAGGCTGTTGATGGGCGGGTTGCCGGCCAAGCCTGAGGCCAGCAGCATGGCCGTATCGTTGGTGCTCTGGTGGCCGTCCACCGTCAGCCGGTTGAGCGAGTTGTCGATGGCTTCTTTCAAGGCTCTGCCCAGCAGCGGCTTGCTGATCGCCGCGTCAGTCGTGATGAACAGCAGGGTGGTCGCCATGTTCGGCCCGATCATGCCGGCGCCCTTGACCGTGCCCGCGATCTTCACCAACGCACGCCCGAGCTTCAACTCCCGATAAGCTTTCTTGAGCCGCGTGTCAGTCGTCATGATGGCGCTGCCCAAAGGCCAGCCCGCCTTTCGGCGAGTCCGACAGCAGGGGGATAGCCTGCTCGATCCCTTGCATCACCTTCCCCATCGGCAACTGATGTCCGATGATGCCGGTCGAGGCGACGAGCACCTCCTGGGGCTCGACGCCCAGATAGCCGGCGGTCAAGGCGCACATCTTCCGTGCGTTGGCCAGACCCGTCTTTCCCGTGCAGGCGTTGGCATTGCCGGAATTGACCACGACGCCGTAAGTCCTTGCGGCTCTTGAGGTGCTCCCGGCTGACCTGCACCCCCGCCGAGACGATCTTGTTCGTCGTAAACACCGCTGCCGCCGTCGCCCCCGTCGGGCACACGAGCAGTCCCAAGTCCGGATTACCCGACACCTTAACCCCCGACGCAAACCCCGCCGCCCAAAAGCCCTTGGGGGCTGTAACACTGTCATTATTCATGCAGAATCTACCCCTATCTCTGTGTGAACCTGTAGAACCTCGGTGCCTCAACGCTATCCGGATAGCCCCTCAATCAGCCTCTCGAAATCCTCGCCTATCCGCTCGTGCTCAGGGAGACTGCTGAACTCGGTAAGCCAGCGGCGAATGTAGGCAAGATCGATGTCTCGCGTCAGGCGGGGTGTCCCGTACAGCAGGACAGCTTGGCCGCCAATGATCATATAGGGAACCTTGTTCTCGTCAAGGTATTGGGCTATGCGCTTGATAAGGGCGGTAATCACGGTTTCAATCCATTCAGGGCTCTGGCGATTCTCAGGTCCGTCTCCAACCCGTCCAGGATATTCTCGTCGCTGATAGCCCCCAGTGCGAGAGCTTCCGCGTGTAGAGACTCGAATATCCGCAGGGATTCTTCATAGGAGAGATGTTCCTCCACGATCATTCTGCGCTGAAACTCGTCCAACTCTGGTGTTCGGATGACCATGCAAAGGCTCAAGATAACGTGTAAGGGCGTTCCCAGATCATTGTAGTCTGCACAATCGGCCTAAGAAAGGGCTTTTTCTGCCGTCCTCGGACGAGTCATAGAATTGTGGTGTCCCTGGAGCGCGGGTCGTCGAGGTCGCCGGGGCCGTTGGTGAGCTTGCCGGCGACGGCCATTTCTCGAAAGCCCGCCATCGGATCGTAGAAGTCCCGGCCCAGGTCCACCGTGTTGACCATCAGGCCCGGTCGGTTGGGGCGAAGCTGGCCGGCGATCACGCCGTCCGGCTGGATGAAGCAGGACGGGTAGGGCGAGTAATAGCCGCTCGAGTTGGTCATGCTCACCCAGAAATAGTTCGTCGCGGCGTGGCACTGCATCGTCTGTCGCATGATCTGCGTGTGAACGCTGGGACCGCGCTGCCGGGCGTTGTAGAACGACTGAAACAGGCACTGGACGCCCAGCTTGTATAGCTCGCGATACAACTCCGGGAAACGCAGATCGAAGCAGATCAGCAGGGAGCACTTGACGCCGTTGAGATCGAACGTCGTGAAGCGGTTGCCGGGCGTGTAGTAGTCCAGGTCGCCGGACGTGCAGAATCTTTTGTCGTAACGAGTTACAATCCTGCCCTCGGGCATCGATCAGATAGAGACAGTTGTGTGGCTTGTGCGGCGGAGTCAGGGGGTGTGTGCTGCCGAGGACGACCCACAGACCAAGCTCCCCGGCAAGCTCCATGATTCCCTGGGTTTCCTTCTTCAGCACGGCCCAATCATAGTCCTCGAACGAGTCGAAGTCCGCGCCGGCGTAGCCGCTCAAGGCGCATTCGGAGAAATGGACAACGTCGGCCTTGGCCTTCTTGGCCTTCTTCAGGAATCCCCGGATCGCCCGGGCATTCTGCGCCACTGACCCGGTCACACCAAACTGGCACGTCGCGATTCTAAGTGTACCGTCTCTCATTTCGACGCTACTCCAAGCCCATGGTCTCCCGGAGGCCGAAGAGGATGTTCATGTTCTGAATCGCCTGGCCGGAAGCGCCCTTGGTCAGATTGTCGATCACCGAGAAGACCACGACCGTGTCTTTGACGAACGTGGGGAACAGGTGACAATAGTTCGTTCCCGTGACGTCCTTGACCGCCGGGGCGGTCTGGCAGACCTGAACGAAGTGCTCGCCCTTGTAGAAATCGGCGTAGAGCGACAGGAGCCGCTCATTGTTCACTTGGGCCTTCGGCCGGCAGTACACGGTCGAAAGCATGCCGCGGTCGAACGGTCCGGCGTGCGGCTGGAAGAGGACCCGCACGGGGCAGCCCGCTACTTCGGTCGCGATCTGCTCGATCTCGGGCATGTGCCGGTGCACGCCGATCCCGTAGGGGAAGAGGTTCTCATCCATGTACGGGAAGTGGAATTTCGGCGTGGGATTCTTGCCGCCGCCGGAGACGCCCGTCACGGAATTGACGATGATGGAGCTGGTCTCCACGAGACCCTCCCGCAGCAGGGGGGCGAGGGCGAGCACGGAGCAGGTGGGAAAACAGCCGGGGTTGGCCACCAGGTTGGTCTTCTGGATCTGTTTGCGGAACAGCTCCGGCAGGCCATAGGCCGCCTTGGCCAGATTCGCCGTGTCGGTGTGGGTCGTTTTGTAGTACTGCTCGTAGACCTTGACGTCTTTGAGCCGGTAATCGGCGCTGAAGTCGATCACCTTGACGCCGGCGCGCAGCAGCTCGGGCACGAACTGCATCGAGACTTTGTGGGGCAGGCAGCACAAGGCCACGTCGGCCGAGTCCGCCAGCTTCTTGAGGTCCAACGGCTCGACCGGCAACTCGCAGCGGCCCCGGAACTCCGGGAAAATCTCCTGCATCGCGCCGCATTCTTCCGGCAGGGCGGTCAGGTAAGTGACCTTGGCCTCGCCGTGTCGCAGCAGAATGCGAATAGACTCGGCGCCGGTGTACCCGCTGGCGCCAATGATCGCAACACGTATCATAAGGATCCCCTAGCTCGTGGCGAGGCCATCTTGGCCGTCTGCTCAGTCCGCGATCTATCGCGTTTGGGGCCCTCGATCGCGGGCGATGCCCACGTACGCACGACCTCCAACCATAGAAAAACAGCCGCTAAGATCGTCTCGGCGGCTGTTGTAGTCCAGTTGATTTTCTGCAGATTACCGCTTCGAGAACTGGAATCTCCGCCTGGCGCCTGACTGTCCGGGCTTCTTCCTCTCGACCATTCTCGGGTCGCGTGTCAGAAGTCCGTTGTCGCGCAGAGCGCCGATGTAATTCTCATCGTAGGTTCTCAGAGCCCGGGCGACGCCCAGCAGGGTGGCTCCCGCCTGGCCGGTGATGCCCCCGCCTCGAACGTTGACGAAGACATCGAAGGACTTCTCGGCTTGGACGAGTTTCAACGCGGCCACAGGCGGCTTTGCGGTCCTGATCTCTGTGGAAGTAGTTGTCCAGCTCTCTTTTGTTGACGATGAACTTGCCGCTGCCGGGTCGAATCCGCACGCGGGCCACGGAGGTCTTCCGCCGGCCGGTGCCCCACCAGTAGCCGTACTTCTGCTTGGTCTTGTTCCCCGGGCCGATCGTCTCCTTGGGTTCGGCGGCCGGCGCCTGGGGGGTCTGCTCCGCTGCTGTATTCTCGGGTCTATTGTCTGCCATGGTCCTCTGTGTTCCGCTTAGAACAGTTTCACTTTCTCAGGCTGCTGGGCTTGGTGCTCATGCTCCGGGCCGCGAAAGACCTTCAGCTTCTTCAGAGCCCTCTTGCCCATCTGGGTCTTGGGGAGCATCTTGCGAACGGCCGTCTCCATGACCCATTCCGGCTTCTTCGCCATCGCATGCTCGAAGCTGACGTACTTGTGCCCGCCCGGATAGCGCGAATAGGAGTCGTAGGTCTTCATCTCGGCCTTCGTCCCGGTCAGCCGGATCTTGTCGGCGTTGACCACCACGACGAAGTCGCCGCATATCCACATGGGGAGTCCACGTGGGCTTATCCTTGCCCATCAGCATCACCGCGATCTTGGCCGCCAAGCGACCCAGAACGGCCCCATCCGCATCCACCAGCAGCCACTTGTGCTGCACCTGACCCTCTTTGGCCATATAGCTTTTTGTAGGCATACTCTCTTCTTTCCAACGCATAGAAACCGTGAATTTTAGCAGACTTCCAGGTCCCTGTCAAAAGATTTTGCGCAAATTCTGCGGATTTTTGGCAGGCTTCGATTCATACGCATTCGATGGGGTAGGATTTGCACCGGGGGCGTTGATCGGACACATGGCTTTTGGTCCAGAAACGCCTTCTGGACGACCCATGTAGCCAAATCATCGGTTATATTGGTTAAGTGCACTTACCAAACGGATAGGTGAAACGGCCAAGTACAAGTCACTTGAGTTGCCAAATCCTTTGCCGATCGCATCTGATTCGCCTCCCAATGATCCAGGCTGCGCTTCAACGAGGTGCAAGACCGCCGATGACATGCAAGCGTAGGGAGCCTCCCTCTCGCTCAATGGTGTAGTCCACCACTGTCCTGCGGTCGTTGCGGAATAACTTTCTCTTGCGGTCCAAGAGGACCTGGCCCCATGCCTGTGCTTCACTCGCGAATCCTTCGGGCTGGTCGCCTTGCCATCGTCTCGTCGATGAGAGAGCGGAGTCTCCTGCTCCTGTTGATCCGCCGGGAGCAGGGCGATGTTCCAGCAAAGGGCTGCCATTCTGACCATGGCTTCAAACGCATCATTGTCGACAGCATTGTCGGTCAGAGGCTTGGCGATCTCCATGATCCTGGTCGATAGCTTCCAGTCCTCAGGCTCCCAGTAAGAAGCTTCCAGATCGCCACGCAACGGCTCCACCTTGTATCTGTCAGCACTTCTTCTCTTGAGCCTCCTCAAGCCGCCCATACTCGCCTACCTCTTCTGAATCATGTCCGCTGAGAGCTGTAAGTACTGTCGCTCAAGAGTTTTACGAGAGCGGTATCCAATCGTTCGCCACAAAAAGAACCGGGCGGACGACCTTGCGTTCGCCCGCCCGAATCATCAATCAGTCAATCGTAAATCATCGATTCTAAGAGCATCCCATCGAGTTGCCGCAGTTGAAGCACTTGTAGCAGGTGCCGTTGCGGACGGTGATCGAGCCGCAGATGTCGCAGGCGGGGGCGTCGTCGCCGAAATGCTCGAATTGGGCGTTGAACTGCTGCATCAGGGCGGCCTCGGCCTGCTGAGCTTCGTTCGCCGGGCTCGCCGGCGCTGCCGAACAAGAGCGTCTACTCTGCCCGGCTGACCGATGAGTCGATCTATATGGAGCAAACTTGTCGGTCTGACGGGGGCGGGGGCTTGCGAGGGCTTGAGTTCCTCGGTCTTGCCCGTCTTCTTGCCGTTGCCGCCGGCGGCTTTCACTTCCGCGATCTTGTGGGCGAGATCCTTGGTCTTCTCGACCAGCTCGCGGGCGGTAGCCGCGGTCTTGCCTCCGGTCGTGCTCGTCACCATGCGGTTGGGCACGTTCTTGTCGGCATAGCCGGGGATGAACTGGCAGCCGAGCCAGCAGAAGATGTAGTCGATCAGGCTCTTGGCAAACGGGATATCCCGGTTGGAGGTCATGCCGGAAGGCTCGAACCGGGCGTGCCGGAACTTGTCCACCAGCGTGATCAGCGGCACGCCGTACTGCAGAGCCATCGACGTGCACGTGCCGATGACATCCATGAGGCCCCCGACGGTGCTGCCCTCCTTGGCCATGGTGATAAATAGCTCACCAGGCTGCCCATCCTCGTATAGCCCCACCGTCAGGTAGCCTTCATGGCCTGCTACAGAGAATTTGTGGGTGATGCTGTGCCGGGTATCCGGCAGTCTTCGTCGGAAAGGCCGGGCCGCCATGGGGGCCTCGGCGCTGATTTTCGTCTTTTCTTCCTTGTGCTTGTCCGTGGAGACGGGCTGGAGCCGCTTGGAGCCGTCCCGGTAGATGGCGACGGCCTTGAGACCGAGTTTCCACCCCTCCATGTAGGCCGCCATGATCTCCTCGGTCGTGCTCTCCTTGGGCATGTTGATCGTCTTGCTGATCGCCCCGGAGATGAACGGCTGCACGGCGGCCATCATCTTCAGATGCGCCATGTAATGGATGAACCGCTTGCCGTTCTTGGGCTTGAACGCGCAATCGAACATGGGCAGGTGGTCCGATTGGAGTTTCGGGGCTCCCTCGATGGTCTCGTGCTCGTCGATGTAGTCGCAGATGGCCTTGATGTCCTCCGGGGCGTAGCCCAGCCGCTCCAGAGCCATGGGGACGGTCTTGTTGACGAGCTTGAGCATGCCGCCGCCGGCCAGCAGCTTGTACTTGACCAGGGCGATGTCCGGCTCGATCCCGGTCGTGTCGCAATCCATCATGAAGCCGATCGTGCCGGTCGGGGCCAGAACCGTGACCTGGGCGTTGCGGAAGCCGGACTTCGTGCCGGCGTCCAACGGCCTCATCCCAGGCATCCTTGGCGGCATTGCGCAGATAGTCCGGGCAATGCGACTCCGGCATGTTGCAGGCGTGCTGGCGGTGCATATTGATGACCTTCAGCATGGAGTCCTTGTTCTTCTCGAACTCCTCGAAGGGGCCTTTCAGCTGGGCGATCTCCGCGCTGGCGGCGTAGGCGGTGCCCGTCATAATGGCGCTGATGGCCGAGGCCAAGCGTCCTGGCCTGGTCGGAATCGTAGGGCAGGGCCAGACTCATGATCAGCGAGCCGAGATTGGCGTAGCCCAGTCCGAGCGGCCGGAAGCGGTGGCTGTTGAGCGTGATGCGGTTTGTCCGGGTAACTGCCGTTATCGACCAGGATTTCCTGGGCGATGATGAAGAGCCGGACGGCCTTTTTGAACGCCTGGACATCGAAGGCCCCGTCCTCCTTGCGGAATTTCATCAGGTTCAGCGAGGCCAGGTTGCAGGCGGAGTCGTCGACGAACATATATTCGCTGCACGGGTTGGAGGCGTTGATCGGCCCGGAGTTCGGGCAGGTGTGCCAGCGGTTGATCGTGCTGTGATACTGGATGCCGGGGTCGCCGCAGATCCGGGTGCCTTCGGCGATCAGTTGCATCAGCTCGCGGGCGGAGTGCTCGTCCATCTTGTCGCCGGTCGTCACGGCGTGGGTCACCCATTTGTCATCCTTCTCGACGGCCTGCATGAACTCGTCGGTGACGCGGACCGAGAGGTTGGAGTTCTGGAACATCACGCTGTCGTAGGCCTCGCTGTTGTGCTCGCCGTTGTAGCCGGCCTCGATCAGGGCCCAGGCCTTCTTCTCCTCCTCGGTCTTGCAGGTGATGAATTCCTTGATGTCGGGGTGGTCGACCTTGAGCGACTGCATCTTGGCGGCCCGGCGGGTCTTGCCGCCGGACTTGATGACCGCCGCGATCTGGTCGTACACCCGCATGAAGCTCAGCGGGCCGGAGGGCTTGCCGCCGCCGGCGAGCTTCTCCCGGCTGCTTCGCAGCGTTGATAGGTCGGTTCCCGTCCCGGAGCCGTGCTTGAAGAGCATCGCCTCGCTGGTGGCCAGGCGCATGATGTCTTCCATCGAGTCCTTGACCGACTGGATGAAGCAGGCGGAGGCCTGCGGGTATTCGTAGCTGTTCTGGCAGGGCACCGCCGTACTGCTCCTGCGGGTCCCAGTGGTAGTTGTGTTTGCCGCCGGCGATGCCGTAGACATCGTAAAGCCCGACGTTGAACCAGACCGGCGAATTGAACGACCCGTACTGGTTCACGCACAGCCAGGTCAGCTCGTTGTAGAAGATCTCCGCCTGCTGCTCGGTGGCGAAGTAGCCGTCTCTTCAAACCACGGTCGGCAATGGTCTTGCAGACGCGGTGGACGAGCTGCTTGACGGAATGCTCCCGCTGGCCGCCCTCGACGTCGCCGTAGAAGTACTTGCTCGCCACGACCTTCGTGGCCAACTGGCTCCAGTTGACCGGGACCTCGATATTATCCTGCTCGAAGACCGCCTCGCCGCTGTCGCTGGTGATCTTGGCCGAGCGGTTCTCCCATTCGAGCTGCTCGAACGGATGCGTGCCCGGCGTGGAGAAGAAAGGCTCCACTGTCAACCCTCTCCTGTTTTCCGTCTGGAGGACCGTTTTCACTCGCGCTGGCTCCACCTTGAAAGGATTCTCAGGGTCAAACTTGTAAGACATTGCGCCTCCATGCTGCGATACCGATTCTACTACATCCTCGATACCGATGCTACTACATATTGTTAAGGAGAACTGGGTCGTCGCCAGATATTGTGTTACCGTTGAAACATCATATCGGCAGATTAATTCCAGCTTGATAAACTGTAAAGACCAAAACGGCAGAAATCTGAGAAGTTGAAGCCCGCCTTTTCGCTTAGTCCTTACGAAAGCTGAATCTACGGAACGAAAAAATTTTTGCACTTGACCCAAGATCAAAGGCCGGTCGCATTGAGCCATTGCTGCGCGATCCAGGCGTGTGCCCAAAGGTAGGGATGCACAGTGTCCTGGGACCACCTTTCGGGCGGGATTTCCACGATCTGGCGGTCGATTTCGCTTTGCAGGGGAACGAGCACTGCTCCATGCTTCTTCGCCAGAGCCCGCACCGTCTCCAGGTACGGCACCAGGGCACGAAACACCTCGTTTTCCCGATCCCGACAGAACAGGAAAGGCTCCATCAGGACGAGCTGGCATCGGCACTGGCCCTTCGCTTGAGCAAGTAACTGTTCGTATGTTACTTCGAATTCGGCAGGGCTCGCCGCACGCTCGGCCACATCCGGCTCCATCGCTCGCCGCCACACATCGTTGATACCGATCAAGATGCTCAGAACGTTCGGCCGATGGGCGATGCAATCTCTCTGCCAGCGGTCTTCCAGGTCGATTATCGTATCGCCGCTGATCCCGGTGTTGACGATCTTGAGGTCCAGTGCCGGGTTTCTGGCCAGCAGGAGGTTGCCGGCGAAGTGGACATAGCCAAAGCCGAGAGGACTGTAGGCCTGGCGGTGCCGGTCGGCGGCGGTGATACTGTCGCCGATGAAGACAATCGTATCGTCCCTTTTCAAACGAATCGCCTGCGGCATACCGATCTCCTGCTGAGACACCTGCTTGGCACAGATCCGGCCGTTGGGCCGGCGTCTATTGTACCGGCAGACGGGAACGCTCGGACAGGTCTCCAGGGGCGATAATCTGCGTTCTGCGCTTGCCCTTGACCTGTCAGGCGGGTAAAATAGGGCCATCAGGCAGGGAACACCGGACCCTGGCCGGGCATCTTGTTGTAGGCAGCAAGAGTATTCTCGAAAAGGAGGATCGTGGCGTGCGTACACACAAAGCCTTCACACTGATCGAACTCCTGGTGGTCATTGCGATCATCGCCATCCTCATGTCCGTCCTGATGCCGGCGTTGAAGCGGGCCCGCGAAGGGGGCAAACGGGCATCTTGCCTGAGCAACCTCAAGCAGATGACCCTGGCTTGGAACATGTATGCCGACGAAAACGATGACCGGCTCGTCAACGGGGCCACCGGCTACAGCAATTACACGGGGGGGGACTGGGCCACCCATGCCGGCGAGCTCGCCTGGATTGACACGCTGGACAATTCCAACTGGGACGCCCAGATGGCGGGGATCAAGAGAGGCGCCCTGTGGCCCTACCTGCGAAACGAGAAGATCTATCGTTGCCCGACGGGGCGAAAGGGACAGGCGTTGACCTACTCGATCATGTTCTCCATGAACGCCGTAAATCACACGGAAGTCCACGGAGTGGTGGGTGCTCACGTTAAGAAGAGGAGTGAGATCAAGCCGGCGCCGGGGCTGCGGCTCGTTTTCATCGATGAGGGCTTCATGACGGCGGATGCGTATGCCGTCAACTACTCGACGGAGCGATGGTGGGACAACCCCCCGGCCCGGCACGGCGACGGGGCGACCCTCTCTTTTGCCGATGGGCATGTCGACCACTGGAAATGGAGGGGCTCCGATACGATAGAGCGCGCCAGAGAGAAGGAAGCAAGGCAGGAAGGTCCGCTCACCAACTGGACGCCGGAGACCGAGGAAGGATTCGCCGACCTCTACAAAGTGCAGCGAGGCTGCTGGGGCAAGCTGGGCTATACCGCCAACCACCCTGGGTAACGGCGGCAGGGGTTCGCACGTGGTTGGAATCCCCCAGCGACGCTCCGGGTTTTCCTCGCGGTGGTGATGTTGCAGGTGGCAAGAGTATTTCAGAAGGAGGATCGTGGCCATGCGTACACGCAAAGCCTTCACGCTCATTGAGCTCCTCGTGGTCATTGCGATCATCGCCATCCTCATGGCGGTCCTGATGCCGGCCTTGAACCGGGCCCGCGAGGGGGGCAAACGGGCGTCGTGCCTGAGCAATCTCAAGCAGTTGGCGATGGCTTGGAACATGTACGCCGATGAGAATAACGAGCGGCTGGTCAATGGGGCCACGGGGTTCAGCAACTCGAATCAGCCCTGGGGAGATCACTCCAAGGAGCTGTCCTGGGTCAACAGCTTCGACAACACGAACTGGAACAACCAGATCCAGGGGATCAAGACCGGCGCCCTGTATCCCTATGTGAAGAACGAAAAGCTCTACCGGTGCCCGACCGGGCGGCGGGGCCAGGCGCTGACGTACTCGATCATGTTCTCCATGAACGCCGTCAACCACCCGTGGTCCCAGGGAATCAAGGGCGCCCACGTCAAGAAGCGAACCGAGATCCTTCCGAACCTGGCCCAGCGATTCATCATGATCGACGAGGGTTTCATGACCTCGGATGCCTACGCGGTTTACATTCATCTGGAGCAGTGGTTTGACAACCCGCCCGTCCGGCACAGTGACGGGGTGACCCTCTCTTTTGCCGACGGACACGTTGAGCACTGGAAGTGGAAGGGCACCGAGACGATCAAGCACGCCAGGGACTATGAGAACATGGGGCCTCAGGTGGGCTGGGTGCCGTCCACGGATCAGGGGTTTGCGGATCTCTATTCGGTGCAGCGCGGTTGCTGGGGCCGGCTGAACTACACGCCGAACCATTGAGAGCAGGCTCTTCGTAGGTCGTGCGTCCTCGCACGACATTTTCAGGCGAGCGGGGACGCTCGCCCTACGAGGACACACTGCGAATCGAGCCGTTCAGGGATTCGCACGACCAGGTGACGGGCTCGCTGCCTGCCACGCAGCCTTATCATCCAGAGCATTCACGTCTGTCGTCTTGGGATTCTTGACCGTCAGTGAATAGTCCTGGCCGTCGGTGTTCTTGAACCAACTGTCGTCATACGCAAAGCTCTCGATCACCTGTCCCACCGCATCCGCTAACTCAATGTGTTCGCCACCATTGTCCAGACTGCCGGCATACTCCCCCACAACGGGCAGCTTTGAGCCGTACTTGGCTTGGAAGGCGGCGAGGTCCTTGACCACCAGACAATAGCCGCCGGCGGGCAAGTCAAAGCTGGGGAAGGTGTAGTCGATCCCATCGGTGAACCGGACCAGACTCAGATTGATGCTCTGATTGGCAATGTTCGTCAGCTCGATGTACTCGGTGTTGGGATCGTTGGGATTGCCGGTGTCGGGCGGATGGTACATGATCTCGCTGACTCGCAGGCTCTGGGCCACCGGCCCCACGGCAAAGACCGCCTCATTCAGGGCACTCCAGGTGCTGCCGCTGAGGGCTCGTGCTTTGACCACGGTGCTCTTGGAGAGCACGATCGGCCCCGCATACCGGGTGGCCGAGGCGGCAACGCCGGCAGGCGCGGCGCTGCCCGGCGTTCCTTTGGTGGCGGCAAGCTCGACCGAAATCAGGAGGTCGGAGCTGTCAAGTGTCCCATTGAGTCCGTGAATGGCCAGCAGGTTGGCGCCGGATTTCAAGACACTCATAGAAGCGGAGATATCGATCGTCGTCTGCACCACGGCGGCCGCATCCGGATTGTCCGTGCTGCCCACGGAATTCCACCGGGGAGTGCCCGTGAAGTTGCGGCGGGCCACCTCGGTCCCGTTCAGGTAGGCGATGAAACCATCGTCATACCGCACCTTGAGCAGGAGGTTCGAAAAGGTCGCGTTTGGTGCTGTGAACGGGATGCGGATGTAGCAGGTGGCCTGCTTGTTGTACATCTGCGCGCCGAGGTCGATGCTGAGGTACTGCTCGTAGCCGGTGCTTCGTTCGTAGCCGATGCCCCCGGGACCACTCGTTACCGAGGTCCAGGCCGAGTCGTCGAAAGCACCGCCGCTCTTCCAGGTATCGCCGATATCCCTCGTGGGGACCAGGACCCGCTTGGGAGCGTTCTCGGCAAGGAGGGTGGTCGAGGTGGCCGCTTGTGCCGCCGGGGTCGAGACACGCGGGTCGCTGCCATCGAGGGTGTACCAGACGGTGCCGCCGGTCATGGACAGCTTGGCGCCCGTCGTGACGTGGCCCCCATGCTGATAGGTCCCGTTGATCTGAAAGACCGGGGCGTCAACCCCCGGATAGAGTCCCGCACTGCGAAGCTGGCCCAACACAAGGCCCGGCCGTTGGACCAGGTAAGTGTTCAAGAGGTAGTCCCGTTCGGTGCGCCACTGGGCGATGGTGTACGGCGTGCCGCCGACGTCGCCCCAACGTGCGTTTTCCACGAGCATTGCCTTTTCGATAGTCCCGGCCAGCTCGGCATACGAGGCGGCGGGTCGATTGTCTTCGGGGTGGGCCGGGTCCCACGAAGACCGGCCGGGGGCGACACAGAGAGGTCCATCGTTGAAAAAGGCGCGGTGCACGCGATCGCCGAACAGCAGGCAGAACTCGGGATTTTGGCGAAGCTGGCCGTACGGTTCTGCGATACCATTGGCGACCCCGACGACATTGTCCGTCAGATCCGAGCTCAGGCTCCAGCCGGGCAGGGCGAGGTCCATGACCCATTCCGTGTCCCAGCAGAAGCACTTGAAGCCCGTGCTGTGAACGCGATTCATGGCGCCATACCAGTTCTTGTGCGGCCAATCCGTGTTGCCGACGAAGAAGTTGACGATCAGGTAGTCAATGTAGTTGTCCACGTCGAGGTAGTCGACATAGGCGGAGTTCGGCGTGCCATCGGGATTGTTGCCCTGGAGACGTTGATAGCCCTGGTTGGTCGAAACGCCCTGGCGAGCCGCGCTGAGCATGCCGTTGTAGGAACTGCTCGTGCTGCCGCCGGTGGGCGAGCCGGAGTTGTAGGCGTCCCAATCGTCTTTGTCCCCGCCGCAGTACGCGGCGGCGAACGATGCGTCCGGCCGCTCGACAGGGTTGTAAAGTCCCCAGTACAAGCCGTTTACGTAGAGATGAACGTATCGGCCGTGGGCGGCGGGCTGACCCAGGGCCAGTTGCAGCCGGCGGCTGTATTCATCGCGGAGATACTGCGACTTGGATTGGCCGAACGGGTAGCCGTCGTTGAAGTTGGCCCGCAGGATGAAGGTGTCGAATTCCTTCGCCGCATCTTCCCCGAACAGCGGATAGTCGAGCTTCGTTTGGCCGTACATCCCTTTGAAGAGAAGGCGGATGCTCTTTTTCTTCTCGCGGCGTCCCACGTCGCCGTAGATACGGGCGCCGCAGTTGGCCTGAAATCCCTGCTGGCCGTCCGGCCAGATCATTTCGATCGATGCCGGCCGTTCCCACGAGGCGGTCGTCCCGTTCGGGTTGGCGTAGATACCCTGGGTGGCCCCAAACAGATCGTCGAGTGTCATGACGAGACACATCGTCGGGAGCGATTCCAGGCCTTCCCTGATGGCCCGGATCTGCGGCGTGACGACACCAGGATTCATCGCATAGTCCGCGCTAGTCCCGCCCCATGCGGTGGGGAAACCGGCCGGAGCCATCGACTGGCCGACTACCTGATTGATGAAGATGTAAGTCTGCGTGGTGATCTTGCTGGACCGCCAGCCGGGTTTGATCGCTTTGGCTCGCAGGCACGTCGTCTGACCGATCCGGATTGGGCCGGCGTATACCTTTCCATTGGGGAAGCGGCCGCCCTCCTTGTACGGCTCGCTGCCGTCCGTCGTATAGTAGATGACCGCGTCCGGCGTGCCACAGGCTATGGCGACCTCGAACGGCTGGTCGTAGAAACCATGCTCGCGGCTGAGCATCAGGTCGCCCACGAGGCCGACATAGGCCTGGACGTTCGCCGCTCCCGGCGTGGCAAGACTCAGGAACTGCCACTCGGCCGAGCCGTCGGGATACCGGCCGTAGGAGACGTTGGGTATCTGGACGCCGAACTCCACGCTGTCGATCCGCGTGACGCCGTCCGCCTCGAACAGATAGAGGCTGTCGCCGTCGGCGTTCAGTTTGAAATTGGCATGAAGCCCTGCAGCCGCCGTGTCACCGTCGGCCCAAATGACCAGAAAACCTCCGGCGGGAATGGCCGTCAGCGTCCGGTTGACCGCGGGAATCTGCCACTTCGTCGGCTCGTTGGCGTCATCGGTCAGGTACAGACCGCCCACGTTGATGGGTGTCTTCGACGTGTTATGCAGCTCGATCCAGTCCTCGAACCGGCCTTGGGGATCAGCAATCACGCTGCTGTTCGACGCCATGACCTCATTGATGCACACCGGAGTATCTACCTCACCCGCCAGGGATAGATCCGATGCCCCAGATTGCGCGTCAAGTTCGGGTGCCATGCCTACGCCCGCGTAGGCATGTTCACCGCAGCAGGGAGACAATGTCCAACAGGCGATCAACAGGATGGCACACGAGACAAAAAGCGTGCGTTCCACGCGGCTACGCATTCGACATCCTTCCTCACAATGGTTCCCAGCGGCCGTCCCCCTCGCACAGGCGTGCCACCTCGCATTAGACAGAACATCCCAGCCCCCGTATTCTACGATATTTGCAGCCTTTTTGTCAATCGCCTGATGTATCCGAAATGCGATAGACGCAACTCTCGACAGAGTCCTACCACGTAATGACTGGGGCGGTGCGCGTGTAGTTTGTTTTGGGGATTGTTGTTGGTTGTGGATTGGACCGGCAGCGTGCTATAATCGTGCGTCCTTGATCGTGCAGGTATTGGATCAGTGCCTATGGCAAAGTGCAATTCAACCATGTCTTTGCAGAAGGAGGACCCATCATGGATCGCTCAGTTTCCCGTCGGACAATCCTGAAGGCTGGTGTGGGGACCAGTGCGGCGTGGGCGTTTTCGGCCGCCAGCTACGCCAAGGTCAAAGGGGCCAACGACCGCATCGCCATCGCCCAAATCGGCTGCGGCGACCGCGGTCTCAACGCCCACATGCGTCAGGGGATTGGCCCGTTCGCCAAGGAGCAGAATATCGAAGTCACGGCGGTGTGCGACCCGTGGCGGGTGCGCCAGGAGATGGCCTCCGCGGCGGCCCAGGAGAAGTTTGGCCGGCCGGCTCGGAAATTCTCTTCTTACCGCGACGTGATGGCTCTGAAGGATATCGACGCCGTGATGATCGCCTCGCCGGACGTACACCACACGACGCATCTGAAGGCGGCGGCCCTGGCGGGCAAGGATGCCTACTGCGAGAAGCCGCTGGCGATGGACTTCAACAAGCTCAAGGACACCGTCGACGCCGTCAAGAAGGCGAACATCGTGGTCCAGATCGGGACCCAGTTGCGCAGCATGTCCAGCTTCACGGGCTGCCGCGAGCTGTACAAGACGGGAATTCTCGGGACGGTCAGCCGGATCGAGCAGTGCCGCAACAACGAAAAGCCCTACTGGTACAGCTACCTCAAAGACGTGAAGCAGGAGGACGTGGACTGGAAGGAATTCCTGGGCGATCTGCCGCCCCAGCCGTTCAATCCGGTGAAGTACTCCGGCTGGTACGGCTACCGCGAATTCTCCGACGGTCCCGTCTGCGGCTACGGCAGTCACTACCTCGACCTCGTCCACTACATCACCGGGCGCCAAGTTCCCCACCAGTTGCGTCTGCCTGGGCGGGACGTTCACCTACAAGGACGAGAACAACTTCACCTGTCCCGACCACGTGCAGGCCATCTGGATCTATCCGGAGGGTTTCATGGTGAGCTACTGACCCTCTGCGGCAACGGCAGCGCAACAGCTTCAAGATCTTCGGCGACGAGGGCGTGCTCGACATGATCTCGTGGACCGCTCCCGTCCTGACGGCCGAGGGCGGCGCCAAGCGGTCGGGCAAGATCCGGGGCAAGAACCCGGTGAAGGAGGTGCCGATCGCGGACCACTTCCTCGACTGGCTCCAGTGCCTGCGGTCCCGCAAGACGCCGCAATGCCTCGATCGACGCCGGCTATCAGCATGCGGTCGCCTGCCTGATGGCGGTGCAGGCGTTCGACACCGGCAAACGCATGATCTACGATGTGGAAAAGAGAGAAATCCGGGAAGGATAATCGGAACAAGCCGGTCCCTCTTGTCATGCTGAACGAAGTGAAGCATCTGGCCATCGAGTAAGGGTGACGTTGCGCAACGCAGGCCACCTTCCGTTTGCAGGCCGGAGATCCTTCGCTTCGCTCAGGATGACAAGCAAAGCAACCTTGGGAGTTCTAATGAGAGGACAAAAATGAGCTCAGAGAAGCATCTTACACGACGTGGGTTCCTCAGCGAATCAGCGAAGCTGGGTGCCATGTCCACGCTGGCGTGGACATGCTCCGCGCTACAGCCGGAACAGGCTGGTGCGAGCGAAGGCAAGGCAGCCCCGTACCTGATCGCCTGCTATACGCGGCCGTGGGCGAAGTACGAGTACCGCGTGGCCCTGGATGCGATTGCCGAGGCGGGCTACAAGTACGTGGGCCTGATGACCGCCAAGGGCAAGAACAATCTCGTTCTGTCCGTGGACACGACGCCCGAAGAGGCGGCCCAGGTCGCCGAGGAGGTCAAGAAACGCAGTCTGAAGGTGGTCTCGGTGTACGGCGGCGACATCCCGGTGCAGAAGTCGCTCGAAGCCGGCATCGAGGGCCTCAAGAGGCTCATCGACAGTTGCGCCGCCTGCGGGACGATGAACCTCCTCATGGGCGGCACCGGGAACAAAGAGATCTACGAGCGTTACTACAAGGCGATTGCGGAGTGCTGCGACTACGCGGCCGCCAAGGGCATGGGCATCAGCATCAAGCCCCACGGCGGGCTCAACGCGACCGGGCCGCAGTGCCGCAAGACGGTTGAGCTCGTCGGCAACAAGAATTTCGGCATCTGGTACGACCCGGGCAACATCTTCTTCTATTCCGACGGCAAGCTGAATCCCGTGGACGATGCGCCCAGCGTCAACGGGCTGGTCATGGGCATGTGCGTCAAGGACTTCAAGCCGCCCAAGAGCGTGGACGTGACGCCGGGGACGGGACTGGTCGATTTCGCGGCGGTTCTGGCCAAGCTCAAGGCGGGCGGCTTCAAGAGCGGGGCCCTCGTCGTCGAGTGCCTCGAACCGGGCGATCCCGCCCACACGCTGGCGGAAGCCAAGAAGACGCGTCAGTTCCTGGAGAAGCTGACCGGTCAGACTTGAAGAGAGTCGCAGGACGTGTCTCCCACCACGCAGCAACTGCACGCCGGCGTGGCGGTGGCCGACATCACGCCGCCGATCGGCTATCGCATGTGCGGCTATTTCAACGAGCGTTTGAGCACGGGCGTTCTCGAATCCGCTGCACGCCAAGGCCCTCGTTCTGCGGCAGGGCGACACGCGGGCCGCGCTGGTCTTCTGCGACATCATCGGGATCTCGGCCGATGTCTCGAAGCGGGCTCGTCAGCAGGCCCAGCAGGAGACGGGCATTCCGGCGGACAACATCCTGCTCGCCGGCACGCACAGCCACACCGGCCCGCTGTACTTCGACGCCCTGCGGGACTATCTCCACGAGAAAGCGGTTGCCCAGCAGGGCAACGACCCGTGTGAAGCGAGGGACTACCCGTCGGAATTGGTCGCCGGGATCGTCAAGGCGATCAAGGAGGCCGACGCCAAGGTTCGGCCGGTGCAGGCCGAGGCCGGCGTCGCTCAGCAGCAGGGGCTGTCCTTCAATCGCCGGTTCCACATGAAGGACGGCACGGTGCGTTTCAATCCGGGCCTTCTGAATCCTGACATCGTTCGACCGGCCGGACCCATCGATCCCGGTGTCGGCATGGTCTTCTTCCGCGATGTGAACGGTGACGGACGTCTTCGCGAGCCTGGTGAATTTCGCACTGCACCTGGACACCACGGGCGGCACGCTCTACGCGGCGGATTACCCTTACTTCATCGAGCAGAACCTCCGCGAGAAATTCGGCAAGGACTTCACGCTCCTGTTCGGAACGGGCACCTGCGGCGACATCAACCATTTCGACGTCACGACGAAGGACATCCGCAAGCCCGAGATCATCGGCGCGACCCTGGCCGGCACTGTGGCCGCGGCCCAGTCCAAGGCGATCGCGCAGGCCGAGCCTGGCGGTCAAGCGGGCCGTGGTCGAAGTGCCCATACAGAAATTCACGGCGGCCGAGATCGCGCAGGCGAAAAAGGACATGGACAAGATCGGCACGGCCGGACATGTCCTTCCTCGATCAGGTCAGAACGTACAAGATCGTGGACATCCAGAGTCGCCGCGGCTCGACGATACCGCTTGGAGGTGCAGGTGTTCCGTCTCAGCGACGAGGTGGCGGTGGTTGGGCTGCCCGGCGAGGTCTTCGTGGAGCACGGCCTGGCCATCAAGAAGGCCAGCCCGTTCCCGGTCACGCTGGTGATCGAGTTGTGCCAGGACGACGTGGCCTACGTCCCGACAAAGAAGGCCTTTGCCGAGGGCAGCTACGAGACGGTCAACTCCCGCATCGCCCCCGGCGGCGGCGAGAGGATGGTCGAGGCGGCCGTCCGGCTCTTGAGAGAACTGCAACCGCCTCCTGCTTAAGAGCGGCACGTCAAACGTGGTTTCGATATTGGGGGACCAGCCCTGAGACTGCGCTGCCTCAGGGCGCGGAAAAACCCTGCATCTTGTCCTCAAGAGGGGAGGGCATTTTGCCGATCACACTCCACCGAAGAGCGTCTTATCCCTTGGGACCAGGAACGCGGGAGAATCCGCGACGTTCGGATTCGTCTGATAACACCGGCAGCCGTTATTGCCTGGGAACGGAATCGGCCGCCGCTGTTCAGACCGCGAGGAGTACCGACACAAACAGACCCTGAAAGGACGAGAACATGAGAGCAAGACCATGGGCGAGATGGAAAGGCGTCATTGGAGCACTGCTGGTGACAGTTGCCGTGTCCACGACAAAAGCCGAGGAAAAACCGTGGAGCCGTGCCTACCGGGGTGAACTGTATCCGATAATTCAAGTGCTGGGCAGCGACACGACCAGCTTCTTCGGCGGTGGGCTGAGTATGGAAACAGAGGTAACCCCGGCCTTTGGTGCGGGAATGGGGCTGAACTGGAATGATCATCTCAACCTCAATACCGAGCTTCTTGTGGGCCGGATGAACACGATGGGGAGTATACCCTCGGTGCCCGGCACGAACGTGGATTTGGACCTGACCGCCTGGCTCTGGAATATCAACCTGGACTACAACATACTCAAGAGTCGGCTCACTCCGTTGGTGACCGGTGGGGTCGGGTTTATCATGCTCGACAACACGGCGAGAACGTCAATGAAACTGATTTTTCGTACAATCTTGGCGTTGGGGGCCGCTGGGATATTACCGACCGCATCGCGCTGCGTGTCATTTACAGGTCGACCTGGGCGAAACTGGAAGATGCGGATGACCCCTCCCAGTTTGGTGGTGTGGCCGCAAACCTGATCTTCATGTTCAAATAACACGAATCGACAGTGCCACTCGTCGCGCTCACGGGACATTCCCCGGCAAGCTTGTCACGGCAGACGGCAATCGTTCGGCCAGCAGGCTGCGGTGCCGGTAGCCGGTGACGCGGACGTTGAAGAACTCGTTCAACGGGCAGACGCTCCCAGACCGCCACCAGAATCGGGTAGCTGCCGATCTGCCGCATGAAGGTGGTGCCGCCGTTGTGGACCTCGCTGCACAGGTCCTTGAGCACCGTTCCGATGGGAAAGAGCCGTTGCAGCATGGGGATGTCGATCTCCTGGCGGACCTTCTCGATCCAGGGGGTATAGAGCCGCTGATTCTTGCGGAGGTACTTCTGGCCGACCTCCTCGTAGAGTTGTGTCCCCGGGAAGGGCACGACCCGGCGGATATTGATCCGGCGGATGAGCAGACCCTCGTCGAAGATGCGCTTTAAGCGCCGCGAAGTTCTTGTCCAGGGTCTCCGGCGTCTCGGCGGCCAGGCCGAGCAGGATGTTGATCCCCGGCAGCAGGGCGTGGCAGCCGTTCGCGCCGCGAAAGCCGCCGAAGCGGTTGACGAGCCGGATCGTCTCGAAGGCCATGTCGTAGGGGCAGTTGAGGTTGTTGGCCTTCGTGACCTCGGGGTCGAAGGACTCGATCCCCATCGCGGCGGTGCTGCCCGGCGTCAGGTACTTGACGAACAGCTCCGTCCGCTGCTCGTTGATCATCATCGGGTTGGCGTTGTCGATGTGCAGGACTGTTGGTGCCAGCGCCGCCAGACCCGACAGCATCGCTTCGAGCTTCTGCGGGTCGCCGCCCTCGTAGCTGTAGATGCAGGATTGCTTGCCGAGCCGAAAAGCCCTGGCGCCGAAGCCCATCAGCGTTTTCACTTCCTCGATGACAAGCTCGGGCCTGCGCCACAGGACCGATTGCTTGATCGGCTCGGTGCAGAAGGAGCAGCCTTTTCCGCGCGGGCAGCCCCGGCCGGTCTCGATCTCGACGATTCGATTCGCCAGCCGCGGCATCTGCGTGATGAGTTGAGCGCCTTGGAGGGCATGCGGCTGCAGTTCCTCGTAGGTGTCGAAAACGAGCGGACGCAGCTCATCGAAATCGTCCGCCTCCGGCAGTTGGGGCTGGGCGCCGCCGCGGAATTGCGTGCCACCGGTCAGGACCGGCCCGGTCAGGACCTTGCGCAACGGGAACGGCGACAAGAGCTTGTTGACCTCGTGCAATGTCCCCGGGCGCGCGCTAGGTATTTGCCTGGCGTCTGCACGCCCACGACGATGACCAACTCCTCCGTGTTCGCCAGGACCTGCTTGATCTCGTCGTACGCACGGGTGTGGTTGAGCACCTCGATGTGGGTCCTGCCGGCGGGCGGGTCGATCGTAACCTTGGGGACTGACTCGACGTACCGGACCAGCCGCAGGTCGTCAATCGTCAGGTACGTGGGTTCAGGTGGCGAGGCCATCTTGGCCTTGTCGTTCGTAGCGAGGGCATCTTGCCCTCGCACCACGGGCAGGATGCCCGCGACACGCAAGGGCGGGACGCCCTCGCCACGAAGAGAGTTCGCCCCGTACCAACCGGCGGCGTAGCGGGGCCAGACCCCGATAAAAGGCGGGACGCCCAGCCCGGCCGGCTCATCGGTGTAACAATCCAGAATCGCTCTTGTCATTTACTATTTACCATTTGCGATTTACTATTTACCTTCATGAGCGGCTGTTTGCTGTTCGCGGCCTGCGAACCAGCAGATAGTAAGCAGTAAAGAGTAAATTGTAAATCGAGAGGGGAGTCCGTCATGAGCCGCAAACGCCTTTCACTTCTGTCTTCTCTGTCCCTTGCGTCATTTGTCATTCTGACTTCCGGCCTTTTCGATTCCGTGGTCTGCCCGGCCGCCGAGTCGATCACGATCGTCGAGCCGCAGAAGGCCGAACTGCCGGAGCGGCTGGCCGCCCGCGAGATTCGACGCTATCTCTACCTGCGGACCGGCGAACTTGTTCCCATCGTGGCGGCAGACAATGAGCGATCCGCGGGCCGGAGCATCATCATTGGGCACAAGGACCAGCCGATCATCAACAGCATGGTCAAAGGCGCTGGACGGCTCGCCGCCTCTGTGAAATCGCTGCAACCGCAGCAGTACCTGTTGAAGACCATCCCCCTGGGCAGCAGCGACGGCAAGCCGGTCCTGCTGGTCGTGGGCGGCGACGCGGTCGGCACGCTCTACGGCGCATATCGGTTCGCCGAGCAGTTGGGAGTGCGCTTCTACCTGCACGGCGACGTGGTGCCCGACAAGAAGATCGGTCTGACGCTGCCGGCGCTGGATCTGCGGGGCGAGCCGCTGTTCCAGACGCGGGGCATCCAGCCGTTCCACGACTTTCCGGAAGGCCCCGACTGGTGGAACACCGACGACTACAAGGCGATCATCGCCCAGCTTCCCAAGCTGCGCATGAATTTCATCGGCCTGCACACGTACCCGCAGGGCGGCGTGGGGCCGGAGCCGACGGTCTGGATCGGGCTGAAGGAGGACGTCAACGAGGACGGCACGGTTCAGCTCAGCTCGCCTTCCAGCTACATGAACACGCTGCGCGGCAATTGGGGTTACGCCGCCAAGAAGACGAGCGATTTCTCCTTCGGCACGGCGCAACTGTTCGAGCGCGACGACTTACGGCCCGGAGGTGATGTTCGGGGCGATGCCGGTGTCCAAGACGCCCGCCGAAAGGAACGCGGTCTTCAATCGGACGGGGCAGATGCTCAAGGAGGCCTTTACGTTTGCCCACCTCCTCGGCGTCCAGACCTGCGTCGGCACGGAGACGCCGCTGACGATCCCCAACGCCGTCAAGGAACGCCTCAACAGCCAGGGCAAGGACCCCAACGATCATGGCCGTCGTGCGCGAGGTGTACGAAGGCATGTTCGAGCGAATCGCGCGGGCCTATCCGCTCGACTACTACTGGTTCTGGACGCCCGAATCCTGGACGTGGGGCAATCCCAAGGACCGGGAGGTCGAGGCCACGGTGGACGATCTGAAAGCGGCGATCGAGGCGGCCAAGAACGTCAAGTCGCCGTTCCTTCGTGACAAGTCGACTTCACCCTGGCCACGTGCGGCTGGGTGCTGGGCCCGCAGAAAGACCGGGCGCTGTTCGACAACCTCCTGCCCAAGGAGATGCCGATGAGCTGCATCAATCGCAACGTCGGCTTCGCCCCGGTCGAGACGGGCTTCGCCCGCGTCGAGGGCCGGCCCGAGTGGGCGATTCCGTGGCTGGAGGACGATCCGGCGCTGCTGATCCCGCAGCTTTGGGTCGGCCGGATGCGGCGCGACGCCGCCGATGCTCTGGCCTACGGCTGCACGGGCCTGCTGGGCATCCACTGGCGCACGCGCATCCTCGGGCCGAACGTCTCGGCCCTGGCCAAGGCCGCCTGGGACCAGAAGCCCTGGAATCCGTACCTGGGCAAGAAGATCGAGATTCCCGACCCGAAGATGGCCGAGGGCCGGGAAGGCGGCACCGCGGCCGCATTCCCCAACAATGCCATCGCCGATACCGAGCGGGATGCTCTGTACCAGACCGTCACGTACGACATGAGGGCGTATCGCCTCAAAGTGCCGAACGGCGCGTACACGGTCCGGCTGCAATTCTGCGAGCCTCACTACGCCGAGGCGGGCAAGCGCGTCTTCGGGGTGACGCTCCAGGGTCGCAAGGCGATCGACAAGCTGGACATCTTCGCCACCGTGGGCAGAAACCGGGCGATGGACTATTGCCTTCCCCGGCGTCGAGGTCTCGAACGGCATTCTTGAAATCCAGTTTGACAGCATCGTGGAGTTCCCCTGCATCGCGGCTCTTGCGATCGAGGGCAATGGCGTCGCCCGCAAGGTCAACTGCGGCGGCCCCGCTCTGGCAGGCTACGAAGCCGACCTGCCCCAATCCAATGCGGATAACCGGCCGCGGGACCTGCCCGCGGAGGATTTCTACGTCGACTGGGCGAAGGCCGAGTTCGGCCCCGAGGTCGCCGAGCCGGTCGCGAAGCTCTTTGCCAAGCTCGACGGTGGACCGGACATGGGAATCGGCAAACGGCGTGACGCCTATCTGCCCCGGCCCTCCACCTGGGTCGACGGTCCCGGCGGGATCCAGCCGGACAGCAGGCCCTGGGACCAGGTCGCGAAGGAGTATGCGTTCGTGGACGACTTGGCCGCCCTGCGGTCCAAGGTGCGAGGTCCCGGGAACCTCGAACGCTTCGACTATTGGCTCAACACCATGCGGTATCTCAAGGCGGTGGGGCAGATCGACTGCACCTGGGGCCGGTTCAACGCCGCGCTGGGCAAAGTCAAGAAGGAGCAGGATAAGGACAAGCAGAAGCAACTGGCGCGTGAGACCCTGCTGCCGATCCGCAAGGAGCTTGTCGGGCAGGTTGGCCAGGCGCACGCGCTGTTGCTCGCCAGTATCACCACGACGGGCGGGATGGGCACGGTGGCCAACTGGCAGCAGCATCTGCTGCCAAGCCTGCTTACTCAGCCGGGCAAGGAACTGGCCGATATCCTGGGCGAACCGCTGCCTGCCGATGCCGTGCCGTCGGACTCGTACGATGGCCCGCCGCGACTGATGGTGCCGACGGCCCGAGCGAGTTTGACCGCCGGGGAGGACCTGCGGCTCAAGGTCATCGCGGTCGGCGCGAAAGCGCCGGGCAAGGGCAACGTGTACTGGCGGTCGCTCGGCAAAGGCACCTTCGAGAAAGTGCCCCTGGAGCACGTCGCCCGGGGTGTCTACTCGGCGCGCATCCCTGCCGCCCAGATCGCGAACAACGACATCGAGTACTATGTGCAGGCCTCGGTCGGCGCCAGCACGATCCGGTTCCCCGTGACGGCTCCTGTTATGAACCAGACGGTCGTTGTCATGCCGAAGAACTGATGCGCGGCCGCCCGTGATTTGTCACCGATTGTTACCCGGAAACACCCCCCGGACGGGGGGTGTATGCTCCCCGATTTGTCCATTTTCTCAAGTCCCCGCCACGCCCGATCCGAAGAGACTGAACACTGGGGTGTGGCCTGCGTACACCAAAAAGTCTCATTCTACGGCTGGCATGGCAAGCATGGTGCGGCTGGACAACAGGGGTGCCCAAAAACTATTCGTCGGGCTGCTCGCTGCGATGGCGGCGGGGGCCCTGCTCAATTGCCGGCTGGATGCCCCGCGGCAGGGCTGGAGCCGCCGATGGGGGCCGGTCGTGCCGCACCAATCGTTTCCGGGCGATTGCGGTCTGTGCCACGTGACGGAGCGCTGGGACGTCCTTCGCAAGGACTTCTCCTTCGATCACGAGAAGGTCACCGGTTATCCGCTCAAAGGCGCCCACGCCGAGGCGGCCTGTCTGCGCTGTCACAACGATCGTGGTCCGGTGCAGTTCTATGCCGCCCGCGGATGCGGGGGGTGCCACCCGGACCCCCATACTTCTTCTCTGGGGCTGAATTGCGAACGCTGCCACGAGCAGACCAGTTGGAGGCCGACGGGACTGGTCGCCGAACACGCCCGGACGCGGTTTCCGCTGTTCGGAGCCCACGCCGTGGCGCCCTGTGAGAGATGCCATCCGGGAGCCCCGGCCGGCCAATTCCGGGGGGCCCCGGTCGAGTGCGATCTATGCCACCGCGCCGACCTGGCGCGGGCCACCTCCCCGGACCATGCGGCGAGCGGATGGACGACTGGTTGCCAACGTTGCCACCTGCCGCTCGGCTGGGACAGGGCCTTTGTGCGTCATGACTTCTTCCCGCTTTCCGGCGGGCACGCGGGACTGGACTGCACACGCTGCCATACGAGCGGCGTTCTCGGGAAGATCCCCTCGGACTGCTATTCATGCCACGCCGCCAACTACCAGACGGCGCCCGGCCACGTGTCGAGCAACTTCCCGCACACCTGCCAGCAGTGCCACAGTATCACGGCGTGGCTCCCGGCGCGCTACGATCACACTCTGTTCCCCCTGACGGGCGCCCACGCCAGTCTGGCCTGCACGCGTTGTCACACGGGCGGCACGTTCGGACCGCTTCCCTCGAACTGTTATTCTTGTCACGCGACGGATTATCAAGGGGCCCCGAGCCACTCGGCCCTCGGTTTTCCGCAGACGTGTCAGCAATGCCACGCGACGACCGCCTGGAGGCCGTCCACGTTCCAACACCGATTCCCCCTCTCGCGGCAGCACAATCAGTCGTGCACGACTTGTCATACGACCGGCAGCACCAGCACCTTCAATTGCCTGGGTTGCCACACGGCGGCCAGCACGAACGGGCACCACACAGATGTGCGCGGCTACAGCTACAACTCGCCGGCATGCTACCAATGTCATTCGACCGGACGGGCAGATTGAGGCAGGCATGGCAAGATGCAGCGGGAAGATGGTCTGACTTCCGAGGATCCATGAAGACGGCGACGGCATACCGATGGCTGATCCTGGTGGCGGCTGTGAGCATGGCCACGGCTGCTTGCCCGGTTGTTGGCGCGGCCGAGGCGCGCGTGCAAGGCCGGATCATGCAGGAGGCCCAGGAGGGTGTCTATGTCGATGCCGGAGCGGACCAGGGCCTGCGACCGGGACTGGCCGGCACTCTTGTGCTCGATGATGGGCGGACGTTTGCATTTGAGGTCGTGTACGCACAGAGGCAATCGGCGCTGCTGCGCTTGCCGGCCTATCGCGGCCAGGAAAGACTCAGCGGCCGAACGGTCGAAATCCTCTTGTCGCAGGAGTCACCCAGCCCAGCCGCGCAAAGACCGGCAAAACCAAACGATCCCAATGGTGCGGCCAAGTCGTCAACGAAGGTCCCCGGCCCGGATGATCAGGAGAGAGTTCGTCCCCTTGCTCGCGCCGATACCACGCGGCCCCGAGGCCTCGAAGCCCCCATCCACCTCCCACGGGCGCATCCAGGTCCACCAGATGTTTCAGACGGACTCCCAGGGCGATCTGGGGTATTCCGTGACGCGTCTGAGCTCTTCCGGCGGCGTAGACCGGATCGACGGCTCCCCTTGGAGCTTCGAGTGGTCGGGCGATCTGCGGTACCGCACCGGCGACGCCTACCTTTCCAACCCCAATTACCAGGAACCGCATCTGGATCTCTATCGGGCCATGTTCCAGAGGCCCTTCGGCGAGGGAGGATTCCTTCGGTTCGGGCGGTTTGTGCCGTACGAGCTGCCGGGGATCGGGTATGTCGATGGTCTCCAGGGCCAGGTGCAGCCGGGGGAGCATACTCGCCTCGGCGTCGTCGGCGGACTCAAGCCCAACCGGATCGATCTGGATGCCTCGGCGGATGAGCCTCTGGTCGTGCCCTACGCCATGTTTACCGCCGGTCCTCGTGACGGCCGCCATTACTCCGGGACGGTCGGCTTGCTGAACTCCTACTATCAGGGCGAGATCGACCGTCTGGCGTTGCTCTTCGACCAGCGTGCCGGACTGGCCAAGGGCCTTACGCTCTACTCCACGGCGGTCGTGGACTTCGACGTGGGGGCCTCCCAGACGCGTAACGGGACCCGCTTGACGCAACTGGACGTATCCGCCGTCTCGGAGCTCTCTTCCTTTCTGACCCTTCGCGCCGGCGTGGACCATTGGGAGCGGCCGGACCAGCGGGCGGAGCGTGCGCTTCTGCCGTTCCCGGATGACCGGTTCTTCGACAATGGATACTGGCGCTACTGGGTGGGCAGCAGCCAGAACATGCCGTGGAATCTCCGCCTGGCCGAGGAAGTGGGGTTCATCGAGTCGGACACCGTCGACGGTGACGTGCGTTGGCAGGTGAGCCTGACCCGCAGCGGCCTCGGCGGTTGGCGGGACGCCAGCGCGACGGTCGCCGTCTACAACCTTATTGCCTATGGAGACAACGGCTACGGCTGCCGGGTCTCCGGGTACCTGCCTCTGAATAAGGGGACGGTGATCGTGCAGCCGGCGGCGGGCTTCCGCGTGCTGCAAGCCGCGTCGGGGCAGGATATCTCGCTGAGTTACCTTTCCGTGGGCCTCGATGGACGCCTCTCCCGCAACTGGAACCTGTTCGGAGGCGTCACCTACTTCAGCGGCGACGACGTGGGCTCGACGCTGTTCGAGCTGGGGCTGCGTTATGCCTGGTGAACCAATGCAGAGAATGTGGAAGCACGAACGGTTTTCGGTGGGACTGCTCATCGCGGCCGGGGCTCTGGCTGTCCTCAGTTGCCGCTTGGGCACGCCGGAAGGGGGTAGGAGCAGGGAGGCAGGCCTCGGCACGGCGCATCAAACGTCGCTGGGGGATGGTGTCAGCCACCCCGTCAGAGAAGGCGGGAACGTCCCGATACGGTTCCACTCGATTCCCGCCCACGCCGTGCCTCCCTGCGCGAGTTGCCACGTCGAGCCAGGAGTCAACAGAGCCGAGATAGGCGCCGCCCAGTGTGGAGCCTGCCATGAAGGCGGAGCCGCCCAACTCGACGGTCAGTAGATCGAGCGCAGGCCTTTTTCGCTGACCTTGTCGATCATCGCCTTGAGATCCTTCAGCAGGACGTTGAGCTGCGTGGTGTTCTCCAGGAGGCTCTCGTAGAGGCGGCCGTCGTTGATGAGCCGTGCGGCGGAGCCTTGGCCGTTGTTGACCTTCTCCATGGCCAGCCGCAGTTGCGCGACGGTCTGTGCCGATCTCGTTGCTGGTGGCGACCATCGAGGCCACGAGCCGCTCGATCTTGCCGTCGGCGCTCTTGAGGGTCTCGCCGCCCGTCGTGGCCAGCCGGCGGAACTCCTCCATCGTCTTTTGGGCATCCTTCATCATGGCGATGGCACTGTCCACGGCGTCGGGGAACGCATCGGAGGTCTTGCTCAGATTGGCCAGGGTGGCCTTGAAATGCTGCTGGTTGTTGGGATCGCCGATGATGCGATTGGCGTTGCCGATGAACATGCGGATGTCTTCCACGAGCCGCTCGAGCTTCTGCTGGCTCTCTTCCGGGAAGAACTCGCTGGTCATGCCGGTCGAGCCCTGCAGGGACATGCCGTCCTTCAGAAAGCAGGTGGAAGGATCGTTGGCGTCCCGTGGCTGGGCGGGCAGCTTGCCGGGATCCACCTTGAGCTCCAGGTAGCTGCTTCCCAGCCCCCGGGTCATCAACTTGACCTCCACGTTGCAGGGGATATCCGTGTATCTCTTGTTGATGCTCAGGACACAGAGGGTCTGATGGTACTTCTGATGCGTGTTCAGATCCTCGCGCACTTCGGGCGGCATCACCGTCGTGACCCGGCCGATCTGGTAGCCGCAGAAGCGGACGGGGGTATCCTTCATCACGCCGGGGGCGGTCGGGAACTGGACGTACACCTGGAAGGACTTCATCCGCGTGATCGTCGTGGGAAGATCGCCGAACTTGAGGATCATCCATCCCAGGGCCCCCAGCCCGAGAATCACAAAGAGGCCCACGACGACATCGCGTCGCCTCTGGGCGGCTTCGTAATCGCTCACCGCAATCCCTTTCGAAGTATGATTTTTGATTGTTGATTTTTGATTTGGGAGGGCCGGTACACGCCTTCTTCCATCAGAAATCAGAAATCATAAATCATAAATCACGATCGTCCTTCCATGAACAGGTCCCGGATGGCGCGCAGCGGGTAGCCGCCGTCGTTCAACCTTCGGATCAATCGGATGCGTTCGATGGCCTTGCGGTCGAACAAGCGCCGTCCGGTCGGAGTCACTTTTGTCGGCTCCAACAAACCAACCATCAGATAATATTGCACAGATTGCCGCGAAACGCCAGCTTTTTCCGCCGCCTGCCCGATGGGGACCAGTTCTGCTTCGCCGTTCGACATGCGTCCGAGAATCCCTATGTCTGATCTATGAGCTGCAGATCCTGAACCATAGACTCACAGATCGTCAACTCCGGAGGGTTTCGATGAGGGACAGAAAAGATTCCTGCACCTGCCGGAACGTGAGCGCGGCCAAAGCTGCTTTTTCCGGTCTGGGCCTGCTTGAGGCTCCGCGGCCAGGCGGGGCGAGATCATCAGGACGTAGTCGAAGTCCTGCGGAATCCGATCCTGGCTCTGGCGGAAGGCCTCCCGCAGGAGCCGTTTCAGGCGGTTGCGCACGACGGCGTTGCCGGAGGACTTGCCGACCGAGACGCCGAGACGCGGGTAGCCGCAGAGGTTGGGGGCCATGTACAAGGTGAGCAGATGAGTCCCCGGCTCGCCGGCCGTGGTCCAGCACGGCTTTGAACTGGCGATTGCTCGCCAGCCGTCTCTTCTTTGGAAAGGACAGGGCCATTTGTGATTTATGATTTATGATTTTTGATTGTTGATTTTTGCTGTGGGGCGTGCCACACCCGCTCCTCAATCAAAAATCACAAATCAAAAATCAAACATGATCCGTCAGTCTTCGCAGGGCGCGCAGCCGCTCGCTCTCGTGGGCCCGTTGGTGGGCGGACAGGGCCGGGTTCGCGGCGTTCTGGGCCGTCTTGTCGATCATCGACTCGATCTGCTCGGCCTGGACATCCTGCAGGGGCATCGCGTCGTAGGCGATGACGGTGACCGTGTTCTGGGCCACGAGGGCACAGCCGCCGTCGATGAAGAAGAACAGGTCGTTCTGCCCCGCCGTACCGCCGTGCGTGGGGCGGTCTCACGGTACGGACCTGTCGTGGCCGGCGTGACTTTCATCGTGCCCAGACCGAGCTGGCAGAGCATCGGCATGTGGTCGTAGAGGATACCGAGCTGACCATCGTGCGCCGGCAGGACCACCGACGTGGCTTGACAGTCCAGGAGCTTGCCCGTCGGGTCGATCAGATCGCAGTGAAAGGTCTTGTCTTCAGGATTCGCCATGGCGCCGTGTGCTATCTCTTCGTGAGCGTTTTCGCCTTCTCGGCCGCTTCGTCGATGGAGCCGACGTACATGAAGGCCTCTTCCGGCAATTGGTCCCACCGGCCTTCGCAGATCTGCTTGCAGCTTTCGATCGTATCGGCGGTGCTGACGTACTTGCCTTCCATGCCGGTGAACTGGCGGGTGACCAGGAACGGCTGGGAGAAGAACCGCTCCAGTCTGCGGGCCCGGGCCACGATGGTCTGGTCCTGCTTGCTCAACTCGTCGATGCCGAGAATCGCGATGATGTCCTGCAGCTCGCGGTAGCGCTGCAGGTACTCCAGCGCGGTCTGGGCGACGTTGTAGTGGTCCTGGCCGACGATGTTCGGGTCGAGAATGCGGGAGGTGCTCTCCAGGGGATCGACCGCGGGGTAAATGCCCTTTTGCGTGATCGCACGCGCGAGCACGACGAAGGAGTCCAGGTGGGCGAAGGTCGTCGCCGGGGCGGGGTCGGTCAGGTCGTCCGCCGGCACGTAGATCGCCTGGACGGAGGTGATGGAGCCGGTCTTGGTGGAGGCGATCCGCTCCTGGAGCTGGCCCATTTCCGTGGCCAGGGTCGGCTGGTAACCGACGGCGGACGGGATTCGGCCCAGCAGGGCGGACACTTCCGAGCCGGCCTGGGCGAAGCGGAAGATGTTGTCGATGAACAGCAGGATGTCGCCGATGCCGCTGTCGCGGAAGTTCTCGGCGATGGTCATGGCCGCCAGGGCGACGCGGAGCCTGGCCCCGGGCGGCTCGTTCATCTGCCCGAAGACCAGGGCGGTGTGGGCCAGCACCGTGTCGTTGGTGCCCGGGATCGTGGTTCGCTGCATTTCGAGCCACAGGTCGTTGCCCTCGCGCGTCCGCTCGCCCACGCCGGCAAAGACGGAATAGCCGCCGTGCTTGGTGGCGATGCGGGCGATCAGCTCCTGAATGACGACGGTCTTGCCGACGCCGGCGCCGCCGAACAGGCCGGTCTTGCCGCCGCGCACGAACGGGCACAGCAGATCGACCACCTTGATCCCGGTCTCGAACATTTCGCTGTGGGCCGTCAGCTCGGTGAGCCGGGGCGGATCGTGATGGATCGATCTTCTCGTCTTGGCTTCGATGGGGCCGCGATCGTCGATGGGATCGCCGAACAGGTTCAGGACGCGCCCGAGCGTCTCCGTTCCCACCCCGATGGTCATGGGCCCGCCCGTATCGACGACATCCATGCCGCGGCGCAGGCCCAGCGTGCTGCCCAGCGAGATGGCGCGGACCCGGCCGCCGCCGAGATGCTGCTGCACTTCGCCGTAGAGGACCTTCTTCTTGCCGCCGAAGTCGAAGGTGATCTCCAGGGCGTTATAGAGGGCCGGCACCTGCTCCGGGGTGAATCTGGCGTCGAAGACGCTGCCGATGACCTGTGTGAGTTTTCCTATGTTCATTCCAAGGCCCCCATTCCGCTGACGATATCCAGCAATTCGGAGGTGATCTGCGTCTGACGGGCACGGTTGTAGTCGGTGGTAAGCTGCTTGATCATGTCCTCGGCGTTATCGGTGGCGTTTCTCATGGCGATCATGCGCGCCAGGTGTTCGCTCAGGATGGCGTCCATGAAACAACTCTGGATCGAGTAATAGATGAGCATGCGGGCCAGACCCTCGATGATCCGGTCGGGCGGCGGGCGTCATGAGGAAGTCCTCGAACGTCAGGTCCCAGGGCCAGATCACCTGGGAGCGCGTCGTCAGGTCGTCCACCAGCTCGTGCAGCGGCATGATCGTCAACGTCTGCGCCTGCTGGCTCGAGGCCGAGTAGAAGCGCTTGTACACGATGCCGAACGAATCGAGCTCGCCCGCCAGGAACTGGTCGAGGAAGTCGTCGGCGATCGTGCGGATCTGCAGGTCGGTGGGCCGCTCGTCGAGGTCGGTGTAGACCTTGGTCGGCGTCACGCCGTGGAAGGCCATCACCGATTCCAACCGGCTGCGGGGCACATAGATGTCCAGTTGCTTGCCGCGGGCCTGGGCCTGCTCCAGGTGCACCTCCACGAGGTGAAAGACCTCGGAGTTGTACGCGCCGCACAGCCCTTTTCGCGATCCGATGACCAGGATCGCCGCCCGGCCGGAGGAATTCTCCTTCAGCAGAGGATGGTCGAGCGGTTTCTCCGGCGTGGCCAGCAGATAGGCGATGCGTGCCAGGGCGTCCCGATATGCGCCGGTCAAGGCCCAGCGGCTGGAATACGCTTTGTACCGCGCCGACGAAATCATCTCGAGCGTCCGGGTCATCCGGGCGATGCTGTCAATGGCCTTGCGGCGCAGGAAGATCTGACGGATCGATGCCATGTCTTACGGCCTGCGTCTCCTTGTAGATGCCTTTGTACTCGTTGACGCGGTCGGTGATCCTGCCCGTCAACTCATCGCTGAGCTTGCCGGTCTTGTTGATCTCCGCCACCAGGTCGGGATGCTTGTCGTTGAGCCACCGCAGCATGTCCGTCGCAAAGCCGGTGACCTTCTCGACGGGGATGTCATCGAGCAGACCGGAAGAGCCGGCCAGGATCGTGACGACCTCCTCGCCCACGGACAGCGGCGAGAACTGGGGCTGCTTGAGCAATTCCACCATGCGCTTGCCGCGCTCCAGCCGGCGTTGGGAGGCCGCATCCAGTTCGGTGCCGAGCCGGGCGAAGTCCAGCAACTCGTAATAGGCGGCCAAGTCGAGCCGCAGCCGGGCGGCCACCTTCTTCATGGCCTGGACCTGGGCATCGCCGCCGACGCGGCTGACGCTGACGCCGACGTCGATGGCCGGCCGCACACCCGCGTGGAAGAGGTCTCTCTGGAGATAGATCTGGCCGTCCGTGATGGAAATGATATTGGTCGGAATGTAGGAGGAGATCTGGCCTTCCAGCGTCTCCACGATGGGCAGGGCCGTCAGCGAGCCGGCGCCGAGCTTGTCGGACAGCTTGGCGCTGCGTTCGAGCAGGCGGCTGTGCAGATAGAAGATGTCGCCCGGGTAGGCCTCGCGGCCCGCGGGCCGCCGCAGCAGCAGGCTCAACTGCCGGTAGGCCACCGCGTGCTTGCTCAGGTCGTCGTAGATGCACAGCGTGTCGCGGTGCTTGTCGTACATGAAGTGCTCGGCGATGGCGCAGCCGGCGTACGGGGCGATGTACTGCATCGGGGCGCTGTCGGCCGCCGCGGCGGCAATCACGACCGTGTACTCCAGCGCCTCGTGCCGCTGGAGGACGTCGATCACCTCGGCAATCGTGGAATCCTTCTGGCCGATGGCCACGTAGACGCAGATGACGTCCTTGCCCTTTTGGTTGATGATCGTGTCCAGGGCGATGGCGGTCTTGCCGGTCTTGCGGTCGCCGATGATCAGCTCGCGTTGTCCGCGGCCGATGGGGATCATCGAATCGATGCTCTTGAGGCCGGTCTGCAGCGGCTGGCGCACGGGCTGACGCTGGGCGATGCCGGGGGCCTCGGATTCCAGCAGGCGGATCGCCTTCGTGGCGATCGCGGGGCCGCCGTCCAGCGGCTGGCCCAGCGGCGTGACGATCCGGCCGATCACCTCGTCGCCGACCGGCACGGACATCAGCCGGCCGGTCGACCGCACGTCGGAGCCTTCGCGGACCTTGGTGTAATCGCCGTAGATCACGGCGGCGAGAGAGTCTTCCTCCAGATTGAAGACCTCGCCGATGATGTCGTTCTCGAACAGGAGCATCTCGCTGGCCATCGCCGCTTCCAGGCCGTAGATGCGGGCGATGCCGTCGCCCACCTCCACGACCCGTCCCACCTTGACCACGTCGAGCTTGGCCTCGTACTGGGCTGATCTCCTGTTTCAGAATCCCGGTGATTTCACTGATATCGATCTTCATAGGTCTTCTTGTACCTGTTCTCGGGGTTCGCTACCTGGCTGACGGTGCGCAGGAGTCGGCCGCGCACGGAGTTGTCCAGCATCTGGTCGCCGTGGCGGATGATGATGCCGCCCAGAATGGACGGATCGACCTGCACCTCCAGATCGATCTTGGCACGCATGGCCTGGGTCAGATCCTGGGCGAGCTTGTCGATCTGCTCTCTACTCAAGCCCTGGGCGACGGTCACCGTCACGGCTTCATAGCCCTGATACTCGCGGTGCAGTTGCCGGAACCGGTCGATGATCCCCGGCAGCAGCGCCCCGCGACTGTGGTCGATCATCACGCACAGGAAATGGAGCGTGAGATCGTTCAGCTTGCCGGTGAGCACCTTGCGGACCACGTCCCGCTTGGTCTGCTCGGCGAAGTACGGGGAGGCCAGGAAGGCCTCCAACGCGGGCTCCTGCGCCAACAGGGCGGAAACCGCCTCCAGATCGGCCGCGATCGCCTCGACGGCCTGGGCCTCTTTCGCCAGGTCCAGCAGACTGCGAGCGTAGATATCGGCGACGCGGGTGGCGGTGCCCGTATTCATTACAGGCCTCCGTCCTGCTTGATCCGGGTCACGGCCTCGTCGATCAGACGCTGATTATCCTGGGGGCTCACCACCCGGCCGAGCACTTCGGTGCCCACACGCAGGACGATGTCGCCCGTTTGTCTCCAGAGTTCCTCCACGGCGGTCGCCCGTGCGCTTTCGATCTCCTCCTGGGCGCGACGCCGCAGGGCCAGGACTTCCTCCCGGGTCTGCTCGACCGTCTGCTGATGGTGACGCTGGGCCTCCTGCGCCGCCTGCTGGATCGTATTCTGGCCTTGCCGCTTGTAGTCGTCGAGCATGCGCTCGGCCTTTTGACGCGAGTCCTCGGCGGTCTTGATCTGCTGCTCGATGTGGTTCTGCCGGGCGTCCAGGGCCTGGAGCATGGGCTTCCAGGCCACCTTGCCGAGCACGAGAGCCAGGGTCACGAAGGCCACCACCGTCCACAGGGAATCGGCGAACGATCCGCTGAAGAGGTTGCCCTGGCCTTCGCGTTCGGCCGCGGTCGCCGCGGCGCCGTGAGGCGCTTCTTCCGCCTGGATGGGCAGGCACCACAGGAGCAGTACGACGGCGATGGCACAAAGTAATGCAATCTTAGCCATGGGAGTCTACGCCGCACCACGAAGCCAGAATACCGCCAGGAAGCAGATCAGCAGCGCGAAGAACGTCACGCCTTCGATCAGCGCGGCGGCAATGATCATCGAGATGAAGATGCGGCCGCCGGCCTCCGGCTGGCGCGCGATGGAATCCACCGCTTTGCTGCCGATCAGGGCGATGCCCAGACCGGCGCCGACGATGATGATCCCGCACGCGATCGTGGCGCCGAAGAGCGCCAACGTGGGATCGGCCGGACCACCGGCTGCGGCGAGAACGGAACTGATCATGTAGTTCATTTCCAAGCCTCCAAGAACTGATTTTCGATTTTTGATTTTTGATGGTTGATTTTTGATCTGGAGGAAGCCTGCTACTCGCCTTCTTCAATCCAAAATCAAAAATCAAAAATCACACTTTACTTAATGCTCCGAGCTGACGGCCAGCCCGATGTACAGCGTACAGAGAAACGCGAAGATGTACGCCTGAATGAAGGCCACCAGCAACTCCAGAAACGACAGCGCCACACTGGCCAGCACGGAGACCACCGCCACGCCCAGGTTCTGGAAGACGAAGATCAGGCCGAGGATCGTGACCATCACCATGTGGCCGGCGACGATATTCGCAAAAAGACGGATCGCCAGGGTGACCGGCCGGACGAACAGGGTCACCAACTCCAGCGGATAGATCAGCGGCAGCAGCCACTTCGGACAGGGCGGGGCGAGGTGAGCCAGGTAGCCGAAGACCCCGTGCTGTCGAATCCCGTAGACGTGAGTCATCACGAAGGAAATGACTCCGAGAGCGCCGTGATGAAGATGTTGGCGGTCGCGGGGCCGCCGAAGTGGCATTTCCGGCCGGTCACCAGGCTGATGATCTTCTCCGTGGGGACCATGGCGACCAGGTTGAGCGTCAGCACGAAGAAGAAGACGGTCCAGAGGAAGCCGATGTACCGGTCCGTGTGATGTCCGATAATCGGGCGGGCCATCTCCTCCCGCAGGAACACGCAAACGGATTCGACGAGGTTCTGGAGGCCTCGGGGCACGAGCTTGGGCGAGTGCGCCGCCCAGCGGGATGAACAGCAGCAGCAGTGCCGTCACCACCAGGACCATGAAGGCGTGATTGCTGATGACCAACTGCCAGGCTCCCAGGTGCAAGGTAAACACCGGCACCACGGTGACTGGCTCCAGCGGATTCAGCTCCGCCAACGTCGCAAGATGAGTTGTGATGGTTGTCACGTTATTTCCGACGTCACTGCCTGCGGCCGTGCCAAGCGGCGACAACGAGACGCGGCAAGTGCAATAAGACGCATTCGCGCAAACACTGCCTCGTTGGACGCACAGGTTGATTGAGGCTCCCCGCGCGATTCGTCGCGCCGGGGCTCTCTCAAACAGGGTGGATACACTACCATGCTCTCTGCGCAGGCAGGCAAGACCCTGGAAATGATTATTTATGATTTGTGATTGATGATTTGTGATTGTCGATGGCTGATTCCGGCGATAGCCGCGACCGCGAAATCATGAATCGCAAATCGTAAATCCAAGGTCTTACTTTTTATCCGCCGTCACGCCGGGCCACGTGTCGGTCCGGAAGGGCGAGGCCGGCAGGCCCGCCTTGTTGTACAGGTTGCAGACGGGGTTGTCCGCCCAGGCGTAGCGCACGGCCACCGGGTCGGCGACCTTCTCGCTGCTGACCACGATCTGGTCGCCTTCGATCTTCGCGTCGGCCCAGACGAATTTGTGGTCCGCGCCGGCGATGGCAAAGCCCTTGAGCGGCTCGCCGCCCTTGGCGACCAGGCCGCCGCCCACGTGATCGAAACTCAGGACGATCTTGCTGTCCTTCTTCTCCATGGACTTGTAGAGCGGGCCGGAATAGACCACCTTCTTGCCGTAGGTCTTGGCCAGCGCCCACAGGGCCAGGCGCTTGCCCACGTCCTGCTTGTTCTTCGGGTGGATGTTCTTGGCGTCGCCGATGTCGATGATCACGGCCATGCCGGTGTTGGGCAGCGCCAGCGTCATCAGTTGTGCCTCCCGCAGCTCCGCCCAGGTGCTGTCGCCGGGCTCTTCCTTGACGTCCATGAAGTTGGCCAGCTGCACGAACAGGAACGGGAAGTCCCCTGTCCTTCCTGTCCCCAGGCGTTCCACCAGCTCTTGATCATCGTCGGGAACAGGTCGCGATACTGGTAGGCCCGGCCCGCGTTCGATTCGCCCTGGTACCAGATCGCGCCGCGGATCGTGTAGGGAATCAGCGGGGCGATCATCGCGTTGTAGAGGCCGGAGGGAGAATTGGGGTTCTCCGGCCCCATCGGCACTCCCGGCCTGGGCGGGGCTTGCTTGCCCTCGGCCTTCGCTTGTTTGACAGCTTCGTTCCACTGGGCCATCGCCTCGTCATATTTGGTCTTGGCCTGGGGATAGATCGCCAAGGCCTCTTTGTAGCGTTTCAGGATGGGCTCGAGGTTGGGGTTCTCCTGCAGCGCCACGGAGCTGGTCCATGCTTCGGCGGGCGTGCCGCCCCACGAGGTGTGGATCAGACCGACGGGCTGCTTGATCTCCTTGTGCAGCTCGCGGCCGAAGAAATAGCCGGCGGCGGAGAAATTGCCGGCGGTTTCGGGACTGCACACCACCCACTTGCCCGTGCAGTCGTCCTGGGGCTTCTCCGCGACCTTGCGGGTGACGGTGAAGAGCCGGATCTGCGGGTAGTTGGCGGCGGCGATCTCCTCCTTGGCGTTCGCGGCCTGTTCGAGCGCCATTTGCATGTTGGATTGGCCCGAGCACACCCAGACCTCGCCGGCCAGGATGTTCTTGACCGTAAGCGTGTTCTTGCCCTTGAGCGTGATTTCGTAGGGTCCCCCGACGTCCGGGGCGGTCATCTGAAAGGACCACTTGCCGGCATTGTCCGCCTGGATCGTCCAGTCCACCTTGCGCCAGCTCACGGCGACGTTGATCTCCTCGTTCGGGTCGGCCCAGCCCCACAGAGAGACCCGGTTTCCGGCCTGGAGGACCATGTTGTCGCTGATGACCGCCGGCAGACGAACATTGGCCGGCGCGACCGTACACAGCAGGACGACGAGCGAACAGATGGTTACGACGAGGCAACGACGGGATGCGGCACTTCTGCGATTCATCTCTTGGCTCCTTATGTCCTTTGGATCGGCCGCCGCGTGGGATAGCCTCCTCCGCGGCCAAAGGCCCCCAACCCCAGCGCAGCAGATCAAAACACATATTATACAGTCACGCTGAGGGAAAGTAAAGAGGCGAAACACATAAGGGACTGCAAACTCGCCTGCTGATCACGAGTATTCGTAGACAGGCGTCTCAACAACTCGGGCGGGCTTCTGCTGCCCTTTAATCAACGCTTGGATGCGTTCGACCGTCTCAGGAGCGAAGAACTGCTCGCCCGTTTCCTGGCATACTCGTGCCGGCACGTGCTCGACAATGTAGAATTTCCCCCCGAGTTCCAGCGTGTATGTCACTTCCGTTTCGACCAGCACATTCATGCCCCCATTCTACGCTGTCGCTTCCTGCCGGTCAATCCGCCGTCTCCTCTGCTCCCTGTCTCACTTTTCCTTTCCTCACTTTTGCCTTTTTACCTCTCCGAGGACTCTCTGCCCGCCCTTCGAAGCCCACAGCACAGGAAGTAAAGGTGTCGCGATGGTGTCGGCGAGATTCTCTTGGCCGACGCTGGCAGATGCGCAAGATCCGCTAAAGGTCAAAATAAGGGCTGGCCTCGGCGGCTCCACGGCCCCGACGGCTCCCTCGGGACGGATGGCCGCCATCACGAATTCAAAGATTTTTCATGCTTGCCGAAAGGACACCGCTGTGGGCGCGGCCGCGCATGGCGCGGAAAAACCGGCCCGCCGGCGCTGAAGCGCCGGAGCGCTCGGGCACGGAGCGTTCGGGTTCGCATCCGAGCGCGACCACTTTTCGCGCCTGTTCGATGTCAACCTCGGTATCGACGCATTGGTCCTTGGTCAGAGGAATAATGGCGATCGGCGGGGGCGGGGAATCTCCGGACATCAGCGCCTTGACCCCCTCGATCCCCTCGGCGAGTTCCTTGGCGCAGGCGACGGCCACGACGGCCGCGGGCTTGCTTTCGGCAACGTGTTTCAGCGCCATGCTGCCGCCCGGAGCGACGCAGACTTCGCGATAACCGAGGTCGAGCGCCTTGCGCCGCAGTTGATTGATGGGGCATTCGGGGGTGCATGAGGCGCATTGCAGCCCTCGATCCGACTGTTTGGCGGCGCATACGGCGCTGCGCCGCAAACAGTGCGGAAGCAGCAGAATCCGTTCGCCCGGGGGCACCTGCGCGACGAGCTGTTCGGGATGCTCCGGCTCTTCCAGCGCGGCGAGCGCCTCCGAAAAACGGCTCAAGGCCAGCAGGGGAAAATAGAGTCTGTACAGATCGTATCGCAAATAGAAGGTGCGCGGAAATCCGGTGCCGGTGCAGGCCGCCTCCGTCCACGTGCCATCGGCGTTTTGGGTTCGGACCAGATAGCGGATTCCTTTTCGCACCGCTTCGCTGCCCGCTTCGCCCGCGGCAATCAGCCCCAGCAGCGCCCATCCTGTTTGAGAGGCTGTTCCGGGCCCGATCCCACGGCAGGCGGGATCGTCGTAGGTCTGACAAGTCTCGCCCCAACTGCCATCGGCGTTCTGATGCGATGTGAGCCAGGCGGCGGCGCGCGCGCGCAGCTCTCGGGGAGTCTGCGCGTCAGCAGACAGTCGGCGGCCAGCACCAGCGAGGTGCCGTAGATGTAATTGACCCCCCATCGGCCATACCAGGCGCCGTCGGAATGCTGCTGCGCCTGCAGGTACTGAAGCGCCCGATGGAGTTCCTCTCCCCCGTAGCCGATCTCTCCGAAGAATTCGAGCACATGGGCCACGATATCGGGGCTGTCGGGGTCCAGAGGGGTGATGAAATCCGCAAACGGGACATGGGTCAGCAGCTTCAGATTGTTTTCCCGGTCGAAAGCCGCCCAGCCCCCGTTGTCATTTTGCAGCGCCAGAATCCAGCGCAACCCGCGGTCGATCGCCTCGCGTTTGACCCGTTCTTCCGACTCGGGGAGCTGCACCCGCAGCAGCGCTCTGGCCGCCAGGGCCGTATCATCGATATCGGGATAGTGATCGTTGTCGAATTCAAACGCCCAGCCGCCGGGCGCCACGCCAGGGGTTTTGATGCACCAGTCGCCGGGGACGCGCACCTGCTCGTGGAGCAGCCAGCGCCGGCGCGCACCAGCGCCGGATGATCGGGGGCCACTCCGGAGTCGGCCAGCGCGAGGGTCGCCCACGCCGTATCCCATACCGGCGACATGGCCGGCTGGAGCCGGACCGACGCTTCATCTTCGACCAGGAATCGTTCCAGACCCAGTAGCCCTTTGGCGATCACGGGATGCGAAGAGGAGAAACCGCGTGCTTTGAGCCCGATCAGCGCGTAAATCCACGGCAGCATGATGCCGGCCCAACTGCCATCGGCATCCTGATGATCGATCAGCCACCGCTCGACTTTCCGCAGCGCTCGCCTTCGAAAAGGTTTATACGGGGATTTTTCGGCGATTTTGAAGATGCGATCGACGCTCCGAAAGAACAGCTTCCGGGCCAGCGGACAGCGGGATGGCGCGCGGGCGCCCCGCGGTTGTCGTTGGTCATAGAGTTCGTTCACGCGCCCTGTTCGGCCACGGCGCAGGTGGGCCTTAACGTCACTACCAGCATCAACGCCACCACGGTGGCCCGCGACCAGCTCGAAAGCTCATAGATATTGAAATAGAACCAGTTGGGAAGCAAAATAAGCTCGGGCGGCAGAGAGGGAATGTGGCGCCACTCATATTGTCCGAAAAGAGCCAACCAGATTTTGGTGATGATGTTGGCGCACTGCACGCCTCCCTGGGAGAGGATAAACTCCTGGGCACGGCGCATTTCGGGTTCGGTTTCGGCTTTCCCCGCCAGTTTCAAGGCAAAATAGACCTGAACGCTGACGCTCAGATCGCCCGGCCCGCCCTCGTAGGCGCTCCACGATCCGTCCGGCTTCTGGCGGCTCAGGACATAATGGACGATCTTGCGGGCGCGCGACTCGTCGACTTTTCCGGTCATGAAGAGCATCAAAGGAATATAGCCGGCGGCCACGGAGGCGTCCGCTTCCAGTTCTCCGACCCAGTAGCCCTCTTCGTTCTGCAAGCCGAGCAAATGCTCGCAGGCCTTTCTGGCCGCTTCCTCGACGCGGTCTAACTCCGCTCTTCGGTCGCTTTGCGTATTGTTTTCCGCTCCTGTCGGCATTGTTCCTTCCTCACCGAATCCTCTGATGGACGTAACCATGCGTTCGAAACCAATCCACTGCTTTCTCCAGGGTCCGCGGGATGGGCGTTTGCGGCAGCCCGAGCTCGCGTCTGGCCTTGGAGCAATCGAAAAAGCGGCGTTTGCCCGCCGCTTTGACCCCTGCGACGGGAATGCGCGGTTCTCGCCCCAGCAGTCTTCCGCGGACGAATTCATCCGCGTAGGCGGCCGCCAGCGCCGCTCTCAGCGGCAGCCGCCAACGGGGCGGTTTCCTCCCGCCGATCTGCCCGAGCAGCTCCAGCATCTCTTTGAAGGTCATATTCTGGTTGCCGAGCAGATACCGCTGGCCGGGAGTTCCCTTCTTCAGGGCGAGCAAATGGCCCGCGGCCACATCTTCCACATCCACAAAATTGAATCCCGCCTCGACATACGCGGGCATTCGTCCGTTCAGGAAATCGACCACGATCCGCCCGGTGGGAGTCGGTTTGTAATCATGGGGTCCCAGCGGGGTGGTGGGATTGACGATCACCGCCGGCAGTCCCGCTTGACACAGCTTCAGGACGAGCTGCTCGGCCAGGCATTTGGAACGCTTGTAGTCTCCGGGGGCGCGGTTCGGATCGGTGTATCCGGTTTCGGTCGCCACGGTTCCGTCACCCGCGCTGGCCACGGTGGATTCCGAACTGGTGTAGACGATCTTCTCGATCCCCTGCTCGAGCGCCGCTTTCATCACCGTTTCCGTCCCGGCCACGTTGGTGGCATAGACCTCCTCGGGCGTGCGGGTCCACAGCGTGTATAAGGCCGCGGTGTGAAAGAGCGCCGCGCATCCGCGTACGGCCGTTCTCACCGAGGCGGGGTCCCTCAGGTCTCCCTGGACCAGCTCCACGTCCAGCCCCTCGAGCGCCCGGATGTCGCTTTGCTTTCGCACAAACGCCCTGACCTCCATATTCTCGCGCAGCAGCGCCAGCACCACGTTGGCGCCGATGAACCCGTTCGCGCCCGTCACCATCGCTTTCATGGCGCCTCCTGTCCGGCCAGGCTTGGAATCAGCCGCGCCACGGAGCGCGCCAGGGCTTCTCCGGCCCGGGTTATCCGTCGCGTTATCGAGACGGCCCGGCTCGCCTGCCAGGGGCGCCGCAGCAAGGCGGGAATCACGGCGGCAATCGCAATTCGCCCATCCGGCCCCACACAACGGTCAAAGGGGGAAAGCTCGCAGTGTTCCGTGTCAATGACCGCGCGAACGCCCAGAAAAGGGATGTTCTGGCGCGCGGCCAGTCGTGCCAGCCAATAGCTTTCCATATCCGCCACGTCGGCTCCAAACGTCTGGGCGGCGTAGCGGCGGAGGGCCCGGCCGGCGACGGGACGCGAAACGGTCAGACATCGGCCCGTTCGGAGCGCGGGTTCGCTTCCGAACGCCCTTTGAGCCCGGTTCAACAGACACGAATCGGCGCCGTAGACCGGCTCGCCTGAATCCTGCTCGCACCGAAAGCTCGAGCACAGAACAATCTGGCCGTAATCGATTCTCTCGGCGAGTCCTCCGGCAAACCCGATCGACAAGAGCGGACCGATAGCTGGCGCCTCTTAGCAGCAAATTCAGCGCCCGTTCCGCATTCTCTCTGCCCATCCCGCTTTGAACCATCAGAACCGGGGTTGGACCGAACCGCCCGTTGAAAATCCGGCACGCTCCCTGGGCGAACGCCTCCTGCGCCTGAAGCGATCGTTTCAAGCTGCGAAGCTCTTGGGCTATGGCCGCCATCAACGCGAGCATGCGTTACCTTCCCGCCGTTTGAGCAGGTCCAGCGGACGGCGGCGGACGCGGTCGAGCACTCCCGCCTCAAACCCGCAATGAACCATGCATTTGGCACACCTCGGATCGCGCTGGGGGCCGTACCGCTCCCAGGAGGTGTTCGAGATCAGTTCTTGATAAGAGCTACAGTGAGTGTCGGCGATCAGATAACAGGGTTGCCGCCAGCCCGAGGGGGTGAGCGTGGGCGTGCTCCAGGGAAGGCAGTCGACGTCCAACTCTCCTGTCAAAAACCGAAGATAGCCGGCCGTGTTGTAAAAGCGAAAGCGCCGCCGCAGGGAATGGAGGGGCTTCAACGTGTCGATGATCTCCTCGCGCGAGTCGAAATAGGCGCCGTTTTCGACCGACTCGAAGCCGAAGGCGGGCGAGATCATCAGCCCGTCGACTCCGAGCTTGCTCAGGCTCGCAAACAGGGCCTCGATCTCCCTGAAATCCACTCCCTTGAAAAGGGTCGTATTGGTATAAACTCGAAACCCGCGCTGCTTGGCGGCCCGGATCCCCTCCAGGGCCGTATCGAAGCCGCCCGGCCGTCCCGTGGCCGCATCCTGTCGCTCCCGAAGGCCGTCGACATGAAGCACAAAGGCCATGCGGGGGCCGGGTTCGAATTTCTCGAGCGCGTGTTGGAGCAGCAGCCCATTGCTGCAAAGATGGACGTAGCGGCCACGGGCGATGATGCCTTTGACGATCGTGTCGATCTCGGGATGCAGGAGCGGCTCGCCGCCGGTGATGGCCACAATGGGCGCGCCGGTTTCCTCCACGGCATGAAAGCAGGCACTGGGCGCCAGCCGCTCGTCGAGGCGATCGCGGTATTCCCGAATGCGTCCGCATCCGGCGCAGCGCAGGTTGCACTGTTCCGTGGGCTCAAGCATCAGCACGAGCGGAAAGCGCTGCGTCTTTCTTGCCCAGTTGGCGGCCAGGTAGAGGCCGAGCCGAAGACCCATTCCAATCGGAAACGCCATGGCTTACCCCGTCTTTCTTCAGAAGATGCGGCGTGTGGCGAAGTTGCTCGATCGAACCGGCCCCGATGCAGAACATCGTCAAGCGCAACTGCGTGATCCGTTCCTCCAGGGCCGCGAGGGCGTGTTCGGCGGAAAGGCGGGCCGCTTTGAGCAGCGGCAGCCCAATTCCGGCGGCATCCGCGCCCAGAACAATCGCTTTGGCGATATCCACCCCCGTGCGGATTCCGCCACTGGCGATCAGCGGCAGCGCCGGCGCTCCAGCGCGGGCCAGGCCGATCGCCTCGCTCGTGGGAATGCCCCATTCGGCAAAGGCCGCCGCAATGTTGCGGACCGAGCGGGTCTGTCCCCTCAATCCTTCAATCCTGCTCCAGGAGGTGCCCCCCGCGCCCGCCACATCGATGCCGCTGACTCCCGCCTCGGCGAGCTGTTGCGCCGCCTCTTGGGAGATTCCCCAGCCGACTTCCCGCGCCACGACGGGGACCTCGAGCTGCCGGCAAATGGAGGCAATCTTCGCCAACAGTCCGCGGAAGTTGCAGGTGCCCTCGGGTTGCAGCGCCTCCTGGAGAGGATTCAGATGCAGCACCAGCGCATCGGCGCCGGCCATCTCCACCGCCCGGCGACACTGCTCGATCCCGTAGCCGTAATTAAGCTGCACCGCCCCGAGATTGGCGAAAAGCAGAATGTCAGGGGCGACGGTTCGGAGCTGATAGAAGCACTCGCAGCGCGGGTCTTCGATCGCGCAGCGCTGCGACCCCACCCCCATGGCCAGACCAAGCTGCTGGGCGGCTTCGGCCAGGGCCCGGTTGAGGGTCTGCGCTTCGGGAATGCCGCCGATCATCGGGGAGATCATCAGGGGGGCCGAAAGCCGTTTTCCAAACAGCTCCACCGAGAGATCGATCTGCGCCGGGTCCAACTCGGGCAACGCCTGGTGCACAAACCGATAGGCTTCAAAGCCCGCGCTCAGCCGCTTGAAGGCAACGTTGCGCGAAGTCGCAATCTGCAGGTGCTCGGCTTTTCTTTTGCCGTTTGTCATTCCGTTTCTCCACTCGGACCCGTTCGCGCCCCCCTGGGCGCCGCGCGAGCGGCGCGGTTTGAACCTCAAGCCAGCGCCTGCCTCTTCTTGTTGTCCCGTACAATCCAGAAGTTGTCCCGCCTGTCGTGGGAATTCGACCCGCGGCCGGGTAACAAGAGAAGAGTCTACGCCGCGGCTTCCTGCTGGTCAAGAATCTTGTTCAAGGCGCTCCGCAGCCGCCTCGCGCCTCGCGCCTCCTAACCTCTTGTCCTGCAACGAGTAAGGGAATGCGTTGAGAAATGTATAACCACGGAGGTCACGGAGAGTACGGAGCAATTCATCAGTCGTCATGTCATTGCGAGCCAAGCGCGGCAATCTGCCGATTTCCGCAGATTTCCAACGGAGAACTGTCCACTGAGAACCGACAACTGGTCTCCATTCGTGCGATGCGGGCCATTCGTTGGGGAGGAGAGGAATCAGACCCGGCTTCAGGGAGAACTGGTAGGGTATGGCGTGCACGCCGATTCCTCCGACCTCCCTCCAAAAAAGTACCTGACACCGTCGGATTCTTCGGTTTCCTATTGACCGGGGCCGGGCCGGGGAGTACACTGGACTTGGAATTTGGAGGGCGCCAGGGATGGCGCTAGGTGGAGGTTTACCGAGCGTAGCAGGGTTGTTTGGCATCCGTCTTGCGCGGATGCCGAAAAAGGCAATCGGGAAAGAATGGCGGACGATGGCTATGAAAGGAAGAGTTGTCACTGCTATCGTGGGACTTTTGTGTCTGCTGTTCAGTCAGCGGGCCCAAGCTGACATCGTTTACAACGATGGTCAGGTGCATTCCATGGCCGGTCTTTACGGCTACCAGGACATCTACGTGGACTACCCACCGCCGCCTCCACTGACCTTCACCACGGTCAATTTTGACGCGGTCGCCTGGTCTCACCTAAGCGCGTTCAACAACAGCCGAGTGAACATGAACGGGGGGCACATTGAAGCTGTGCTGGCCTATGACAGCAGCCGCGTGACGATGAACGGCACGCATGATGAAGATGCATTGCTCGCCTATGACGACAGCCAGGTAATAATAAACGATGGATATGCCCGGTACTTCTTCGCCTACGACAACAGCCGTGTGACGATCAACGGCGGGGACGTTGCCGGGAGCGGCTTCCAGAGCATCGCGGACGACAACAGCCGCGTGACGATCAACGGTGGGCACGTTGACCGTTTGGACGCCTACGGCAGCAGCCGAGTGACCATGAACGGCGGGTGGGTCGCCAGTGGTCTATCGGCCTCCGGTGACAGCCGCATGACGATCAGGGGCGGCAGCTTTGACAGCATTTCTACCGGCGGTCAAGCCGTTACGACAATTGGGGGCTCTGACTTCACGGTCTACAGGGACTACGACCGCACAGACCTTGTGTTCTCCGGTTATGGCGATCTCGGCTCCTCCCTGCAAGGTTGTTGGCTCTGGGGGACACTAGCGAACGGCGACCAGCTCTCGGGCGTGGGATTAGGCATAGGGGACGGTAGTCCGATTTCTCTGGTCCCCGTGCCCCTCCCCGGTGCCGTCTTGCTCGGGGCCCTCGGCCTGAGCTGCGCCGGCTGGCGGCTGCGGCGCAGGTAGACATAACGGACCTCCGGCGGGCGTTATTGCCACGGGGCTGCTGCTCGTCGAGACGTCCTGACGACCCCGGAAGACGCCGGAACAGGAGTGTTGCGGCCCGCAGGATATCCTCCCCTCCGCAATGAATCTGGGGACACCATACTCAATTCGGAGCCGAAATAGGCAACATGTCCCCGGAATTCCTACATCGTCAATTCTTGATGCCGATTAGTGCCACGATACGCGAACAGAAGTCCGTGGACTGCGCTGTCCCTCCAACTACGATATCCGCGAGTTGGTAGAACCGATTGGTCGATGGAGACTCTTGTGCAGCCTTCGCCAAGCTAAGACTGGCCACGTTAACGATGGTCCAACACTCAACGTACCCATTCTTTCTCGCCTTCTGATGGCTCTTCTCGGCTTCGCCGAGGCGATTGTGGATGTTTGAGAACGTCGGTGCCGCCCTTCACCTCAATGGCAATGATGTTGCGGAAGCTCTTCTTTGCAATCACCTCGCGGATAACGATGTCGGGATCGGAACTGAATTCTATGAAGACCCTGCGTCCAGCCGCATTCTTAATCTCCAGCCTCCTCTCCGAGGCTCTGACCGCGCAGTCTTTCACGATGGTGCGGATTAACTCAAAGACTGCTTGGATGCTGACGGAACCCTTCTTGACATTAGCACCTCCGCGTAACTGCGGTCCGAGCGTCAGCAGCGTCAGGTCGTCGATCAGCTCGCGCGTTACATGATGAATACCTATGCCGTCGACAAGCGGAGTTCCGGGGACACCATACTTAAGCGGAGTTCCGGGGGCGGAGTTCCGGGGACACGGAGTTCCGGGGACACCATACTTAATTCGAGGACTGGTACTTGACGGCCGAAGGTCGGTGGGGCCAGCCCTTATTTTAAGCTTTAATGCCTTGCGTGGCGCTCTGCGAGGAAGGAGAAGAGAAGAGGCGGTTCAGGGTGCGGGAATGTGGGGGCCTGTCCACGCACAGTGAGCCGCTGAGTCGGACGCGTCGGATATACGGGAAGCCATGTCTCGGTCGCGAGCTTGGTTCGGGTCGGGGATGGCACATCACTGCGAGGCGTCGGATCGTCTGGGAGTAAGATCACACGTGCCCGGAAGCAGAAGAGACCGGGCACAAGCGGAGGCGGAGAGAATCCGGAAGGCGAAGCCGTCAGTGAGACTCCTTCCGAAGGAATCCGCCTATGGGCCGTCTTCCCAAGGGGTTCGGCCCATGAACCGTCGCCTTTAGCCTGCGAATGGCATGGCGAGAGGCTCCGACGCGCGCCGGTTGTCAAGATCCTGGGCTCTCGGTGGGTAGAAACACGATCCCCCACCCCCTTGAACCGCTTCTTTCGGTGGTTCATGCTCACCCTGCGAACGACCACGTTTGTGCAACAGTCCAAAAGGTAAAACACCCCGCGAGCGAGAAATTTTTTATTCCTTTGGCCACAAGGAGTTGCGCGATTTCGGGGCGTCACGCGCGCACAGAATTTCGGCACGGTTCGTGCAACACGGCCGGATATAGGGAGGCGCATATAAGTAAAGGTCGGTCCAGTATTAGGAGTAAATGAAGAATCAAAGATCAAAAATCAGAAATCCAACATCATCAATCAGGAGGCTCACCCATGACGACAGAAGCACAAACAGAAGCCAATCGTGCCAATGCCCAGAAGTCCACCGGTCCGCGTACGCCCGAGGGCAAGGCCAAAGTCGCCCAGAACGCCCTCAAGCATGGCCTGCTGGCCAAGCAGGCGGTGGTCGTGGGCGAGGATACCGATGACTTCGACCTCTTGCGGGATCAATTCCGCGCGGAACTGGCCCCGGTGGGGCTGACGGAGTCGCGGCTGGTGGAGCGGATCGCGGGCCTGTCCTGGCGGCTGCAACGGGCCGAACGATTCGGCACGGAGTCCTTTGACGTGATGTGTCAGCAATGCGCCGACGACCCGCAGATCAAGCGGTGGCGGCCGCGCCTCGTGCCGGAGGCGGCCGATCCGGTCGTAGGTCTGACGGTGGTGAAGGACTTCTCCGAGACCAAGGTCCTGGACCGGCTGCTGATGTACGAGCGGCGGATCGAGAACAGCCTGTACCGGACCATGGCGGAGCTGCACAAGGTGCAGGGGCAGCGCCAGGGGGCGGTGGGTGGACCAGCCACCAGCCCAGAGGAGCGGTGCGTGATACGCACCCTACGGACCTGTCGATGGCAGAGGATAACCGCCGGGGGCGCGCGGTTCCACCGTGCGTGAGACGCTCCCGCCGGATTTCACCCTGGACAACCTGCTGGCCAAGATCGCCGCCCTGGAGGAGGGACCCCAAACGCGAGGAGACGCGTTGGGGAACCCGGAAACGCCTGCCGGCGCTACCACGAACACGTCGGCGCCGAGGGCCAATCGTGCGAAACAAAGCCAATTCCTCAATTGCGGATTGCGGATTGTGGCCCGCGCAGCCGGACAACATTGCGGATTCAGGACAGCCCTGCGGCGGGATGCTCCCTACCGCCTGCCGCCCCGGCCCCAGCGGGCGAATCGTGCGAAACGAACCCAATTTGCGCCGCGGCACGTGGCACGGGCATCCCTTCGGCTTCGCTCTCAGGGCAGGCCCTGCCCGTGAATCTCAATCATGGGCAAGATGCCCATGCCACGGTACCGCCTGACGGCGGCACTACGAACCTGCCGGAGGCCCAGGGCCAATCGTGCGAAACGAACCCAATTTCGCCAGCCGAGATGGGATCGGGGGACGAAATGCGCAAAACGAACCCAATTTCGGCCGTTGCGGCCGTCGAGACCGCCCATTGTTCCAGTATTCCATCGTTCCAACATTCCAGTGTCCGGCCCCAGGCCCAGGGGCAATCGTGCGAAACAAAGCCAATCGCCGCCGGAGCGAAGAGAGAACGATTCGGCTATACACCCGTTTTCCGCCGGCGCAGATGACGGCCGGGCCCCTGGCGGCACGATGGTAAGGATTGAACCAGGCCGAAATTTTCATTTGGGTCTTTACGGAAGCGCAGCACGGGGGTATAGTTGTCCGCTTGGAATCCATAGTCGGATTCCCAACCGGGGGTCATCGTGTTCGGGAATCCGTCCCAGGGAGGTCTTGCGTATGGCGACAAGGAATAGATACGGCATTTATGGGGTCACCGCCACGTTTCTGGCATTTGTTCTCGTGCTGGGCGCCCTGCAAGGATGCAGGCGAAAGACCCCGGCGGCCGGGAGCACGCCGGCCGAGGGCGTCAAAGCGGTGCCGGCGGCCGCCAAAGAGACGGCCAAGAACCCGATCGAGACGGCGGCCAGCTTGTTCCGCGAGCCGAAGGCCAGTATTCAGAACATCGTCAAGGCCGGGAAGGACCGGTGGACGCCCGCGTTCGAGCAGTGGTGGGACAAGCCCGCCCCCGATTTCACCCTCACGGATACCGAGGGCCAGACCCACAAACTCAGTGATTATCGGGGCAAGGACGTCGTGGTCGTCTTCTGGGCGACCTGGGTCGGCGCCTGCAAGCTGGAGGTCCCGCATCTGAAGGAGCTGCGCAATGCGTACTCCAAGGACAAGCTGGCCATCCTGGCGATTTCGAGTGAGCCGATCGCTCTGGTCAAGGCGTTCGCCGCCGAGCAGGGGGTGAACTATACGGTTTTGACGACTTCGGGCAGTCTGCCGACGCCGTTCGATCAGGTCAAGCTTTGGCCCAGCAACTTCTTTGTCGGTCCCGACGGCAAGTTCAAGCTGGCGATCGAGGGGATGGTTCCGGCCGCCGACGGCAAGGCGATCGTCCAGGCACAGTAGGCGGAAAATTGACGAAATCTGTCAAGTGGGGGTGGACAGCGGCCCAATCCCCCGCTATAATGCATGGTTTGTTCGGATTTGGAGCTGGCAATAAAACGCAGAGGGTAACACCATGGCACATAAAAAAGGACAAGGAGCTTCCAGGAACGGACGAGACAGCAACCCCCATTACCGGGGCGTGAAGATGTATGAGGGCCAGGTGGTCAAGCCCGGCGCGATTCTCGTCCGGCAGTGCGGCACGAAGTTCTTCCCGGGAGCGAACGTGGGCATGGGCCGAGACTTCACGCTCTTCGCCGAGGCCGAGGGGAAAGTGCAGTTCCAGGGCCGGCGCATCCACGTCCTCTGACCGCAGCCGCGAATAGAGTCTTGGGATTCGAAGGGATGGCCACAAACCATCCCTTTTTTCATAGGTGATTGTTGTTCGTTGACGAAACGGAAATTCATGTCAAGGCCGGCGACGGTGGCAACGGTTGCGTCAGCTTCCGCCGGGAGAAGTTCGTGGCCAAAGGGGGGCCCGACGGCGGCGATGGCGGCCGCGGCGGGCACGTGTACTTCGAGGCCAGGGCCGACAAGGACACGCTGTTGGACTTCGCGAGCAAGCACCACTGGCGGGCGGAAAATGCCAAGCACGGCCAGGGGAAGAACATGTACGGTGCCGATGGCAAGGACCTGGTCATTCCCGTGCCGGCGGGGACTTTGATCTACGATACCGATCTCGATCTCCTGCTCAAAGACCTCAACGAAGCAGGCATGAAGGTCCTGGTCTGCCGCGGCGGCAAGGGCGGCCGGGGCAACCGGGCCTTTGCGACCTCCACGAACCAGGCGCCCCGCGAGTTCGAGCCCGGCAAGCCGGGCCAGGAGCGGAACCTCCGGCTGGAGCTCAAGCTGATCGCCGATGTGGGCCTCGTCGGCATGCCGAACGCCGGCAAGAGCACCTTGCTTTCCCGCTCGTCGGCGGCCCGGCCCAAGATCGCCGCCTATCCGTTCACCACGCTGGAGCCGGTTCTCGGCATCGTGGAATTGAGCGGCTTTCGCCGCTTCCTGATGGCGGACATCCCCGGCCTGATCGAGGGCGCCAGCAAGGGGGCCGGCCTGGGCCACGATTTCCTCCGCCACATCGAGCGCACCAAGATCATTGTCCACATCCTCGACATCATGCCGACCGACGGCTCCGATCCTGTCGCCAACTATCACGCGATCCGCAACGAACTGGCCGAGTACAGTAAGGCCCTGGCCGAAAAGGAAGAGGTCATCGTAGCCAACAAGATGGACCTTGATTCTGACGGCACCCGCATCGAAGACCTGCGCCAGAGGCTCAGCCAGGACGTCATTCCCATCTCCGCCGTCACCGGCCAAGGCATCAAAGACCTCACGGAACTGCTCTGGCAGAAGATCCAAGCCACAAAAGCCACCGTGTGAGCTCGGGTACCGGGGCCTGGTCGCCCTATGCCAGAACGGACTTGAGAGTAAGGACCGCCGCTTCTATAATGGAATTGTTACCGCTTTTGCGAGGATAGAGCATGCAGGTGCAGTTGACAGCCGTGTTCAAGAAGGTCCCGGAAGGATATATCGGATTTGTGGAGGAGTTGCCGGGCGCCAACACTCAAGGGGCAACTTTGGAGGAAACGCGGGCCAATCTCATGGAAGCGATCCAGATGGTGCTGGAAGCCAACCGCACCCTCGCCCAGGAGTCCCTGGCAGGGCAGGATGTGATCCGTGAACCGATGACCATGACGGCGGCATGAAACGGTGTGATTTGATTCAGCACCTCGAAAAGCACGGGTGCCAGTTGCTTCGCGAAGGCGACAGGCACACGCTGTACGTCAATCGCAGAACTCGAAAAGCGACGACCGTCCCGAGACACCGCGAGGTCAATGATCTTCTCGCCGGGAAGATCTGCCGTGACTTGGAGATTCCAGAGCCATGAGAAGCCGGCGCACGGCTCCAAGGGTGCACAAGAGGGCCTCCACACGCGTAAAGACGCAAGGAAGTTCGTCCAGAAGTGGATGATGAAAGGGGAAGTGAGGGCTTCAGCCTTTGGAGTTCGGATAACGAGATATGAACATCATCGCGGTCGATATCGGCAATACGAACATCGCCGTTGGGCTCTTTCTCGACGGTGCGGAGGATTTCATCCGCTCCATTCCCGGCGGGTCGGAGGCGGAGCTAAGAGACTGCCTCATTGATTCTTGGCGGAAGATTCCCATCCTGGAAAGCTCGAAAGAGAAGAAGCGAAACGGCGTTATCGTCGTCAGCAGCGTCAAGCCCGATCTGGACCGATCTGGTCCGGCGGATCGCCCAGGAGGATCTCGGCGAGAAAATCCGTGTCATTGGCGAGGACATCCCGCTGCCGATCACGGTCTGGCTCGACGATCCCAAGAAGGTCGGCACGGACCGCGTGGTGGCGGCGGCGGCGGCGTTCGACGTGGTCGAAGACGCCGTAGTTGTGGCGGATTTCGGCACGGCCGTGACGATCGACCTGGTTGACGAGCACGGCGTCTTTCAGGGCGGCGTCATCTGCCCCGGTTTCGAGATCAGTGCCCAGGCCCTGAAGGATCATACGGCTCTGTTGCCCAAAATCAAGGTCCACCGGCCGAGCGGCCCCTATGGCAAGAATACCGCTGATGCGATCAACTGCGGCCTGTACTACTCAATCATCGGGGCGCTGGAGGAGATCGTCCGGCGGTACGCCGAGGAGATCGGCCGCTGGCCCCAGACGATCATCACCGGTTCCGGCGCCGAGATCATCAAGGACGACTGCCCCTTCGTGGACAACTACGTCCCGCACCTGGTCATCAAAGGCATCGTCCTGGCCTACATGAAATACGTCGAGGAAGAGAGCGAGGAACTGATCTGAGGTTGGCACCATGGCTGTCTTCGCGGCGGTGATGACCGGTCCGGGGATAGGGGCCATTGCCACAGTGCAACTGTTCGGTGAGGCGGCGGAAGATATCCTGCGAAAGGTCTTTCGGACCAGGAGCGGTCGACCGTTCGAACCGGCGGACGGCAAGATCCTGCTCGGCAGCATCGCCGACGAGGGCGAAGTCATCGATGAGGTTACTATCGGCTGCGAAGGCCCTCGCATCTTTGCCATTCACTGCCACGGCAATCCGCTGATCGTTGCGAGAATCATGGAGCTACTGCGCCATCATGGCGCGCAGGCCGTGCCGGCGGAGCAGTTGCTGGCCGCGATATGGGCGAGCCAGAAGACGCACGATGCCATCAGCATCGAAGCCAAGCAGGCTCTGGCCACCGTCAAGACAATCGAAGGTGCCGCGATCATCGTCAATCAAGTCAAGGCTGGTTTATCGGAGAAGATCAGGCACTGGCAGGACCAACTTGATTCGATGCCTCTTGAAAAGATTGCCGCCGAGGCTCAGGACATCCTGAAGCACAGTGAGCCGGCGCGGCTGATCCTCTCCGGCTGCTACCATTGCCCTGGTCGGTCCGCCCAACACGGGCAAGAGCACTTTGCTCAACACCCTGGCCGGCCGTGAGAAAGCGATTGTCTCGGACATTCGAGGCACCACGCGTGACTGGGTCTCGGCCGAGATCCACATTCCGCCCTTGGCCGCCACGATCATCGACACGGCGGGTCTCGATTCCGTGCGCGTCCGCATCGGGCGGCATCGATCAAGCCGCCCAACAGAAGACCGCGACGATTGCTGAGCGTGCCGATCTGGTCCTGCTGGTCCTGGATCTCAGCCAACCTGCCGAGCAACTCTCCGAGTCTGTTGTCACGCCGCTTGTCGGCAGAAAGGTGGTCACGGTCCTCAACAAGGCCGATCTGCCATCATGCCTCGACATTGCACGTGTGGCCGGTACGTCGGGACCGATGGTTCGGATCAGCGCCAAGCAGGGCAGTGGCATCGACGATCTGATTCGCACCATCCACCGTGTCTGCGGCGTAGCGGACTTCGACCCATGCCCGGCCGTGGCCTTCACCGACCGACAATTACGTCTGTTGAAATCACTTCAACACAGCGGCTCAAAGGCCCAGGCCCGTTTGATCCTGTCGGAGTTGCTGGAAAACCCACTTCCTGTATAATCGATTTCTATGGCCCAACCGATGGAAAACCTGAGTCCGGCGATGCGGCAGTATCAGCATTTCAAGACCAAGCACCCGGACTGCATCCTGTTTTTCCGCATGGGCGACTTCTATGAGACCTTCTACGAGGATGCCAAGACGTGCTCGAAGGTGCTCGGGCTGACGCTGACCAGCCGGGATAAGGGCAGCGAGAATCCCGTGCCGCTGGCGGGCGTGCCGTACCATGCGATCGACGGCTATCTCAAGAAGATGCTCCAGGCGGGCTATCGCGTCGCCGTGTGCGAGCAGGTGGAGGACCCGAAGACGGCCAAAGGGGTCGTCAAACGCGACGTTGTCCGGATCGTCACGCCCGGCACGCTCACGGACGACATGCTCCTCGAAGACAAGAAGGACAATTTCCTCTGCGCGATCGACCTCGACGTCAAAGGCTATGCGGCGCTGAGCTGGGTGGATATCTCGACGGGGCATTTCTTCGTGCAGCGGGTCGTCGGAGAAAGAACTGCTCAACGAGTTGCAGCGGCTCGCGCCCGCCGAGTGTCTGCTGGCGGACCGCCGGGGCGAGTTGTTCGAAGTGGAGACCCGCCGGCTCGCGAATGACATCGGCCGGCTGACCCGGGCGATCATCACGGAGCGGCCGAGCTGGTACTTCGATCCCTATCAGGCCCAGCAGCGGCTGCTCAAGCACTTCGGCACCGCGACGCTGGAGGGGTTCGGCATCAGCGATGGCGACCAGGACCTCATCCCGCCCGCCGGAGCCATTCTCGAATACCTCAACGAGACGCAGAAGACCACGCTCGGGCACATCCAGAGCCTGCGCAAGGTCAGCCGCAAGGATTTCCTGCAAATCGATCCGGTTTCTCTCCGCAGCCTGGAGATTCTCCAAACGATCCGCGCGGAGAGCCGCAAGGGCTCGCTGCTGGCCTGCCTGGACGAGACGCTGACCGGCATGGGCGGCCGGATGTTTCGCAACTGGCTGTGCATGCCGCTGTGCGATGTGGCCTCCATCGAATTGCGGCAGGACGCTGTCCAGGAACTGAAAGAGAACCAGCAGACGTTGACGCCGATCCGGGAACTGCTGTCCAACATTGCCGACATGGAACGCATTGCGGCCCGCATCAGCACGTTCCGCGTCACCCCCCGTGACCTTCTCGGCCTGGCCCGGACCCTGCGCCAGGTGCCCAAGCTTCGCGAGTTGTTCGGCGGTTTGCAGGCGAATCTGAATGCTCAGCTTGCCCAGCAGTGCGACAGCATGGACGAGTTGGCCGGTCTGCTGGAATCGGCGATCGAGCCGGACTGTCCCACGCATCTGCGCGACGGCGGTGTCATACGCAGCGGCTTCTCGCAGGAGTTGGACCGCCTGCGGTCGATCTCCACGGACGGCCAAAGCTGGCTGCGCAATTACCAGAAGCAGGAGGCCCAGCGGACCGGCATCGCCAACCTGAAAGTCGGCTTCAACAAAGTCTTCGGCTACTACATCGAGATCACGAACGCCTCGGCGGACAAGGTCCCGGCCGACTACATCCGCAAGCAAACCGTCAAGAACGCCGAGCGGTACATCACCGAAGAGCTTAAGAACTACGAGAATGAAGTGCTCACCGCCGAGGAGCGGGCCGTGGAATTGGAACAGCGGCTGTTCGAAGACCTGCGGGCGGAATCGGCCAAGTACATCCCGCGTTTGCAGCAACTCGCCGAGACGGTCGCCCAGTGCGATTGCCTGACCTGCCTTGCTTACATCGCCGGCCGCCGCAACTACAACCGGCCGAAGGTCACCGACGACGGCAAGCTGGTCATTCGGGAAGGCAAGCATCCGGTCCTGGCGGAGATGCTCGGGGCCGAGTTCGTGCCCAACGACGTCGAATTGGGCGATGGATCAGGTGATATTGCCGTCATCACCGGCCCGAACATGAGCGGCAAGAGCACCTACATCCGCCAGATTGCCTTGCTCGTGCTGATGGCACAGGCCGGCTCATTCATCCCCGCCAAAGAGGCCGAGATCGGCCTGGTGGACCGGATCTTCACCCGCGTCGGGGCCTCGGATGAGCTGGTGCGGGGCCAGTCCACGTTCATGGTCGAGATGACCGAGACGGCCAACATCATCAACAACGCCACCGCCAGGTCGCTCGTGATCCTCGACGAGGTCGGCCGGGGCACAAGCACCTACGACGGCCTGGCCCTGGCCTGGGCGATCACCGAGCACCTCGCCACGCGTCTGAAGTGCCGGACGCTGTTCGCCACGCACTATCACGAGCTGACCGAGCTGGCGGAGCTGTTCGACAACATCCGCAACTGCAACGTCGCCGTCCGCGAGTGGATGGACGAAGTGGTCTTCCTGCACCGCATCCTGCCGGGCGGCACCGACAAGAGCTACGGCATCCACGTCGCCAAGCTGGCCGGCCTCCCCAAGTCCATCCTCGCCCGCTCCAACGAGATCCTCGAAGAGCTCGAATCGGCCTTCGCCAAAGAAGCCACAGGCGAACGCCTCGCCAAGCACAAGACCAAAGAACCCGACGGTGACGCCCTCTTCGTCCAGAAGCACAAATCCGTCCTCGACAAGCTCGCCACGACCGACGTGAACAACCTCACCCCCATCGAAGCCATCAACCTCCTGAGCCAGATCAAGCGCGAGATCGCCGACACGTGATCCTTGTAGATTCGGAATCGAATTCCTAAAATACAAGGCTAGTGAGTGGTGAGACACCGTTGGGCCATGGCATCTGAGTTGGGACATTAGCCGCGGAGAACATCATGCTCAGAAGACGAAAGAAGACGATCGACTCCACTGAAATCGACCTCAACCTTCCTGCTCCTCCAGCAGCTTGACGCTTTTTCGAATGAGCATAACCGCCGACCAACTCCTTTGAATTCTGAACGCTGCAAGCCTACGCATTCCCAGCATCCAATTTCTCTGTAGCCGTGTCTGGAATGGTAGCATGGCTGATCGGGGAGGTCAAACGGGTAGGCGAAAAGATAGAAGGGATAAGGAATCCACACAGGATATGTCGCGTGGGGGGCCGTGCCGCAGAGTGTCGGTGGCGTTTTTCGCATATCCTCTTGCTTCTTCAGCGTTATCGACCTCACCTCCAGCATTCCTTCCGGGCGGAAAAGCATTGCAGCAAAACCTTGGAGGGGGCTTAATAGTAGATAGTGTGAATGGACAAACGGCGTCGGTTTGGTCGATGTGGGCACGGTTTGCCGGCGAAAAGGGCGTTGCAGATACAAGGAGGATCATTATGAGAAAGACCGCGGGATCGACAATGGTGGCTTTGGCGGGTTTGCTGGTGGTGCTGGCGGGGTGCTCGGAGGTGCCGATCACGGGACGCAAGCAGTTGAACTTCGTTCCTGCGTCGCTGGTCACGTCCATGAGCATCCAGCAGTACAGCCAACTCATCTCCGAGAGCAAGCTGAGCACGGACGCGAAAGCCAACGCGATGGTCCAGCGGGTCGGCGAGAAGATCGTGCAGGCGGTCGAGGAGTATTCGAAGAACGCATGGCGACAAAGACCCCTTCGCCGGCTACAAGTGGGAGTTCAACGTGATCGAGGACCCGCAGGTCAACGCCTTCGCCATGCCCGGCGGCAAAGTCGCCGTCTACACGGGGATTCTGCCGGTCACGCAGAACGAGGCGGGCCTGGCGGCGGTGATAGGCCATGAGATCGCCCACGTGTTCGCCGATCACGGCGGGGAACGCCTGAGCCAGGGTCTGCTGGCACAGGGCGGGAGCATCGCCTTGGATGTGGCCCTGCAAAAGCAGCCGGAGCAGACGAGGAGCCTCTTCATGAGCGCCTACGGCTTGGGCACTCAGGTCGGGGTCCTGCTGCCGTTCAGCCGGGTGCAGGAGACCGAGGCGGATCATCTGGGTCTGATCTTCATGGCGATGGCGGGCTACGATCCGCACGAGGCGGTGAGCTTCTGGGAGCGGATGGCGGCGGCAGTCAGGGTAAGGCCAAGCCGCCGGAGTTCCTGAGCACGCACCCGGCCGATGCGACCCGCATCAAGAACCTCCAGAATCTGATCCCGGAGGCGATGGAATACTACCAGCCGGCCGGGCCAGAGCAAGCCCGCAGGGACAGACGAGCCAGGCGACGCCGCCGAGTATCTTCCCGCCTGCCATCAAGTAGACGCTTCTTTTGTCGAGAAGGGAGCGGGCGGCCGAGCGGCCGGCCAAGGCCCCGGTGGACCAGCACATCTGGAGGTTGTAGCCGCCGCAGGGACCGTCCGCATCGATGATCTCGCCGGCGAAGAAGAGCCCCGGACAGATCCTCGATTCCATGCTCTGAGGATCGATCTCATCTCTGCTGACGCCCCCGTGGGTCACGGTCGCCTTGGCTATCGGTTCCGTGCCCGTCACATACAGGGGCAGGCTCTTGATGACTCGGACGAGGCGCCGGCGTTTCTCGGCGGGGAGGTGTCCCGCCTGCAGGTCGCCCTCGCACTGGGCAACGTGGCACAGGGCACGAGAGAATTGCCGGGGCACAAGCCCGGACAGGATGTTGGCGACCGTCTTCTTGGGCCAGGTCCGGCACTGTTCCTGCAAGCGCCGGTCGAGTTGGGCTTCGTCCACCTCCGGCAGCACATCGATCCCAACGTCGATGCCGGCGTGCTCCGGCTCCAGCTCGTCGGCCAGCAAGCGGCTCAGGTCGAGGACGGCCGGACCTCCTATGCCATTCTGGGTAAAGAGCATATTGCCGGTGGCGGTGAGCCGGCGTCCGTCGGCCGTGGCCCATATTCGCACGCCGGACAGGGAGACGCCGGCCAGAGTGCCGGGCCAGGTTTCCCGTGTGACCAGCGGGATCAAGGCGGGTTTCGGCGGGAGAATCGTATGCCCGAGCTGAGCGGCGAAGCGATAGCCATCTCCCCGGGAGCCGGTCTGGGGCCACGAGACGCCTCCGGTGGCGATGATCAGCCGCAGGGCAACAACTTGCTGGTCTTCCGCGTGAATCCGGAAACCGTCATCGCCCATCGTGACATCCTCCACCCGGCACCGAAATTGGAACCGGGCGCCGTGCTCCTGCGCCTCGTCGAGGAGAACGTTCAGGATATCCGCGGCCCGGTGATTTCTGGGAAACACGCAACCGTCGGGTTCGACCGTGCTGGCCAAGCCGCGTGACTGGAAGAACTCCCGAATATCGTCCGGCGAAAGTTCATACAGGCTATGGCGGAGGAATCGGCCTGCTGGGCCGAATGCTTTCGCGAGTTCTCCCGGGTCAGCCGCATGGGTGAAATTGCAGCGTCCTCCACCGGTGAGCAGCAGCTTGCGTCCGGCGGCCGCATTGGCCTCGACCACCAGCGTGGGCACCTCGTTCGACGCCGCGTGGATCGCCGCCATCAGGCCCGCCGGCCCAGCCCCGACAATGCAAACCTTCATATTTATGATTTACGATTTCTAATCTATGATTTTCTGGCTTGGAGCGACAGCAAATCGTAAATCGTACCTCGAAAATAGTAAAGGGAGATCCATCTACTGGACCGTGGCCAGTCCCTCGATCCGCGGGTCATTTTGCTTGAGCCTTATCGAGACCCACCGCTGGGTATCCGCACCGAAGTGATCGAGGAGACCAATCAACAGGTAATTGATGGACTCGCGCAGCTCGGCATCGCTGCGGCCAACCACCGCCTCGCCGATCCAGATCGGCCGCGTGTTGTCCTTGACGTTTGGGCTCTGGGTAAAGAGCCGCATCTCCACCCAATGGGCGTAGACCGTCTCGATGTAAGGGGCGTAGGTGCTGTAGCCGTATCCGAAGTGATGGTATCCGCCGTAGAATCCGTAGAATCCGCCGTAGGGCCGGTAGACGGGCATATAGTCCAGGACTCTCGTGGAATCGATTCCGGCCCGGAACGTCAGCACGTAAGCGGCGCCCTCGGCTTTTTCGGCGGGGCGTGTAGCCATGCTCCCGCAACAGGGCCCGGGTTTTCGCGGCAATGACATCGGCGAGGATCGGATTACGCGAGTTCGGGTCGCTGGACACGAAAATGGGCGTCGTCTGGCTCAGGGGTTCCTTGATCTCGGAAAAAGTGTTCACGTGAACGGTGTAGGTGGGCGTGCAACCCGCGCCGCAGGCGGCCCCGATAAGGAGCAGCAGCGTACTTCTGGTCATGTTCGGTCCCTTTCTTCGAACAGATATCGCACCTTCTCTGCGACTTTCTCCATTCTCCCGTCCGGAGAGGACAAAATCAACAGGTTGAATCCGAGGAACGATTAAGCAAAATCCGCATGCGTTGCTGCGACTTTTGCCATGCATGCAAAGATCGGCCGCGTGGCGTAGAGAGCGCAGAGTCATCGATGATGATAGCAAAAGGCTGATGAACGGTCGCATTCATCTGCCGTGACTTTTTTGGCGTTTCTATCATGAAACGCGGAGGTGTATCATGAACGGACAAGCTAACTGGGTCCGGGTGAGTTGGATGGCCGCTGCCTTGCTGCCCCTGGTGGCCGGCCTTGCGGGCGCCGCCAACCCCAACTCCACCCAACCCCAAACCAATCAACCCATCCAACAAGATCAACAAGTCGCACCCACACCTGGCCCCACCGCACAATACCAACCCAAGCTCGAAAGGGCCAAGAATCTGATTGGCGTCAAGATCGTCAATGATCAAGGCGAGCGGCTGGGCAAGGTCGAGGACATCGTTCTGACTCCCAACCGTGACGCGGTCCACTACGTCGTTCTGGCGCACGGCGGGACCTGGGGCGTGGGCGACAAGTACTTTGCGGTACCGTGGTCGCAGTTCAACTTCCGTCCCGGCGAGACGGCCGGACAAGGAATTCTGGTCCTGAAGAATGTGACCAACGCGGATCTCGACAAGGCGCCGGGCTTTGACAAGAATCATTGGCCGACGGTGGCGAATGAGAATTGGCTTGGCATCGAGCGTGGCTCCACGATGGCGCCGTCGGGCGGTGCGGCGGCCCAAGCGCCTCAATCCTCGGTAGAGGAAAGGACCGGTACGGTCCCGGAGGAATCTCCGGAGAGCATGGAGCCGATGGCGACCGAGCCTCCATCCGATCGGGATCAAGCTGATACTCCGGGCATGACGCCGGAGGGCGAAATGAGTGCTGATACCGGATACGGCGCCGATCAGCCTGTTGACATTGAGCATCTGCGGCTTCACAAGCTGATGGGCATCGACATCCGGAACCTTCAGAATGAGAACCTCGGGAAGCTGGACAACGTCATGATCGACCTGAACCAGGGCAAACTGGCCTACGGGATCGTGGCGATCCGCAGCGGGTTCCTGGGTCTGAACAAGGATTTCGTCGCGGTGCCGTGGTCGGTTCTGGACCTGCGCAGCCAGCCGGGTATTGCCAGACTGGATGCGGACAAGCAGACCCTGACGGCCATTGCCTTTGACAAGGACAATTTCCCGAACCTCGAGGATCCGCAGTACAGCCGTCAGTTGTTCGAGCGCTTCCATGCGACGCCCTATTGGGAAAGCCAAAACCTGGGATTCATCCCTGGCCAGGAGAATCGGAACGTCAATCCGCCCTCTTCCGGTGAGAAGAAGGCTCCCGGTTCCGGGATGACAGCCCCGAACGCGGCTCCCAACGCGGCGACAGAGGAGAGGATTGCTCAGCACATGGACAAGCATGCTCTGTCCTACAATCCCAACACGGTTGAGACCATTCGTGGGAAGGTCACGAGCGTCGGGACCTATCCGATCGAAGGCATCTCCACGGGTGGGGTGCTCCTGCATGTCAGAACCGATGAGGGCAGAACGCTGAGGGTCCAGGTGGCACCGCGCCCGTTCCTGGATGGTCAGAACATCAGCTTCCGTGCGGGCGATCCGGTGACGATTACCGGCTCGCTGGTCAAGGCCGGAGAGCATGAAATCCTCCTGGCTTCGCAGATTCAGACGGCGAACAGAACCCTGGATCTGCGTGCCGCGGACGGAAAGCCCCTCTGGAATCTTGACCAGTACAGGAGTTCCGCGAGTGCTTCCGCAGGCACGGGCGACCGCCACCCTTATGAGTGGTGAGACGTTCCTTAAGATGAGAGCGTTGGAGTCGAGGGTGACCCTGCCCGGCACCTCGCGGTTGAGTAGGCCCGGGCTATAAAAGTCGGAAGCTCTGTTGGAGAGGGCCGGTGCGACAAGCCGAATGAAGGCGGTCGCGCCGGCCTTCTTTTTGTGTACGCCTGCCAAGATACGGGACCAGGACTTGGTCCCGCAGGCTCCGTCAAGGCTCCCGCTAAGGAAATTCCTTACCCTCTTGTGTCTGGACCCGCGTATAATGGCCAATGCGTACCCTGCGTGCTTTTGACGATGGACGAGTCGGATTGCCATGAGGGTACGCCGGATTGACAGGCAGGTACGTATATTCAGTTGTTCAGCATCACTGGATCGCCCTACGCCGGTGGAGAATGGATCTTGCAGGAGGGGGTGACTGGTGGTGATCGAGGAAGGAAGATTTCTCCGTGATTCCATCCGTTCGCGAGGCGTGGCGGCGTCTGCGCTCACCCAAAACTCCCCAAGCCGAACCAGACTGGTTCCACGAAGTTCTAAAGTCCCTTCGGTGGATGCATCAGGAACACCTGAAGGCCCTGTGTGAATTGGGGTACTCGCCCAGGGAGGCGTTCTGGCTGGACTTCGCCTGTCTGCCGTTCCTGCCCTGGGAGGGGGCGAACGGCGGTGAAATGCCCCTGAGCCGAATCCTGGAACTGTATGCGGACATCTATCGTACGGCCATCGACTCCACCGGTCCCTGGGATGAGCCGGCGTTTGTCGAGCTGTTGCGGCAGCGGTATCACCGCATGAGGCAGGTTGTGGCCGCCGCGCCCGAAGCCTTCGTCGGGTGGCACCATCGGTCCAACGCCCGCTGTGACTGACGCGAGCCCGACGAAATGGGCGCTCGGGCGGGCTGATCGTCCTGTGGACCGCACGCGCATGGCAAACGCATCCGGCTGGGTTTCCTTGCCGGCTCCGGGAGAACCTGTAGTCGCGTCTACGCTCATCCCCGAATCGGGACCTCCAGAATGAGGTTGTCGTCGATGAAATCCCGGCCGACGGCGAGAATCTTGCCGTGGCGGTCGGCGGCGACGCTGTGCCCTTCGTAGGTTTGGCCCCGCCAGGGTCCGCAGGTAATCTGGCCGATCAGGTTGGTGCCGATCACGGGAGCGCCAGTGACTCTGGCGGCATTCTTGACGACCCGTTCCAATTGCTTGCCGTGTTCGGGCCAGGCCTCCTCCGGAGCGGCGTATCCGTAGGGCACGAGGACCAAGTCCGGTTTCAGGCTCGCCATCTGTTCGAGTATCTCGTGCTCGTGAGTATCGGCGCAGATCAGCACCCCGATCTTCCCGAACTCCGTTTCCGCGACCTGGACCCCGTGTCCGGGCGCGTAGGGCGGTGTCATCAGCTCGCTCAGCAAGACGATCTTGCGGTGCTTCAACAGGATCTGGCCGTTGTCGTCGATGAGCAGGGCCGAGTCATAGAGATTGTCACCGTCCTTCTCCTCCAGGCCGGCACAGAGATATACGCCCCGCGTCTGGGCCAACTCGCAGAGGATACGAGAATCCTCCCCGGGAATGGGCTGGGCCCTGGTGTGCGCCTCCGGATTGACCCAACCGTAGAAAACGGTCTCCGGAAAACACACGATATCGACGGGCAAGTCGCGGGCCCGATCTACGGCAGCGGCCATTCGCGCGATATTCCCGGTGCGGTCCCCATCCAGGCAAAGGATTTGACACAGGGCGATGCGAACCTTGGTCATCCTCGGCGCTCCTTGGAAGTCGAACGTTGCCTTGTCCCGGCTCTCGTCATAGACTATGCCTCCTGAACCCGGTGCCGGACAGCCCGACACCGCGGGACCACATTATGCGGCCCGGTAGGGGAGTTGCCCATGAAAACATCACCTGCGGTCACGATTCTGAGCGTAACGGCCCTGTGCCTCTGGGGGTGGCCGTCCGAACGTTCCGCCCTCCAGGCCCAGAATGCCGGTGCGGCAGCCGAGGCCAAGGTCGAGGAGTCCGTCTACAAGAAGACGCCGCAGGGCGAGCTGAAGATCTATGTCCATTTCCCGCCGGGCTGGACCGCCCGGGACAAGCGGCCCGCCATTGTCTTTTTCTTCGGTGGCGCCTGGACCTCGGGCCAGGTGACGCAATTCGAGCCCCAGGCGAAGTACCTGGCCCAACGCGGCCTGGTGGCTGCCCGGGCCGATTATCGCGTCCGGAGCCGCCACGGCACCACGCCGGACAAGTGCGTCGAAGACGCCAAGAGCGCCGTCCGCTGGCTTCGCGCGAACGCAGCCAGGCTCGGCATCGATCCGCAGCGGATCGTCGCTTCCGGCGGCTCGGCCGGGGGACACATTGCCGCCGGCACCGCCACCGTCCCCGACACCAATGTGGCACCCCCGCCCTCGGGGGTGACTCCTTCTTCCCAGCCGGGGGCGGCTGGGCCACAGGTCGAAGACCTGTCCATCTCCTCCCGGCCGAACCTGCTCGTCCTCTTCAATCCCGTGCTCAACACCGTGGCGCTCGGCGAAAAGTATGGCATGAGCGAGATCGGCCGCAAGATCTCTCCCAACCACTTCCTGAGCAAGGATGTCCCGCCGGCGATCATCTTCTTCGGCACCGAGGACCGGCTCAACGAAGGCGGCAAGGAGTTCATCGCGAAGGCCAAGGCCCTCGGTCTCGACGCCCAAATGTACATGGCTCCGGGCCAGGGTCACGGCTTCTTCAACCGCTCCCCCTGGCAGGAGCGCACCACGTTCCTGATGGACGAATTCCTCACCGCCCACGGCTGCCTCCAAGGCAAACCCACCCTCGACCTGCCCCCCGGCGGCCAGGTTCTGACGAAGTACGAGCCGGCACAATAGCATGCCACCCGCCAATTGGGTTTGTTTTGCACAATCGACCGTGCCGGCCTTTGCCCACTCCCTGCCCGGCTGGGAATTGGCTTTGTTTTTCCAGTGCTCTTTGCAGGTCAGATTGATCATAACTCCTTTCCCGCAAACAACTTGCCCTTCGCCTTGCCGTTGCCAAAATTGGGTTTGTTTGGCGCATTTGCCCTTCGTTCGTCCCCGCCGTCATGTCCCCCAGATACCCCAGCTCGCCCAAGTTTTGGTTTGTTTGTACAAGAAGTCCCGCCGATGGTCCGGCGGAAGTGTGAAGTTTGAAGACTCGACCATCGGCTTCTCCTGCTTAACACGCGAAACTTCAAGCTTGAGACTCTTCCGAAATTGGGTTCGTTTGTACAACCGCCTACCGGCTACCAATTACCGGCCACAATCACCAATCGTAAATCATAAACATGTCATTCCCGCGAAGTCGGGAATCATAAATCCGAGGCTCCGCCTCGGACTCGACCCTCCCTCTACCCTTGCTCCGTGTTGCACGAATCGTGACGAAATTCCGTGCACGGACAACGCCCCAAAATCGCGTAACCCCTTGTGCGGGAAGGAATAAAGAATTTTTGGCTCGCGGGGTGTTTTACCTTTTCAACTGTTGCACAAACGTTGTCATTCGACGCAAGACCGAGGACGGACGACAGACTGGGAACTGCTTTTCAACCGCAGAGGACGCCGATCCGTTCACCATCGCAGACTTACGCCGAGCGTGCGCGGGCGTCAGCCTGCCCACGCTCAAGCGAGCACTGACGGAGATGTCCAACGAAGGCAAAATCAAACGCCTCGGCGCCGGACCTGGCGCCGCTGGGTGCACCGCCAAGGCTGATACCATAATGGTATCACGAATCGCTTTCGTGATACCGTTGTTACGAAGGATGGAAAAGAGAAATGGAGACGCAGGGACGCTGGGACAGGAAAGGCTTCCGTGGTGTCGTTCTCCGCGTCTCCGCGCAGTTGATTTGGTTCCGGCCGAAGGCCGGGCTGGGAAATCTGTGGCTAAACCTCTTTCTCCTGGGTCTGGGGATAAGATCGTTGTCGAGATCAAGGGCGTGGACGTGTACGACCCGACGACCGGGGCGATTCGTTCCTCGTCCACCGACGACATCGCCTGTTGGTTCATTGACACGAACTACAATCAGGAGGGCTTCTTCGTCCGCCACGCCTACTTCACGGGCTCCGAGGAGGTGGAACCTGAGAGACATGATTGAACGGAGACTCGCTCGCGCACGGTGCGGTGATGGTTAGCAGGATTGTCGACCCGTATGACCTTGGGAAGAGGTTCTCCATCCCCTTCGAGAGACGCTCGGTACCGCAGATGGCCGCCGGAGAGTCGGCGAATCCCTCGCCAGGTCCCATCCGCATCGAAGACGAATATGTGGAAGTCGTCCCGGACCTGATGGGCCAGGACCCAGGTCCCGTCAGACTGCCGGTAGAGTTGACTGGCCTCGTGCGGACTATTCCAGGGGATGAGCAACTCCGCAACCAGGCCGTCGAGCAGCCACCGATCCGAGAACGGCAGTGTTTTGCTGAGGACGCGGCTCGCGCCGTTCGGAGCGACTTGCACGGCGTACAGCGTACTGCCGATATCTGTTATTCCCGCCACTCGGAATCCACCCTCCGGGGATACCTTGACGATCTCGGTCAAAGAGATCTCCCGTCCGGGCCAGCGGATCAGGGTGCGAAACACCGCTTCCGTAACAGGGGGACGCTGGCACGCTTGCAGCAGAGCGGCCCGCCGGGGGGCATCGTTCACCGGCTCACCAAGCGAGGGCGAGCTCGCGCAGCCCCCCGCGTTGAGGGACAGGCAAACCAGAATAAGCCGGACCACGCTTTTCAGGATTGGCGCCCCTTGGATTCGTTGGGATCGGAGCGTCCGTCGGGCGGGAAGGTGCCCAGGCACGCACTCGATGCCTCCGGCGTGGAGAAAGTGCCCTCCGGAATCGAGGGATTGCGCAATTCCTGCCGGAACCGCATATCGGTCAGGTCCACGTCCGATTCCCGAAGGATGACCCGCGTCACCCGGTACTCGGGAGCCTTCTCCACGTAGATTTCCACGCGCTGAATATACTTGGCAAGTGCCTCGCTGCGGGGCGTGAGGCGGATGCAGCCGGCGTAGTTGTCCGCGGGCACGATGGCGAGGTCGAACATCTTGCGGTCACTGTCGAAATCGCCCTGAATCCAGCGTCCGATCTGCCGCAGAACCTGTCCGATCGCCGTGGCGGCGGGATTATTCAGCCGCTTCCACGCACCCTCGGTGAAGGTGTGACACTGCACCTTCTTGCCGTCGTAGGTCATCAGGGACCGCACCGGCGCGACGATCTCATAGCGGACCGACCCCGGGCGGCGGAAGAAGATCATCCCTTCGGATTGCAGGTCCACCTCGAGAATGGCCAGATGCTTGCGCTGGACGAAGCGGGTCGCAAAGGTGTGGTAGGGGGCCCGCGATTCCCGCAGCTTCTGCAGTAACTCCGGCGGCGGCGGGGAGCCGGCCTGTTCTTGCGAAGAAGCGCCGGACTCCGCCCGACCTGCCATCAGCGGAAGGAGGGACAGAAGGACGATCCCCAGGCAGAGCCTGCATCGGGGTCCCCAACGCATAATTGGGTTCCCAAACGCGATGCATCGCGTTTGGGGGACCCTTCCGCGTTGGGGGGCCCCTCTATCCCGCTCACCGGGTGATCCTTGCGACCTTGCCATCGGCGTCAAACTCCACTACGTAGGTATCGTGCCGACCCCGCCAGTAGGTCCAGCGATTGTCTTCCAGGGACGGCGTCCGGTGCCTGGCCGGATAGCCCAGAGCGATCTTCACGCCCTCTTTGCTCATGCCCACCAGCGCTTTGCCGGCCTGGATCCCTTCACGATCCGCGTCGCCCAGGTCGTCGTAAGCGACGGGTGTCGGAGACGTAATCAGGTCAATGTACTGGGAAGGGGACATCCCCATGCGTCCGGGGTTGATCTCGAACATGATCGCCCGTCCCGCGTCTGTTTCAAATCGAATCCTGTTGACCCAGGTTTCCGCTCGGACCTTGGAATTGTAGGGCAGAAAGGCGTGCCCGGGCCAATCTGTCCAATTGGCGAAACTGCCCTTGACGAAGCCGTGCTCCACAATATAGTGAAGATTGTAGCGCGTGTAGACGCCTTCCTCCCGCACCTGGCGGGAGGTCTCCTCGCTGGCGCACGAGCAGCATGCAGCAACCACGAAACACAACCACAGAGCCAGCCATCCTTTTGTTTTCACGGTCGTTCTCCTTTCTCTCCAACCAGTTCCTTGCTTCATGTCCCGGCGACTCCAATGACTCGTGGAGCCACATGGTAGAATCCCGCCGCAGGTCTGTCAAGCAGGGCGAACGCAAAGTCGTGGGGCAGGCCACAGCCATGTCATTGCGAGGAGCGCAGCGACGCGGCAATCTCAACTCGCGGCATGGGAGATTGCTTCGCTCCGCTCGCAATGACATATAGGGCGATGCTATCGAACGACTTTGCGTTCGCCCTGGATTCGGGGGCTGTCAGCGATCCGACCCGAGATACACACCGAAACCCGAGCACCACGGAGTTGATGCCGCGATTGTCGTCATTCAGGCCGCCGTTGGACAGATGGTGCAAACGCAGGACGAGGAACGTCGTTCGGTTGCGAATGCCGAACCCGGCCACCGGGTTGAAATTCACGCGATACGCCTGGCCCTCTCTTTGAAAATCTGTATAGATGAGCCCTACACCTGCTTCCACGTAGGGGACGAACCGCGAACGCTGCGGCACTCCGAATTCATAGACGGCCAGGAAATTGCCGGAGGCCACCAATCGCTCGCCCGAAAACTCCGTACCCGTGGCGACGCCCAGATCGGCTTCCAGGCGGATGCCCAGCCCCTCCGGGGCACGGTGTCCCCAAATCGTCTCGTAATCATACAGTGCTTGCCAGCTTGCCAGAAAGAAGTACAGGTCCGACCAGTCGTAGGCTCGGCCCGCGTACAGCCCCAGGGCGGTCTCGTGCGGGGCCCGGCCGCGCAGAACATCCAGCCAGCGATCCGAGAGAGACTCCTGTGCTCGGGCACAGGAGGACCCTGGCAGCAGGGGCCCTCCCAGCAGACCCAGCCAGCAGGCCATCAGTGCGGCTGACCGAAGCAACATTCGATGACTCCACAATTGCCCTGGGCGTCACATTTGACCGAGCAGACGAGCTGTTGCTCTGATTCCGGTTCCATGGCCAGCGCGGCGATCGCGACGTTAAAGGCCTGTCCGCCCGGCAAACTCCCGTAGAGAGGCGTATAGGCGGTGCAGCGAGCCGCCAATTCCGACAGCCGCCGGTAGTCGCGGGCAGAACAGATGTGCCCATCCGCTCCCAGCACCAGGAGGCGATCCACAGGAGGAATGAAGCGGCGGCTTTGCGTCCAGGTAGCTTCGCTGATATAGCCGTAGCGGGCGTGGTCTTCCCGACCCCGTTGGAGCAACAGGAAGGCCGCCCCTTCTCCCATGACGGCGGTCTGCTTATCCCAGGCAAAGGGTTCCATGGGGCCCAAGCCAGAGACTCCAAAGAACTGATCGTAGCCGTAGCCCAGGACCGGGCAGATCTCATCGACGGCGCCGAAGAGAACCGCCTCGACCCGGCCTTCCAGGAGCCAGTCTCTCGCGGTCAGCAGTGCTGAAATGGGCGACATTTCGAATTGACTGACCGTCAGGCACGGGCCTCCCAACCCCATCACGATGCTCACATGGGACGCGGCCGACGAATGGACGGAATTCGAGAAAAGCGTCGGCGAGGGATACTGACCTTCGCCCTCGATCATGCTATCCAGGAAGTCGAAAGTGCTCCTGGAGGCGCCATAGCCGCTGGCAAGCACCAGAGCGATGTCGTTGCGGCGTAGTGGGACCTCCCAACCGGCATCCTCCAGGGCCAGGGCGGCGCCCAGCACGGCCAGTTTGGCGAACCGGTTCATGCGCCGGGAGACCGCCCCGGAGACGAAGCGGCTGACGGGCGCGACGTCCACCTGGTAGGCCGCCAACTGCCGTGGTCCGGAGGTGTCGGCGATGGGCACGGTCCCGTTGGGCCCGCCTCCATGACGCAAGGCTTCCAGCAGGGCCTGCTTGCCCACGCCGAACCCGCCCACCAGGCCGATCCCCTGAATGTCGAGTCGCTGGGAAACGGAAAAGGGGACAGGCACCTTTTGCCGGAACGGCCCGGCGGGTGCTTCGCACAAAAGGTGCCTGTCCCCTTTTCCTGACCCCTTTTCCGCCTCCTGAAAAATCAGCGCCACGTTGTTGCCGCCGAACGCCACAGAGTCGGACAATCCCCAGTGTCCGGCGACCGGGGTGTTCTCGGCCACGGGTCGGCCGGGAAACTCCGGGTCCGGCTCCTGAAAACCGAGATTCGCCGGGATGCATTTCTGTTGCAGGCAGAGAATGGTGATCACCGCCTCGATGCCGCCCGCCGCGCCCAGGGTGTGGCCGGTGAAGCCTTTGGTCGAGCCAAACGGTGTCCCAGGGAACATCTCGGGAAACAGCTTTCCTTCCACGCGGTCATTTTCCGGGGTCCCGGTGCCGTGGGCATTAATGAAGTCGATCTCCTGCGGGCCCAAGCCGGCTTCCGCCAGGGCTTGGTCGATCGCGCGCCGCAGCCCCGTGCCATTCGGCTCGGGCGTGGAGATGTGGTAGGCATCGGAGGCGTTGCCGTAGCCGCACATCCATGCCTGGACAGGGGCTCCTCGCTCCCGGACGGATCGCTCCGATTCCAGTATCACGACGCCCGCGCCTTCGCCCAGGGTCAGGCCACGACGGTTACGATCGAAGGGTCGGCAGGGGCTGGTATCGGTGATCAGCAGGGACAGGAAGCCGGCGTGAATGACGCTGCACAGCATGTCGGCTCCGCCGGCAATGACCAGATCGCAGATCCCGGTTCTCACCCATCCGGCCGCATGCCCGATCGCCGCCGCGCCGGAGGAACAGGCGTTCGTGATCGTCTGGCAAGGACCGGTCAGGCCGAACTCCTGGGCGACCATGGCCGCGGGATTGGCCCGCAAGTACTGCCGTATCGGCTCGATGCCGGGTCTGCGGTTGGCCCGGAAATCGCGGTAGAACGTCTCATTGTTCATGGCGCTGCCCACCGTCGTGCCCAGGCAGACTCCGACTCGGCGGTCTCGGAGGGTCTCCAGGGTCAAACCGGCGTGGCGCAGCGCCTCACGGGCGGCGGCGATGGCGAGCCGTCCGCACCGCAGGCACTCCGGACCCTCGTAGTACCCCGGCGGGGCCGAAGGCTCCGCCAGTTGGAACATGGGATAGCGCTGCCCGCGCACTTCGCGCCAGGCCACGCGGCGCTGTCCGGCGAAGAGCGCGTTCGTCAACGCGGGGACCGATCCTCCCGCCGCGCACAGGCAGCCCAATCCTGTGACAGGAATCGACTGGCCCGTCTGCCTCATGCCGGCATGCGCTCCGCAATGAAACGGGCCAGGGAATCGATCGAGGCGAAGGCCTTGCGCCCCTCCGTCATATCCTTTATCTCGACTCCAAAACGCCTCTTTATGACGACCACCAGCTCGACGGCATCCAGCGAATCCAGGCCAATCCCTGCGCCGAACAGGGCCTCATCATCCCGAATCTGCTCGGGCGTCGTTTCCTCCAGATTCAGGTCTTCGACGATGACTTGCTTGAGTCTCTGTCTAATGTCCATGTACTAACAACTCTCCTGATGATCGCGCCATCCTAAACGAAGACGCGAAATTCGGCAACCGCCATGTGGCAGGCACATCCGCTCTTCGGAAAGAAACCACACGGCTCCAACCAACTCGTGTATCCTTCTTACGGGCGGTGCCGGCATCGTTCCGGCGGGCCCCAGGGCCCATTCTACCACAGCCCGCGCCGCACACCACGCCCTCAAAAGAGGTTGACAGTGAAATTGTTTCCGCTATCCTGTAAGCCCTGTGCCGGGTTTGATCGCGGTCGATGAGATCAACCCTTGAATGTCATGATCTCCGGGGAAAGCAGGACCGAGCGGTCAAACCGGGAGGCTCCAGGATGAGTGAGCAGGATATCGCTTTGATCACGGGCGCATCCAGAGGAATTGGCGCCGCCATCGCCGTGCGTCTGGCCCGCGACGGTTATAACATCTGGCTGAATTACCGCCGCAATCACGAGGCCGCGCAAGCCGTGGCCGCTCGGGTCCGGGACCTGGGACGGGAGTGCACGCTGCTGCCGTTCGACGTGTCGGACGGATCTGCCGCCCAAGAGGCCTTGGAGAACATCCTGCGGGAGCGGTGTCCCTATATTCTGGTCAACAATTCCGGCGTGAATCGCGACGGCCTGCTGTTCTGGATGTCTCGGGAGGATTGGAAGGATGTGCTCAATGTCAGCCTTGACGGCTTCTACCATGTTACCAGCCGGATCGTGGGTCTGATGATGCAGAAGAAGCGGGGGCGGATCATCAACATCGTATCCACCTCCGGCCAGGCCGGCATGGCAGGGCAGGTGAATTACTCCGCCGCTAAAGCTGGTTTGATTGGGGCCACCCGGGCCTTGGCCAAAGAGGTGGCCCGCAGCGGCGTGCTCGTCAACGCGGTCTCCCCCGGGTTCGTCGAGACGGATATGACGAAGGATCTGCCGAAGCCGGAGATCCTCAAGATGATTCCCCTGCGCCGTTTCGGCACCTGCGAAGAGGTGGCGGCTGTCGTGGCCTTCCTGTGCTCGGAGGATGCCTCGTACATCACCGGGCAGGTCCTGAACGTCAACGGCGGAGTCTACATGTAGAGCATGGAGCCTATCGGGGTGCCCGCGCACAGCCATGAGACGAACATGAATCGAGTCGCCATCACGGGGGTTGGAATTATCTCCTGTCTGGGGACCGACAACGAGACGGTGGCCCGGAGATTATACCGCGGCGAATCGGCCGTTGAGGTGGACCCCGAACGGGTGGCCCTGGGTTTTCGCAGTCCGCTGACGACTCGCATTGCCGGTTTCGATGCCACGCGGTATCTCAATCGCAAGGCCCGCAAGACGATGACGGAGTTCGCCGTTCAGGCCTATGCGGCGGCGGCGGATGCGATCCGTGAGGCGCATCTGGCTCTGGAGGATGTTCAAAACGAGCGCACCGGCCTGATCTTCGGATGCGACTCCAGTTGTCTGGCGGCGATCGAACAGGTGGATCTGGTGCGACGGCACCAGACCACCAGCGCCATCGGCAGCGGCCACGTCTTCTGCTCCATGACCTCCAACATCACGATGAATCTCAATGCGCTGTTCAAGACGCGGGGTGCCTGCTGGACGCTCAGTGCCGCCTGTAGCAGCGGCGGCCATGCCGTAGGACAGGCGGCGGATCTGATCCGTCTGGGACGACAGGATCGGGTCATTTGCGGCGGAGCCCAGGAATTGACGTGGCAGTCCATGTGCAGCTTCGACGCCCTCGATGCGTTTTCCACCCACGTCGCCGCGCCGCACCAGGCGTGTCGGCCTTTCGATGCAGACCGGGATGGGCTGATCCCCGGCGGCGGGGCGGCGGCATTGGTGCTGGAGCGCTATGATTTGGCACAGCAACGTCAGGCCCCGATTCTGGGGGAGATCCTGGGCTACGGCTTTTCCTCAGACGGGGCCAACGTCTCCGTTCCGAGCGAGGCGGGGTTATTGCACGCGATGACGTCCGCCCTGCAGGAAGCCCGGCTGTCGGTCGCAGACGTGGATTATGTGTGTGCCCATGCCACCGGAACGCCGGTAGGGGATAGCGTAGAAGCCCGCGAGATTCACACGCTCTTCGGCGCTGCCTGCCGTCCGGCGGTTGCCTCCCTGAAAGGAATGGTGGGGCATGAGTTGTGGATGGCCGGCGCCGCTCAGGTGGTGTACTGCGTGCTGATGGCCAGCCATGGATTTACCGCGGCGAATGTCAATTTCGAGCGGCCCGACCCGTACAGCGCGAAGCTTCGAATCCTGACGGAACGGCTGGAAAGACCCCCGCGCATCGTCTTGTGCAACTCCGCCGGGTTCGGCGGGACCAACGCCTGCCTCGCCTTGCGGCTTTCTTCCTAAGCAGGGAATTCCTTCCCCTCGGTGGTATCACTGCACTCTGACCTTCATCCACCGTATGCTTCCCTGTGGTCAATTCGTGGGGGATGAGTACGCATGCTTGCCACCTCACTGCGTGGCGAATTCGAGGGGGGACACCATGGTTGAATGGCGATGGCCTGTTCGGCGCTCGGCGGCGCTGGCCCTGATGGGGGCGCTTCTCGTAATGCCCGGCTGCGGCACCTCTCGGCCTGATCCTGGGAGCCTGACGCCGGGTACATACCTCCAAATCACGCCGGTGCACTACCGTTGGTCTACGCGCACCTACCTGCTGCATATTCCGCGGAACTACCACGAGCAAAAAGCCTGGCCTTTCATCCTGGCGCTGCACGGGGCTTTCGGCACGGCCGGCACGATGGAGAGGCAGTCCGGATTCAGCGCCTTGGCGGATCGTGAGGGTTTTGTCGTCGCCTATCCCAATGGGGTCGGTCTGTGCGGGCATCTGCAACACTGGAATGCCGGGCATTGCTGCGGCCTGGCGGAAATGGATCGCGTGGACGATGTGGGGTTCCTCCGGTACGTGCTGCGCGATGTTTCGAGCCGAGTCCACCTCGACCCGCAGCGGCTGTACGTCGTGGGTTATTCGAATGGCGCGATGCTGGCCTATCGCTTCGCCTCCGAGCACAGCGGCTCGATCGCCGCCGTCGGCGTCGTCGCCGGCTCCCTCGGCAGCTCGAAAGGCCCGGGCCACGCCGCGCGGCGAATAGGACCGCCGCAGACCCCGGTGCCTCTGATCGCCATCCACGGTCGAGACGATGAGACGATCCCCTTGGCGGGGGGACCCGGCCTTCACAGCGGCCCGCGGCGTTATGTGCCGGTAGTCGATTCGGTGGAACTGTGGGCCCGGTATTGCCGCTGTGCGGCCGCCCCGCAGGTCACAGACGATCCCTCCGAGGACCGGTGCACCTTGATGTGGCGCGATGGTCAGGAAGAGCCGCGGGTCGTGCTTCATATTCTGGACCATTGGAAACATGTATGGCCCGGAACTCTCGTTACAGGGCAACTGCCACCGGAGCATCCGTTGCGGATGTTCGAAGCATCACAAGTTATCTGGGATTTCTTCTGCAGCCGGACGCCGCAGTATTCCCGGAGCGAATGACGGTTCCTTTGGGCTCGAACGAAAATGGCCTTTGCAGCGCGCCGGTCACCCGCTATACTTGTGTCTTGGCAATGAATGGAAACCGGTTGGTGGTTCTGTGGGGAGGTGGATCGCAGGTATGGCGATTCCCAAATGGGACACGATCATCATGGGCGGAGGCATGTCGGGCCTGACCTGCGCGCTTCTGGGCGCCCGCCGAGGCGAGCACGTCCTGGTGGTGGAGCGGTCTGGGCACCTGTCCCCGGCGCTGTATGGTTTTGTCCGGCAGGGGACCTACATGGATTCCGGCTTCCACTACGTCGGTTCTTTGGGGCCGGAGGGACTGACGCGCTACCTGCTGCAGGAACTGGGGCTGGTCGAGTTGCTGGGCGATGCGGTTGATATCCCGGACGCGATCGATCACGTTCGATTCCTGAAGCCTGCCTTTGATTTTTCCTTCCCGCAAGGTTGGGAATCGCTCGAGCGGGATCTGTGCCACGTTTTTCCCTCCGACAGCCGGGGGGCGCGGTCGTTTCTGACGCAGGTGCGCTCGCTGTGGGAGCAGAGTCGGACCCTCTTCCTGCACCACCGCGGCAAGAACCCTGGGGTCTCCCTTCCCAGCCCGGGACGCAGTCTCCAAGAGGTGCTGGAGGGCTGTACCGGTAACCCTGTGCTCCAGGGCCTTTTGAGGGTTCACGGGATCCTCTATGGCGCCGCCGCGCAGGAGACCTCTTTGCTCTTCCACAGCCAGGTCGTGGGCTCTTATTACGAATCGGCTTGCCTGATCCGGGGCGGAGGTCGCGTCTGGGTGGAGGTCTTTGAAAAGGCGCTGCGGGACGCCGGCGTCGAATGGCGGTGCAGTCGAGCGGTCTCGCGCATCTGTTTGGACCCGGAAGGCAGGTTTGCCGCCGTCGAGTTGGAAACGGGCGAGAAACTGGCGGCGGATCGCTGTATCAGCACGATCCATCCCAAGCTGATGCTGGAGATGGTGCCGTCGACCGCGTTTTCTCCTGCGTATCGCAAGCGGGTTCGCGCGCTCGAGGAAACCCCCTCGGCGGTGGTTCTGTACGGGCGGTGCCATGCGGCGAATTTCACGGGCAATCTGTATCTGGCCAGCGAGCCACGCACCTTCTCGGACTGGAGGTATCTGCCGGTGGAAGAACGCCCTCTGTTTGTCAGCCTTCCTCCGGGCGGCAGCGGCGCCTCCGTCATCTGCCCGGCGTGCCTGGCCGACGTGCCCGGGGGCGGTGCCGATCGCAGTCGCACGCGGTCCGCCGACTACCGGGACTGGAAGGAACGACTGACGGACCGACTTCTGGAACGTTTGTCCTGCTATGCCCATGATCTGGCCGGTGATTTTGAGCCGCTGGAGGTGGCCACGCCTCTGACGTTTCGGGACCGGCTCGGCAGTCCCGAAGGCGGGTTGTATGGGATCAAGCACCGGCTGGCGGACCTGCCGTTGTTGCCGCGGACGGGAGTCAAAGGGCTGTACCTTTCCGGGCAAGCCGTGGCGGCGCCCGGCGTGTTGGGAGCCTTGTGCGCCGGTTTTTTCACGGAGAGTTGCATCGTCTGATGAGCTTGCAGTACAAAGAAAACCAGATTGGGGTCCCCAACGCGAAATTCCGCGTTGGGGGGCCGCTTCCATCGCGCCGGGTCGTGGTGACGGGTTTGGGGGCCGTCACTCCCTTTGGCTGCGGCGTGCCCACCATGTGGCAAGCCCTGAGAGAAGGCCGGACGGCCGTGCGCCACTGTCCCATGCTGGCGGAAGTGAAAGGCCTGCGCACGACGGTGGCCGCCGGGGTGCCCGAAGTGGACGCCCAGGGGATTGACCGCAAGAAGCGCCGGTATATGTCCAAGATGTCCATCTACGCCACCCTCGCGGCGCGCGAGGCCATCCAGATGGCCGGACTGACACCCGATCACTTGTTGGACATTCGGACCGGGGTTTGCGTGGGCTCGACTACCGGCAGCACGTTTGAAATCGAGCACGTGTTTGGCCAGGTGCTCAAAGAGAAGAAGCTCGAGGGGGTGAAATCGACGCATTTCTTCAAGATCATGAACAGCTCCTGTGCGGCGAACGTCGCTCAGGCCCTGGGGATCCGCGGCCGGTTGCTGGCGCCGTCGGCGGCGTGTGCCACGGGGACCATCGCCGTAGGCCTGGGGGCGGAAAGCATTGCCCTGGGCAAGCAGGACGTGATGATCTGCGGCGGCGCGGACGAGCTGCACGCCTTGACGGTCGGGGTGTTTGACACGCTGGAGGCGTCGTCCCGCGCCTTCAATGAGCGGCCCGACTTGACGCCGCGACCTTTCGATCGGGACCGCGATGGCATTATCTGTGGCGAAGGGGCGGGCCTGGTCGTGTTGGAAAGCTGGGAACACGCGTGCGCGAGGAATGCCCATATTCTGGGCGAAATCAGCGGTTTCGCCGTGAGCAGCTCGCCGGAGGACATTGCCAATCCCGGGCCGGAATCCATGGTGCAGTGCATGCGGACCGCCGTGGAGGAATCGGGCTTCGGCAAGGACGAGATCGGCTATCTTAACGCGCATGCCACCGGGACCCTGCGCGGCGACAGCGCCGAGTGCGAAGCCGTGGAGGGCGTCTTCGGCCGCGACATCCCGGTCAGCAGCTTGAAAGGGCACATGGGGCATACGATGGCGGCCTGCGGGGCACTGGAACTCATTGCCACGTTCCTGATGCTGCAGGAGGGTCTGCTGCTGCCCACCCGGAATCTGGACCACCCGGACGACACCTGCGGCCGTCTGAACCTTTTGAGGACGATCGAGCACCGACAGGTGGATGTGGCGCTATCCAACAATTTTGCCCTGGGTGGGGTCAACTCGGCCATGGTTATCAGGAGATCGATCGGTGACCGATAGTGAAATCATTGAGCTGGTGAACCGCAGTCTGGTGAGCGAGTTTGAGCTGGACCCCGGTGTGATGACGCCGGACGCCCTCCTGGTGGAGGGTTTGGGGTTTGACAGTCTTGACTTCGTGGATATTGTCGTCGTGTTGCAGCAGGCGTTCGGCGTCACGCTCCGAGAGGAACCGCGCGTGCGCGAAGTCAAAACGCTGGGCGATCTGCATCGCCTGGTCATTGAGAAGAAACGGGAGCTGGACGGCTCTCACGAAGGGAACACGGGAATAATGGAATAGTGGAATGGGGATGTATATCGGAGAAGCAATTGGGGCTCCCAATCGCGATACATCGCGATTGGGGACCCTTCCCGTCCAACAGCGACGGACGAAGTTCGCCTCACCGACGATCTTCGTGATGAACGTCTGGGTCGTGGTCCTGATGCTCGTGGAGACGCTGGTTGGCTTGGCGATTTCTCCCGTGCTGCTGGTTCTCTGGCGGCTGGTGACGCGTTGGCCGCGGGCCAAGATCGTGCGTCATTTCATCTGGATGTATGGGCGGGTCTGGCTGTGGATCGTGTCGCCGTTTGTCCGCCTGAAAGTCGTGGGGGCCGACTCCACGCGGCGGGCCCAGCCCTGCATCTACGTGGCGAACCATCTGTCCTTCTTTGATATTTTCTTCCTGTCGGCCCTGCCGGTCTTCGATGTGGTCGTCTGCCTGCGGTCCTGGCCCTTCAAGCTCGCCTGGTATGCGCCCTTCATGCGGTGGGCCCAATACGTGGATGTGGAACGGCTGCCTTGGGACCAAATCGTGCCGACGATCGATCAGATCGCGAAAGAAGGCCGCTCCATCCTGTTGTTTCCCCAGGGCCATCGCAGCCGCAATGGGCGCCTGGGACGTTTCTACTCGGGAGCCTTCAAGCTGGCGGTTGGGCTTCATCTTCCGATCGTGCCGCTTTGCCTCCAGGGGACGGATCAGATGCTGCCTCCCGGGCGCCGCTGGATGGCGCCCGCCGACGTCCGGCTGGAGTGTCTCCCCCCGATTGACCCGACGGCGTTCTCGGGCGACCTCGGGCATATCGAGTTGCGGAAACATGTTAAGGAATTGATGGGAGCCTGCCTTGCTGGAAGTCAGTCCTGATCCATTCAAGGATAGCGGCACGCGCGGCCCCCCGGCGCTGGAACGTGCCGTGCAAATGGCGTTTGCGTCTGTGGAGACAATTGCGGCGTGCACGAACCGGCTTCTGGCGCGGCACGTTCAGTACTGCTATGAACATTCCCGCTTTTACCGGCAGCGCTTCGACAGCGCCGGCCTGCGGCCCCAGGACATCCGCGGCGTGGCGGACTTGTGCCGCCTGCCGGTGACGACCAAGGCGGACCTGGCCGAGCATGGGAGCGAGCTGTTGTGCGTGCCCCAGTGCCAGGTGGTGGATGTCTGTCTGACCTCCGGCACGACCGGGGCGCCCGTGGCCCTGCTCCAGACGGAACAAGACTTGCAGCGTCTGGCCTACAACGAGCAATCGTGCTTCCTGGCGGCGGGACTGACGCCCCAGGATCGCGTCGTGATCGCGTGTGCCCTGGACCGCTGCTTCATGGCGGGATTGGCTTACTTCGAAGGGCTGCGCCGCATCGGAGCAACAGCGATTCGCGCGGTGCCGGCCATCCCGCGGTTCTGGGCGAGGCCATCCTGCTGCACCGGCCCTCCGCCATCATCGGAGTCCCTTCGATGTTGCTGGAGGCGGGCCGCGTGCTGCACCAGCGCGGCGTCGATGTGCCGGGACTGGGGGTGGGCAAACTGATTTGCATCGGGGAGCCGGTGCGGGAGGCGGATCTGTCCCTCTCGGTCAGCGCCTGCAGAGGTGTGGAGGAAGAGTTCAGGTTCGAAGTGTGAAGTGTCAAGTGGCGCTGGTGGACTTCAAACTTCAAACCTCAAACTTCAAACTTCGCTCCAGGTGTTGGGGACGTATGCCAGCACCGAGATGGCCACCTCGTTCACCGAATGTGCCGATGGCCGCGGGGGGGGCCATGTCCTTCCCGACCTGATCGCGGTGGAAATCCTGGACGAGGCCGGCCGGCCGGTGCCGCCGGGCGAGCCCGGTGAAGTGGTGGCCACGCCCCTGCAGGTGACAGGAATGCCTCTGCTGCGCCTGAGCACGGGTGATATCGCTACTTTGCTGACAGACCGGTGCCCCTGTGGTCGTAATACCTATCGGCTCGGACCGGTTCGGGGTCGCAAGGCGCAGATGCTGAAGGTGCGCGGCACCACGTTGTACCCCACGGACATCTTTGCCGCTTTGCAGAGCCTGGAGGGGGTTCGCAATTACTGCTTGGAGGTGCACCAGGATCATGAGTTGTCGGACCGCGTCCGGGTGATCGTCGGGCTCGAAGAGGGGGCCTGCCTGACCGAAGGCGAGATTTCCGACCGGATCCGCGGGCGGGTCCGGGTGAAGCTGGAAGTCGCCCTCGCTTCAACGGAGGAGATTCGCCAACGCACCGTGATCGAAGGCCGGCGCAAGCCCGTGCTCGTATTGGACTATCGGGCGGCAGGAAAGGGTCCCCAGCCGCATCCTTGGGTTCCCAAACGCGACGCGTCGCGTTTGGGGTCCCCTCCCGCGGCTGGGAGCCCAAAGGCGGGTTTGCCATGACACGGCCCCAAGTAGTCCTGAACGGCAGCGACCTGACGATCGATGATATCGTGGCCATCGGCATCGGGGACAAAGCGGTGGCCCTGGACCCCGCTGCCCTGGAGCGCTGCCGGCGGAGCCGGGCGTTTCTGGAGCAGGAAGTGGCGGCCGGGCGGGTCATTTACGGCGTGAACACTTCGTTCGGCCCCATGTGCAACAAGATCATCGCCCCCGACAAGCTGGGTGACTTGCAGGTGAACCTGATTCGCAGCCATGCGGCGGGTCTGGGCGATCCGCTGAAATACTACCTCGCGCAGGCCGTCCTGGCCGTGCGGCTCAATACGCTGGTCAAAGGCTACAGCGGCGTCCGCCTGGGACTGCTGGAGCTGATCCGGGACATGATCAATGCGGGAATTGCCCCGTACATCCCGGAGTGCGGCAGTGTCGGTGCTTCCGGCGACCTCGTCCACTTGGCGCACGGGGCCCTGGCGATCATCGGAGAAGGGGCCGTCTACCACAAGGGACAATTGACCACCGCCCGGGAGGCCTTGGAAGCGGAGAATCTCCAGCCGTTCCGGCTCAGTTTCAAAGAAGGCCTGGCCCTGATCAACGGCACGAGCGCGATGACCGCCTTGGCGGCCTTTGCCCTGTTCGGAGCCAGAAAGCTACTGGCCCTGAGTTGTGTGACGGCTGCTTTTGCCCTGGAGATCTTCGGCGGCATCGACGATGCTTTCGACGAGGATCTGCACCGGGTCAAACCGCATCCGGGTCAGCAGCACATCGCCGAGACGATCCGTCGCCTGTACCAAGGCTCACGCAACATCATGCGGCGACAGGACCTCCATGACCGCATTCGCCGGGCCGTAGGGGCGAATCATGATTCGCCCGTACAGGAGACCGATATCAACGTCCAGGACGTCTATTCCATTCGCTGTACGCCCCAGATTCTGGCGCCGGTGCAGGAGACTCTGGAACAGGTGGCCAAGACGGTGAGCATCGAGGCCAACTCCGTCAACGACAATCCCGTGGTGATCCCCGAGAAAGAAAAGATCATTCACGGCGGCAATTTCCACGGGCAGAGCATCGCCTTCGCGATGGACTCCCTGTGCATGGCGGTGGCCGGGATGAGCACGCTCTCCGAGCGGCGGATCAACAAACTGCTCGACAAGCACCTCAACGAAGGCTTGCCGGAACTGCTGATTGCCGGAGAAGCCGGGCTGACGATGGGATTCATGGGGGCGCAGTACGTCGCGACCTCGACGACGGCCGAGAACCGGCATCTGGCGAACCCCGTGGGAACGCTGTCGATCTCCTGCAATGCGTCGAACCAGGATGTGGTGAGCATGGGCACCGTGGCCGCACGGAAGGCGTTCAAATCGGTGAGCAACGCCAAGCACATTCTGACCGTGGAGGTGCTCGCGGATTTGCAGGCGCTGTCCTTCCGCAATGCTCCGGGGCTCGGGAGGGGATGCCGCCGCATCCACGAGTTGCTCGCCCGGCACTTCAAGGTCTACGAAAATGGAACGATTCTCCATGATGAGCTCGTCAGGTTCCGTAAGCTGCTCTTCTCCAGTCAACTATTCGATGATCTCCGTGTGTACTTCGAGAAGGATTGACCTATGACCCTGCCCGCCGACACGGAAGCCTATATGCCGCACCGCTCGCCCCTGCGATTGGTTCAGTCGCTGCTGCGTGTGGAGGATGACTGTGCTGAGGCACAGACCATCCTGAACACGGGGGACGTGGGCGTGGGGCCCGACGGCCGGGTGGAAGCGGCGGTCCTCCTGGAAATGGTGGCGCAGACCTACGCCGCCGCACAGGGATATCAGGATCGACACTCCGGCAAACCGGCCGATCTCGGTTATCTGGTGGGAGTCAGCACCTTCCGCATCGAGCGTCGCCCTCTGGCGGGGCAGCCACTTCTCATCAGGATCAAGTCCTCCTGCTCGTTTGGGGATTTCTATCTGGTCGATGGACAGGTGCTTTGCGAAGGCCAGGTATTGGCCGGCGGAACGCTGAAAGTCTGGTGCAACCGTTCCGCCGGGCCCCGGGCCACGTAAGCGGGGGCTCGGATGCAGGGGGGCACGGTTGGCGTGGACACATTACTGCGGAGCAATGATTGAGCTTATTGGGACGGACAGGATCGAGCCTTTTGGAGCAGACCGCCCGACGGGTCTACCAGGCCGGAGTGCGCCGATGGCGTACGGTCACGATCAGCCTCATAGGGCTGACCGTAATCGGGGGGCTGCTCGTGATCCGAATGCCCATGCAGGAGGATGTCGCAGTGATGCTTCCCGACAGCGATCCGGCGTTTGTGGCCGGGTACCGATTGTTGGAGGCGGCGCCGTTCACGCGGAACATTCTCATCGACCTGGAGGCTCAGGAGAGCGAACAACTCTCTCTTTTGACGGAGACGGCGGAGCGTCTGAGCCGACGGCTGGGCCCTCCCTGGATCTCCAGGGTGATCGGCGGCTTGTCCATGGAAACGGGGACCGACCTGCTGGATTGGCTCTACCTGCACGCACCGCAATTGTTCACGGAGGAAGATGCCGCCGTTCTGGCGACGAAGGTCACCTCCGAGCAGGCGACGGAGACGCTACAAAGCAGTCTCAACGCTCTGGTCGGTCCGGAAGGGACGTGGTTGCGACATTGGCTGGGCCGCGATCCGCTCGAATTTCGCAATCAGGTGTTTCGCAAGCTGGGGGCCGTGGCCGTGCTTCCGGAGGCCCGGATCGAAGGAGGGTTTCTCGTGGACCCGACGGGCCGGCACGTTCTGCTCGTGGCCGAGACGCCGGTGCCCATGGGGGACTCCCGCGCAGGCGAGCAAATGCTGCAATATGTGGATCACGCGATCTCGGAGGTTGTCCCGGCGGCGATTCACGCGCACGTCGTCTGCGCCCATCGGTACACGGTCGCCAACGCCGCGACGATCAAAAAGGATCTGGTCATCGTTTTTGCGGTCTCCTCTATCGCTCTGATTGCGGTTTTCGTGTTGTTGCTTCGCCACTGGCGGGCCCTCTTCGTTTTTGCGGTCCCGAGTCTGGCGGTGCTCGCGGGGGTCTTGGCGACAGCGGCGATCTTCGGAGGTGTGTCCGCCATCACGGTGGGATTCGGTGCCGTGTTATTGGGGATTGCCGATGACTACGGCCTGCACGTGTTCTTTGCCCTGCGCCGCAGGCAATCCGATCCTGCCGACAGTATGGCGCACCTGGCCGTGCCCGAGACGATAGCCTGGCTGACCGCCGTGGGGATCTTCGTCGTCCTGCTGGGGTCCGGAATCCCGATCCAACGGCAGTTGGCTGTGTTCTCGATTGTCGGTTTGGCCACGGCTTTGATTCTGGCCTTTGTGTGGCTGCCTCACTGGGTCATGGGGGGCGAGGGGTCCGCAACGCAGAATTCCGCGTTGGGGAGCCCCGAGCACACGCACTGGATCTCGCTTCCCGCCATCAATCGGCAGCGTCAATTTGGGATCGTGGCCGCCTGGCTGGTCTTGATGGCGGCCCTTCTGCCCGTGTGCTGTCGCGTGCAATTCGATGGGGACCTTCGCAAGGTAGGTGTAACCCCACCGGAGGTGCTCGCGGATGAACGTTGTGTGCGGGACGTGTGGGCCGACCCCCGCGGCCACGGCCTGATGATCGTACGGTCCGGCGATACCGAATCCATGCTGCAAACGAACGAGCAGGTTTACGCGCAACTGGCTCCTCTCTGGGGCCCGGGCCAGTTGGTCAGTCTGGCGCCGCTGCTGCCCAGCCGGGCCACACAGTTGGCCAACCTGGCCCGCTGGCAACAGTTCTGGAACGAGCCGGGGCGGCTGGAACTGCTGCGGGAGACTCTGAACGTCCAGGGCCGCAAGCTGCATTTCGCGAAAGGTACTTTCGATCCCTTCCTGCAATGGGTAGGGAAGGAGCACGCCCCTTTCGACAGCGCGGAACTGCGGCAGATTGCCGGACCGCTCCTGGAGCCGCTCTTCCTGCTGCCATCCCATGGCCCGGGGGTGATCAATCTTATTCCGGACACGGAGCAGGCGATGGAGGCCCTGAGCACCTCGGGTTTGTCGCTGCTGCCGGGTGTGGAAACCGTCTCACAAAGGCGATTTGCGTCCCTCCTCCAGCAATCCCTGGAAGGGGACTTCTGGCGGTTCCTTCTCGGCGCGATGGGAATCGTGGTGCTCATCCTGGCCGTACTGCTTCGACGCCTGTCGCAGGTCGTCCTGACGCTGCTTCCCGCGGTGACCGGTCTGGAGGTCATGCTGGCGATCATGGTGCTGTTGGGCCTGAGGGTCAATATGTTCAATGTGGCCGCCCTGGTGCTGGTCATAGGACTAAGCATCGATTTTGGAGTCTTCGCGGTGTACCGGTCGCGCGAGCACAGTCGTACGCAGGATCTGGCGGTGACGACTTCCGCGCTGACTACGGTCGGTGGTTTTGGCGCCCTGTCGCTGGCCCATCACCCGGCCCTGTTCTCTCTGGGCATCACCGTGGTTCTGGGGCTCATCCCCGCTCTGATCTGTGCGCTGGTCGTGGTGCCCGCCTGGCAGTACCGTGGTTCGATAACAGGAACGGAAAAGGGCGGAAAAGGGGACATTCTACTTTTTCGCTGAGCGTCTGACCCCGAGTGAGGGGAGGCAGGAAAAAGTAGAATGTCCCCTTTTCCCAGTTGAGGTGGTAATGCGTACGTTACGAGAAGAGATCATAGGCTGCGCCGAGGGACAGGTGCGGATCCTGGAGGCAAAGGGTCCCCAATCGCGATCGATCGCGATTGGGAGGGGTTCCCCAACGCCCAATTCTGCGTTGGGAGCCCCGAGCCCAGACCAGGGCTGCGAGCTGACGTTTCATCTCGGTGACGATTTTACCGGCTTTCGCGGGCATTTTCCGGGACATCCGGTCCTTCCGGCGTTTGTCCAGCTTATGATGGCAGAATGTGCGGTCCGCCTGCACAGCACCCGCCCCTGGAGCCTGCGCCGGATCGAGCGCGGCAAGTTCCTCAGGCCGATCGGGCCCAATGAGCCGGTGACGGTCTGCTGGCAGGAGCACCCGGGGGACGGAGGCCTGCGCTGCAGCTTTACGCTGCGGGTGGGTGCGGAGAGGGCCGCGATCTTCGCTTTGGAGTTTGCCGTCGAGGAAGACCAGCATGCGTAAATCGTACTTCCCTATCGCCAAGAATGCCCCAGCTCCCTTGTGTCTGACCGTGAAACGGCGGGTCAGGTTTGAGGAAGTGGACTCTATGGGCATCGTTTGGCACGGCTGCTATCCGAGCTATTTCGAAGATGGGCGAGTGGCTTTGGGTCGTCGGTACGGAATCAGCTACAGCGATTTCCTTCGTGAGCAGACCCCCGTGCCCGTGCGACAGATGCAGATCGACTACCACCGCCCCCTGCGGTTCGACGAGGAGTTCGAGGTCAGGACCATCCTCCACTGGTCGGAGGCCGCACGGATCAATTTTGAGTATGAGATCCACACGGCCCAAGGCCAATTGGTATGCACGGGCTGCACGGTGCAACTGATGCTGGATCAGAATTACGAGGTCCTTCTTTCGCCGCCACCGTTCTTTACCGCCTTTCTGGCGAGATGGAAGGGGACCCCCAACGCGGAATTATGCGTTGGGGACCCCAAGCAGGGGGAACTGGCTTGAACGCGGTGCACATGGTGGACATCGGGGTAACGACCGCTCTGGGACAGGGAGCCGATGTCCTTTGGGAGGCTCTGCTGGCCGGACGCACGGGACTTGCTCCCGTGCGACGATTTGCCACGGACGGTTACCTCTCGAACATGGCCGGCTGTATTCCTGCCCTGGATGCCCAGCGCCCTGGCTCGCGCCTGGATGCCCTGGTCCAGATGCTCTTCGGTGAATCTCTCGCCATCCCGGCAGATACGATGCTGATTACGGCGAGTACCAAAGCGGGGATCGATCAACTGGAGTCATCGATACGGAATCAACCCACGCCTCTGGATCGGATTCTGGGCTGCCAGGTTGCCGATTTCGTAGCCGGTCGGTTGGGCTTGCGGGGGGCCAGATCCAACATCAGTGCGGCGTGTGCCTCTGCCACCATCGCCTTGGCATTGGGTGCTGCGCGGATCGAACAAGGCCAGGCCGATTCCGTCCTCGTATGCGGGTTAGACCTGGTTTCGGAGTTCGTCTTCTCGGGTTTCTCAGCATTGCACGCTCTGTCGTCGAGTGCCTGTCGCCCGTTCGATACCGGTCGTGACGGTCTGCTCCTGGGCGAAGGGGCTGCTTACCTGCTGCTGATGAGCGAGCAACGCTGCCGGCAGGCACGACGTGACAGTCTTGGCCGCATCGCCGGCTGGGGCATTGCATCGGACGCCCATCACATTACGGCCCCTTCGAGAACAGGCGAAGGGTTGATCCTGGCCGTCCGCCAGGCGCTGGACCACGCCGGACTGGCGCCGGCCGACGTCGCGGCGGTGAACGCTCATGGCACAGGATCGGTCTACAACGATGCCATGGAACTGACCGCGTTCGCCTCGCTCTTCGATCCGTTGCCGCCACTTCATTCGATCAAAGGGGCGATCGGGCATACGATGGGCGCCTGCGGAGCCATCGAGGCAATCGTGGGGCTCTACAGCCTGGAGCATCAATGCCTTCCCCCGACAGTGGGTTTGCGGACGCCGGAGCCCGCCGGCTTGGGGCGGGTATCATCCCAGGTGCAGCAGATTTCCGGCGACTATCTGCTGACTACCAACTCCGGCTTTGGCGGCATCAATGCGTGCCTCGTTTTGCAGAGGGGTCAGCCATGAGGTTCACCGTCAATGGCATCGGATGGGTGACCCCGCTTGGCGTCGGCAGTGGACGACCTGACGAGATCCTGCAGCTTGGGTCTGGACGACTACCGGCTCTCAAGAGCAGCCAGTTCCTGGAGGCGCCGCATCCCCGGTTCGGCCGGTTCGACTCCTATGCCAAGGCCGGATTCGGGGCCATCGCTTTGGCGCTGCACAGCGCGCGACTCGACCACTGGACACACAAGCGGGCCATCGGGCTGGTCCTGGGCACGCGTCTCGGCTGCCTGGAGGCGGATACGGACTACTTCCAAACGGCGGCCTCCCAAGGCGGCGCTCTGGCCAGTCCCAACCTGTTCGCCTATACACTGCCCAGCACGATGCTCGGCGAGGCCTCCATCCAATTCGGCTTGACAGGCGCCAGCTTCGTCGTCGATGATTCGCAGGGGCATTTGGCCGGGATTCAGGCGGCCCTGGATTTGATGCGTTGGGGTCTCTGCGAGATCGTGGTGGGTGGCTGGTGCGATGTGAGCTCCCAGGTCCTGATCGCGGGTGAGAAAGGACCGTGCGGAGCGGTGTTCTTCGTCCTGGCCAAAAGTGCCGAGGCGGCGCCGTGGCAATGGGATGGCCGGGAACTGCGGCAGGGGACGCAGCGGATCGCCGATCTGGCCGCCCTGGCCCGCCGGGTTCTGGAGATGCCGAGAGAACGCCAGGGGGACGATTGCGAACGATGAAGATGAAACTGATCTATCCTACGTGGCCCAAGCTGGCGCACCAGACGACCTTTCATCTGCCGCCCCACGGCCCCGTGGTCTTCGCCGCCACGGTGCCCCGGGACGTGGAGATCATTTTTGAAGACGACAACGTCCAGCCGGTGAATTTCGACGAGGAGGCGGACGTGGTGGCCATTTCCACCATGCTGACGTGCCAGCTGCCGCGGGCCTTCGAGATCGCGGACACCTTCCGAGCGAAGGGAAGGCCCGTCATTTTCGGCGGGATCGCCGCCATGCTGCACCGCGACGAGGTGGCCGAGCATGCGGATGCCGTTTTCCTGGGGGAGACCGAGGGGCGGTTCGGCCGGGTGATCGAGGATTTCCAAGCCGGACGGCTGCGGCGCGCCTATGATTTCCTGGGCGATCCTCCGCCCACGGAGTGGATCGGGCCGGCCCGTCGGGACCTGCTCTGCCGCCCGCTGTACAACTATCGCGGGGTCCAGATGGTGGACCTCGTGCACGCCTCGCGCGGGTGTCGGTTCAACTGTTTTCCTTGTTGCAGCGCGTTCCTGGGCGGCAAGCAGTTCCGGCCGCGCCCCCTCGACAAGGTCGTCGCGGAGCTCGAACAGATCCCCAACAACCGGCTCTTTGTGGTCGACAATTCCCTGGCCCAGGATCGGGATTGGCTGGTGGCCTTGTTCACGGCCCTCAAGCCGCTCAAGAAGAAGTGGGTTTCGCACCCGATTCTCTATGACAAGGAGATTGTCCGGCTGGCGGCCGAGGCCGGTTGCTGGTACGTGTACCAGGCCGTGTTCGACACCTCGGACGTGATCCGCGACCGGATTCGCATGCTCCAGGACCACGGGATCGGCGTGGAAGCCACGGTCCTGCTCGGCACGGACGATCAGGATGTGGACTCCATCAAGCGTCTCGTCGACTTCCTGGGCGAGATCCGGCTGGATGTGGCGGAGTTCACGATCGTGACTCCCTTTCCGCACACGCCCCTGCGCGAACAGTTGCAGCGGGAAGGACGAATCCTGAGCAACAACTGGGCCGATTACACGGCCGACAAGGTGGTGTTTCGACCGAAGAAGATGTCCGTGGACGAGCTGCAGGCGATGTACGAGTATGCCTGGAAGACCTTCTATGCCGATTCGGGGTACCAACTGCGCATGGGACGGCTGTTCCAGCGGGTCATGGAACGGGAGATGGAGGATGGGACTTTCCGTCGTTACGATCCGCGTACGAAAAGACGTTTTCAAAACCGGGAATCTGGAACCACATGAGCCGAGTCCTTTTGATCTCTTCGAATACGTGCGATGTTCCTTACCCCGTCTACCCTTTGGGCATGGCGACGGTGGCGAGCGCCCTGATGGCGGCCGGCCATCAGGTCCAGCAGTTTGACTGGCTGGCCGCCGGCCGCGACGCCGGCCAGTTGGAGCGAGCCATCGGCGCCTTCGGCCCGGAGGTCGTGGCGATATCGATCCGCAACATCGACCGCATCGATTCGCTGGTGGAATCTGCCGATGCCTGGGAGTTGAAAGAGGCACGGGACGTGGTCGCCCGGGTTCGGCAGTTCACGAAGGTCCCGGTACTGGTGGGAGGGGCCGCCGTGTCGGTAATGCCCCACGAGGTCCGGCAGTACGTGGGGGCGGACCTGGCGGTGCCGGGAGAAGGAGAACGTGCGATCGTCGAGGCGGTGGCGGCGGTCACGCAGGGGCGATCCTTTCCGGCTGTCTGGCCCGTGGCGCCCCAGCGGCTGTGCGGCGACCGCCAGGGCTCGCCTTGCTTCGATCCGGCCCTGGTGGCCTACTACTGGGACAAGACCGGAATCATCGGTCTCCAGAGCAAACGCGGATGCCCTTACCAGTGCTGCTACTGCACCTATCCGGATCTGGAGGGCACGCAATTCCGGGCGCGTGGCGTCGAGGCGGTGCTGACCGATTTGGAGCGGCTCCAGCGCGACTTTCACGTGGATATGGTGTTCTTCGTCGATTCGGTCTTCAACGATCCCCAGGAGCAATACCTGGAATTGGCCGAGGCGATGGCGATCCGGAACCTTGGGGTGCGCTGGGCCGCGTACATGTCCCCCCGCGGGCTGACCTGCGAAGCCCTGGAATTGTGCCGGCGCGCCGGCTGCTATGCGGTCGAGCTCGGCACCGACGCCACGACCGACGCGACCTTGGAGGGCATGGGCAAACCGTTCCGATGGGCCGAGGTGGAGCAGACGAACCGGATGCTGGTGCAGACCCGGATCGCCTGTGCGCACTTCGTCATCTTCGGCGGTCCCGCTGAGACCCCGGCGACGGTCCGGGAGGGCCTCGACAATATCGCGCGCCTCGACCATTGCGTCGTCTTGGGCTTCTCAGGGGTCCGGGTCTATCCCCGAGCGCCTCTGCATCGGCGCGCCGTCGCAGAACACCTCGTGCAGGAGACGGATTCCCTGTTCGATCCCGTCTACTATGTCTCCCCGATGGTGGACAAGGCCTGGATGGAGCGGCAGGTGTCCGAGTCTTGGGCGGGCCGGCGCGATCGGATCTTTCCGCCCCACGAAGGGCAACGCGCTGCGGCGGTCCTGCGGGCCTTCGGATGGAAGGGATTGCTCTGGGATCGTATGATTCGTTTTCCGTCCCAGGCGGTCTGAGGGATGGTACCGAGGCGACCGGGTATGGATGCACGACGCATTTTACTGATTCATCCGCTGGGCTATGACAAGCGTGCGGCGGCCCGGGACATCTCCCGCATGGCCAACCTGATGCCGCCGCTGGGTCTGGCCAGCATCGCGGCCTACCTGGAGCAGTATGGCTTCCGGGCGGACATCGTCGACTGCTTTGCCCGTCCGGACTCGGATCAAGTCATCGAGGACTACGTGCGACGCTATCGACCGCGGTTTGTCGGGGCGACCTGCACGACGGCGGGTTTTCTGGATGCGACCCGCATCTTTCGCCGGATCAAAGAGCTCAGCCCCGAGACGTGCTGCCTGGCCGGCGGACCCCACGTTTCGGCTCTGCGGGAGAAGATCATCCAGGATTATCCCGAGGTGGATTACGTGGTCGTTGGGGAGGGAGAGACCCCGCTGCGCAGCCTCATGGAAGCAGGGGGCGACCCCCAAGGGATTGCCGGCCTGGTCTACCGCGACGATGGACGGGTCGTCTTCTCCGGGTTCCAGAAGGACCTGCTGGACCTCGACACCTTGCCTCTGCCCGCGTATCACCGGCTCGAGGGCTTTCCGCGACAGTACCAATTGCCGATCTTCAACTACCCCCGCACGCCCGAACACGAGCTGCATCTCCAGCCGGGGCTGCCCCTACCAGTGCAGCTACTGCGATCGTTCCGTGTTCCGGCGGACCTTCCGATACAACTCGGCCGACTACCTCTACCGGCACCTGCAGACTCTGAGAACCCAATTTGGGATTCGGCACATCAACTTCTATGACGACCAGTTCACGTTCCACCGGGAGCGCGTCGTCGCGTTCTGCCGGCGGATGATCGAGGAGCCCCTGGGCATGACCTTCAACTGCGCCGTCCGGGCGGAGCACGTGGACCCCGAGCTGCTGGCCCTGATGAAGGGCGCGGGCTGCTGGATGATCAGTCTGGGGATCGAGACCGGCGACCCCGACCTGCTGGCGCAGCACCGCCAGAACGCCGACCTGGAGTTGATGAGCCGGACGATTCGCGCCATCCACAGGGCCGGGATCCGCGTCAAGGGGCTCTTCATGATCGGCCTGCCGGGCGAGACGGAGCAGAGCTTTCGCCGGACCATGGATTACGTGTTCTCCCTGCCCATCGACGATCTCAACGTCGCCAAGTTCACGCCTTTCCCGGGCTCGCCCCTCTATGAGACCATCCACTCCCTGGGCCGATTCGAAGAGAACTGGGAGAAGATGGACTGCATGAACACGGTGTTCGTGCCCCACGGCATGACGGCCGAGCAATTGGAGAGCTTGTTCCTCGAGTTCTACAAACGCTACTATACGCGTCCCAAGACCCTTTGGAACTTCGTGAGCATGGTGTGGAAGTCCCCCGACAGTTGGAGGCGGTTCCTGGCGAATGCCGGCAGCTTCCTGAGGTTCGCCCGCGCCAACCGTCGCATCGTGGAACGAAAGGGGACAGGCACTTGTTGCCGGCACGGCCCGGAGGGTGCTTCGCACAAAAGGTGCCGTCCTTTTCCGTCTGTGGAACCGATCGCCATCGTCATTCCGGTCTATAATCAGCCCGATCGTCTCCGGGAGGTCGTCCGGCGGTGCCTGGAAGTGCATCCGCGTGTCCTGGTCGTGGATGATGGCAGCGATTCGCCGGTCGCCCCTTGGATGGCGGACCTGCCGGTCGAGGTGCTTCGGCACGAGGTCAATCGGGGCAAAGGGGCAGCGATTCGGACGGCCGCGCGCCGTCTGCGCGAGCAGGGGGCCACGCACATGATCACGCTGGATGCCGACGGCCAACACGATCCCGAGGACCTGCCCGAAATGATGGCGGCGCTTCGCGCGCATCCGGAGGCGCTGATCCTCGGGGTCCGCGACTTTGACAGCGAGGCCGTGCCCGGCAGTTCCCGCTTCGGCCGGGCGTTCGGCAATTTCTGGGTGCGTGTCCAGACCGGCACGAGAGTGCACGACATTCAGAGCGGGTTTCGGGCCTATCCCGTGGCGCTGCTCGAGGCCTTGCCGTGCCTGGCGCATCGCTATGCGTTCGAGGTGGAGGTGGTCGTGCGCGCTTTGTGGGGCGGCGTGCCGGTCCAGGAAGTGCCCGTGCACGTGCACTATGCGCCGGTCGGACCGCCGCGGCTCTCACTTCCACAAACTGTGGGACAACCTGCGGCTGACCCTCCTGAACACGCACCTGACCCTGCGGTCGCTGCTTCCCTGGCCCCATCGGCAGGTCGCAGCCGCCCAGCGGCAAACGTCCATCACGGTCTGGCATCCGCTGCGCTCCCTCCGGACGCTGCTGGTGGAACGGGCGACGCCGCGGGAGCTGATGTTCGCCGTTGCCCTGGGCGTATTCCTGGGGGCCGTTCCCCTGATCGCCTGCCACACGCTGGCGATCCTGGTTGCGGCGGCGGTCTTGCGGTTGAACCGCGTGGTCGCCGTGGCGGCCAGCCAGCTTTGCATGCCGCCCCTCGTGCCGGCGGTCTGCATCGAAGTGGGACATCTGCTTCGCTGCGGCCGTTTCCTGACACTGGAGGGGGTGCAGGACGTGGGGAATGCCTCCTTTGTCCAACTGGGATACATGGGCCTTCAGTGCCTGTGGGATTGGTGTATCGGATCGTTGCCGGTTGGGGCGGCCCTGGCCCTGCTGTTGGGCGCGGCAACCTATGTCACAGCCAGAGTGTTGCAGAGAGTTCGGCATGGATTCTGAACCTTCGATGTCCGTCTCCAATGCCCAATGGGATTCGCGCAGCGTGGGCAAGCGCTGGCAGTTTGCCTTTTTCGCCTTGCTGCTCCGCCTGGGCGGGCGCCGTTTGGCCTACCTGTTCATGTACGTGGTAGTTGCCTGGTATGTGTTGCTCCGCCCGTTCGTGCGGCACCGGTGCAGGTACTACCTGGACCGGCGTTTCCCCGAGGTGCGAAATCCTCTGGTGCGGCTGTGGCACGATTACCGCCGGATTGAAGCCCTCGGCGCGTCGCTGATCGATCGAGGCGCCTTCGGTCTGCTGGGCCCCCAGGCTCTGCAACTGGACTTCCCCGAAGGCCCGCGCCTGCGGGAGCTGATGGAGCGAGGGCCGGGGCCTGATTTTTCTCAACAGTCACGTCGGATGCTGGCAGGTGGCGATGTCCGCCTTCCATTATCTGGGCGTGCCGGCGAGCATTGTCATGCACCAGGGGGCTGCCGATATCGATCCGCGCTGGTTTCACAGGGCCGATGGAGAAGCACCGTTCTCGATCATCGACCCGGCGCAACCGATGGGGGGAGTTCTGCAGATGATCGCCGCGCTCAAGGCCAATCACGTCCTGGGCCTGATGGCGGATCGTGTCTTCGGCGACGACCCGAACACGCTGCCCGTCTCTTTTCTCGGAGCGCCCGTGCATTTTCCGGTCAGTCCCTATCGCCTCGCGTCGATGCAGGGCACGCCCATCGTCGTGGTCTTCAGCTACAAGACCGGCTTTTCCCGCTACCGCATCGAGCTGGCCCGCATCATCCGTGTGCCCGCCGGCCTGGGTCGGTCCAACGCGGCGTATACTCCCTTCCTACTGCAATTCGTCGAAGCCCTGGAAACCTTCGTATCTTCTCATCCCTGGCAGTTCTTCAACTTCCACGACATGTGGCAAACATAGCCTGCCGGGGATTCGCCAACGCCCAATTCTCGTGCGCCGTTTCCACCCTCTGATATGGATTCAGAGAAATCCGTACGCTCCGCTTGTCATCCTGAGCGACAGCGAAGGATCTGGGTTGCGACCCAGAGAGACCTCCCCTTCGCTGGCCAGAGCCTTCGGCTTCGCCTCAGGATGACAAAGTCCGCAACGCGCACGGATTTTTCCGAATCCGTATGATGCCTTCCGCAACGTCCGGCACACATGGGCCGGGACTCTCTATTCGGCTCCAGCAAAGGCCGGTGCTGCTTTCGCGTCGTGCTCGCCCGTGAAGCCCCGGTAGACGAACGTTCGAGTGACCAGAGCCGCGTGCTCGCCCCGGGGCTCAATCCGGAAGCGATATTCGCCGCCGGGCACCGGGTTGTACCAGCGCAGCTCGTATTGGCCCATGCCCTTATCCGGATGGCCGAGGTAGCGGACTTCCAGATCATACCCGTCGTCATGGAGCGGCACTCCCTGTACCGACAGGAGCACCCACTGATTGTCGGTCTTGACTTCGACACGGCACAGCGGTTGGTGGTAGCAGATCTCACCGGCGTCCACATCCTGCCAGCGGAAGGCAACATAGTCCTCATCGTCGGCCGTACGTGCCCGCACGGGCGCCGGCTGCCGCAATACCCGGCGTGAACCGGCGCCGACCCGGTCTTTGGGATAGAAGGTGTTCGTCTTCAGCCGGTACTCCCAACTGGGCAGCAGTTCCTGGACCTGACCCCGCGTCGCGAAATCGCGTGTCAGCAGGCCGAGCTGCGCCGTGAGGTAGGGGGTGGAGTACCGGCCATAGAGCGTGTGTCCCCCTTCGTAGTTCTGCCGGGAGTATTCCTCCGGCGTGGTGCTATAGCCGAAATAGCCGTTGGCGTTGCCGGCCACCCACACGTGCTTGACACGGTGGTCCCCGGCCGATTCCAGTTCGAGCTTCACCCGCGCCGCCATGCGACGGCCGGACTCCGCCGTCACCTCAAATGGCAGCGGCAGAATCACCGTGTCATTCACCCGAATGAGCTGGAACAGCACGGTTTGGGGAAAGCTGTCCTTGGGCTCTGCCAGGGGCTGCAGAAAGGAAAAGAGCAAGTGCCGCTTGTTGCCCTGACAGCCGCTCGTGAAGACCCAGCGGCGCGACATCACGTTGCCCCCGTGCAGGCAGGGCACCGCCGCCAACCAGGGCGCACGGCGTTCGTAGGCACCTCCCGCCAGGGGATTGCCTATCGCCGCGTCGCGGCACAGCGTGACGTCTTCGGCAGTATTGTGTTCCCGAATATTGAGCTCGCGCACGGCCGAGCGCACGGTCACCTCGTCCATGAGTGTTTCGCCCAGGGACTCGAACAGACCGATGGCCTCCCGGCCGATCGCCTGCCCCAACTCCCGCGCCTCCTTCCAGTTCACCGGGAAGTTGCCAAAGAGGTTGTCCCCCCGGTCCGGCAACGCCGGAGCCATGTCCCCCTGCGTGCCGTTGGTCAGTGCGTGGACGACCGGCCAGGGCGTCTCGTACTTCCGTTGGATCGCCCATTCCAGGTCCTTCTGCGCGTACGCGAACACGTCCGCGTTGTACACCTGCACCGGCGGAGTTATCGCCGTGGCGTGCATGGAGAAACTGGAGAACGCCGCCAGTGGCTTGTACTGTCCCTGATCGTCGCGTACGTCCACCCGCACCATATACAGCGCCGGATTCACGGCTCGAAAGACCGCCTCCGGATCATCCCAGTCCATGTCCTTGACGTTCTCGTTGAGGACGTAGGCACTCAGGGACCGGTTGCGGTTATAGCCGTAGATATCCTTTCGTCCCGTCGCGACCCGCGCTGGGCGACGGTTCTCGTAGGCCTCCAGAATGCCCTCTGCCACGCGCTGCATGACAAACTCCAGGAACCGGGGCTCCAGTCCCGCACCGCTGGACATGTGCTTGTTATAGAAATCGTTGTCGAAGAAGTTGACGGGCGCCGAGTGGCTGTGCGTTGCCGTGATGGCGATATCCCCAGGCTGGAGCCGGGTCCTCTCCGCCACGGCTGCCGCCACCTCGTGGTGCAGCAAAAGCGAGGCGGCCGTCAGATCGGTCTGTACGAGAGCGATGGCGTGTCCCTTGCCGTCGTTCAGGTACACGATCCGGGCCTTCAAACGCGTACGGAAGCCGATGCCGCGATTCGCCAGCATGGAATATCCCCCCATCGGCATGCCGGGGGGCGGTGTGATATCGACGGAGACGGCGCCGGCCGTGGGCGTGCCCGTGGCCGGCGGGTCTGCCACCTGGGGCTGGGGGACACTGATTTCCAGAGTGCGTGCGCACCCGGCCAAAACGAGAATGGCCACCGGCACCATGAGCATCCGCATGGTCGCGCTCCTTTCCGAGGTCATCAGGCACACCGGCGTGAACCGCACCGGCAACCCGGCGTGCAGCAGCTCCAACCCAACACGTCGGGTAGTGTATGCCCTGTGATTGCAGATCGCAAGTCCGGACTCACAATGACCGAGAGAGTCCGTCGCACGACGTTGTCCTCGCGGCCTTTTTGGCGTTGACAGGCTCTGTGGCGCTGCGTATGCTCCATTTTGTGCATCCGCGCATCACTGCTGGATTGGAGCCGGAAGATGGAGACTCTAAGGATATTGGCGGTCGGATTGGTCTCGATGCTGGTCTCTTCGGGTCTTATCGGTTGCAGCAGCTCGCCGCGGCAGGCCCATGAGCCGGAGAGCATCGCTGTTCACGCGTATCAGATCGATGGGCTGACGATGCAAACCGGGGACCTGATCTGCACGAGCACCACCCAGGGACAGTCCGTGTTCGCCGGGTTCCTTTGGCGGATCTTCGGGATGGTCATACCGGGACCCGTGGACCACGTCGCGGTGTACGTCGGGCCGGGCGGGCGTTGTGTCGAGGCCGGCGCCAAGCTGCGCGTGACCACGTTCGACATCATCGGCAACACCTGGGACGAGTTGAAGATGATCGAAGCGCGAGGTCCTCTTTTCGATACTCTGTACGGCATCGCTTATCCGCTGGCCGGCCGGTCGCTCTCCGGCGCAGAAGAGGCCAGGATTCGGCGGGCCGTGGCGAGCTACTGCCTCAGGCAGGCCGAGGCCGGGAAACCCTACAATCCCGTATTCACGGAGTCCAGGACGGACGAGGCCTTCTACTGCAGCCAACTGGCCTACAAGGCGTACCTGGAGCAGGGCATCGATCTGAATACGGGCCAGGGTGTGCCGGATCTCCCTGGCACCGATAGCATTGTCTTCCCTCAAGAGATTTGGATCGGATGCGCGCATGTAAGGGCTCCGGAACCATCCCCGGGTCGCGATAAGCGGGTCCCCTAAGGCGGGCAGGACAGTCCGGATGTTGAGTTGGACGTGAGGCTCCACGAACGAGCAGGTTGGGACCTATGGGTGATTGTGGACAGACGGGTAGATGGTTCGGGTTCCCAAACGCGATTCGTCGCGTTTGGGGTCCCTTGGCCCTGTCGATTCTGAGTCTTTCGTGCCTGCCGGGCTGCGCCGGGAACCGGCCTGCGCACCCTCTGCCGATACGAATCGGCCTGCTGGCCGACTCCCAGATCACCTCGGCGGAGAGTACGCCGGATTGCCTATACCGCAGCAGATCTCTGGATAAGAGGATTGGCTGTGCCATTCGTCCTCCCGCACTCGAACACCTCACGGCCCAGATGTTGCAGGTCGCGCTGAACCAGTTCCCTTCGGACGTGGACGTTATTCTCTATCTGGGCGACGGCGCCAACAGTGGCGGCGAAAACGAGATGGAGATCTTGTTCACCGTGCTGGAGGAGCATCGAAGCAAGAGCCAGATCCCCATCTTCATGGTCATAGGGAATCACGATTACCTGGGCGCCGGCAGTACGTCGGACCCGTTGATGAGATTCCTTCTGCTGAACCGTCTGCAGCCGGAGGAAGTGCCGCCTCTGCCGGCGACCTATAACCGTTCCCTGTCAAAATACGACGTGCTCCGAAGGATCAGTGAGTTCAACCGCGCCAGTAGCGACCTGCCGGCGAATGCGTTGTTCCGGTATACCGACAACGGGGACACCCTGGACCCCAACCTGGATCATGGCACTGGCCTGTATCTGGCCGGTCGTCTGGTTTGTCCCAAGGACGGGGACAAAGCGGTGGAAATCTTTCTGGCAGACACCTCGGACTATATCGACACGTCCTTCAAGCCCGAAGTGACAATATGGGACCCGTTTATTCCCCGATGGGACCTCTACGGCATGCAAGGATCGGTATCGTTGCGGGATCGCGAAACCACGTCCGGCGGCAAGAGGCCTTCCCAGATCACGTATCTCCGGGGCAGTGCGGCGGGCCCGCCTCCCGACTTCCGGTTCATTGCCTCGCATTACCCGCCCGACAACCTGGACCGAAAGCGTAATGACATCCCCACCAGCTGGGACTTTGAGCTCCTGAACCTGCTGCACGGCGCCTGGGAGACGATCGAGACCGCGATCTTCGGAAGCCCGTATGCGAACCAGAAGCTCCAGCACTGGCGGATCCAGGGAAGAGCGAATTACTGGCTGTCGGGCCACACGCATCGCACGAGCATGATGCACCCGGGGCAGGGCGACGCGCACGTCGGTGGAATCGCCTGGCTGGTGACCGGCGCCTCCTTTCACAACATCAACGTGGGTTCCACCACGGATTACCGGGCGCACATCGCGGTGGTGGAGCCGTTCTCGAAACCGCAGGCCCGCCGCGACACTCACGTCAAGAGAGTCGATCGATACGTCCAGTTTCGTGAAATTCCCCTCTTTGACCCCGAAGAGCCTCGCCAGAGACAATACCTTGATGGAGTCCTCCGCGACATCGAGGCGTATGGACGCGAAAACAGGAACACGACTCATGGTGTCGCGTATGAGAGTGATGCCCAATTCGGCATGTCCCTCCTGGGACTGAACCTGGACTATCAGGAGGACCACTGGACAGCGGCCGACACGGAGGAATGTTGCCGGCGCCTGGACCGTTTCATCGACACGGTGCTCTCCCGGCATCCCGGCGACGAACGTGCAGACATCATACGATGCCTGGCGTTCATCGCCAGCGCCTCCGAAGCCGGCGCCTGCGGCGGCCGGAACGGATTCGACCCGGACCGCTGCCGCCTCCCCTGAATCGGCCTACCGTTCGCTCATTTCTCGGCAGCACGCGGGCGCGCGAAATATACGGCGACATGACGAGTCATGCCGACCCCGCCGGAGGTGTTGGCGCGTCGGCTGGTGTAGGACTCCTTCGCCGTGGGATCCACCGTATCGCTGAACAGAATGATCTCGGCCCCTTGACCCTCACTCTTGCGGTGAATCTCCTTGTGCCGCGCGAAGGCGCTGACGAACTCGGACCTGCCGATCACTACATACCCCTCGGCCTGGAGCTCCTTGGTTCGGGTTTCCAAGGCCTCCGGCGTGAGACGCTCCGCGACGAAACTCGTGGGACGTTCCGTGGGCTTCAATCCATCCGTCGCCTTCTGGTAATACACCGGGTAAGGATTGCGGCTGCAGCCGACACAGCAGAACAACAGCATTAAGATAACCGTTCGCCTCATGCGTTTTCCCCTCTATGATACGATTGACTCTCAAAGGATCATCTGCACAGCGGCCTTCGCAACTGCTCGTGCTCATTCAGGTGTTTGCCGCCAACCGCCGGGATTGTACCATCGTCGTCACCGGCCACCAATAGAATTCCCATCCAATTAGTCCTGCAGGCGTTGGACGCCCTCGCGGATGCTCCGGGCTGATAAGGCTTGATCTCGACATGCTCCGGGACCCAGACCTTGGTCTTGTGCCGGGTCTCGACATGACCGTCGTAGAAGACGAGATTGGCGGCCTCGTTGTGGCGGTACAGGGTCGGGCCGCCACAGCCCACGCTCTTGTACTGATTGACCGTGCCCAACTGACCGAGCACGTCCCAGCCGTGGAGGTAGTCGGCGCCCTTCCACTTGCTCCACCAGTCGTGCGCCTCGTTGAATTGCAGTTTCGCGGCAGGGGGCAGCCGACGAGATTCTCCGCACTCGCCCAAGGTCGCGACGTATTCTCTTGCAGGAGTGAAAAACGATCAAGTCGGTCGAAAACACCTGTTCCTCGAAGGTGTATGGGAAAGGATGGGGTATGAAGACGTTGCGGAAGCATTCGGGGGCATCGGTGATTGCGGGGGTCCTCGCCTTGGCGGTCGTCGTGGCCGTCGGCGCAGTGGGGTTGACCGCACTGCCGCCCCATGCCGCTTGGGCGGCCGGTCCGGGCAGTGTCGTTGCCGCGCGCCCAGGCCGTGGACCTGTTTCTGAAGATCGAAGGCATTGCCGGCGAGTCCACCGATGCCACCCACAGGGACTGGATCGAAATTCAGTCCTGGAGTTGGGGCGTCTCGCAAACAGGGAGTGCCGGCGCGGGTGGGCTCGGGGCGTTTGGTCGGCTGACCGGCCATGTGACGCTGATCAAGCGGATCGACAAGGCCTCGCCGCTGCTGTTCAAACGCTGCAGCGACGGGACGGTGATGCCGCTCGCGACGATCGAGCTGGCACGCCTCGGCGGCGGTCCGACCTACCTGAAATACGAGCTGAAAGAAGTGCTCGTCAGTTCCATCGCGCATGGCGACGTGGATGGTGACGGTCTTCCGGATGAAACGATCACGCTGGACTTCACGGGGACCAAGCTCACCTACACGCAGTTCGACGCTTCCGGCAAGCCCGTCGGCCAGACCTCGGCTGAGGGTGCGAGTGTACCGGCGATCCGTTAACCGCTTCGGCGGTGTTCGGCACACCGGTACACCGGGCAAGACGTTGCGGTGATCTTCCCGCAACGTCTTGCTCATAGGAGCGATCGCGCTGTGATCAGGATTCCTCGGGCGCTTGGGGCGGGGTCTCCTGGCTTTGTCGTGTGCCGGACTTGAGCGGAATGGCCGTGGTTTGCGGGGGCAGGCCGAGGACCAGGGTGTTGCCGGAGGAGCCGCCGAGGGTTTGCAGCATCCGAAGCTGCATCAGGCCCGGATTGGATTCGATCATCTTGGCGGCGTTGGCGAGATTGCGCAGGGCGGCCGTCTCGCCGCGAGCTTTCTCCAGGGCCGCGAGGCCCTCTTTGCGGCGCTGACAACCTGGGCGAAGACCTCCTTGAGCTTGCCCGGGAACATGATGTCCTTGAGACCCACCGAGATCAGGCGCAGGCCCAAATCGCGGGCCTTGGCCTCCGTCAGCTCCGCGAGCTTCCTGGACATCTCGTCGCGGGTGGCCAGGAGCGAGTCGATGTCCACGGCACCGACGATCTGACGCAGGGCCAGTTGAAGCTCCAGATGCAGTGCCTCCTGGAAGTCCTGGACGGTGTTGATCGCCACGTCCGGCTTCTCGATCTCATAATTGGCAGCCAGGCTCACCTTGAGCGTGACGCCGTCGGAACTGAGCACCTCCTGGCCGGTGATCGAGGCGAAGCGCGGCCGGATGTCCACTTTGCGGACCGCGGTGAACCAGGGCCAATACCAGTACTGGCCGGGCGGCAGGACGACCCGGAACTTGCCCCGGACGTACTTGAGTCCTCGCTCGAACTCGTACACCGTCACGCGGCGGAGTCCGTACCTTCGACTACGGTGACGACCAGGACCGAGCGACCGCCGCGATCACGTACTCCATGATGCACCTCCAGAAACTGGTCCCGTCTCAAAGGACCCCGTGCCGCCGGCGGAGGTCTTGAACCTGCAAGGCCGTCGGCCCGGTGCCATGACGCCGGTCCCTTGAGACGGAACGTTGGGAGTCGAACCCTTGTGCTGGTGCACAGACCAAAGGGAGCGGTTCAGCGCGGGACCGGGGCAGCGATGCCACTGGGGCCGCTTCCGACTCCTATGACGAGTTTATCGTCCAATGACGTGCCAGCATTACCCAGTACGCCGGGAAAGGTGGCAAAGAAAACGAACCTGGAGGGGACCCATACGCTCCCGTTGCCTGACTATCAGGCATTCGGCGCCAGAGGATAGTGGACCTTGAAGGTGGTGCCTTGGTCGGCGGTGCTGGTGAAGGAGACGCGGCCGTGGAGGTAGCGCTCCGTCAGCAGCTTGATGCTATAGGTGCCCAGGCCCCGGCCGGCTCCTTTGGTGGAGAAGGACCGTTGGAAGACCTGAAGCTGCACCTCGCGCGGCATGACGCCGGGATTATGGACCCAGAACTCGATCGCGTCGCCCGGCCGGGCACAGCCGACGGTGACCGTCTGGCCCGCGCGGCAGGCCTCCAGGGCGTTCTTGATCAGGTTGCACAAAACCCGTGCCAGCAGCGTGCGATCGCTGGTCACGGCGATGTCCTCGGCGTCGGGGTCGATGCACAGGTGACGCTCGTGCGCGACCGGGTGATGACTGTAGAGCTCGACCGCCTCCTGCAGCAGTTGCCGCGTGCGCGAGTCGCTCCGGCGTGAGGACCAGCTCCCCGCTCTCGGCCCGAACCAGGGTCCGCTGGCCGTCGATCTCCTCCAGCAGCTCCCGGCTCAGTTGACCGAGGGCGTCGTGGAATTCCCGGCTTTGGGCGGGGGTTGCCTCTTTCCAGCAATTCGGTGTACCACTTCAGGCCGGAGGCCACGTTGCCGATGTCGTGCAGGAAGATGCGCTCGAGTGCCTGCCGGCGCTTCTCGTGGCTGATGTCCAGGGCCGCGAAGATCGTAAACTGCGTCGCTGTCCAGCGCCAGGGGCGTCGTCCAGATGCGCAGGTCCAAGGCCTCGCCGTTCGCCCGCCACATCCGGCATTCCTGGACTTCGGCATTGCCTGCCAAGCCGGTCCGCAATGCGTGCGTGGCTCCACACAGGCCGCATGACTCGGCGGTGCCGCAGCCGTCCTGTTGCTCGAAGGCGTGAACGCAGCCGAGGACCTCGCCGGGCCGTTGGCCGAGCACGCCGGCTTGCCGTTGCTCGGGCGACAGGAGTTCCAGGAACCGCTCGTTGGCGAAGACGATCTGCCGGTGCTCGTTGACCGCCAACAGGATGCACGGCATGACGTTGGGCAGAACACCCAGGAGCTTGCGGTCGGCGAAGAGCTGCGCCTGGCGTGCGATCTCCTCGGCCGACATCCGCTCGGCCGGGGCGAGCTTCGTCGAGCGGGTCCTCGGCGCTGTTCGGTCTACCTTTCGCAAAGTCATGCCTCCACGGGCGCAGAACCAACGTATCCAACCGTATCCACCCACCCCACGCGCCCTATTGTGGCAAGACTTGCCGGGGAAATCAATGGGAGACTCTCCCTCCACTGGCCGGATCCGCCGGCATCATCGCCGCGAAGCCAGCGCCGGCTGCAGGGCGTCGATCTTGGCGGCCACGATGAAGTCGTTCTCGTGCAGGCCGTTGATCTTGTGGGTCCACAGTTGAATCTTCACTTTGCCGTAGCTCAGGAAGATATCGGGATGATGGCCCTGCTCCTCGGCCAGCTCGCCGACCTCGTTGACGAAGTCGAGCGCCTGGCGGAAATCATCGAACCTGAACTCCCGCTCCAAGTGATGCTCCTCCACCACGTGCCATTCCGGCCCCAGCTCTTTCGAGAGTCTTCGGATACCCTCGCCCTTGAGTGGCTCGGCGCCCTTCGTACACGGCACACACTGTCTATCGGCTAATCCAGCCATCGGTTTGCTCCTAAACCTCAGGTTCGGTGTTCATTGCCATTGTAGGCACTACGCTCCGCCGAGAAAGGGCAGAAGTGCGTAAATTTCCCGTTCCGGCCCGTCCAATTACCTAAGCCCACCCTACGAGGGCTTGCGATCAGCCGTTCTCAGCCGGGGCGTTTGTCTACGACGCGCGGTGTGCCTTCGGGGAGCGACTGCAGGGACTTGGGCTCGACGAGCGTGACCTTGGGATCGATGTCGAGGACGGCTTTGATGCGCTTGGCGGCCTGCTGCCGCAGGGTCTCGATGGTCTTGACCTCGTCGAGGAAGGGGATCTGGTCCGAGATCTCGACCCTGACTTCGATGGTCTCGACGCCGCGGTCCTGGTCGAGGATGATCTGGAAATACGGGCTGACGCCGTCGATGCCGGCGAGGATCTCCTCGATCTGGGAGGGGAAGAAGCCCACGCCGTGGAAGAGGATCAGGTCATCGGTCCGGCCCATCACGCGGGCCATGCGGACGAAGGTCCGGCCGCACGGGCAGGGCGCCGGGTCGAGCCGCGTGATGTCGCCCGTCCGGTAGCGGATCAGCGGGAAGCCCTCCTTGGTGATCGTCGTGAGGACCAGCTCGCCCTCCTCGCCGGGGCCGACCGGCTCCAGGGTCGTCGGGTCGATGACCTCCACGATGAAATGGTCCTCGTTGATGTGCAGGCCCTCGTGCAGGTGGCACTCGCCGGCGACGCCCGGACCCATGACCTCCGTCGGGCCGTAGGTGTCCGTCGAGACGATCTGCAACTGCTGCTCCACTTGCCGGCGGAGGGACTCGCTCCAGCGCTCGCCGCCGAAGAGGCCCAGCCGCAGGTGCAGCCGCTCCAGGTGAACCTGGACCTCGTCGAGACCGGCCGCGATGGTCAGGGCGTGGCTCGGCGTCGAGATCAGGACCGTCGTCTTGAAGTCCCGCATGATGACGATCTGCTTGGCGACGCTGGTGGCCAGCGAGGCCGGGATCACCGAGGCCCCGATCTGCTCGGCGCCCTGGTGAAAGCCGAAGCCGTCGGCGAAGAGGCTGTAGTGCAGGGCGATCTGGACGACGTCGTGCTCGGTCACGCCGGCGGCCGCCAGCAGACGCGCGGCGCACTCCGGCCAGCTCTCGCAGGTCGTTCTGCGTGTAGCCGACGACGATGGGCTTGCCCGTCGTCCCGGAGGTCGTGTGGATGCGGACGATGTCGCGCAGCGGGACGGCGAACATGTCGTAGGGATAGCTCTTTTGCAGGTCCTCCTTCGTGGTGAACGGCAGGTCCCGCAAGGCCCGCACGTCCTTGATCCTCTCCAGGTTGACCTTGTGGGCGTCGAACGCCGTGCGGTAGAAGGCGACGTTGCGATAGACCCGATTGAGCGTGGACTGCAGCCGCTCGATCTGAAGCTGCTCCAGCTCCTCGCGGGCGATCATCTCACACTTCGGGTTGTACGGTAGCACCTGGGTCATGGATGCCTCCCTCTCTCAAACCGGCCGACGTTATTGTCATGCTGAACGGAGCGAAGCGAAGTGAAGCATCTGGGCTGGGGATTGGAGATATCCGCTTCACAAGCATGGGTGACGTCTGACTCCTCGGCCGCAGATCCTTCGCTTCGCTCAGGATGACAGGCGAGCAAGAGTCCTGGTGTCGCAGAACGTCACGTGTTTGCAAACGAGGGAATTGGCTCGTTCGGTCATTCATCGATGCGTTCGATATTCCTTTCCGAGATACGCCCGCTGGACTTCGGGACTGTCACAGAGTTGCCGGGCCGTGCCCTGGAGGACGATCTGACCGGTTTCGAGGACGTAGCCGCGATCGGCGACGGCCAGGGCGGCGCGGGCGTTCTGCTCGACCAGCAGGATCGTCAGGCCGCGGCGCTTGAGGTTGACGATGGTCTTGTAGATGTCCTTCACGACCAGCGGGGCGACGCCCAGCGACGGCTCATCCATCATCAGCAGTCGCGGCCGGGACATCAGGGCCCGGCCGATGGCCAGCATCTGCTGCTGGCCGCCGGAGAGCGTGCCGGCGAGCTGGCTCGACCGCTCCTTGAGGATGCCGAAAAGCTCGTACACCTGCTCCAGGGTCGCGGCGATGCTCTGGTCGTCGTCGTGCGACGCGACCATTTCTCCAGGGCGCGACGCCCGCGCCACGCTGTAGGCCCCGAGGATCAGGTTCTCCCTGACCGTCAGGGTGCTGAAGATGTGCCGGCCTTCGGGGACGAGGCAGCAGCCGCGCGCGACGATGCGTTCCGCCGGCTCGCTGTGGATCCGGCGTTTGTCGAACTCGACCTCGCCGCAGCGGGCCTTCAGAATGCCCGCGATGGTCTTGAGCAGGGTGGTCTTGCCCGCCCCGTTGGCCCCGATGATGGCGACGACCTCGCCCGGCGCGACGTGCAGCGAGATCCCCTTGAGGACCCGCAACGCGCCGTAGCCGGCTTCGAGATTCAGGATCTTAAGCATGATCCACCCCCAGGCATACGCGGATGCCTTCGGGCTTGTACGTGGCGAGGCCATCCTGGCCTTGCGTCCTGTGGCGAGGGCGTCCCGCCCTTGCAACTCCTTCGCGTCTATCGGTCGTGAAGAGCAAGGGCAAGATGCCCTCGCCACGGAGGATCTTAAGCATGATCGTCCCCCAGGTAGACGCGGATGACCTCGGGGTTGCGCTGGATCGCGGCGGGCGGGCCTTCCGCGATCTTCTGGCCCTGGTCGAGGACGACCACCTCGTCCGAGATGTTCATCACCAGGGACATGTCGTGCTCGACGACCAGGCACGTGACGCCCGTGTCGCGAATCTTCAGAATCAGCTGCGAAAGCTCCTGGGTCTCGTAGATGTTGAGTCCCGCCGCCGGCTCGTCGAGCAGCAGCAGCGACGGCTCGGTGGCCAGGGCCCGGGCGAACTCGACGAGGCGCTGGCGGCCGAAGGGCAGGTTGCAGGCCGTCTCGCTCGCGTGGGCGGCCAGGCCCAGCTCCTCGAGAATGGCCCGGGCCTTCGCCTCGGTCTGGCGATGCTCCCGCCACGTCCGCGGCAGGTTCAGCATGCCGGCGAGAAAGCCGGACCGCGTGCGCGTGTGCCGGCCCACCATGACGTTCTCCAGGACCGTCATGTGCGGGAAGAGCTTGGTCGTCTGGAAGGTCCGGGCGATCCCCAGGGCGGCGACGGCGTGGGGCTTGCGGCCGGTGATCGGCTTGCCGCGAAAGATGACCTCGCCCTGGTGCGGCGTGAGCGTCCCGGCGATCAGGTTGAAGAGCGTCGTCTTGCCGGCCCCGTTCGGGCCGATGACCGCCTTGATCGCGCCGGCGGGCACGTCGAAGCTCACGTCCTTGACGGCGTGAACGCCGCCGAAGGAGCGGTGCAGGTTCCGCGTCGAGAGCAGGGCCCTAGCCATGCGCCCTCCTCAGAAAAGGGGACATTCTACTTTTTCCCAAGCCGCGGCCGCTTGCTCGTAGGAAGAGCCTTCGACGGAAAAAGTAGAATTTCCCCTTTTCTTTAAGCATGCGACCTCCGGGACACAAGGGAGCCCAGCGCTCGCAGCCGGGGCACGCGCAGCAGGCCCTGGGGCGCGAAGAGCATCATGACGATCAGGATGCCGCCGAAGACGGTGTCGTCGTAGGTGCCGAAGACGCCGCGCAGCGACAGGAAGTTCAGGAGGATGCCCATGACCATCGCGCCCCAGAGGTTCGCCATGCCGCCGACGGCGACGATGGCGACGTACCGCACGGACTTCATGACGGTCGCCTCGGACGGGCCGATGCTGCCGTTGTAGTGGGTCAGCAGGACCCCGCCGACCGCCGCGAAGAGCGCGCTGAGGACGAAGACCGCGAGCTTGTAGCGGTAGGTGTTGACGCCCAGCGAGTGGGCGGCCTCCTCGTTCTCGTGGATGGAGCGCAGGGCCCGGCCGACGCGCGAGTGGACCAGGTTGAGGGCCAGGACCATCGCCGACAGCACGACGACCCAGGCGATGTAGTAGTTCTGCGACGCGGAACGGCGGCCCGGCCGTTGACCTGCAGGCCGCCGAGCAGGTGGAAGGGGGGCACGTTCGAGATGCCGTCGGCCTGGCCCAGGACCGGCGTGCCCAGGACGATGCGGTAGACGATCAGGCCGAAGCCGAGCGTGGCCATCGCCAGGTAGTGGCCCTTGAGCCGGATCACCGGCAGGCCCGATGACCAAGGCGATCAGGCCCGTCAGCAGCAGGGCCGCCCCGAAGGCCGCCCACGGGCGTGAAGGAGAGGATGTCCGCGCCGTAGAGGTCCTGCCACTGCATCGAGCAGGCCGAGCGAGTGGCACTGCGCGATCAGAGGCGTGTCGCGGTAGGCGGGTCAGGTTGAAGGTGGTCAGGACGGCCGACGGTGTAGCCGCCGATGGCGAAGAAGCCCGCGTGGCCCAGCGAGACCTGGCCCGCGTAGCCCATGAGCAGGCACAGGCCGATCACCACCAGGGCGTAGTAGGCCGACATGGTGATCTGCGTCATGTAGTAGGTGGCGCCGGCGTGCGCGAGCACGAGGTGCAGCACGACGATCAGCGCCGCCGTGGCGAGCACCGGGTAATAGATCCGCAGCCGCATCACGCCGTCCTCAACGCGCTCGACGTCGCTGCGGGCGAACAGGCCGCTCGGCCGGAAGCACCAGGATCAGCAGCAGGACCACGATCGAGACGGCCTCCTTGTAGGCGACGAGGAACTGGCTGACCGTGACAGGCCTCCAGCAGGCCCAGAAGCAGGCCCGCCGCGACCGCGGCCATGCTGTTGCCCAGTCCGCCGAGGATGGCCACGGTGAAGCCCTTGATCGCCAGGGGGGCCCCCATGTCGTACTGGGTCTGCGTCACCGGCGAGATCACGCAGCCGGCCAGGGCCCCGATGCCGGCGCTGAGCATGAAGGACAGCGTCACCATCCGGCGGTCGTTGATGCCGCACAGGCGGGCCGCCATCCGGTCGTCGGCGCAGGCCCGCATGGCCCGGCCGGTCAGGGTGAAGCGGAAGAACAGCGTCAGCGCCGCGACGATGACGGCGCTGACGCCGAGCACCCAGAGGACCTGCGGCGAGATGTGCGCGCCCAGGATCGTGACGGTGGAGACCGCCGTGCCGGTGAAGTAGGGCAGCGACCGGACCTTCTCGTCCCAGATGTGGAGCATGGCCTCGCGGATCACGATGGACAGGCCGATCGTGATGACGATCAGCCGCAGGACCGAGGCGTTCTGCACCGGCCGGATGAACACGAGCTCGATCAGCCCGCCCAGCAGGGTCGTCACCAGCACCGCCCCGACGATGGCCACCGGCAGCGGCACGACGTGCGACAGGCTGATCGCCGTCATGGCGCCGACGATCAGGAACTCGCCCTGGGCGAAGTTGATGATCCCGGTGCGTGCTGTAGATGATGTTGAAGCCGATGGCGACGATGGCATAGATGCTGCCGACGGTGATGCCCGACAGGCCGTACTGCACGATCTGGGGGAGATTCATTCCAGACTCGATCGTCCGTGGACGATCGCTCGCGATCCTCACGTCAAGCGGCACGCTCACCGCAGGCTCGACGCTGCGGTCCCGAAGCCTTGGCACGCTGCATCGTGCGACAGCGAGCACTCTGCTACTTCTTCGGCTTGTAGACGGCGAACTTGCCGTCCTTCACGGTCAGCATCTCGAAGGCGTCCTGGTCGAGGCCGTTGTGGTCCGTGGCCGAGAAGTTGAAGATGCCGGCGGTGCCGACGACGCCCTTGAGGTTCTCGATGGCGTCGCGGACCTTCTCCGGGTCGGCGCTGCCGGCCTTCTTGATGGCCTCCGTCAGGACCAGCAGGGCGTCGTAGGCGTGGCCGCCGAAGGTGCTGACGTCTTCCTTGTACCGCGTCTCGTAGTCCTTCTTGTAGCTCCATCAGGACCTTCTTCTGCGGGTTGCTCGCCGGGCAGGGACGTCCGCGACCAGCAGGCGGCCGCACGGGAAGATCGTGCCTTCGGCGGCCTCGCCGCCGGCGCTGGACGTACTTGATGTTGCCGAAGCCGTGGCTCTGGAACAGCGGCACGTTGAGGCCGATCTGCTTCATGTTCTTGGCGACCAGGCTCTGGGCCGGCACGATGGACCAGTTGACCACCGCCTGGACGTCCTGCGCCCTTGACCTTGGTCAGGACGCCGGTCAGGTCGGTCGCCGCCTTGTCGTAGACCTCGGAGATGGCGATCGTCATGCCGTACTCGGCGGCCAGGGTCGTCCAGCTGCTTGCCTGCCGGCGATGCCGAAGCCGTCGTTGCTGGTGACCACGCCGATCTTGCGTGATGCCTTCAGGTCCTTCATCGTCTCGTAGATCCGCCGGGCCGCGTCGCTGTCCTTCTGCGGGGTCTTGAACACGTAGCTGGCCACCGGGTTGACGATCGTCTCCGCCGCGGCGCAGGACAGCAGGATCGTCTTGCCTTCCTGGCAGATGTTCTTGATCCCCATGGTCTCGCCGCTGGTGGAGGGGCCGATGATCGCCAGGACCTTCTCCTCCTCGATGAGCTGCTTGGCCAGCGAGATGGCCTTGGCCGGCGTGCTCGCGGAGTCCTTCACGATGAGCTGGATCTTCGCGGCCGTTGACGCCGCCCGCCTTGTTGAGCTTCTCCACGAACATCTCCGCGGTCTTGGCCTCGGGCGCGCCCAGGTTGGCCGCCGGGCCGGTCACGGCGAAGATCGCGCCGACCTTGACGGTCGCGGCGACGGCCTGACCGCCCTTCTTGGATTTCGGCTGCTTGGCCTTCGTACCACCTTGAGGGGCGGCCAGGACCAGGCCCGCGAGGACCAGCCCAATCATCACGGCCATGAATCGCTTTCCCATACTTTCCTTCCTTTCCGACCCGCCAGGGTCAACACTCATGAAACGGTTTTCTCTTCCGTCACGATGCGATCAGGTGCTGGGTCATCCTTGATTTGGCACAGCGTCACGAGCGGGGATTATCAAGTTGCTTTTACGGGCGGTCCACCAACGGGCCGGCCCACTTCCTGCGGAATCCCCGGATGCACGCGCATCCCACAGGCTCCACACCAGCCACTTAAAGTATCGCCTCGGCTTTACCACGTCAAGTCTCAATGACCTTGCCGCAGAGCGAGGTGTCGCCGGCGCCCGGCGCCGGATTCCAGATCCAGCGCGCCCGCCCGATGGGCGGAAATTGGCTTTGTTTTGCCGACGCCCTGGGTGCGTCCCATTCGTCATAACTCTTTTTCCACACAGCACTTGCCCCTTCAGATCGCTCTGGCGAAATTGGCTTTGTTTGGCGCGCTTGTCCCCCGTGGGTGGCAGCGTCAAGGCCTCCGGCCTTGGCGATGGTCTTCCGTGCCCACCGGCGGCAAATTGGGTTTGTTTGTGTACAACCAGTCCCCCCATTGCTGCTGTCGGTCGGTGGGGAAGAATTGGCTTCGTTTCGCATAGTCGGCCTGCGCGGGCATGAAGCGGCAGGTTTGTCCCCAATCCGCAATCCCCAATTCGCAACCCGCAATCGAGAGATTGGGTTCGTTTTGCGCAAGTCGCCTCTGGGCCGGCAGCCCGCCAGGCACTCTCCGCTTCAAACTCGAAACTTGACACTTGGGACTTCTCCAGAGACTGGCCTTCGTTTCGCACGATTGATCCACGGCCGCCTCTTACTTCAAACATCAAACTTCACACTTCAAACTTCTCCTGTTTATACGTGTCCCCCTATTACGCGCCGTGTTGCAGGAATCTTGTCGAAAAAATGGATGGCGCCACGCTCCGAAATCGCCGTAAGTCCTTGTCCTGACGCCAATAAAAAAAATCTTGGTGCCGGCCCGTTTTGGGTTTTGGACTGTTGCACAAACAGGAACATCCCAGGGGTTCCTGAGGGGCAGGGACTGCCACCGAATTCCGACCACACCCGGAAAAATCGCAGAAGTACGGGCGGGCGCGTTACAGATAGAACCCCGGAGGCACTATATAGTAGTAAGAGTGGTTGGATGTAAGGGGAGTAAAGGTGTTGACCGGCATCGTACACTGGCTGAGGCTTAGAACCGGCGCGACGGAGAAGACACCCCGTGCAGGGTCCTGCCCTTTCGAGCCGCTGGAGCCGCGCGTCCTTCTTCAGCGCGGATCTGGCAGTCATCCCACCAACTCTCGCCGGTGAAGCTGTCCCTGCCGGCCAGGCCATCCATGTCAATCTGAACGAGCAGAGTCCTGAGAAGCAGCAGGAGTCCGCGCCCGTCCTGACCCTCGAGGCATCACCCGGCGCGACCTACAGTGGTGGGACGGATGGACTTCTGGCCGGGCCCTTGGACGTCCAGGACGCGACGCCGCCGACGATTGACAGTGTCAGCGTTTCCCCAAGTTCGGTCCCGCTGGGCGGCAGCTTTCGTTTCGACTACACGGTCTCCGACAGCGGCGGATTGGGATTGAACAGCGTCGAGTTGTGGCGAACCAATGACCTGATCACCTGGCAGTTCATCGCGCAGAATTCCGCCTCGGGGAACGGGCCGGTCACCGGTTACCTCTCGGATACTCCTCCCGCGGAAGGCGACTGGTGGTACAGAATTCAGGTGTTCGACGCGGCCGTCAACTCGACCACGCAGACGCCGCCGCTCCACGTGGTGGTCGGTCCGCCGGACTTCACGCCGCCGAGTCCGGATCCGAGCCAGTGGGCGGTGATGCCGCATCCGACCAGCGCGACCTCGATGCAGATGGCGGCCATGACGGCGACCGATGCCAATGGCGTGGAATATTACTTCGACGAGATCAGCGGCAATCCGGGGGCGACGGACAGCGGTTGGCAGGACAGCAACACGTATGAAGACACGGGGCTGTCTCCGAGCACGACGTACGTCTACCAGGTGAAGACGCGCGACAAGTCGCCCAACCACAACGAGACCGGCTTCTCCAATCCGGCCTCGGCGATGACCGACGCGGACACTACGCCGCCGCTTCCGAATCCGAGCGCGTGGGCAGTGATGCCGCATCCGACAGGCCCGACCTCCATGCAGATGGCGGCCATGACGGCCGCCGATGTCAGCGGCGTGGAATATTATTTCGACGAAATCAGCGACAATCCCGGGGCAACGGATAGCGGTTGGCAGGATAGCAATACCTATGAAGACACGGGGCTGCTTCCGAGCACGACGTACGTCTACCAAGTGAAGACCCGCGACAAGTCGCCCAACCACAATGAGACCGGCTTTTCCGATCCGGCTTCGGCCATGACCGACGCAGACATCACGCCGCCGGCTCCCAGTCCAAGCACTTGGGCGGCCACACCGTATGCCACGGGGACCGGCTCGGTCTTCATGGCGGCGAACGTGGCGACCGATATCAGCGGCGTGGAGTATTACTTCCACGAGACCAGCGGTAATCCGGGGGCGACGGACAGCGGCTGGCAGGACAGCAACGAGTACGAGGACACCGGTCTGTCGCTCGGCACAGTGTACACGTATGTGGTGAAGACCCGGGACAGGTCACTGGGCCACAACGAGGGGCAGTACTCGGCCGCCGCGTCGGTCACCACCCCCGGTCCCGTCTATCGCTTCTGGTCCCCGGTCTTGCAGCGGCACTTCTACACGATCAGTGAGGGCGAGAAGAACAAGGTCGTCAACAACTACTCGGACATCTGGACCTACGAGCAGGTGGCCTACTACGCCTTTGCGGGTGCCACGGATCCGATCGCAGCGCCCGTCCACCGCTTCTGGTCGGCCTCGCTCAAGACCCATTTCTACACGATGAGCGAGGCGGAGCGCGATAAGCTCATCAACAACTACTCGAATGTGTGGACGGATGAAGGTGTGGCCTTCTACGCCTATTCCGTGGGCGCGCACCCTCAGGGAACGAGCGCGGTCTACCGCTTCTGGTCCGGCAGTGCCCATTTCTACACGATCAGCGCCGCCGAGCACGACAAGCTCCTCAACGACCCCTTGCACATCTGGGCCTTCGAGCTGATTGCCTGGTACGCCTACCCGGCCTGAGCGCGTCCACGTGCCCGGCAATTTGTGCGAACAAGAAGTTGCACACCTGTGGCATCCCCGTAGGAGGAAAAGGGGACATTCTGCTTTTCTCCTTCCCGGAGGCAAAAGTAGAATGTCCCCTTTTCCGGCGGTGGTCTCTGCCGGGCCAAGACACCCGCACAAGAACGGTCGTGCACGCTCTTTCTTTCAGGATGTTGCCGGAGGCGGTCTGGCGGGGTACAATCCCGTACTCGTAACGACCCGTTCCAACTCGTGACTGCAGGCAGGAATCTCTCGTATGGCCAATCCTCGCTGGGGGCGAATCGATAGTGTTGTGCGCTCCGTGCATCTGTATACCGGCCTGTTTCTGGCCCCGTGGTTCCTGGTGTATGCGACCAGCGGTTTTTTCCTGAACCACAACAAGTGGCTCATCGAGCGGCTGAAGATCACGCCGGCGAAGTGGGAACCGGTGCGGGAGGTCCCGTTTACCCCGGACGAGACGTTCCCCCGGACCGCCCCCGAACGGGCGGTCGTCATCTTGGACCGCGTCGGCCTGCCCGGCGCCCACAACATCGTGGGCAACCCCAATGCGCCCCAGATGGTCATCATGCACCCCAATGCGGCGGGGGCCTATCGGGTCACCTGGCGCCGCGCCGCCCGGCTGCTGGTGGTGGAGAGGATGCAGCCATTCTCCGTTTTCCGCCTGCTCCACGCCCTGCACTTTCGCTTCGGTTACCAGCAACCATACTTTGCCTATGTGGCCTGGGCGGCCCTCGTCGATGTCGTGACGATTTCGATGTGGATGTGGGTCCTGTCGGGGTTCTACATCTGGCTGCGCCGGCCGCGCCGGCGGCTGGTGGGGAGCCTCTTCGCCGTGGGCGGCAGTATCCTGTTCATCGTTCTAACGCTCCTTCTGTGCCGGTGAGCGCTCTCATTGCGACGACGACCAGGAGCAACTCGGCGTCTTCCTGGGCCTTGAGGCGCACTTGGGGCTCGCCGACGATCAGGGCGGCATCCAGGTGACGCAGGGCCTCATCGCCCACGAAGACGCCGCCTCCTTCCACCACGTACAGGTAGCCGCCGTGGCCTTCGGGGAGCCGGTAAGCCACCGTCTCGGCCTTCTGGAGGAAGCAGGAGTACACCTTGGCGTCTGCGGCGATCGGGAGACTGCCGGGATCGTCGTTCGACGCCAAAGGCACCAGCCGGTTGGTTCGTTCCTCCCGTTCCACCTGCTTCTGCTGCACGGCGGGCTTGAGCCCGGGCGTGTGCGGCATGAACCACATCTGGATGAAGCGCATGAGCTGATCCGGCCGGTGGTTGATCTCCGAGTAGAACATGCCCTTGCCGACAGTCGTGTGCTGGACCCAACCCTTCTGGAGGACGCCGCCTTTGCCGTGCTCATCGGCGTGCCGGAACTCGCCTTCGGCACAGTATGTCACCACCTCGATCTCGCGGTGCGGGTGCAGAGGCCAGACCGCGCCCGGGGGAGAGCGTGTCGTCGTTGAAAACGCGCAGGGTGCCGAATTGAATGTAGTCGGGATCGGGCACACGGAATAGGGATTCTCACGATGGGAGTCCTATAAAAGAGTCACAGGAAAGCGGTGACATGCACGGCAGCGGCAGGGGGCTTTCTCAGGGAAACTTCACCACATTGTCGTTTCTGTGAATTGGGGCGTTGGCAAGATGCGAAATGTGCATAAACCCTGATACTTGCACCGATTACTGCAGTGAGACAGTGACTGTCCCGTGACAGAATGTCAGAAAAAATTCCCAAAAAAGTGGGCAAGAGTGTTGACAATGTGGGGGCCAATGGTAAAATCCCCCTCCAGAAGATGACCGAGTGGGACAGATGCCATGCTGCTATTAACAGGTGAGTACCAGCACGTAGTCGATGATAAGGGCCGTGTGCTCGTCTCCAACAAGCTCAGGAACCAGATCGACGCCGAGGAGCATGGCGCCAATTTCTATCTGGTCCTGGGGGCGAATGGCATTCTGTGCCTGTACCCCGAAAAGGATTTCGAGCGGCTCGTGTTGTCGGTGGCGCCGGGGGCGACCGCGCCGGATGAAGCGGTCGCCTTCGAGCGTATCAGCTTCGCTATGTCGAGCAAGATCGAGTTGGACAACCAGGGCCGGCTGCTGCTGAACGAAAGGCTTCGCAAGCGGGCCGGTCTCAAGGAGGAGATCACGCTGGTGGGTGTCCGGGACCACATCGAGCTGTGGAACACGCAGGACTGGGAGCAGTATCTGAGCGATCACATGCCCCAGTACCAGCAGCAGATGACCCAGGCACGGCAATTCGTTATGCAACAGCAGACCAAGGAGTTGTGACGCTGCGTGGGAGGCATAGTGACCAGGATGGACAACCTTCGAATCATCAATGAGGCTCTGGCGGGCGAAAGGCCCGTGGACGAGCAGACGCACGCCGCGATGGCGATCCTCGCCGAGCGGCTGGAGCGGCTCCAGCAGAGCAGCAGTCTCTTTGCGGAATATCACGTTCTCGCCTCATGTGAAGATGCTCAAGCGGCAGGCCGAAACGTTGGTCCTGGGCTGACGGGACCGGATGCGCCCCTCGGGCGTGCAAGTCGCTGCCGGCGCGAGGTGGGTGAAGCGGGTTTCGACCTGTCGGTCGGTGGCACCGCCAAACCGGTTTGACGGTGTGATCGGCTTGCGAGCACGGGCCAACGATCCCCGTGCCACGCGGTGGGATCGGTCGAGGTGAGGCGAGGCAGCGGTGAACGATGCGAACGTAGAACACGTTCCGGTTTTGGCCGGAGCTTTAGCCGAACAGATAAGCTGTCCTCAGGATGGGGTGATGGTCGATGTGACCGTTGGACACGGAGGTCACAGCTTTCTGTTCGGCGAACAACTGGGCCCGGCGGGCACGCTGGTCGGGTTGGACCTCGACCCCAAGTCCCTGGAGCGGGCCCGGCAACGGTTGGCGGCCCTTTCCTGCAAGGTCATTCTCCTCCAATCCAATTTCTCCCAGGTCGCGGAACGTCTCGCTGAATTGGGCATCAAGGAGGTGGACTTCCTCCTGGCGGACCTGGGCCTGTGCTCGGGACAAATCACCGATAGTGAAATTGGGCTAAGTTTTCGTACGGATATGCCGTTAGACATGAGAATTGACGCAAGCTTGGAGGTCACGGCGGCCGATATAATCAACGACTTTGACGAAAAATCGCTGGCGGACCTGATCTTTCAGTATGGACAGGATCGGGCGTCGCGGCGGATTGCCCGGTACATCGTGCAGCATCGGCAGCGTGAGCCGATCACGACGACGGGACAGTTGGCCGCGGTCGTGGCCAGTGCCTTGCGGACGCCCGGCGGCAAACATAAGGCGCGACATCCGGCGACGCGAACGTTTCAGGCCCTGCGGATTGCCGTCAACCACGAGTTGGACAATCTGCGGGACTTGCTTTTGGCGGCGCCGAGTCTGCTGAGAAAGGACGGCTACATCGCCATCATCAGTTATCACAGTCTCGAAGACGGCTTGGTGAAGCGCGACTTCAAGGAAAGGCAGCGGGAAGGCATCTACCGCATCCGAACGAAGAAGCCGATTACGCCCGAGCCCGGAAGAGATCGCCGCCAATCGCAGGGCACGCAGCGCGAAATTGAGAATTGCACAAAAGACCTGAGGCCGCGAGGCGCAGGATGCAACGACCCACGCAGGGATGAGTGACACGGTGTGAACGGAGTAGAACCATGACGTCGGACGCGAAGATCGGCTTGCTCTTGGGACTGGTATTCATTTTTGTGATCGCTTTCGTCATCAACGGCCTGCCTTCGTTGCGGCCGCCGACGGTGGGCAGAGCAGACGTGACCGCCATCACGGGCGAGGACTTCGAGGCCGGCATCGCAGGCAAGGCGGTGCCCGAACTGTTGCTGGATCAGCCGCGGACCGGCAGCGAGCCCGCGCCGGTCGCCGCGGATTCGCCGAAGCCGGCCGTTCCGGAGGCGTCGCAGCCGTCCGGGCCGCAGGCCTCGCAGCCGTCGACGGCCAGTGACACGAGCATCCGCTTCAGTCTGCCGCTGCCGGCCATTGGGAAACTGCTGGACCAACTCCCTGTCATAGGTGCCGCCGAATCGGGGGGATACGTTCAGCATGGATACGCCGAAACCGGCGCCGGACCAGCCCGCCGCCAGTGCGCATCAGCCGGTGGCGGCGGTTCCGCCACCCCAAGTCGAATCGCCATCCGAGCCCAAACCCGCCGGGCTGCTCACGAAGGCGACCGACGGCCCTGAGCCGGCCAAGCCCGCGCCGGTCGCGCCCAAGCCGGTGACCATCCCCGGCAGCAAGACCTACCTCGTAGTGGCTGGGGATACCCTGCCCGCGATTGCCAAGAAGCTCTATGGTCCCGAGGAAGGCAACCGGTTCGCTAATATCGACCGGATCTACCAGGCCAATCTGACACTGCTGCCGTCGCCCGCCGAGGTCAAGGCGGGCCAGAAGCTCGTCATTCCGCCGCCGCTGCCGCCGCTGTCGAAGCCGGCGACGACGCTCACGACCGCCGCCAAGACGACGACCACGCCCGCGCCCAATCCGAACAAACCGGCCGATATGCTGCCCAAGGCGCTCTTCGAGAAAGTGGAGTCCTTAGGGAAACGGGCCCCGGCCGCCGTGCCGCCGCCGACCCCGGAGGACCGCTGGTACACGGTCCAGGATGGGGATAACCTGTGGAAGATCGCGGCCGGCCAGCTGGGCGCCGGCTCGCGCTGGGACGAGATTCACAAACTCAACGCCGAGATCCTGACCAGCCAGGATGCGCTCAAAGTAGGCATGCGGCTGCGCCTGCCGGCGAAGTGAACATGAGTTCTCGTTTCTGCTTTGTTCTGGTCGTTTTCTTCTTCGCGGCCACGCTGATCGTGGCCGTGTATCTGCGCGGAGCGGACAAGCGGACGTTCTACGAGGTTCGCATGTGCAAGATCGAGCAGGGCCGCTTGCAGCAGGAACTGTGGCAAAAGCAGCTTCGCGTGGAAAGCCTGGTCAACCCGGCCTCGATCTCGCGGGTCGCTCGGCCGGCGACAGTTGAGCCCGGCCGCGCCAAACGGAAAGGCACGTAGGTCCCATCCGTCCCCCAGGACCCATAGGACCGATGGGGCTGATAGAACCTATCACCACCACAAGGGAGCGCATGCAGTCCGACAACGCCGGCAAGGAAGTTCAGGTCGATGGTGCAGCGTCCGCCGAGGGCGACAGACGCCAGCTCGTGACGATCATCGTCTTTCTATCCCTGGTGGTGGTCGCATTTCTCGGCCTGGCGGCGCGGTGCATCTACCTCCAGTATATCCTCGCCGACCGCTTCGCCGAAAAGAGCCTGATCCAGCAGCGGGCCTACCTGCCCCTGGAGCCGCAGCGCGGCGCGATCCTCGATTCGCGCGGCCGGGTCCTGGCCGCCAGCGATCAGATCCGCACCATCTTCGCCGAGCCGAGGACCATCAAAGATCCCAAGGAGACCTCGACCCGGCTCGCGCCGATCCTCGACATGGGCGCGCACGAAATCTGCAAACGCATCGTCGACAGCAACAATCCCGGCTATGCGGTCCTCAAGATCCAGGCGACGGAAGCCGAGTGCCGCGGCCGCGCAGAAAGTCCCCGGTATCGGAGTCCGCTACGACTGGCGCCGCAATTATCCCATGGGCCGCCTGGCCAGCCATGTCGTCGGCTTCACCAGCGCCGACAACCGGGGGATCGAGGGCATCGAGTACGCCTTCGACCGCGACCTGCGGGGCAAGGGGGCTCTGCACACCTTCCTGGTGGACGTGCACCGCCGCCCCTTGGGCTTCTGCCTCAAGGACGAGCAGGACAACGAGGCGCCGATGCACGGCTCCGGCGTCATCCTGACCCTCGATGCGACGATCCAGCAGTTCGTCCGCGAGGCTCTGTACAAGCAGTACAAGGAGTTCGAGGCGGAAGCGGCGACCGCGATGGTGGCGGACCCGAAGACCGGGGCGATCCTGGCGATGGTCTCGCTGCCGGACTACGATCCCGCCGACGCCCGGCACGCCGACCCGCGCTGCTTCACGAATCGGGGACTGACGGACCAGTACGAGCCGGGCAGCATCATCAAGCCGATCGTCGCGGCGGTCGCCCTCGACACCGCCGTCGTCAATCGCTACGAGACGATCTTCTGCGAGAACGGCAACTATCACGGCAAAGGCTTCGGCCACATCGGCGAGTACCGCAACGGCTTCGGCGATCTGACGCTGCGCGAGATCCTCACGGTCTCGAGCAACATCGGCATGGCCAAGATCGGCCAGCGGCTGGGACCGCCCCGGCTCTACGAAGGTCTGCGGCTCTTCGGCTTCGGCCGCAAGGTGGGCCTGGAGATGCCGGGCGAGGCCGAGGGCATGCTCCGCCCGCCCGGCGGCTGGACCGGCTACAGTGCCCCGCGCATCGCCTTCGGGCAGGAAGTCTCGGTGACCTCGCTCCAGATGCTGCGGGCCTTCTGCATGCTCGCCAACGGCGGGCGGGTCGTCTGGCCGCACATCGTCCGGGCCATGGTCACCGCCGATGGCACGGTCGTGGACATGCGGCCGTCGCAACTGCGGGTCGGCTACATCATCAAGCCGGAAGTCGCCCAGTGGCTCGTCACGCAGGCGATGGTCGCGGTCGTCAACGACAAGGCCGGCACGGGCTCCAAGGCCAAGCTCGACCGCTGGGAGGTCTTCGGCAAGACCGGCACCGGCCAACTGGCCGCGCCCGGCAGCAAGGGCTATCTGCCCAACGCCTACACCGCCTCCTTCATCGGCGGCGCGCCCGCCGAAGATCCCAGGGTCGTCGTCCTCGTCTCGATCCGTAAGCCCAACACCAAGCTCCGCAAGGGCTACACCGGCGGCACGGTCGCGGCCCCGGTCGCCGGCGCCATCCTCGACAAGATCCTCCCCTATCTCGGCGTGCCTCCGCAGCCCAAGGACCCCCTGCACAAAGGCTTCATCGCCTCCGGCCACTGGTCCGTCCCCCTCCCCAACCCCGAAGACGAAAACACCTGGTAACTGGAAAGGGGTCAGGTGGGGCGTCAGCGGTAGGGTGGGCTTCGCCCACCACATGTTGAGAAGGATCACGGGCCCCAGTCATCCTCTGAAAAGGCGAGATATGAACTTGGCGAAGAACAAGAAGCTGGCGCTCTCGATGGCGCTGAATCTCTTGCTGGCAGTTGCCTTGTCGTTCCTGCTGTACCTTGTCTATCCTCAGTTCATGTATAAACTGGAGTCTGTAGAGAACTGTGGGCGCTATAGTGTCAGGACCTACAGAAACTGGGAAAATGGCACGGCCTATTTTGAGCTCTTGATGGGACCTGAGGAGTGGGGCAGACAGCCGCAAGTACCGCGGAAGATCTACTCCCATTCAGGTACGCAGGCATTCTTTGTGGAGAGCTTTGGTGCCGATGTCACCGGAAACGGCGTGTCGGATCTGGTGATCAAGGAATGGAACGGCTCGGCCAGTGACCGCGGCTCGAAGTATCTTGTCTTGGAACTGGATGGTTCCGGCGTCAAGGAAATTGGGGTAATTGCGGGCTTGGCTGCTGTCAAACGCGAGGATGCGAATGGAGATGGAGCCGATGAACTCGTAGGCGGCGACGAGGCGTACTGCTCCTTCGGCGGTTGCTGCAATGCCGATTCCCCATGCCCTCAGGTCGTGTTATCGTTTGACCGGACGCAGGGGAAGTTTGTTCTCAACAAGAAGCTGATGGCCAAACCCCCATTGTCTGAGGAGCAACTTCACGGGCTGAGCCTGAAATACCAGGACGATCCCTGGTGGGCCGGCGAGATTCTCCCGCCCCCAGGACTCTTTAGCACGATGTTTGACCTGATCTACAGCGGCAATGAGAAACAAGCCTGGGAACTGTTTGATGCTTCCCAGCCTGAGGGGTCCAGAGTTTCTAAGGAGAGATGGCAAGATGAGATTGAAGACGCATTGAGATGCAGTCCTTTCAATCCTGTTATTGTTCTTGCTGACCGGAACAGAGAGAAGCTGTAGAATAGCCGCATGACCCCAGTTGTCAGGGGTCCCGAAGCCTGAAAGACAAGAGAGCATGAGAAGAGATTCCATCGTGTTGGCGGTCACCACCTTCGTGGCCCTACTGATGGGCGGGTCCGCGGTCCAGTCGTTGAGCGGTGAGAGTAACGCCGTGGTGCAGTACAGTACCACGTTCGAGGGTGAGGAGAATCCGCTCTCGGAAGGGGGGAAGTGGAACAATAATGGCCTCGACTGGACGAAGATCCGCAAGACACGCGGCTTGGCCTATGGGACGCAAACAGGGACCAACAAAGGGATCTATCGGTATGATGATTCCTATGCGCACTTGGCGGGGTTTCCGGCCGGACCAGGAGGCCTGGGGACAGGTGCGCATCGCCAAGCCGGATCCCTCCTGCCACCAGGAAGTGGAGATTCTCCTGCGCTGGACCAGTTCCGCCCATCGGACTACCGGCTATGAGTGCTTTGCCCGCTGTGTGAACGATGGCTCCTCGTACCTGCAAATCGTCCGATGGGAGGGCCCGCTGGGGAAGTTCACGTATCTGGCCGACAAACGCGGCGTCAACTACGGCCTCAAGGATGGCGACATTCTCAAGGCCTCCATCGTGGGCAATGTGATCACGGTATTCGTCAACGGCGTCGAGAAGGCCCAAGTCAAGGATGACACGTACAAGACGGGAAATCCCGGCATCGGAACATTTCTTTCGTGCGATGGCGGTCGGGGCGTCGGGTCCAACAAGGACTTCGGATTCAGGAATTTCACGGCCCGGGGGATTGACGCGAACCGATAGACGAATCCCGGCAGGGCCATGTTATTCCCATTTTCCCATCTACATTTGCGCATCGAGAATCGTCTATAAAGAGGGGTGTTGCTTCAACCTCCGACCCCTGCGTCACCAGGGGCGCGGTACCCAGGGCAACACCCCTCTTGTCTTTGTCCCGCCGCACAGCCGAGAGCACCAGCGGGGTTTTCAGGGACCATCCACGAGCGTATCAATCGCAATCCGTATTATCCCTGATAACGACGAGTCCCTTCGTCGATGCCAGGAGCTCATGAGCCGATTTCTCGTCCGGCCGCTTTCAATCTGCCTTGCGGCCGAGGCAAAAGAGGTGCTGGAAGCCGCGCAGGAAGACCTGGCCGTCGCTGATGGCCGGGGAGGCGTAGCAGGACTCGCCGAGCTCGTATTTTGCCACGCGCTCGAACCGGGTGCCGGGCTTGACCACGTTGATCTGGCCGTCGTCGTTGATGAAGAAGACCAATCCGCCGACCAGGACCGGTGAGGCATGGTGCCGCCCGAGCCTTTCCTGCCAGAGCACTTTGCCGGTGGCCGCTTCGTAGCAGAACGCTACGCCGGAGTTGTTGATACTGAGCAGAAAATCGCCCGCGACGAGCAGGGAGGGGACGTAAGGGGCTCCCTTGTTGTCACGCCAGGCAACGTGGGTTTCGGTGACATTGCCGCTGCCGTCGGGGCGGATCGCGAGCAGGTCCCGCTTGGGCCAACTGCTGCTGATGAACACGAGGCCGGCCTTTTCGCTGTACGTCGGCGTGGCGACGAATTCTTCGGAGGGGCCGTCCACCGTCCAGAGCTGCCGGCCCGTGTCCGGGTCGAAACTGGTCACGCAGCGGTCGCCGCATTGGATCAGTTGGGTGCGGCCGGCCATCTCCCGGATCAGCGGGGCGCTGTAGCTGATCCCCTGATGGGTGCGCGGGACGCGCCAGAGCGTCTTTCCGTCCGTCCGGCGCAACGCCACCAGAAAGGAATCGCCTTTGCTGTCGCCGTCCAGGATGACCTTGTCCTGGAACAACACCGGCTCGTTGCTGAACCCCCATTCGCCGGTATGCGTCCCCGGCCGGACCAGCCAGAGCTGTTTGCCGCTCGCCAGCTCGTGCGCGGCCACGACGATCTCGTCGCCGACGCGAAAGGCCACGTAGACCCGCTCGCCGTCGGTGGCCGGTGTGCCGGAGGCGTGGCTGTTTTCCTTGTTCTGAGGCTCCAGCGGCCCCTGCACGACGGTTTGTTGCCAGAGGATCTTCCCACTGGCGCGATCGAGGCACAGGAGCACGCGCTCCTTGGTGGCGGGCAGCCCCGTGACCGTGCAGACGCGGTCACCCCAGACAATCGCGGAGGCGTGCCCGCGGCCGGGAATTTCCGTTTTCCAGAGTGCGTGGCTCACGTCCCAGTTCGTGGGGACGCCTGGCTCGGTGCAGGTGCCGTCGCCGCGCGGGCCCGCGCCAGCCGGGCCAGGGTTCGGCCTGGGCTGTGACACCGGCCACCAGGCTCGCGAGCAGAACAACAAACGTTAAAGATCCATTGCGGAGATTCATGGTCATAGGCGTACTGTGCCCCGAAGGCTCGTCCAAGATAGGCGATTGTGAAAGAAGGCCGGCTACCGGGACTTCTTGCGAGTCCCACGGGCCAGTTGCTGCAGTTGGGCCAGGGCCTCTCTCTTGCCCAGGTGCCGCAGCGAGGCGATGCGCGGCAGTTGTCCTTTGCGCGGCCGGGCGAGCTCGTGTTCCCAACTGTAGATGGTTTGCCCCGTTACGCCGACGAGCTTGCCGTAATCCGCGGCGGACAGGCCCAGCCGCTGTCGCTGGGAGCGCAGGCCTTTGGCGGTGAACCGCACGCTGCGGTCGGCTTTGGCGGCCTCCGATGGAACGGTCTTGAGCACCTGCTTCTGGAGCGGGTTGACCTTGCGCTGCAGGTCGAAGAGCCGGCGTTTCATGTCGGCAATGTCCTTGCGGTACTGGCCGGATGCTTTCCGGAGAGCCTGCGTCTGTCTCCGGACCTCCTTGCGTGCCAGTCGTGAGATCTCCTCTTTTAGCACTATCCCGATGTTCGGCATGTTGTTCTCCTGCTGTTCATGGCACGGACCTGTCTCACGCGCTGCCGGTCCCAGGCATCGAGGCGCGTGGTAGAAGATAACAACACGGCGGGGCACGGCGTGTCAACAAGAAATCCAGCGCGGAACTTCATGCGGCGGGCACGACAGAACCGTGGCACGTAGCAACCCAGCATCTTGGGAAACCCACGGGGGTGCAAGAGAAGATGGTCGCCGTCGCGTCGGGTGGCATGGCCAAACTCGTTTGACCGTGCTTCTATGATCAGGAGTCACTGAGCCCGTTTCGAGCGGTCGGTGATCACCGCCTTCTCGGATCGCTGGTCCTTTGCTTGCGGGTCCGGGATCGGGTTCGGCTCGGGCTGGGGGCCTCCAACGCGGAATTCGGCGTTGGGGAAGGGCTCTTCAATCACGATGCCTTGCGAGGGAGGAGCCTCCTCCACCGGTCCTGTCTCACCGGTGGGAGCCTCTCCCAAACGCGATGTGTCGCGTTTGGGTTCCTTGCGCGGCCTTGCGCGCTGTCTTGACCGGCTTGGGCGCAGTCGCTTTCCTGGGGAGAAACTGCAATCTGAGCCGAGGCGGGCTTGGGGTCCTCAACGCGAGGAATGGGATCTGGGCTCGGGCTCGGGGTCCCCAACGCATCCTTCTGCGTTGGGGTGCCCCTTCCCAGGGCGTCCGTTCGCGCTTGGGGAGGGTTCGGCTTGGGCTCGGCATCGGAGGGCGGATGAAGGAGGACGGAGGACGGATGGGATTGCAGTTCCGTCCTCTGTCTTCTGTCTTCTGTCTTCTGGTCGTCTGTCGTCCGGTCCTGTCCCCTGGCTGGTGGGGGGCGCCATACGCGACTCGTCGCGCTTGGGAGAGGCTGCCTCGGCGCGAGACTGCCGGTGGGGACTCGAACCGGATTCAGGTACTGGCTGATTCGATCCGAGCGAAACGGGGTCCTGCACCTGGCACACTGGACCCAGTCGGCGGGGGTCCCATCGGCTGCCCTTCGGCTTGGGGGCAGGCGCGATGCGCATGATCTCATGATTCCGCTGGAAGCAGGAGGTGCAGAACGGGCCCTCGAGGGTGTTGGCCTTCCTGATGTAGTAGGCGGGTCCATCGACGACCATATTGCCGGCGACTGCGCCGACGGCCTGGAGTCTGGCGATCAACTGATCCTTCTCCTGGGAGGCTTTTTGCGTCTGTTCGAGCAGATGTTGCAGCCGGGCCGATTCCTGCGCGAACAGGACGCGGCGGGCTTCCATCGCATCAGGGAATTCCGGCCCGAAATCGAGGGCGTCCTTGATGATCGTGACCCACTCCGAGATCGTCTGGCGAAGTCCCATAAGATGATCTCCTTACAATCGTATCTGCATCCCGTGTGCTCCTTGACATCAGGTGTGCCAAGCCGACAGTCGTCTCTTCATCGGCCGAATCCACCTCGGACTTCATCGGTACCGATAGAGATCAGGCCCCCTGTGGCCGCCCGGTCTTCAGGCGTGCGGCCCTCCGGCGTCCAAATAGTCCGTGCCACGTCCTCTTCGGTGTTGTATGCTCAAGGGCGAGAAACAATGAACGCGCACCAATGCAGAGGAGTCATTGTGTATGAAGAGACCTGTGTACCAAGACACCTGGGGGATTCCGGCGGGAGTGTTGGGCCTTGTGTTGGCGGCCCTCGTTTATAGTGTGCCCGTAAGGGCATCCGAAGGCGAGAAGGGTTCCCACGCGCTCATCGCGGTTGGGGTCCCCACGCCTTCGGCACAACCCGGCCAAGATGGCCGCGACACAAACGCCCCACAGCGTCGCTATGAGCCGGGCGAGCCTCCGATTCTGCCTGTCGGCCTGGATGCCTACCGCCAGTGGGAGCGCTGGCCCTATCAGCGCCTCGGCGTGCGGGCGTACATGCGCAGCACCTACGACCGGCGCGGCGGCAACGAGGGCGCCGACGCCAGCCATTTCCTGTATCAGCTCGCCGACGACTTCAACGTCTCGCTGGACGTGGCGGGTCCCGGCGTCCTCTATTTCGCCCGCTACAATCACTGGCACGGCAGCCCGTGGCATTATGAGGTGGACGGCGTGGACCATATCGTCCGCGAGACGGGCACTGCCGACCCGGTCAATGCCAAACAGACGCTCAAGGAGACCGTCTTTCTGCCCGAGGCCGTCTTCCCGAATCCGCTCGCGTGGACCTGGTCCACGACCAAGGGGGCGGACCTGATGTGGGTGCCGCTGCCGTTCGAGCAGACGTTTCGCATGGCCTACTCGCGCACCCGCTACGGCACCGGCTACTACATCTATCACCTCTACGACCGCAGTGCGCCGCTCTCGCAGCCGATCCGGTCGTGGGACGCAAAGACGCCGCCGGCGCAGGACGTGCTGGACCTGCTGAATCGCGCCGGGACCGATCTGGCGCCGCATCCGGGCACGCCGGAGGGCGACCGCCTCGGCGTGAAGGAGCTTTCCGGCGAAGTCAGCCTCGCGCGCGCAAGCAGACCGTTGCGCTCACCACGCTCGCCGGCGCACCGCGATGGTGCGGGCGGTCGAGTTCTCCGTGCCCAGAGAACAGGCCCTTGCGTTCGGCCGCGCGCGTTTGCGCATCACGTGGGACGGACGGGCGGAGCCGTCGATCGACGCCCCGGTGGCCCTGTTCTTCGGCGCCGGCACGCTCTACAACCGCGAGGGACGCGAGTTCCTGGTCAAGGGTTTTCCCATCCACATCCGCTTCTGCAGAAGACCGCGTGCACCTGGCGTGCTACTTCCCGATGCCATTCTTCAAGTCGGCACGGTTCGAGCTTATCGGCGACGCCGATGCCATCACTGACGTCCAGTGGCGGCTGCGGTATCATCCGCTGGATGCTCCGGCCAACGCAGTCGGCTACTTCCACGCCACCTATCGCGACCATCCTGCGCCGGAACCGGGCCAGGACCTGCGTGCTCCTCGACACGCGCGAGGTCGAAGGCGGCGGCGAGTGGTCCGGCAGCTTCGTGGGCACCTCGTGGATCTTCTCCCACCGTGGCGTGCTCAACACGCTGGAGGGCGACCCGCGCTTCTTCTTCGACGACAGCCAGACGCCGCAGGCCCAAGGCACCGGCACCGAAGAGTGGGGCGGCGGCGGCGACTATTGGGGCGGCCTGAACATGACGCTCCCGCTGGCCGGCCACCCCTGCGGCGCGCGCAGTGCGAAGGAGGCGAAAGGCGAGGAGGACCTGATCGAGTCGGCCTACCGTTTCCTGCTGGCCGACCTGATGCCGTTCGGCCGCCGGGCCGTCATCCGCCTGGAGCACGGCGGCGAAAACCAATCCACCGAGCACTACGAGACCGTGGCCTACTGGTACGGCGCGCCGTTCGCCACGCTGGTGCCGACGGACGAGTTGAGGATCGGCGACATCCCGAGCGAGCGAATGCACCTGTATTCCTCGCCGCAGGCCGGCGAGCCGTACGAGATCACCTCGCGCTACGAGTGGGGCCCGGACACCCTGGCGGGCAAGGAGATCTATTCGCCCCACAGCGACCTCGGCCGCAAGACCACGGGAGTCGTCCGAGTTCACCCTGAAGCTGGACCCACAGAATTTCGGCGTGCTCCTGCGACGCAAGCTCGACTATTCTTTCCCGAACCAGCGTGCCGAGGTCTTCGTGGCCAGGAGACCGGCGGCTCGATCGGCGAATTCCAGCCCGCCGGCATCTGGTATCTGGCCGGCTCGAACACCTGCGTGTACTCGAATCCGAAGGAGGAGCTGGGGGCAACGCAGCACAACGTCCAGACTTCCAACCGCCGGTTCCGGGACGATGAGTTTCTGGTGCCCCGCGAGCTCACGCGCGGCCGGGCCCAAGTCCGTATCCGCATCCGATTCACGCCGGTGGAAATCCCGCTGTTCCCCGGTCACCCGCTGCCGGAATTGGCCTGGAGCGAGATCCGCTACACGGCGTACTGCTATGTCATGCCGCAGATGGAAAGGAGATGAAGACCGTGAAGAGACAGCCGAAAATGAATCGCCGGACATTCCTGACGGCCGTGGGGACGGCCACCGTGGGCACTGGTTTGGCTTCTGCGGACAATCTTCCGACTGTTCGTGTACGGGCCGAGATTCCCTACGAGCCCCAGGTGCTGATTGTCGGCGGAGGCCCGGCAGGTATTGGTGCGGCTTTGGGAGCGGCCCGGACAGGGGCCAAGACACTGCTGATCGAGAGCTGCGGCTTCTTCGGCGGAGTCGCCGCCTGGTCGCTCGGAATGCCGATCAACCAGATGCGGCCGGAAAGCAAGCCTCGTTCTCAAGTGCACGAACTGCTCATCCAGAAGCTGCTGGCCTACGGCGATCAGGCGGTGTACATCGGCCAGCATCAACTGTACTGCAACGTGGATTACCTCAAGGTCGCCGTGCTCGACGCCTTGGAGGAGGTGGGATGCAAGTACCTCGTGCACCTGTCGGCCGTAGACGCGCTGGTGGAAGGCAATCGGGTCACCGGTGTGGTGGTAGGCACCAAGAAAGGTCTGGCCACGATTCGTGCGAAGGCCATCGTGGATTGCACCGGCGACGCGGACGTGGCCTGCTTCGCCGGCGCGGAAACGATGATGGAAACGAAGGAACCGCGCATGCCCAGCACGCTCCTGCTGAATCTGGCCAATGTCCCGGCCCAACAGGCGCGCCGCGCGAACATCAAGAAGGCCGCCGACGCGGCGCGAGGCAAGTACCCGCTGATCCCCCAGAGTTGGGGACTCCACACGGTCTCCAACGGCCACTACTACTGGGTCAATCACACGGGCACGCGGGACATCGGGCAGTTCGACACCACCGACCCGATGCAGCGGTCGCAGGCCGAGTGTGTGAGCCGGCGCCAGGCGCTGCAAATGACGCGGGCGATGCGTGAATTCGGTGGTGAAGAGCTCAAGGACATCGAATTGGTCGCCACCAGTCCCCAGATCGCGGTCCGGGAGACCCGGCGTGTCAAGGGCCAGTATGTTCTGACGGAAGAGGACGCCGCCGGCGGTCGGACCTTCGAGGATGCGATCGCCTGGCGCAGCGGCTACCTGGACCTGATGGGATACAAATTCACCGGGATGAAGATCCACGATGTGCCGTATCGGGCAATCCTGCCGGAGAAGGTGGATGGCCTGCTGACCGCCGGACGCTGCATCTCCGCCACGCACGTGGCAATGGCCGCGGGCAAGAGCATGGGCAATTGCCTGGCCACGGGGCACGCCGCAGGGTTGGCCGCGGCCCTGTCCGCCCAGCAGGGGATCTTGCCGCGTGAGTTGAAGGTTGCTCATCTCCAGGACGCCTTGCGCAAAGATGGAGTCGATTTGACCATGGGAGGCAGAACCCAAACGAACATATCCGGCGACAGAGGTGTGGCCCTGTGAGCTTGATCCTTCACTCCTGTCGCAACTCCAGGCTCACCGTTCGGCCGGCGAAGCCTTCCTGCGGCAAGTTGACCGTCAGTTCGGTTCGCTTGCTGCCCTCGCTGTACTGAGCCCCGCTGCCCGGTATACCTGCCGGAAAGCCAAAGCTTTACGGCTTTGCGCGTGTGGGTGGGATCGGCCACGTGCAGGCGGGTCACGGCGGCCGTGCCATCGAGCGCGACCAGGCAGGGGGCCTCAACCTCGATGGATGAGTCCGCGCCCCAGGCCACCCGGCCCGGCTCGAAGAACACGGCCTGGATGAGCTTTCCCTCCCGGCTTGCGACCGCCAGCGTGGAGGCCGTCTGTTGCAGGATCGTGGCCGGCAGCGAATCGCACAACGATGGCATGACCGAGACCTCCACATCCGGGATGACGATGTACGCGTAGCTGGGCGTCGTGCGGTTTGGCGCCGTGGTCGATCCAGAGACTGAACACGTCGCGCTCGACACTCCTTGTCGATTCACGGCTGTGGACCCTGTGCCAGTCTCCCTTCTGCGTCTGGGCGGCGACCGTCGCTGTTGTGGGGTTGGGGAATACGTATCCGATCCCATCGTGGTGGACCCACTTCAGTCTGTCGAGGGAATATTGGCCTTTCTGCGATCTCGCGGGACTGCTGATCCGCGCTGATGGTCACGCGGCCGTTCAAGACGCATTGATTCACCGAAGTCAACACGGTTTCCGGATCGCTGCAGTCGATCCCCGCTCCCAGGCAGACGACGGCGCGGTCGAGGAAGAACCAGGCCTTCCGCGCCCGCAGGCCGTCGCGGAGGTACTCCATCGCCGCGAGGCCGCGCTCGCCATCGGACAGACCGCCGACGAAATCGCTCCGTCCCCGGCAGGCTTTCGAATTCGGCTCCAGGGACCCCTGATCCTGCCGGCACGTTGTGCCCGGCAGGCGCCGCCAATCCCAGACCGGAAAGAGATCGTTGTATTCGGTGCCGGTCCGGTAGAAGTAGGTGACGCCGTCGCCCAGGTGCAGGCCGAGCAGGTTCTCGCCGTTGCAGGTCTCGGCTCCGATCACGCGCGTCGAGCTCATCTTCACGGACGCGTACCAGGTCGGCCGGCGATGCAGGGTCATGTCCGAGCGCCAGAAGTGCTTGTTGCCGACCAGCGTGTTCGCGCCGGCTTCTGTGCCGGACGAGATCAAACGCGCGTACGCCTCGGCCTCGCCCGGATCGAGCGTCTTCATCGACTCCAGTTGACGGAGAGCGGAGCGGCCTTTGCTGGATTGGCAATTCCGGAAGATCTGCCTGCCGCAGCCGCTGATATCCATGCGGCCCTTCCAGAGAGCCCAGGCGGGGCCTTCCTGCAGGTAATCGCGAAGTACCTCCACTTGTTGCGGCGTCAGAGCATAGCTCGTTCCCTGGAAGATGTTCGCCCAGTGGATCATGTCGGAGCCGAAGGCCCCGCCGTAATTGCCCCATTGCTGCTGCGGCCCATGCTGATGGAAGGAGTAGTCCGGCTGGATGCCTTCCTGGGTCGTGACCCGCAGCTCGCTGAGAATCTGTTCTCGGGCCTTGGCCATGAGGTTCGGGTCGTTCGCGATGAGCCCCTTCATGAACGCGATTTCCGCCAGCCAGACCTTGTTCTGGCCGGTCATGCCCATCTTGCTGCGGCCGAGGACGCGCTGCACCGTCTGCTCTCTCAAATCGGCCGGGACCGTGTCCCCCATCAGGATGAGAATCGGCGCCATAGTCTCCGGCACACCAATCTGGTTGTACCACCAGTTGGGGTTTACGTAGTCGTTCCGCGTCCAGTGTTCGAGGGCTTTGAGAATCGCGGCCCGCAACTCGGCGTTGCCGGCCAGCGGGTGGCCGGGCTGGTTGTAAGCTTCCGCCATCGCCTGCAACCGGCTCAGGTGCCGGGCGGTCAACCATGAACCCGGCTCCTTGTTTGCATAATCGATGTCCGGCCAGGAACCGTCCGGTCGGAGGGCCCCCATGTACCCTTCGATCGTTCCTGCCTCGGGCGCTCCGCGAGTATACCCCTGGACGAAGCTGCGCACGCAGCTTCGAGACATCCTCGGCAGAGTTGGCATTGGCTCTTTCTTGCCCCAGCCCCATTAGGGGCAGAGCCGCGAGCAGAACGACCAGGGATCTGTGCTTTCGCATGGGAGGAACCCATCCAATCCGAAATTACTCATTCGTACTCATTCGGCCCTTCGTGTCGGCCGGGCCTGATGAGGAGTCTACTCCACGACGGCAGGCCAGGCAACGGGATTGTCCTGTGGCCGGACCCGTGGGGTGGGGCCGGCATACAGTGGCGGATTGCCGCGCTCCGCTCGCAATTGTCTGTTCCAGGTCCCTCGGTCCGCCTGACGGGCGGACACCGCCTCGGTGCCCCGCTTCGGGCAATTGGCTTTGTTTCGCACGATCCGTCCGCCAGGGTCCGGACCGACCGGCCCAATTGGCTTTGTTTCGCAGGATTGGCCCCTCTGCCAGATTGGCTTTGTTCTGCATAATTTGACTCCCCGGATCCCA